>NZ_CATKQT010000011.1:0-867046 GCF_949767855.1 Brevibacillus sp. IT-7CA2
TTTTCCAATCCATACGAAAACATCTCTATCAGGAATTTCCATTACAGCAACCGTAGAAATGACGCCCATTCTGGTCTTCTTGTGAGAAAAAGCACCCTTCGAAGGGTGCTTTATGGCAAATTCAACGCTGTCTGGATATTCTCTTGATCCAACTTAATCTGCTCGTTAACATTCCAAGGATGGTACCAGCCCTGCTCGATCATGTACGTACTAATTTTTTCGTGCAAATCAATCACTTCTTCCAATTGTTTGGTAAGCGTAGCTTTTATTTCCGGAGTGCCTGTTTCGGTTAGAGCCATGGCGTAATTTCTCACACCACTCTTGGCTGAGATTAGCAAGTCCATTGCCACTACTTGATCCGTCATGCCACCCATGCCGATCATATCTTGAAGAATACCAGCCATATCTTGTCTTCACCTCCTATGTAGCTGCATTTGTTAGCAACGAGCTCAGCTCCTGAAGCTGTCTAGTAGATACATGAACATCATCGGCTAAAATTTGTTTTAACGCTTCGTCCGTAACCAATGCTTGCATGGTCTTGGATTTGGTCAAGCAGATGGTTTTAAAAGCAGCAATCTCATGAACCTCCAGCTGTTCGTGCAATCCGTATGCCATCGAAGGACAGCCTCCCTTTCCACGATTCTAGTTAAGGCTTTAGAACAACTTTGATGCAGTTGTCCGTCTTCGTGTCGAACACTTCGTATCCGCGCTTCGCGTCGCTCAAAGGGATAACGTGGGTGATGATGTCGCCGGGATCCACTTTGCCTGACGTCACGAGCTCGTACATATACGGCATGTAGTGGATGACTGGAGCTTGTCCCGAACGAATATTGACATTGCGTTGCATGATGTCGCCAAGAGGAAACGCATTATATCGTCCCCCGTAGACACCGGTAATTTGAATCGTGCCACCCTTCCGAACAGCTTGAGAAGCAATGACCACCGCACCCATTGCGCCCCCTTGCAGTTTTAGGCCACTCGCGAGAAACTCCAAATCGGACATTTTCCCGTCCATGCCGACAGCGTCGATGACAACATCAGCGCCACCCTTTGTCATTTCCTTCAGATGGCTTCCAATATTTTGCTCTTGCTCAAAGTTTACGATTTCCACATTGTTCGTACGCTTTGCATGCTGCAAGCGGTAATCGACGTAGTCGACCGCGATTACACGTTTTGCGCCCTTCAGCCAGCAAAACTTTTGTGCGAGAAGTCCCACTGGACCGCAGCCCAAAACAATGACTGTATCTCCGTTTTTCACACCGGCATTATCCACACTCCAGTAAGCAGTCGTCATGGCATCGGCGATCAGACACAGCTTTTCGTCTTCCACTTCGCAGTTTTCAGGGAGCTTGAAATGGGTGAAATTCGCGAAGGGCACCCGTAAATACTCGGCTTGTCCTCCAGGATAACCGCCAGTCGTGCCAGAATAGCCGAAGTAAGCGCCCATATCCCCATTCTCATTTGAATTATCGCATTGGCTTTCTAGCTGGTTCTTGCAGTAGAAGCACTCCCCGCAGGCAATATTGAACGGAATGATGACGCGGTCGCCCTTTTTCAGCTTAGTTACGCCCGGGCCAACCTCTTCAACAATACCCATTGGTTCATGGCCGATGATATAGTCTTCTTGCAAATTCGGAATCATTCCGTGGATTAAATGCAGGTCAGATCCGCAAATTGCTGTGCTGGTCAGCTTGATAATCATATCGTCGGGTTTCTCGATCTTTGGATCTGGAACTTCTTTTACCACGACGTTCTTAATGCCCTGATATGTAACAGCTTTCATCCATTGTTCCTCCAATACTATTGTTCATCTGGCGTCCGATCGAACATACCTTTGCGCGAGGTATCCTCAGGGAAAAGCTTCATTTGCCCAATTTGGATGGTGTTCAAGGCCGAAAGCTGGTCCAATTGATATTGTTCATTGAGTTCGTAAGGGTGGAACCATTTTTTACTAATCATGAGCTCAGCAATTTCTTGATGGAAAGCGATCCCTTGGTGGAGCTGCTTGCGAAGTACCGCCCTAGCCTCAGGGGATACTGTTTCTGTCAGGGCGATTGCCGTGTTTCGGACGCCCTCTTTGGCACGGACGAGGAAGTCCATGGCAAGCGTCATATCCGCCATCTCCGGCATGTGTAACGCATTAATCGGATCTTGATAATCGTTATTCATTCGAGTATCACCTTCAATTCAATATTGGAGTAGGTCGATTTTGCGGAACCGGGACTTGGAATGGAGCTTTCTCATAGACTGCCTGTAGCTCGGCAATTGCTTGCGTCGTTTGTTCTACGTCTTTTTGCATCAATGCTTTTAGATCCTGATCAAATACGATGCCTTGCATCAATTTAGACTTGGCAAGGCAGAGTGTCTTGAAGTTGAGTGCTTCATGGATTTCAAGTGATTCATGTGCAGCCAGTGTTTGCCTATCCATTATGTAACCACCTCCTTCCAGTTAAATGAACAGTTATATTCTGTCCTCTGCGCATATTGGTATTCAGAGATACCTACCGAGTCGTTCGCTTGGTCCCCTCCAATATTTGATGTATTTTTGTAGCCAATCGAATGTATCTACCAAAGCGTTGCCGAAACAAGCGAAAAAGGTAACGTACAAAACGACTACAGTGTCCTAAAAGATTGGCTATAATTTGTTTAGCCAAATATTCCTTTAGCAACTGTAAAGAGACATCGCCGAATTCAAGATCACGCAGTTCATCCACCAGCAACTTTAGATGCAAAACATACGCTTTAAATAGGTTAAAACAATTTCCCTGAAGTCGGTTATCTGCTTCATACATCCTCCATAATTCATTGAATTTCATAAAAAAACCTCCCATCTAGGTTTGCATCCAATGGAAGGTCTAAATCGGTAGTATTGTATTAGCTAACCGTTAGCAGAGTAAAGCAGCCGAATATGCAGATTGCCTTCATCGTTGCACATGACATTCTCGCTTCCCAAATCCTGATTCAGGTTATTTCAATTTGGTCCCTGAAGCAAAATGCATAGACCACATTTCCGAAGTGGGGAAAAATCGAATTCCATCGGCCAAACCGAAAGCACTTGTACTGACGCATGCGCATTTCGATCATATTGACTCGCTCGAGGGTTTGTTGAAGATGTGGGTCGTCCCTGTGTAAACCCATCAGAAGGAACTGCCCTTCCTTACCGGAGAGGAAGATTACCCGGAACCTGATAGATTTACAATAAAAAAGCCTGTCAAACACATTGTTTTTCGTGCTATCCCTGACTTTCTGGATACTAGTCCTCATTTATAATGCTAAAAAAATAGTCCAAGATTATCGGATCAAATTGTGTACCCCGTCCTTCTTCCATGATCTTCAAAGCCACATGTTTCGGTAGAGCATCCCGATAGGCTCGATCAGAGGTTAATGCGTCCCACACATCACATACCGCGATAATGCGCGCCTGTAACCCAATTTCGTCCCCTTTGATGAGCTGTATTACAAGGAGGAACTTCAACCTTATAAGAAGAGAGGGTTACAGCTGTTAAACCTCCGTAATCTAACAAGACAGCATGGTGCTCTAACTGATCTTTGCATGCAAGCAAAATTATAGTTCCATGCCATTTTAGACCAAGTATTCCCTGAGTTTAGAACTGTATTTGGAGACTTGTTTTCGAAGGTATCCTTGCACATTTTACTGGAGTTCCCTACCTCGGAAGAGGTCATAAAAGCTAGGGAATCTGAATTGACGAAACGAATCGAAGCTATATGTATCAGCCGTTCCAACGCTTGGGCCCAAGAAAAGGCGAAAAAAATAATGGAGGCAGCAAGCCGCAATCCATTTCAAAAAGCAGTGTACGAAAGTCATTTGATTAGTCTTGAGATGTATATTCGTATGATTCTTCAATATCAAGAGCACCTGTCCAATTTGGAGCACCGAATTGATGCTCTCGCATCAGAAATTGAAGAATATAAGATTATCCAATCTATCCCTGGTATCGGAGAAAAAATCGCGGCAACGATTATCTCTGAAATTGGTGAGATAGAGCGGTTTAATCACCCTAAAAAACTTGTTGCCTTTGCCGGAATCGATCCTAGTGTGCATTCTTCTGGTAAGTTTACTGCAACCATTAATCGAATCCCGAAAAGAAGTTCCAGCAAGTTGCGACATGCCTTATATATGGCTGTCCTATGTGGCATCAGAAGTTCGCGCAATAAGAAGCTAAAAGAGTTTTATGACAGAAAACGCGCTGAAGGAAAGCCGTTTAAAGTCAACATCATTGCTTGTGTAAACAAACTGATTCACTGGATTTATACCCTGTTAAAGCGTAAAGAGACTTTCCTTGATATCGCTTAATACCAATAAGCAACAATAGAGAAAAAGCCTTCCATCACGACGTTGGATGGATATTTGCCATGCTCATTTTCAGTATAACAATGAAACAAAACACGTTTTATTGAAAAATGTTGACATCCTATTAGCTGGTTTAGCGTAATGACGCATCGTCAATCAAGAAAAGTTCACGTACTTGATCGTATTCATAATCCTCTGTTGCATGAATCAAACGCAGCAATCCTAACACCTCCACATCCCGTAATGCACATAGCAAGCTGAAAGTTGTACAGCTTCCTTACACGAAAAAACCAGCTTACAACAAAAGGATCATTGTGAGCTGGCTCTTTTCATTTAATCATGCGATGGTTTAAGAGGTGCGCAACGATCGACGTAAGATTTTCCCCGTACTGTTTTTGGGAAGCTCTGCTACGAATTCTACCTGACGAGGAACTTTGTATTTCGCCAGCTTGTCACGGCAAAATGCCATGATATCCTCTTGGGAAATCGCAACTTCCTTCAATGCCACAAATGCCTTGACTGCTTCGCCATGCACCTCGTCAGGAATCCCGATCACAGCCGCCTCGATAATCGCAGGATGCTGGTAAAGAACTTCTTCTACCTCACGCGGGTACACATTATAGCCGTCAACGAGAATCATGTCTTTTTTGCGGTCAACGATGTACACATATCCTTCTTCATCCATGCGAGCCATGTCTCCCGTATACAGCCAACCATCTCGGAGCGCCGCGGCCGTATCATCTGGCAAACCGAGGTACCCTGTCATGACATTGGGCCCATGTACCACCAGCTCGCCCACTTCTCCACGTGCGACTTCGTTTCCTTCGGGATCGACGACCTTGTTTTTCACAAGCGGGATATCGACCCCAACCGATCCTGGCTTTCTGGTACCGTGCAATGGATTAAATGTTGTAGCTGGAGCTGCCTCTGACAAACCGTAGCCCTCCAGTACCTTGGCATCGTATTTCGCTTCGAACTTGTGCAGGAGCTCAACAGGCATGGATGCACCTCCCGAGCAGTATATCCGGATGGAGGAAAAATCTTCTTTTGTCGCAGACGGCAGCTGTAGCAGATAGTTGTACATGGTCGGAACACCTGCGAAACATGTGGCTTTTTGCTCCCGAACCGTTTGGAGGACGTCTACCGGATGAAATTTTGGCACAATAATAATCGCCGCTCCCGTGCGAATCGGGCCATTCATGCACACCGTCATGCAGAAGACGTGAAACATCGGGAGTACTGCGACCATGCGATCTTCTGGCACCAACTCGAACAATATCCCCATCGCATCCGCATTCGATGCCATATTGCGGTGGGAGAGCATCGCTCCTTTTGGCTGGCCAGTCGTACCTGATGTGTACAGAATAACAGCGAGGTCATCTTCGTTTCGTTCCGGCTCCGCGTAGCCTGCCTCTGACTCTTGCCCTTCCTGTACAAGTTGATCGATCGTTATTTCATTTTCAATGGATTCCGTGTAGATGAGAAGCTGCAAATCTTCTATTTGGTCCTTCATCGGGGTTAGTACCGGCTGCAACGCTGATAAGGCAATGGCTGCCTTTGCTTTACTGTTCGATAGAATGAAGCTAATTTCGCGCGCCGTATAGATAGGGTTCATGGGAACAACGACTGCTCCTACGCGGAGTATCGCATAGTAAGCGCTAACAAAATGCGGCCGATTATCCATGAGCAGGGCGACAGCATCCCCTTTTCCAATCCCGTGCTGGGCAAGTCCAGCTGCGAGATGTTCGACCTGCTGATTGAATTGTGCATACGTCGTCGTTTCTCCCATAAAGACAAAGGCTGGACGATCAGCAAACTGTTTCGCGCTCTGCATGAGGCTTTCATTCAAATGATACATCGCACACCTACCCCCTTTTCAGAAAATTTTAACATCTAAAGCCAAGCCTATAAAGTATTACTTTTAGGAAACATGGGAGATTGGCGGGACTGATTGACTGACTTGTTCATTGCGCTTCACAAAGAGCAGGAAAAGCACGCCGCAAATGATAAAGAGCAACCCGTTGACGATCATGGCGTTGCCAAAACCAGTACCAATATCCCCAGCTGACTGAACGATAGAGCCCGTTACCAACGGCGAGATGATCCCTGCCAATGTAACCAGGCTGGACAACACGCCTACCAAAAATCCCGTGCGTTCCGGTAACAAGCTGCTGACAATGACAGAGGCAGCTGTACCAACAGAAAATGCAAACCCTTTTCCTAGGCACAGGAAGATCAAAACAAGTACCGTAGATTGAACAAGAGTAACACCGTAAAAGCACAGTCCTCCTAAAATAATCGAAACACCGCCAACCAGAACGTATGATTTGCGATAGCTGCGATGCTTTTTAAAGAAACGATCGCCAATCGATGAAATCAGAATGGTCATCAGTCCAGCTAAAAGTCCTGTGCCAGCAATCGCATAGGCCATTTCCTGATTCGTAAACTGGAAGACCTTGACGAGATAGACAGGCTCCCATACGGATGCGAAAGTCGTCCCCCATATTTGGGCGAAATAGATTAAAAAACAGAATAGAAATGTGGATGAGAGCAAGACACCGGATATATCCGACCATTTCGCTTTTGACAAGGTTGGAGCCTCGACTTTTGCAGGAGCGACGCTGACAAGTGGTTTTTCTTTTCCAATCCATAGCCAGACCAAGAGCCATATCAGACTAAGTGCGCCCATAAACGCCCAGGAAAATCGCCATCCATAGCTATCAATTAGCACGACAATCATCGGTGCGGATGCCACCGCACCGACGAAAGCACCGAAGTTCACGGTTGAATAAACCAGTCCACGCTTTTCTTCGGGAAACCATTTATTCAAATGGCTGACAACCGTTGCCCAAAATGGCCCTTCGCCTATACCAAGCAATACCCGCGCAACGACAAGCATCGGCAAACCCGCGATCGCATAAGCGCCAAATTGAATGACTGTCCAGGACAGCGCCATGATCGCCAGCATTTTTTTCGTCCCGATGCGGTCCGACAATGCCGCGCCTACAATCCCGGCAATGGAGAAAAGCCAGAAGAAACTGCTTCCAACAAGTCCCCATTCCTTCTCGTTCAAAGAAAATTCAGCCATAATCGGCACGGCAGAATATCCCGCAATCGTTTTATCCGCATAATTGATCATGTAGAGCACAAACAACATAACCATTGTGATTCTGGCCATCATGTGAATCACTCCATTTGTGTAGGAAATAGACTGTCACTACTCCCCGCTATTTTGTAAGTCTCACGCGCCCAATTCCATCCATGATCTCAATCACTGTGCCATATGGTTCACTCAAAGTCTTGAGCCCCTCCAGTATCGAGGTATCCCTGCTTAATTTCGGCCACCCCATACGATGTACAGGCAGATCAAAGCCTAATTCAATCGGATGCAGCTCCAATTCGAGCAACTCACCATCTTGCATTTTCCACAAGGGAATAACCGACTCCCACACTTCTTTGTGCACACAGAGTCCGCGTGTGTAATTGGCACTCATCGCTTCCAAGGCATCTGCCACATTATGGGTATGGTCGAGGCCGTAGTGCTCGTAGAAATCAGCGGGCTGACTCGTAACAGCTTCTGTCTGAAAAATAAAATCTCCCAAGCTGTAAAAGATCGGCCGATTGTTGTAGATTTCAATGCCTCGCAATAAGTGGGGGCCGTGTCCCACCACTGCGTGTGCGCCCGCATCGATGCAAGCTTTTGCGAAAACAGGCAAGAAATCAGCCGCAACTTCTTTCGCATCCCCCTTCATCTCATGCGCGTGAATACTCACGATGACATAATCAGCCCGCCTGTTTGCCTCCTCAATCGTCTTGACGATTCTGTTCAGATCGCGCGGATGCGGTTGGGTAGTCGTCCCCTCTTCGTCGCTTACCATGAAACGTGCATTTCCGAAGAGAAAGATCTCCTTGCCCGGATCATTCATGAAGCCTTCCTCGATTAGAAGCTTGTTGAAGGCGTTAATGTCCGTCGACTCCGCAATGGCTAGCAAATCAGCGAGCTTTTCTTCTGTAATGTGGTGTGTCATGACATAGCGCATCGGATTGATCCCTGGTCTGCCGATACTATCCGAACGCTGATCTCCGGCCGCCCACCATGGATGAAAAGTCGATGTCGCAGCGATCAAGGCTACTCTGGCCCCTTCGCATTCGAGATAACGTGGAGCGCCTGCTTCTGCGAGATTTTTGCCTGCGCCAGCATGGACGAAGCCATACTCATTGAGATATCGTTCGGTTGCTTCTAGTCCCCCATACAAATAATCGAGCGTATGGTTATTCGCCCAGCCAATCATGTTAAAGCCATAATCTTTCATGACTTGCAAAACGGAAGGTGGTGACATCGCCCACGTGCCTCCGCTTTGCGCGCTGGGATAGCCCTCATTATCGTGTACGGTCGTCTCCAGATTCGCAATGCGTACGTCCGCACGGTGGAGCAAGCTTGCTACCTCTTGAAAAGCTTGCTCCCTGTATGGCAGATTGCGTGTAATAAAGCTGTCGCCAGTCGCGGTGAACCAAATCGGCTTGGTCATTGGCATGATTCCCCTTTCCCTTTTCTCATTTTTCTACTTTCAAAAGATCGAGAAGTCTTCCTCATCCTCTCCGACAAACGAGTATAGCTTCGAGCTGATTTCATCATAGTGCTGCAATCGTTTCTGGACATTTTCCGCGTCGTGGAGCATGACGCCTTTGATCAAGACATTTAGCATGGAGAATAATGTGGGCATACCGCTAGTGGCAACGGGTTGGGGTGTGGTGATTTTCAGAAGATGATCCGCGACTTGGCTGATGGGGGAGAACTCGCCTTCCGTAATCGCCAAAATCTTCGCTCCCAGCTCTTTTGCTGAATGGACCATTGCAACCGTCTCGCTTGGATGACGAGGAAATGATATCGCAATGACCAGCCATTCTTGATCTCGTTCGGTGAGAAAATAATCGGCGTTATCAACGGCTCCCGTATATAGATGTGTGTTTCCTTTGATGGCATTCAACGCTGAGAACAACCATTTTGCAGGAATATGGCACCAACGAAATCCTACCACTACGATTCGGTTTGCCTGCACGATGCTTTTGACCACCTCTTGGAGCAACGTGTAGTCAATTTGCTGTAAGCCTTGTTGGAGATACGCAATATCACTCTCCATCACTTGATGTGCATAATTGCTTAGATCGAGCGTAACCTCGGTGTCTCGATATTTCTGGATCGGCCCCTTCCTTTGGTCTCCTATCAAAAGAGACTTTTTGATTTCTTCCTGAAGCTCTGTGTATCCGGAGTAACCCAATGCGTAACAAAAGCGAATGACGGTCGCTTCACTGGTATTCGTAAACTCCGCGATTTTTTTGGCGGTATGGATCGCAAGTAAGCTTGGCTTTTCGATCGCGATCTTACAGATGATTTTTTGACTTGCTGTCAGCTTTCCATACTGCTTCCGAATCCGTTCTTTTACGAGTTGTGCCATGCCTGAAGCTCCTTTATCATTCGGATTTATTTTAATTTTGAGAATAGTATATCTCTTGCAATGATTCACTTCAACACTTCTACAAAAATGTAGTTTCTGCTTCATTTTGGTGTATGGCAGTCTGTAAAAAGGGCCCTCCACAGTTGGAAGGCCCCTTCTCTTTATTGTTCTGTACTAAGACATTCATTTGGAATCCAGCCGCATTCCCCGCTGTTTCATTGAACAATCGTTCCTCAAGTTTAGGAATGTCTTAAAGAAGCTGCCATTATTTCGGCTTCTTAAGACATAGCTGAGGATCAATCACTTATTAATCAAGCATGAGATACCAATAAATTGCTATCTCATCACTATCTTTATCTAGACCTCTGTAGACGTAGGAATCGAAACCTCCGATGACAAAACCACAACTTTCGTAGAATTTACATGCGCGGACATTATTACTTTGTGTCTCTAGCATGATTCCCATCATACCGCCATCCTTCGTCCAGCGTTTAGCCTGTTCGATTAGTTTTTTACCGAGACCGTATCCTCTATATTGCTTATCAACTTTGATATCTTCCACATAGGCAAATTTGTTCCAATTTCTTTTCAAAACAATTTGACCCACCACTTGATTATTTACGAGCGTTAAATAAATGATTTGATCTGGATTGCCGATATAGTTCGAATAATCCTCAACAGTATCTTCTTCAAGCTGTTCATCATCGTAGTTTTTATTCCTAAGAGGGCTCTCCTTCACCATATATCCGATTCGCTGTCCCATTAGTTGCAAGACAAGGGTAGAGTCTACGATAAAGCTCCCATCAATGTTTGAACCACACTCATCGTCCTCTGCCCTCAGTTCTCTAATTAAAATATCCATATTCGTCCTCCTCTATTTTTATAAGGTGAGAATAGGGATATAAAGGGGGGACCACGGACTTAACGGAATACATATTGCTCCGTCATTTTCAGAACCTCCTCTTATTATTTAGCATGTAAGAATCTCTAGATAATTGTACAATCATTGCTTAGCAGGTGCTACAGCTTTTAATAGTTAAGCCCGTTAGTTTCATCACAACTAACATATAGGGTTAAACCCTATCCTCCGAAAATGCCTGCTTTACCCGCTCAATCTGAGCGAGGTGGTCACGGACATGCTGGACGCGCAATTCCAGCAGCTCTTTGAACGTGTACCTCACTCCATCGGGATATTTCCCAACCCGCGCAAGTTGCTCGGGAGTCAGATTTTCCAAAAGTGGCAGCATGCTGACCCGTAGCATTTGAAACAGGCGCATATACTGCTCGCGGTCCAACCGTTCGTATTCCAGGTTATCAGACCAGGCTTCCTGATTAAAAGATAGCAGAAGCGGTTCTTCCTCCGCCAAGACTTTTCTCAGCCGATGTGTCGCTAAGATCTCGGAATCTGTTACATGAATAAGAATCTGGTGGATACTCCATTTGTCCGGTGCAGGTTGGAAACGCAGCTCCTCCTCAGACAATCCTTCAACGGCTTCACGCAGCAGCTCATAGTCTTGGCTGTACTCCTCGATCAACTTTTCCATCCGATCCTCTCCTTCATCATAATTCGTGTGGCTGGTAGCCATTGATACTATTATTCTTTGATAGAAAACAAGTACCTTCTGGTTTTTGATCAATAATAACCTTCATTTTTGCCGATCAAGAATATATGCTCCCTCTTTATCAACATGCTATTATTTTACTTCTTTCCCAGATGAAACAAAAGATTCTTGCTATCAATCTGCATGCTGAGTAGACAGCGGCTGTTTTTCATGTAAAAGATCATATATGATACGCTATTTTCCAATAGGACAACAGGAGGAAACATACATGCAAGAAACAACAAGCGAAAATGCGATCCGCACCCTTTATGAGCAACTAATCACATGCTGGAATACGAATAAAACAAAGATGCCACCGGTGACCTGTTGCAAGCAAGCTCACCAGTGGCATCTTTCGTATTTTTAAAAACCGTTATAGGTAGTGACTTCTTCAACGGCGAAACGGATTTTACGCGGCATCTCGGGGTCCAAATCCGTACCAATTGTAATCATCATAACAGGAATCAAGTGCTCGGGAATGTTGAATTCTTGTCGGACGAGCTGCGGGTCAAATCCAATCATCGGGCAAGATCCATACCCTTTTTCTTTTGCTGCAAGCATGAGTGCCATAGCAGCCAAAGAGCTACCACGAATCGCTTCATCTCTTTGCATAGATTCGTTGCTATAAAGCCCTTCGATTTGATTGATCACATTCTCTTTATATTGCGCTGGGAGATAACCTTTTTCGGTCAAATCATCAGCAATTCGCTCAGCATCTTTATGCGCTTGAAGATTCCCTAATATCACAATGGCAGCTGAAGCGTCTTCTACTTTTTGTTGATGAAACGCCGCTTTTTTAAGCTTCAGCTTCTGCTCTTTGTCATCGACAACGAGAAAACGCCAATGTTGCAGGTTATAAGATGACGGCGCGAGTGTTGCACTCTCAATCATACTTTCCAAATCATCACGGCTAATGGTAGCGTTTGGATCAAATTGATTCACAGAACGACGAGCTTGCAATAATTGTTGAAAATTCATCATGCTTCCTCCAAATGGTTTAGTGATGATCTGCCTAACATTTTCATGTTTATGCTTAAAGTGGACGATTAGTCGAAAACAAGTAGCGATGGATCTTCCACTCATCGTTTTCACGACGGAATACGAACAACTCGTTATTTCCTTCCTCAACCTCGACATCTGCTGAGAGAATGTGTATGCGTCCAGCAGAACTCGTGCGTGCCCAAGCCCAGTCTCCTGTCACTTCGATTTCATAAATTTCGAAGCGGACGTTGAGCTTGATGGTGTTAAATACATGCTCATACCCAGCGCGCACTGCGTCGCGCCCGAATAGTGCCGGGGCGTGTTGTGGCATGAATACAGGTTCAGTACTGTAAAGAGCAAGTATGGTATCTATATCATTGGCATTTAGTGCAGATTCGTAAGTTTTGATTACCGTTTCGATTGACATTTGATGATCCTCCTCGTATTTGTTGTCTGTTCGTTCCTGGTTGAAACTAGTTAATGAGTTCGCTTGCATCACCCCTTTCAAAAAGATTCGATATCTAACTTTTAGCATTTGTTTTTGTTAGATATCTAACTATAGGTGTAAGGAGAACTTCTCTATTTCAATAGAGAAGTTCTAAAAACGTTGTAACACCTTCTCCAGAAGGTTTTCAAGCAACTCACCTTCTGTCTCGGATAATCCACCGTACATCATTTCCCGGATACGATTGGATACCTCTTGAAAAATCGGTTGTAGTTCCATTCCTCTTTGTGTGAGCTTAATATAAGTGATTCTGTTGTCGTTGACGTCCTTCTCGCGAATTACATAACCACACGCAACCAGTTTGTTGACGAGGACAGTTACCGTTGGTTTCGTTCGATGAATGTACTCAGCCAATTCCTTCATGGTCACATTGTCATGTTTATACAAACAAAGGAGAATGTCACCGTGCGAAGGTACAATTCCTTCTACACCATGCTTCTCAAGCTCAGAAATAATGAGCTTATTGACTACATCTCTAATATGGCTAATGAGTGAAGCTGCATTTCCTTTTATCATGAGATCAGTATAGTTCGATATCTAAGTATTGTCAAGCGAGTGAGACAAAACCCCCCGATCCCATTTAGGACGAGGGGTTTTGCTCCTTACAACTCTGCTTTCCGCCTTTTTCGTAACGCATGTCGTTCCTTTGCTTTTTCAAACTGATTACGTTCTTCCTCTGTGGTGGGAATGACATTCGGGACAAGCGTCGGCTTTCCTTGATCGTCGAGGGCAATCATTGTCAGATACGCGCGTGCTGTCATGCGCTTTTCCCCTGTCAACAAGTTCTCCGCTTCCACTCTCACGAATACTTCCATCGATGTCTTATGAGTCCAGGTGACATAAGCCTCCAGGTTGATCGCTTCTCCTGTCTTGATTGGTGCGAGAAAATCGAAGGAATCGCTGGACGCAGTGACAACAGGTTTACGGCAATGTCGCATGGCTGCGATGCAGGCGATCTTGTCTACATATGCCATGACTTTCCCACCGAAAATGGTGTGGTGGTGATTGGTATCCGGTGGAAAGACGAGATCAGTCAAAAAGGTTCTCGATTGTTGGATCGGTCGTGCTTCAGTCATCATTTGTGGTGTGGCTCCTTTCATCGTGTGCAACTTCCCTACTGGGCTGTCAAACGACTCCGAATCGCCTTCGTTGCCGCAACCATGTTTCGTAATGACTGAACGGTTTCTTCTCTCCCTCGTGTCTTCAGCCCGCAATCCGGGTTAATCCAAAATTGATCTGGTGGAAGTACTTGTACACCTCGTGCTACCATATCTTCCATTTCTGAGACAGCTGGAATTCGGGGGCTATGGATATCGTATACGCCAAGCCCGATGCCTTTGTCATACGTACCTGTTTCGAATACAGACACGAGCTCTCCATGGCTGCGGGAAGTTTCAATCGAAATCACATCGGCATCGAGTTCGCTGATGACATCCATGAAATCATGGAATTCGCAATAGCACATATGTGTATGAATTTGGGTGCTCGGTGCAACGGTGGAGGTCGCTAGACGAAACGCTCTGACAGCCCATTCGAGATAAGCTGCCTGCTCTTCGTTTTTGAGCGGCAATCCTTCGCGCAGCGCTGGTTCATCGACTTGAATCATGAGAATCCCCGCTTCTTCCAATGCTTCTACTTCTTTTCGCAATGCCAATGCGATTTGCTCGCACACCTCTTGTCTGGAGACATCGACTCGAGCAAACGACCAATTCAGAATGGTTGCTGGGCCAGTTAACATACCCTTCATTGGTTTGGCGGTCAATGATTTTGCATACACACTTTCTTTGACCGTCATCGGTGCTACAAACTCCACATCTCCGTAAATAATAGGTGGCTTCACGCAGCGCGAGCCATATGACTGCACCCAACCGTTTTTCGTGAACAAAAAGCCATCGAGCTTTTCGCCAAAATACTCAACCATATCTGTTCGTTCGAACTCCCCATGAACGAGGACGTCCAGACCGAGCTCTTCTTGTATCTCTATCCATTCCTTGATTTGCGCCTGAATGAAAGCATCGTATTGTTCCACTGTCCAGTTACCTTTTTTAAACTGCTGTCGGGCTTGGCGAACCTCAGCTGTCTGCGGGAAGCTTCCGATTGTAGTAGTTGGCAACAGTGGCAACTTCCACGTATTTTGTTGAATCTCTCGACGTTCGAGATAAGGAACACTTCTTTCAAGTTTTGCAGCAGCTATTTGACGTAAAGCATTCTGCACTTCTCGACGATTCCTCGCTGGAGATAATGCCAGCTTCAGCAAGTCCGCTTCATTTTGGGCGATCTCTTTCGAAATGACATACTTACCGTATCGGAGTCCTTGGACTAAGAGCTGTACTTCCCCAAGTTTTTCGTCGGCAAACGCCAATGCAGGCATGACTTCCTCTGGCAAGTCGCTCTCTGCTTCAACCGTTACAGGTACATGCAACAAACTACTGGACGGCTGCAGCCACAGCTTTTCGAGTGGAACGATCTCGGAAATTTCTTTGACCAGCTCCCACTTCTCCTCAACGGACGCACGCCATATGTTTCGACCGTCGATGATTCCCGCTCCGAGAATCTTGTCTGCTGGAAACCCGTGTTTTTTCAGATTGGTCAGATTGCGCTTCGCTCCGTGTACAAAATCAAGACCAATTCCTTTTACCGGTAAGGGAATCAGCTCCTCGTACCAATCCACCGCTTCAAAATAGGTTTGCAGCATGCACTGTAGATGTGGTAGTGCTTGACCGATTTGTGCATAGATACGTTTGATGATGGCGCGATCATGCTCCGATACATCCAGTACAAATGCAGGCTCATCGATTTGCACCCATTCCACGCCGTGCAGCTCCAACTCGCGGAGAACGTCTATGTAAAGCGGAACGAGTTGATCCACGACGATTTCAAATTCGTTTTTCTCATATCCTTTGGACAATTTGACAAACGTATACGGGCCTACAATGACGGGCTTTCCGATGATGCCAAACTTTTCTTTAGCCTCCAAGTATGCCTGGAGAGGCTTGTTCTCGGTTATGGCTGGTTGTCGTGCACCAAACTCCGGGACGATATAATGGTAGTTCGTGTTAAACCATTTCGTCATTTCGCTGGCGACAGCTTCCTTCGAACCACGAGCCATGGCGAAGTATGTGGCTAATGAAACCGGGCCTCCCTCGTATTCATAACGCTTGGGGACCATCCCAAACATCACAGCCATATCCAGCATGTGATCGTAGTACGTAAAGTCACCCACAGGGATCAGCTCGACCCCTTTTTCCTGCTGACGCAACAGGTTATGGTGACGGATTTGCTCCATTTGCTGTACCAGGCTTGCCTCATCGATGGTGCCTGCCCAAAATGCTTCCAATGCCTTTTTCCACTCGCGGTTCTTCCCGATCCGTGGATATCCCAAATTGCTGCTTTTCATGAGCTTCCTCTCCATTCTTTATTCGATCTTGACTTGAATCCGCCCAATAAAAAAGGCATCTCCAACGATCAAAAAGAACGTTAGAAATGCCAAATAAGCACTGAGATCACAGCATCCTAACACCTCCCTATCTCCCGTAGGTTAAGCAGTGTCGTCGAAACAGGCAGGTCTCCTGACTTTGGGATCATCATCTGCACATGCCTTCCCAATCCGTTTGGATCAGTGGCTGATAAATGTGCCGACTCCCCTCATACAGTGGCGGGACCGTGTCGGATTCTCACCGACTTCCCTTTTCATCTTTGGTTGATCTTGATAACCAAAGAACCTGTTCCCACTCTTATGAAATTATCGTGGTTCTGTGAAGTGCCCCAGTAAACGAGCAGGGCAGCATACTGTTCATACAGTAACACAGAATCCATTTTTTGTCATACTAAAATGTAAAATCATCATCGGTCAACGGCTCTACGTTTAGCGTGCGGACATAACCATTTCCTTTTTTCGAGAAGAAGTCATGCTGCTTCGTCTGCGTGCGAATGCCATTCAGCACGATCGGGTTCACTTCTTCCTCCGGGAATAGCGGGTCCAGCCCCAGATTCATCAAAGCCTTGTTCGCGTTATAGCGCACGTACACATGAACCTCTTCAGCCAATCCGATTTCCGTATACAACGAAGTCGTATAGGCCTCTTCATTTTCTTGCAGCTCATGCAAAAGGGCATACAGCTCCTCTTTTGCTGCGGTCTGCTCGACCACACTTAGGCCTTGATAGACTTCTTGCGCGAGAACGCCGACATAGAGTCCGTGGATGCTCTCGTCGCGAACAATCAGATCGATAATTTCCCCGCTGCTTGTCATCTTGCCTTGACCCGCTAAATAGAGCGGATAGAAGAAGCCGCTGTAAAACAGATAGCTTTCCAGGAAGACGGACGCTACCATCGCCATGTACAAGTCTTTCGGTTTCTCAATTTCTTGATAGCGTTTCGAGATGAGGGCCGCTTTCTTTTGCAGATGTGGATTGTTTTCTACCCACGAAAAAATACCGTCAATCTCTTCAGTCGATGCCAGCGTTGTAAAAATACTGCTGTACGATTTGGCATGGATTTGCTCCATCATGCCCATGAAGGCGAGAACCGCTTTTCTTTGCAGTCCATCGACATGCTCCATGATCTTCGGCATCCCTACTCCACCCTGAACCGTATCCAGCAAGGTGAGACCGCCCAATACTTTTTTATATGTGTCGCGTTCAGTCGCACTGAGCTCCATCCAGGACATCTTGTCATCTGACAGTGGAATCTCATCATCCGTCCAGAACTGCATGATGTTTTGATTCCAAAACGTCATCGTAAAATCGTCGTCCGGCCTGTTCCAATTGACTGCTTTCATATGGCGTTCCTCTTCTCTTTTTGCTTGATGCTTTTCCATTTATAAATCGAGTTCACTAAACAGCGCAGCTAATGCACTCTTCTACAGTCAAATGCTTCGTACGCGTATAGTAGAGTGACTTCAGACCTTTTTTCGCTGCGTAAATGTAATAGCGAGCCAGTTCTCTGGTTGAAATATTGCTGTTCACGTGCAGCACAGTCGAAATTCCTTGGTCGATGTGCTCTTGAATTTCGGCAATCAGATCAATCACTTTGAATTGATCGATCACATACGCCGATTTGTAGTAAAAATAGTTTTCCTGCGACAAGTACGGCATTGGGTAATACGTCGTCGAGTTGGCATATGTTCTCGTTTCGATATGCTCAACGATTGGCATCACGCTAGAAGTCGCATTCTGAATGTAGGAAATGCTCTGTGTCGGTGCAATCGCCAAACGGTACGCATGGTAAACGCCATGCTTTTGCACCTTTTGCTGTAGTTTTGCCCAATCCTCTGGCGTCGGAATGTGCATTCCTTCAAAGAGAAGCTTTGCTTTTTCCGTCCGCGGGCTGTAATCGTTCGTCAAGTACTTGTTAAAATAAGTCCCTTTTGCATATTCCGATTGTTCAAAGCCCAAGAAGGTATTGCCTGTTTCCTTGGCGATTTCCATGCTTTTTTCCAAGGAGTAGAAGTTCATCATCATGAAAAACGTACGAGCGAAATCCTTGGCTTCTTCACTTTCGTAAGCGATTCTGTTCTTTGCCAGATAACCGTTCAGGTTCATCGCACCGAGCCCTACTGAGTGCAGCTCACGGTTTGCCTTTTGAACGCCTGGAGCGTTTTCTACACGCGTCATGTCACTCACGGCTGTAATGGCTTCGATTCCTTCGTGGACGGATTCACGGATCATTTTGCGCTCCATCACGTTGACGATATTGAGCGATGCCAGATTGCAGCTAATATCGCGACGGATGATATCCATCTCTCCGTAATTACTAATCGTCGAAGTCTCCTGCAGCTGGAAGATTTCCGTGCACAGGTTGGACATTTTCACTGAACCAAGATCTTTCAGTGCATGGTTGTTGTTCGCATTCGTTTTGTTCATGATGTACGGATAGCCCGATTCCATTTGAATCATCGCGATTTTGGTCAACATCTCGCGTGCGCTCATGACGGTCTTTTTCTTGATGCGATCGTTTGCCAAGAGCTCCTCGTACATGTCATCGAGGTCCATATCATCCAGATGCACGCCATATTCTTTGTACACGGAGTACGGAGCAAACACAGTCAATGGCTTGTTTTCTTCAGCCAGCTTGTAGAACACGTTTGGTACGATCAGGCCGATGGACAACGTTTTGATGCGTGCTTTTTCATCCGCATTAATCTTTTTGCAATCGAGAAACTCGTTGATATCCCAGCCGAAGATGTTGTAGTACGCTGCACCTGAGCCTTTGCGTTGCCCCATTTGATCCGCGTAGGAAAACGCATCTTCCAACAGCTTGAGAACTGGCATGACACCTTTTGCTGCGCCCTCGACGCCTTTGATCGGCTCTCCTCGTCCACGGAGCTTGGACAAGTTCACGGCCACACCGCCGCCAATTTTAGATAGCTGCATACATGTTCCCAAAATAAAGTTGATGGAGTTCAGTGAATCATCCATTTCAAGCAAGAAGCAGGAGACCATTTCTCCACGGCGGCTTTTGCCTGCGTTCAGGAAGGTTGGTGTCGCTGGTTGCAAGCGTTGATCCATCATGGATACTGTTAAACGCTTGGCGAGCTCAAAGTCACCTTGTCCAAGGGACAGTGCCACAACGGCCACCCGGTCTGGATACTGCTCTAAGTACATCGATTTATCGTTCGTTTTCAAGGCGTAATCTTTATAAAATTTGGAGATAGCCATGTACGAAGCAAATTGAAAATCAGCGTCATAGGCCAAACGGTAAACTTCATCGACCTGCTCAACAGTGTATGTTTCATAGACGTTTTCATAGAAGTCATTCTCGATCAAATAGTCCATGCGTTCTTTGACACTGCCAAAAGTCATCGTATTGGACTGCACTTCTTCCATGAAGACCGCAACCGCTTCCCGATCCTTTTCCAGTTGATAAAATCCGTCGTTGCCACGCTGCATCAGTTCGTTGTTCAATTCAATATGCCGCAATTGCTGCCACCCCACTCGTAAATTGTTCCACGTCACGGCCGGTACCGGACAGTTCAAATTTAGATATCACCGGAACGCCATATTGGCCCGCGATCGTATCCGCGCTTTTGGCAAAGCTGGTTCCCCAGTTGCGGTTGCCGCTGGCGGATACTCCGCGCAGATTGACATGATTTCGCTTCAGGAACGTCTCCACCTTCTCCGGCACTTGTCCGAAGCCCGTCGTGTATGTTATCAAAATGAACGGCTCGTCCAGCACCATATCTTGATTAATTTCCACATGTGGCAAATTAATTTTGTTGACGAATCTTCGGACGTTTCCTGTTTTTGAATCATAAGCGATTAGCATGTCCCTCATCCTATCCTGCTATTTTTACTCTGTATGTATGATATTTAGCCAAAGTAAAAGCGCATCCGACGTTTACATGCCGAATGCGCGTGATGACTTCCATCTAGCAATTCGCCAATGCGAATTGCGCGCTCGAACACTTCCCTATCTCCCGTAGGTTAAACAGTGCAAGCGGTTAGGCAGGTCTCCTGGCTTTTGGATCATCGCTCCATTTTCACCTTCCCGATCGTTCATGATCAGTGGCATTCTTTCGCAAATGGAACTCTCTCATTACAGTGGCGGGACCGCGTCGGATTCTCACCGACTTCCCTATTAAGTCTACCAAATCTGGCTGGTAAACACCTCACCGCATCAATATGTAGTTGGTAAAACTTACTTTACCTCAATATATCGTAGGAGTCAAGCTCAGTATGCGCTCTTTTCGAAAACTAACTATTCTCCTTTTTCGGCTATTGCCAATCTCTGGTTCTCGTTCATATAATAGATTTTGTGTGTTGGTTAGCCTTGGAGAGATTGGAGAGTAGCCCTCATGAAAAGCACCGACTATCAACCTGTCGTCATTCCTCGATCTTACAGTAAAATCATGACTTATCAAGAGCGGGACTATCACATTTTCGTAAGTATACCTGCCGATCCCCCTCCGGAATCAGGCTTTCCCGTCATATATTTGCTAGATGGCAACTCTGTTTTTGCAACCATGACCGAAGCGATACGAATACAATCACGCAGTCCTGAACGAACTGGCGTGTATCCTGCTATCGTCGTCGGGATTGGGTATCCAACGGACGGTCCGTACCATCCTGCCCGTTTCTTTGATTACACGTATGAAGTTCCTGTCTCGGAGCTTCCTGGCAACCCAAAAGGAGCTGACTGGCCTCAGATGGGGGGAGCGGAGCAGTTCCTCACCTTTTTGGAGGAGGAGCTCAAGCCTAGCATCGAAAACGACTTCCCCATCGATCGGACGCAGCAAGCGATTTTTGGGCATTCGTTAGGTGGCTTGTTTGTCTTGCATGTACTTTTGTCGAGACCACACGCTTTTCAGCGTTATATCGCTGGCAGTCCCTCGATCCACTGGAATGAGAGCGTACTGCTTGCGAAGGAGAGTCAATTGCCGGGCCTGCTGACAGATGAGCTCGACGTCCATGCTCTTCTCACCATCGGAGAGTTGGAAAACGATGGGCGATTCTTGGTCAAAGAAAAATCTCTGGCGATGATCGAACGATTGTCCTCCATAGGCAAAGGTCAGATCAAGGCTTCCTTTAAAGAATTTGCTGACGAAAATCATTCGTCCGTCTTGCCAGTCTTAATTAACCAAGGACTCAAATTCGCTACGAAAAAAACTGCCCGCTAAAAACGGGCAGTTTTTGTTTATCATGACTCGCTTACTGTAGAGATATCACTTTGGTGATTTGGGGTAGCTCTTCGATGGCAGATACAATCGTCGGTGTAATCTCTTCATCGGTCACAGAGATAAGCAGGGCATTCTTCCCTTTTTGCTCGCGCGATACATTCAATTTGGAAACATTGATTTGATGTTCGGCCAGTTTTCGTGAGACATCATAAATCACGCCTGGATAATCGATATGGCGAACCAACAATCCATGTGCCCCCGGAGGTATGCGACACGCGCAGTAATTGATTTCACTGATGTACACTTCTCTCCAATCTTGCGCGAAGGTGTACTTGTTCGCTCCTACACGCAAAACCGCCAAATGATTCGCATATTCGCCGGAGCTGTTTTGGACAGCAACCTTCGTCCCGAGTCCTTCCACTAACAGCGTTGCGATTCCCTCTTTATTTTCATGAGCAAGAATACTTAATTGTGCACCCGCTAATTCTGGCTCGAGTCTTCGAATCAGTTCAGCCAGCTCACGCAGTCCAGCATGTTGGGTCATGTGATGCCTTCACTCTCCCAGTCAGGTTTATCCTTGTTTTTACGGCAGAATCCATGCTTCCGGCTCTTTCTTGATGGAGGATTCGTTATCAGCACGATACCAAGCCGTCAACGTTTGCCCCTCTTTCGTATAGTAGATTCGGTAGATGGTATTGCCTTTTCCGCTGTTAGTAAAAGGACTTTCCTCCAGCGGAACCGCTGTCACTCCACCTGCGGTAACAACCCCACCGTTCTCCTTGATGACGTTTTGGATCGTCGCCATATGCTCTTTACCCAAGGAGGCCATCCCGAAATAAGAGATGATCGCCAAGAGAACCGCTCCCGCCAAAAACGAAACGATAATCACTTTTGATTTTTTCGTAGCATCCACCGAGTGCTTCCCCCGTCTATCTTAGTTCTCTTTATCGACTAAGCGTACCTTGTCAATCGTACCGCCACCCAAGCATACTTCCCCATCGTAGAAGACGACAGCCTGACCGGGTGTCACTGCTTTTTGCGGCTGATCAAATACAACTTCTACGGTACCATCCTCCAGCAGGTGAACGGTTACTCCCTGATCTGGCTGGCGATAACGGAATTTCGCTGTACAAGTAAACGTTTCAGAAGGAGTCTTATCACTCACCCAGCTCACGTTGGTCGCCAAGAGGCTCTTCGAGTACAGACGGATATGATCAGAGCCTTCACCAACGATCAGGACATTCCGCTCCAGATCTTTGTCTACAACAAACCAAGGCTGTCCGCTCGTGCCATGACCTCCGCCTATTCCTAAGCCTTGTCGTTGACCCAATGTATAGTACATCAGTCCGTCGTGCGTACCGATGACCGCTCCATCTACGGTCTCGATATTTCCTGGTCTGGCAGGCAAATAGTTTTGCAGGAAGTCGCGGAAGTTACGCTCCCCAATAAAGCAGATCCCTGTACTGTCCTTCTTTTTCGCTGTATAGAGCCCTGCTTTCTCTGCGATCTCCCTTACTTGAGGTTTCGGGAGATGACCAATCGGGAACATCGTTTTGGATAGCTGTTCTTGGCCCAATACATTCAAGAAGTAAGTCTGGTCCTTGTTGTTGTCAGCACCACGAATCAGCTTGTACTCGCCGTCGATGTATTTGACCTGCGCGTAATGGCCAGTTGCAATATAATCTGCCCCTAGATCCATGACCTTGGCGAGAAGCTCACCGAACTTGATTTCACGGTTGCACATGACATCCGGATTCGGTGTACGTCCCCGTTTATATTCATCCAAAAAATACTGGAATACCTTGTCCATGTATTCTCTTTCAAAGTTTACCGTGTAATATGGAATGCCGATCTGTTCACAGACGCGCCGGACATCCTGGAAGTCTTCTTCCGCCGTGCAGTGGCCGAATTCATCGGTATCATCCCAGTTTTTCATGAAGATGCCGATGACGTCATATCCCTGTTGCTTAAGCAGGTAAGCCGTCACGGAGGAGTCGACTCCGCCGGACATGCCGACAACGACGCGTGTATCTTCTGGTCGCTTCATAAGTCTTTCTCCTCTTTTTCAATTTGTACCCTTACAGATTACCATGTTTCGCAAAACAAATCATGTTTTGTTGCACTTTTGCCTGATAGAATGAAAAAACGCCTGACGCGTAGTTGGCGCCAGACGTTTGGTAGCAAGGTTAAGCCTGCGAAGATTCATCCTTGATTTCCGCGCGATATCCCTCGATGCTTTCTTCACGACGCTGATTTTTTGCTTCGAGGGTTGCTTTTTCCTCAGCAGAAATCTCCCCAGCATGAGCCGTCAGGTAATCTTCGGACTCACGAATGTTCTCTTCCGTATTGGAAATCATCTGTTGAAGCTTTTCTGCGTTGTCAGAACGGTCATCCGGCTTCGCCATAATCGATACGCCTCCTACAAAGGGTTATATTCAACACCTTTACCATTGTGCGCCAATCATGGTTTCTTTATGTACCCGTGTTATAATAGAAGAAACGGATTAAATAATAAAGAGGGTTTCAACTATGGCTTCCTTAGATTTGTTGGAAAGAAAGCTGCTTCGGATCATATCTGATATAGATCCCGTCCGCCTGAAACGACAATGGGTGAAGGGGCAAAAGGCACCTGAATCCGAAGTGGAACAGCGCATGCGAATCGATCTTCTCTTGCGCAGACTCGACAAGCTACCTGAGGCCAAGCGTCAAGAAGTGCTTGCGCTACTCAAATGGTTTAACTGGTAGAGATTAGCGGATGGACGTTCCCAGACGCCACTGGCCGTCTATCCGATTCATTTGCTTCCTATCTACAATCGCATCTTGATTCAACGGTCCATAGATGTGCGGATACAGCAATCCATCCTTCGCAGCCTCGTATTTGACTTCCGAAGTCGTTTTTGCTTCATCGACAACGAGTACATACAACTCCTCATCAAACTGTGCGTAGACGCGGTTTGCTACCTTTTCAAGCAGTTCGTCCCCTTTTGTTGCGTGAATGAAGCCTTCCTGCTCGTAATCGCGCGGTAAGTAGTGATCCTTGTCCATCCACTTTTCCCAGTATGTTTTTGGTACCATGCAGTAAATGATAGAGTCTCGCATATTTCTCCTCCGAATTCGATTATTTTTTTGGCATTGCTTTGTTCAGGTGACGCATAGCTTTATCATAGAACATCTGGTCCACTCGCCCCTGATCGTATCGCCATTGAATGAAGTTACGCAGAGAGTGCAAATCCACCCAGGCATCCTTCGCTTGCGGATTGTGTTCAGGTACCTCTCCCGTTATTTCACCCTCGTAGACAAGCTTCGCCATCTCCGTTGGGTGCATACCGATCTGATAAGCGATTTGGTGTAAAGCTATTTTCATGGAACCTCCCCTTGCTCTTCATGGGATACATCTTATCTTCCGTCTATTGTGCCAGTCTTTTCGAATGATGCCAAGCCCCAAGCCCTACTCCCAAAGGATGTACCTTCCTCTCTTGCGTTTTGCTACAATGAACAGAGTATTTGAAGGAAGGGGCGGTATCCCATCATGTCAAAACAACGAGATCAACCACGAAAGAAATGGTTCCAGCGAAAACGTATCTGGATTCCCCTTCTTTTCATCGCTTTCCTGTTCCTGTGTAACAGCTCTTATCTTGCAAAAGAGCCAGAAGGCGAGCCTTTTTTGCTTGCTCATCGCGGGATGGCACAAACCTTTCATATGGAGAACATCACCAATGAAACGTGTACGGCGGAGCGGATTTATCCACCGGAGCATCCGTACCTAGAAAATACGATTCCGTCCATGCAGGCGGCTTTTGATGCAGGCGCGGACGTTGTCGAGCTCGATGTACAATGGACGAAAGACAATCGATTTGCCGTGTTTCATGACTGGACACTCGACTGTCGGACAAATGGTACCGGAGTCACGAGAGATTATACCTTGGCCGAATTACAACAGCTCGACATTGGCTACCATTATACAGCGGACGAAGGGAAAACCTTCCCCTTCCGTGGAAAAGGGACTGGCATGATGCCCTCTCTCGATGATGTGCTACAAACATTCCCTGATCGCTCGCTGCTTATCCATATCAAAAGCAATGACCCACTCGAAGGGAAAGCGTTAGCGGATGTATTGGCAGCATTGCCTGCCGAACGACTGGCACAGCTCTCTGTTTATGGCGGTGACAAGCCGATCGAGACATTGAAACAGCAAATGCCAGAGCTGCGTGTCATGTCCAAAGCATCACTAAAAAGCTGTCTCATTCCGTACATGGCAGTAGGGTGGTCCGGATATGTGCCCGATGCCTGTTCACAGTCTCAGCTACATATCCCCGATCAGATTGCCCCATGGCTCTGGGGTTGGCCGAATCGTTTCATGGCAAGAATGGAAGCAAAAGACACCCGCGTGATCCTAGTCGCAGGGAGTGGAGATGTGTCGCAAGGCTTTGATGTTCCGACTGATTTAAAAAGAGTGCCAGCAAGCTTTACAGGAGGAATATGGACGAACCGGATTGATCTGATCGGTCCTGCCTTTCACGAAAACGTAGAAAAATAATGAAACGATTCCCCAACATATTCGTATATACTTATACGGAATAGACTTCCAACCTAATTAGGAGTGATTGATATGCTCAAGAAGCTTTTGAAAAATTTACTCGGTAATCACTCATCTTCGCACAAACACCGGAAATACAGCAGCAGCGATTACAAGCATCGTAGAAAATACAGCTCTAGCAACCGGTACGGACATTCCCATTACGGCAGCTCTCATTATAAAAGAAAGCGCTCCAGCCGTAGCTTCTTCAGCAGTTAAACAACTGTTTAACAGATGATCAGACAACAAAACTCTGCTATCACTAGCGGAGTTTTTTCATTTAACGAGACATGATTTCTACGAAACGATCCAGTGGCAATGCATGTACGGTTCTTTTTTTCTGGCCGACCCGCACTCCTTTTACATCCGTAATCGCATTTTACGTACCCGGGATACCTCTCCCGATAAGCTACTCTCCTGTCATTTTGAATCTTCCCATAATAATTGTGCTGTAGTAATTTCCATCGGAAAGAACTTTGTCGTTTTTGAGCACCCCTTCGATTTCAAAGCCAAGCCGTTTGTACAGCTCAATTGCCTTCTCATTCGTTTCTATTACATTCAACGTCATTTTGGTAATGTGGTTGGCGTCTGCCCAGGCAATCGATTCTTGCAAGAGATTTTTCCCAATGCCGTGACCCCAGAACTCTTGCAAGACGCATACACCAAACTCTACTTTGTGCGCAAATCTGTTTAAGTAAACACCTGCACATCTGGAAAACCCGACAATCCGATCCTGTACAACAGCAACTAAAAACAAGTTTCTTGGACTTTCTGCATCCGTATGGATGATGTGTTCGAATCCTTGCACATCGATGAAAGCCTCTCCTCTTTCTCTGTCCAAATTTTCAGTCTCTCCATCGATTTGCAGTCGCAGTTCTGACAACTGTTGTGCATCTGTTTCCATTGCAGAGCGAATCGTGTAGGATAACCCGTTCACAGAAAGTAGTTGTTGGCTGATTATCATCATTTTTCTCCTATTGGTAAAATTTTGGTCTTTTATTCTATCATAGGTAGAAGTTTTTGGGAATATTCTCTCTTCATAAGAAAAGAGGGAACAAGTTTGTTTACATAATATTTATTATGTTCATTTATACGGCAAACTGTGGATATGCTACAATATGGGAAAGGAGCGTGCTCGCATGAATTTTTCCAAATCATTTTATTATACGGTCGACCATTCCAAGGTAGAGGAATATAAGAAGATGCTCGATCTAATGAAAATCCCCTACATCGTGGAAGCTCCGATCGTCTTGCTGAATCAAGGAGCGAATGAATACACCTTCGTTTTTCCTAACATGTCAGGTCGTCTTTATGGAATGGTGAGCAAGTTATTTCAAACGGATGGGAAGCCATATCCGAAGAATGGAACATAGGCAAAAAAAAGGACCCAATGATTGGGTCAAAATAGGAAGTGGAGAGAATGCATGCTATGTAATATATTCTAACATAACAAAACTAAAATACAATCAACTTTTCGAATTTTCTGCGTCTTTACGTTAGGTTTTATGACATATACACTTCCTTCTTTGTGCAAAAAAGTAAAGAAGCCTTACGACGAGTCGACTTCACGTAAGGTTTCTATACACACACTATGCATGAACATTGATAATTTTCTCCATCTCGATCCATTGACTACCCGTTTGGTTTGCTAATTGAACACGTCTCGCCTTCGGGTCTACCCATTTGACCACACCCCACATGCTACACGTATTCCCCCGCTCCCCCTCAAAGGACACACACCAGCTCACATTCAAGGGATAATTCTCTCTTGCCGAATCTCGCAGCATGTACATAAATGCCTCTCTTTCTTCGTTCGTTACTTCAAAATTGCCGTTCACCACGCTTTTCCACCCGCCTAATTACGAACATTTGATATCCAGATACTCATCATGTGTGGGAAATTGTAATTACATTATAGTGATTACGAACATAAGTTCGCAACCCTTTTTTCAATTTCTTCATTTGAACCGCATGAAAAGTCTCCCCATTTGTTCTGCCAAGTCTTGATGCGGAATTGAGCGTTCGCATTGTCAATTGGACCAAAGGAATTGTTTTGGGTCGAGGGCGCCAAATTCACAGCGTTCTTTGGTAAGAATCTGTAAGAAAAAAGCCGTTTTCCCATTGGTTTTGGAAAACGGCTCTTGCTTTTATCTTGATAGTTCCTGTGGTTGATGCTGCGGTCTTTTCTCGACCAGCTCCAAAAACTTTCCGAAGGTAGAAGCGAGTATTTGCTGAAAAAGCATACCGAGAACAACGGGAAGTGCAACAGGCGCAGGAAAGTACGTGATCGCCATAACTGCCCCTGCACTAATGTTTCGCATCCCACTGTTGAAGGTTAACGTGACAATAATATCACGCTCCCATCCGAATAGCCGCGCTATCCCCCACCCCATTACATAACCCAAAATGGCTACAACCAGTACGAGGACCGCCATTCCCACCAGCTTAGCGTCCATCATATGAAAGTAAGAAGAGACCATCGAGCTGTTGATCGCGACGACAACCCCCATTCCCATCTTAGAAAATGGCGCTAATTTTGGTGCCAGCGTTTTTTTGACGTCCCCTTTTGATAAATGATTGAGCAGCATACCGACAAGAGACGGCAACACAATCATATAAAACAAACCCTTCATCAGTTCAGCTAAATCCATCTCGACTTTTGCCCCTAAAAACAAGGACATCCCCAGCGGAACAATCAATGGGGAGAGCATCGTATCCAACAAAATAATGGATAGTGTCAGTGCGATGTTCCCGAAATAAATCGATGACCACAAAAAGCTCGTGATCCCTGTGGGAATTAAGGCCGCCAACAAAAAGCCCGTGATGACATGGATATCATCTGGATAAAATAACCGTGCCATTGACCAAGCAACAAGCGGCATAAGCGCATGAAGAATCAACAAGTTGACGATTAAAGGAAGCGGTCTGGTCAGTACCTTTGCAAATTCTTTAAATCCTGAACCCAGACTGCCGGCAAATGTCATGAAGGCAAACACCCAAGGAGACAAAAAAGCAAACGGTTGTAAATGTGTCCCGGCTATTACGCCAATGGCAACACTACTCGGCGTTAGTATGGGCATGATTTTCTCAAGCGATCGATTCAGTTTGGCTAACCCGTTCATCTGATACACCTCAAGTCTCGTCCTTTGATGCTATTGATGTGAGGTATGTTATCATGAACAGATTATTGTTACAAGACCAAAGTTCATTATTAGATTGCATACGCATCATTTATTCGCAATTTCACCTTGCATACTTTCGAGCATGGGAGTAAAGCCTATGACGGAAAGGAGGTATTTTATGAACGGAATGGATTGGGTAGAATTTATCCGAAAAACCGAAGATAAGATGTATCACCTCCATCGAGCGATAGATGGAATCTGTAATGATCCCGACTATAAAGAATCCGTTACGACCTTAACGGAAGTGGTCAGAGATTATCAAGTTCTTGTGGAAAAAGCAAAGGGAGAATTACGCGGCATCGACTTCCATCGGGATCGAGAACGCGCGCATTATTACGATCATGATCACCACTAGCCATATAGACTCCCAGTCAGGGAGTTCTTCTCTATCGTGAAATCACAGAATAATCACTACATTTTGATCGTTCTACCAAAATAGACAGCAAAAACCTCACTCTACCCATGTAGTGTGTGAGGTTTGGGAAACAGGCTATCCCTTCATTTTCTTTTCCAGTTCTTTTAAGGATTTCTTCTTCTGGCATGCCGCTTTTACATCAGTTGGCCACTGTTCGTCACTTAGCCTTTGCAAATCTTTTATCAATCGCTTGTCAGCTGTCACATGAATATTGGCATCTGGGAAGGCCTCTTTTAATTTCTTTCCGACTTCTTTTTGAATCGATTCCAGCTTGAACCGATTAAAATTCGTCACTTGAATAGCCACATCGAGCTCTTTATCGATTTGCATAACCACTATTTTGTCTATGCCCTTCACGCTAGCTGTAATCGATCTCGCCCGCTCTTCCCATTGATAATGTCTGACGGGAACAGGCATGCACAACGGCTCCGCTTCCGTTTTTTGCTTGGTCTCTGTACCAGACTGCTTCGTACACCCCGTTACGGTCAAAGCAAAAGCTAGTGTCAGCACCACGAAAGTTGCCCGCACACAAAACACCTCCTGACCAAAATCACCTGTTACTAGCTTGACCTGGTTCGGAGGAAGTATGTAAAGAAAAAAGCGGTGACTCCTCTGCATAATTTGAGTCACCGCGGACCCCAAGAACGTTTCGAGTCCTATATACAAGGATATAAAAAATCGCATAGAAACGCGATAGGAGATAACTGGATATAAAATAGAACAAAAAAAATCCCAACCAACAAAAAGTGGTTGGGGCGTACGGGGTAGTACGCGTATTTATCATACGTGAATGATATTATCTTATAGGACTTCATTTCTGTTGACAACGAACAATACTAGGCACATTTACCTATAGATGGCATAAAAAAATTGCGCCGACTTTGACTGCATCATTTAGTCGAACGCGTAGAATAGAATCCCCAAGGTTGGATTATACTAGCTAGCTTGGATTACTTTTCTATTATCTTGAAAACTCATCGTTCACGCTATGCGAAAATAATGGTAACAGGTGAAAATATTACCTATAAGTCTTAATCGACCATAGAAGCCCACCGCTGAAATGTGTTAAAAGCTACAAAAAAGCCAGCCAGAAGTTGCTAATCATGTTATGATATCCCTGTAAAATCTTGAGGAGTTGAGATCATGAATAGAGAGCAATGGACAGCGGTTGATCACTATTTTACGGATAAATTACTGGAAGCCGATTCCGTTCTAGACACAGTTCTTCAAGAGAACGCAGCTGCAGGGCTTCCAGCTATTGATGTATCACCCAATCAAGGTAAATTCCTTCATCTGTTAGCACGGATCCAAGGCGCTCGTTCGATATTGGAAATTGGCACTCTCGGTGGATACAGTACCATCTGGCTAGCCCGCGCACTTCCAGCAGACGGTCGTCTCATTACTCTCGAATATGATCCGAAGCATGCAGAGGTTGCACAATCGAACATTGCCCGCGCAGGACTGGATCAGATCGTGGAAGTGAAAGTCGGTCTTGCCCTTGATTCTCTCATCCAACTTCACAAAGAAAATCAGGGTCCTTTTGATTTTATTTTTATCGATGCAGATAAAAAAGGAAACCCCGACTATTTCCAATGGGCATTGAAGCTCTCTCGCAAAGGTACTGTGATTATCACGGATAATGTTGTACGAAGTGGTCAAGTCGTGGACGAAACAAGCACGGATCCCAATATTGTCGGTGTACGTCAATTCACCGATATGGTAGCTGAAGAGCATCGTGTCAGTGGAACCGTTGTACAGACAGTTGGCAGCAAGGGCTATGATGGCTTTGCGATCATGCTTGTCACCGGGGAGAACTAGTCTTTTTCACTTTCAAAGGTTGTAACGAGTAGGAGTGTGTACATCTTGTTTAGGCTTGGTTTACCTAGCTTTATGCTCATCGCTAATGTCATTTTGGTTCTCGCGGTACTATCGTTGATTATCAAAGTGTTGGTGAAGAGAGAATAGCTTGTGTTTTTTGGAGGTGCTTTTCCTTGGAGGCATTGCGTGATCGGTCCCTCGATTTACGAAAAGTAACAGAGGCGGATCTCCCTATATTTTTCACCCAGCAATTGGACAAATCTGCTCATAAGATGGCAGCCTTTACTGTCAAGGACCCTGAAGATAGAGAGGGATTCACCGCTCATTGGACAAGAATTTTGAACAATGATTCGATTGTGAAAAGAGCCATTGTCATGAATGGGCAGATTGTCGGTAATGTTTTGTGCTTTGAGCTGTTTGGCTTACCTACGATTGGATACTGGATTGACAAAACCTTTTGGGGCAAAGGAATCGCGACAAATGCACTTACTCTCTTTTTAGAGGAGCTCCAAACACGTCCTGTCTATGCGCGTGTCGCCCATGACAACATCGCATCCATTCGTGTGTTAGAAAAAAACGGTTTTCAGTCTTTCGGTGTCGATCGGGCATTTTCGGAAGCACGAGGCGAAGAAGTGGAAGAACTCATTCTGATTAAACACACATGAGGTCAGAAGCGCTTACCGTCAGCGCTTCTCCTCTTTTTATCCAATGATCATTTCTAAATCGAAAGGGAACATCCTATATGCCAGCAACGATCTCTACCATGCACTTAGAAACCGAACGCCTTATCATCCGTCCCTACGCAGAAGATGATTTGATGGAATCTTTTGAACTGATGCAAAACCCTGAGTTGTTTACCTACCTGCACATGGACGTAATGCCTCTGGAAAACTACAAACGCTTATTTCACTGGCTACGAAGCAGTTATGACACCCCTTTTGACAAGCCTTTTAAATATTCTGTGGCCATACGCGAAAAGGCTACTGGTAGGTTCAGTGATGAAATAAACAAGATTGCATACAAAAAGGGGCCTGCTGTATGGCAGCCCCTTCACTTCCCTTTTTGAACATGTAAAATCCGGTCACAGAGCGCCATGGTAGAGATGGAAGAGCAAAAAATGGTAACCTGCTCAGTCAATGATTCCCCAGATCTTGGATGACCGGTGATGGACCTCGTTGGCAATCGTTTTGACTAGTTCATTCGCGAAGACGTGACTGCTTTCAAAACAAGTACTACCTTCATAGTATCCCTGTCTCTCTTTTGGCATTTCACGGTTTACACCTAAAAGCATCTTGTTTTTTAAACATTCAGAGTTATCAGGTTAATATTTTCATATGTTCGAACTGAACAAAATAAAGACAAACTTCCTTGAATTAACCCTCCAAGAAAAGTCTGTCTTTAAAATACTTAAGAAAACTTCATTCTTACTTGCACCTACATAAGACAGAAGGGCAAAAAAATCTACCCTGAGAAGATAAACTATTAGTGGAATCAATGTTCCTTACTCTACCTATTATCCTCGCCCACTCGTTATTGAAACCATAAACTCAGGATGAAAGTGTATAAATCACATTCTTCTATCATTCCATCTACAAATCATTCATTTCTGTAGTTCAAGGCCCAGTATCTAAAATCATTAACATTCAATTGTACTTTTTCAAGTTTTTCGGAGATTAATGTATAAGGTGGATGATATTGCTTATCAATTTTTTCCCAATCTAAAGCTAAATATCTTCTTGCTACGGAGCTCATTTCTTTAGAAATGATAGGTGGTGATTTACTAAATAAATTCTCTTGTGTTTTTGATTTGCTAAGACACGTTATAACTAATTCCGCGAAACGTTGAAGGTTTGAAGGATTAACATTGTATTTTGCATCAATGGCAAGTTTTGATAAAGGGTGGTTTCTGTTTATGTTAGCGAAAGGCAGTTGCAAAGAAATTACTTCAGTGTCAAGACCCACAAAAGGTAGAAATTTAATTCTATAATTTGATCTATAGTCCGTCACGCATTCATTATCATTTGTAGGTTTTGAAAATTTGAGGCATGTTCCGCAATCACTAACTTCTATTTCTGACATAGCAATTAACAATTCTGGAATCGAGCTAGATTCATTCAAATTAGTAATGACATTTCTTTCGTTATCATAAAGTATTATTTGTTCTTCTTTTCCTTTGGACATATATAGTATTTCAAAATCTTTTAAACTTCTCCATAACAACTCATTTCCTGGTGTGAGCAAGGGTACAACTAGATGAGACCATAGTATTTTCTTTCTAACATACTGCAAGTCGCCACCATAAGCAGCTAAAAGAAACCAAAAATCACTTGGATCAGGGCAGGAAGCAACAACTTTTTCCCATATATATCCATTCGCTTTTTCAATAATATCAAAAATTCTGTCCCACCTACAACTATAGCTCCAAGGTAGCGAACGAGCAGGTGTTACTTCTGGTTTTAATTCCCCCCTAATATCAAGGATAAATGATGATGTGTCACTTATATCAAGGTCAGTTTCAAGATTGGATTCAAAAAAGAAAGCTTCTTCTCCATTATGTATACCACAAATTAAAATTCCATCAATACATATAGCCTGAGATTGGTAACGAAATGGAAAATGTTCTGTAGAATCTTTCTTTACTAAAGCACTTCTATATCCGCGTCTCCCCTTATCCCAATGTGCTTCATTGTTGGAAGTAGTGATTAATCCTGCTGAATCGACTAGAAAGCTTGCCCGTGCATATCCCTTTAGGAGGGGGCTAAATTCGGAAAAATCCTTTTCAAAAGTTACTATTGAAGAAATCCCAATCCTTTCCAACATGGTAACAGGTTTCTGCTCATCTGGTGATATCACTAATTCATCTTCCAGCTGTAGAATATTGCATCTTGCTATAATAGGGAACTCAGTATTTAAAGCAGCCGTTCTCAAAAACTCTAATAATTTCACCTCATCTTCCAACTCATCGAAGAATTCAGGTACCTTATTTCTACTCTTTATTTCTATATTAGTGCCAACTTTTTGGTTTGATGGTCCTTCCTTAAGAACAATTATCCCACCTAGCCCATTAATTTCAACGATTAATGGTTTACCTAACCCTTTATTTGGCCCATAGTCACGTCTTGTTTGCACCTTTATTTGATCACCCAACATAAAACAAGACATAAATCCAATGCCAAACTGACCACACGGATCAAAATCTACATTCTCTTTTTGAAAAGTAGTTCTCTCTCTCGCAAATTCTGGAGACTTGTAATAACTTCTTCCTACCTTTGTTAAATATTTTTCAATGATGACTTCATCCATACCTATTCCGTTATCTATACAACGAATCAATTGATAACCGTGCTCATCAATTGTGTGTTCAAAAAATATATTTCCTTCAACAAATTCAGACCCGTTATCCCTTTTTATTACCGACTTCCGATATCTCAATGCATCCAGTGAATTCTGTAACAATTCTCTAACACACAAGCTTGGTGAATTGTATAATTTATCAGTCATTAGTAACTTTATAACTTCATCTCTAGATAATGAAAATTCTAGGTCGTGGAAAACATACGAATTATCTTTGGGTTCAATCCTACTTCTATCTACACGTTGTGGTAGAGCTAAAAAATAATTAGAGGAAATTTTTGCTGGAAAATTGTCTGCAATAATTTTTGCATATTGTAATTCTTCATCAATCCAATTCATATACTGAAGTGCTAACTTATGATAAATAGGATGGTCGCATTTCAATGTATAGCGAATCTCGTCTTGAGTAATAATCCATCCTTCCACTGAACGATGCTTATTCCACTCATCTAAGCTTACATTGCTTGTGAAATGAATAGATCGGTAAAGAAAATCAGGTGTACGGTCTCTATCGAAATCCAAAATATCCGCTAATCTAAGAATGATTGCAAGATATTGCATATTCACTAGATATTGCCCTACTGATTCGTCATAGTAAAAACCATTCTTTTTATCTATTTCTACGGCGGGACACACATGTGAATAGCACAGTTTTCCTACTAGTCTTGACAAATTAACACCTGAAGCATTCCATCTCTGGTCAGAGGAATATTTATTATTTACAAACTCAGCCGATCTTTTCCCATGACTTTGTCTAATGAAATCAGTGAGCATTGCACTATAAAGGTTGTTTTCTAACCGAAGTAAATTATTTAAATCCGCTTTATCAGCTATTTTCAATGCTGATCTGATGTCATTTATATTCGGATGGTCAAGCTCCCAATTGCTTTTAAATAGAATGTATTCTTCATTGTGCTTGAATTGCTCGATCTCTTCTTTATCCATAACCATGCCTTGGTCATGATAATACGCAGCAAGTATCAAAAGGGTTATTTCGATTGGATTTAAATTATTTCTAACTGGTGCTGGAATTATCTTTGCCATTAATTCCGTAACCCTTAAGAAATGTTTTTCATCATGGAGAGTATACTGGGAATGCAAGCTGGGGAAAATCTTCATCCTATCGCTTGCCTCTTCACAAATTTGAATTAAGTTACTTGATAACATTTCAGCAATTAATCTGTCATCCCCATCAAAATTATTTCTCAGCAACTTCCATAAGGTCGTATCAGACACATCTCTGAGATACATCACTGAAGACAAATTGTTTTCACACCTTTTCTGTTATTTCAAGAATTACGTAACTTGTATAGCTGAATGGTTTCAACGATTAAACACTTAAGTAGTAAAAAGGACTATGTTCTACCTTTGTATTCATAGGATAAGATATTCGAATCCAGTTAATTATCTTTTCTTTCTAATTTCTCTAACTAATATTACCATATACTTGTACTAAGCAAAATAAAGACAGACTTTCTTAACTCATTTCTTCAAGAAATTCTGTCTTTTATAGTTACTGTTTTAATATTTATACATTATTCCTATTATTAATAGTCGAAATATTTCCAAACCATTCCATACCTCATCAAACACTTCTCCCAACTGGTTTTCTTTTTGAATACCTTATCATTCTCATTACTAGCTGTACAATTAGCAGACCCCTTAGAGCTTTAGTCGTCCTTAATTCACTGTTTTATGTAAAATTTGTTTATATAATATGTTATGGAGATTCTGACTTCGTCTTTTTTACAAATGACAGTATCCCTGGGAAATTTCCTGACGATAAAGCGTACCATAAGCCGTTTTCCAACGATCAACACGCTATTCTTTCGAAAGCATTCGTCAAAATCTTCCTACATGTGTTATAATAAAAGGACATTATTCTCTTCTTACCGAATTTTTGAATAATCAACACAATTGAATGCGGTAGTTCTTAAGATGATCTCCTGAATCAACGAGGATCATCTTTTTTGTTCTTTCTAGCAAACATCACATGACGAAAGGTTGTAGATAATATGGAAGCATTGCCTTGCCAAGGCTGTAAAGGATTGTGCTGTGGTCCTGTTCCTATAACAGAGAAGGAATATAAAATGATAAACAAGAAATTGAAAGCGCTTCCAATTAAGCTCCGTGACGATCTGAAAAATCAACCGAGACTGTTTGGGACTTGTATCTTCTACGACATGCACAAAGATCAGTGTGGCATCCATAGCGTTCGACCGGAAGTGTGTCGCGCTTTTGGGTATCACAAAGAGCTTGTCTGTTTTCGCAAACCAAAATTGGCGACAAAGGAAACGCTGACCTTCAAGGAGAAACAGATTGGGTATTTGAGTATTGATTTTACTTGGAAGCATTTTTAAAGAAACGGAGTTCGGAGATATGCGGTTTTGCTTTCAGAATAAAGCAAATCATGGATATCGACTGAATAATAATGTTATAGACTGCCTCAAAGAGCGATCGTTCCCGTTCGTTCAGAAACGTACCTGTTATTAAGCAGTATACTCATCTTCACCCTCTACACTTGATACGGGATAAAAAATGCCGAGGAAGGCAGCAACACTTCATCCGCCAAGGGTAGTGTATTAGAAGGAGGCTAATTATGCTGAGGAAGAGTACAAATGCATGGAGAAGGTCAGCAGTAATGACTGGAGTATTATTCATAGTCGGGTTGGTTACAGGTATATTTAGTGTTGTTCCTGTTATAGATGGAGCAAACTACCTTGTCGAGGCTTCTACAAATGAGAACCAGGTACTACTTGGAGCGTTTTTTCAGTTGTTAATGATTGTTGCCTATGTTGGGATTCCTATTTTGATGTACCCGATTTTAAGTAAGCATAATAAAGATTTAGCTCTTGGATCAGTTGCTTTTGGCATCATTGCGGGTGTGTTCATTATTCTTGGTGTAATCATTCTTCTGTTGCTATTGACAGCAAGCCACGAATTTGCAAAAGTTGGAACTTTGCATGTATCGTATTTTCAGACCCTGGGTGGATTATTACGGGATGGACGTGACTTGGTAAACCATGTGGCAACGACACTAGCGTTTGTTTTGGCTATGTTCTTGTTTACCTGCATTTTTTACCAAACAAAATTAGTTCCACGTTGGTTGTCTATTTGGGGTCTTATTGGTTCTACATTTTCCATATTGGCAAGCTTATTCTTTATGATTCGCTTCATCGGCCTGGATGCAATCTACATGATGTTGAATATTCCAATAGCCTTTCAACAATTGGTTTTGGCTATATGGCTAATCATGAAAGGATTCAACCCAACGGAACAGGATTGAGAAAGGGATGTCTCCCGACTTTTCACTGGAGACATCCCTTTTTCTTTTACACGCATTCACTTATCCCTTTACTCCACACTTACCAAAACGTTCTCCAACGCATCCAACGCCTGCTCCGCGTCTGCACCATCCGCAGTCAAGACGACCGATTGTCCTTTTGAAATAGCAAGGGACATGACGCCGATAATACTCTTGGCATTGACCTTCTTCTCATCCTTGTTCAATCCGATTTCACTGGAAAAGGAAGCTGCCACTTTCACAAACAAAGTAGCCGGACGCGCGTGTAATCCCTGTGCCAACCCGACGATGACCTGTCTCTCTCTCATCTGATTCACTCCTATCCCTTTCTGGTAATATCGCTACAGGCCTTCTATAGCAGTCAGCAGTTCTTCTACTTGATCCAAACGAGTCAATCCCGTTTCCTTGTCGACGATCGATGTATAAATGTGCGGAATGACCTGCTTTGCACCTGCGGCGAGGCATACCTCCACAATCGGACGAATCGAAGCGGCATCTATCCCGCCAGTCGGCTCAAAAACGGGAATCCCGTAACGTACGGCTGCTTCTGCCATAGCCTTGATTTCATTCAGCCTTTCTAGCCCGTCGACTGGATAAAATTTGACCGAGTGTACCCCAATCTCCGCCAGCATCGCGGCGGCTGCATCGCAAGAGAGCAATTCAGACACTTTGTTGCTCATTGGTCCCGTGGTGACTTGAACCTTTCCTGATTGTCCGCCGGGGGCAATCAATGCATTCACGATGGTATGTGTGTTGCCGACTGCCTGAAGCCCCCCGAGCGTATAGCCTGCTGCCGGAAATACCTGATTGACGTGATCCGGTTGTGTCTGCACCGCGACCTCAGCGACTTTTTTCCATTGAGTAGGATCACCTGCGCCCAGCCCTACAGACACTGGTACACCTGCTTGCTGATATTGTTCAACTGCGGTTATTGCTGCTTCTACGGACGCAAATCCTTTGACCAAGATCCCGACCAGAGCCCGGCCATCCGCTATGGAACATATTTGTTTTGCGTTTTCTACATCCCTTGCCAAAACGTTTAAACGAATTTTCGGTGTGCCCACTTTTGTTATTCTCCTTCACTCTGTTTTTGCAGCAGTTCCCTCATTCGCGCTGCGATGATGTGCTCTTGCCCTTCGTGAAACGGTCGTGGATCAAAGGCAATCACTCCCGTATTCACATAATGGTTGCGGGTAAAAATAGCTGGATTTCCTTGCTCCAGCTGGCGTGTAAGCTCCCGCGCCGTCATTTTCGTCACTCGTTCGTCAAGCTGAACTTGCACACGATAGATCGCCCGGCCTGCCTCATCCTGTGCGATCACTGCTTTCACACCGGGCAAGCTGTTCAGTTCCCCTGCCAGCCACTCCACTCGCCTACGCTGCTCGGGAACATTTTGTTTTTCGGGGTCGTACAGTCCAAGTGCTGCAAGCAAACCCGCAATGGCTTCCTTTCCTACCTTCATGGCACGACCGACGCCTTTATATTGCGCGCGACATGCGGCTACTAGATCGGCACGACCTGTGATAAACCCAGACGTTGGTCCGCCGATTGCTTTTCCGCCACTGTAGATGACCAGATCGGCACCCATCGCTACATAGCGCCGCAGATCCTCCTCCGCAGCTGCGTCCACAATTACAGGAATTCCAAACTCCCTGCCGAGTTGAAGCATCGTGTCTAGCGACTGCATCCCTTTTTGAATCGCATGGTGAGATTTGACATAGAGCAGCGCTGCGGTCTGATCATCAATGGCTTCACGCAAATGGTCTTCTTCTACGTGATTCGCCTGCCCGACCTCTACGACTTTCCCACCACCCAGTGCAATCATCTGTGGAACGGAAGCGCCGAAGTGCACCGCGTGTCCTTTTTGGATGATGATCTTGTTATTCAACCCTTCCGAAAAAGGAAGCCGCTCGATCAAACTCAGATGGCAACCAGCTATGACTGCCGCTACACTAATGGCAATGCCTGCAGCTGCTCCCGAGGTAGGACAACCGTCTTCTGCTCCGGTCGCCTCTGCGATATGACGACCTGCCACAATCATCAGCTCGCTAATTTCTACGTAATCCATGGCGGCTTCTCCCATGGCCTGTGCGATAGAAGGATGGACGGCACTTGCACCCAGTGCCGTCATCTTACCGCTTGCGTTAATGACTTGCTTCAACCCTAGCTGCTGATAGATTCCCATGGTTTGCCCATCCTTCCTGTGAAAACTCTTCACTCTTCTCTCATTGTGTCGGGATTGGGAAAATGGCCCCGAGGATCATGGCTCCGATAATCGCACCACCCGCAATCGGTTTGTTGTAATAGTAAAAAATCGCTGCTCCTGCTGTTGCGCCGAGTCCAACTGGAATCGAAGCCATTATCGCAGAAATGACAATCAATGGACCTAAGTATCGACCTGCTGCGTTTCCGGCTCCCATCATGACATCCGCACCAAAAGTGGAGTTCGATGCGTTGATCGTGTACTTCCGAATCATAATAATCACGGTACCAATGATGAAGCCCAAGAGTGCACCTGTCGCCAGCGCCAAAGGAAAGGAAGTCAATGGAGCTGTAAAGCCTGCTCCCAGCATCAACGCTGGAACGCCAATCCCAATACCTGTTTGCAACGAGCCGCCAATATCGAGAATCCCAACCAGCGGTCCCTCCAAAATGCGGGCGAACAAAAAGCTCGCACCAAACGCAGCAGCCGCACCGTATCCGCCACCCTTGATCCCCGCCTCCAGCATCGCAACGATGGCGATATCGTTAAAGGCACCGACATGATACACATAGTAAAGATGAGTACCCGCAAAAATTCCTGAAGACAAGCACGCAACAAAAAGGGGAAATGCCCATTCTGAATACCAAAATCCTTTTGCCTGCAATTCACCCATTACTTTTTCACCACCGATCCGAATGTTTCGTGAAGCTCTATCAACCACTGTGGAATTTCCACGTACATACTCTTCAAGAGTGCGACATCAAAACCGCGGAAGAAGCCACTGAATACAAACAAGAGAATGACTGCAATAAACATGGATTTCGTAATTTTGTTCCAACCACTGTCATCTAGGCCTTTGCCGATCAAAATACCCAAGACGATTCCAGGTACCGCATTCCCCATGACCAAGTGCGACAAACCGCCCAAGACTGTTCCCCAAATCCCTGTCCGTTTGCCTGCATCCATTGCCGCCATCCAGAACACAATCGGCATGATCGGGTTGATCAACCAGTTCGCAGCTGGAACCAGTACCTTCGTCGCTACGAGCTGCATCGATTCAGGAATCGCCGTTGCTGTGGAATTCAATAAGGTGACCACAACGACACCGACTGCTGCTCCGGCAATCGCCATTTGCTTCGGATTATGCAACGTCTCTGCAACATTCTTGTTGCGCCAGAGCAACACGGCCGCCGCCCAGTTCGGGATGACGCGATGATCCACATCTTGCGTCAACGCACCTGCACCGACAACAGATGCCCATGAGTTAAACAAAAAGCCAAGCCCAAATGAAAAGTGGGAAATGGGATCGCCCGCACATGCGTTCAGCTCTCCAAAAGTCCGGAATGCTCCCATCCCTTGGACATTGGGTGCATGGAACATCCTCGCTGCCCCCGCACCAACACCGAAGCCGACCAATGCCCCGATGACGATCGACTTCAACACAATCATCAAAGTAACCATGAACCTACCCCCTGTCTGCTTCTATCGCTGACGAACCAACTGCCCCATACCCGCAGTCTGCTCGGTCTGCTGCTGAAATGTTATGTTTTCTACCTGGACCAGCCCTAGCCTCACTTGAATATCTACGGTAATGTCATACCGCGTCCGCTTGCGTGGGAAGAACAATCCAAAAAATCGCTCATGCTTCACTGTTTCTGTCGCAGACACAATAGAAACGCCTACAGGTTCGATTCGCACGACCAAATCACTCGTCTGTCTCGCCACTACATGCTTGATTTGGGAAAAAATCTTGTTGAAGGCCCCCTCTTTCGTATCCCCACTGCCGGATAATCGCAAGGTCTGCGTCGTCTCCGTGTACATGGATTACTTCCCTCCCAGCTTGATGTATTCTTCCACCATGCGTCTGCCCAGCTCTTCTGTATCCATGAAGCCAAAGCCAATCACTTTTTTGCCGCTACGCAAGGCAGTAATACCAGCATCTACTGAGCGCAAGCCGTACTCGACCGGAAAACCATACTTGGTCTTGGCAGTCAGTGCCCCTGCCCCACCACTTCCGCAAAAGGACAGCCCGAGATCTGCACTCTCGCTAACCATGACATCTCCTACCTTCATATCAGCGCCAACACCTGGAATGACGATCGCAGTCCCGCCAGCAGCTTCGATTCCTTTTGCGATGTTCTGTCCTTTTCCAAGACGATCACCAATCACGATTTTTACCTTAGACATATACATGCCCTCCTTGTTTTCATAGCGATTTTTTACGATGGCCCCATCTGCATGGCACGGATCGCTTCAAAATGAACCGCTAACAGAAACGCTTCTGTATCATCTGCCTGCCACGCACTCTTTTCTTCCGAGAGGATTTTGTGCGAGAGCGTAACCATATCGGGATGAATTTCGGCGAATAACTCCGCTTCAATCACGGGCAGCCTTTCACCGTTTGTCATCCGTCGTACAAATGCCAGTACATGAGCTCCGATGGCCAGCCAACGCTCTCGCGGTATATGAATCTCCATGAGGCGGAACTCCTCCTCAATTTTTCGGAGAATCTCTCTTGATTCAGAAATTTCAGTTAAATAATCCGATTTTGTCTCAGTCAATTCCTTGAGGATGTCATCAATCATTTGCATGTCAGTACCTTTCCCGAAGTAATCGCTTGATAAGCCACTACTCTTTCCTTTGTCTCCACCGTTTCTTGTTCACTGTCCGTCAAAATTGTCGGCTCTTTTTTCATCTGCAAAATGGATACGTCCGCGCATGACCCTACTTTCAACGTCCCGATCTCGTTTTCTAGCCCGAGAATTCGTGCGGGCGCAAGCGTACTCGCCGCAATCACATCGTCGAGCGAGTAGCCCATAGCGAGAAACTTCGTGAGTGTGTGCGTCAAGCTGTGCACAGGACCATCGATGTTGCGCTGGTGAACATCCGTGCTAATGACATATGGCATAATACCTTGGGCCTGTGCATGACGCAGTGTTTGAAAACTGAAGCTCGCTTCGCCGTGCCCGATATCGAGTAAGACTCCCCTCTCCAACGCATCTTGCGCCTCTGGAATCAACTCGCCTCGTTCGTCAAACATTCCTCCTTTTTTCCCGTGAAACGCATGTGTCACCACATCTCCTCGGTCTAGTAAAGGCAATATTTCCGTGAGTTCTGGCGGAGCGTTTCCGATGTGCACCATCATGGGTACGCCCGCTTCCCTCGCCGCTTCCTTGGCTATGAGCAAGGGATGGATCCCGTTTTGCTTGACGACAGAACCGCTCATGCGGGCTTTTATCCCTCGTAATATCGGTTGTTTTCTTATGAGGGCTGCCGCTTCTCTCGGGGTTAACCGCGACATGTCTGCGAGCTCCCCGCCGCCTGTGCACAAGCCATCCCCTGAAATGTTCAGAAATGCCAGAACACGAGTGACAGAAGGATACACGGCTTCTTCAAGAAAAGCATCAAACGACCATAGCCCGACACTACCAGCATCTACTACGGTCGTCACTCCTTGCTCGACCCCGACCCGATCCGCGGCTACACCCAAACTCGTCTTTGTCGGAAAAACGTGAGCGTGCAGATCGATCAGACCGGGTGTCACCACATATCCCTCTGCATCGATCGTCTCCTTGCTTTCCAGATTCATCCCTTGATCATCGGTTGTCTTCCCTTTCTCATACAACCCAACGATCCGCCCTTCCCGAATGGCAAGATCATAGTGCCCGTTCAGGTTCTGGGAAGGATCAATGACCCGTCCGTTGCGTATGAGTAGATCCACTTTCACTCTCTACCATCCCCTTTCCTGAAAAATAGCGCATAATGGCCGTCACTTCACTAGGCGGAACTTGGAGGTTTGCCTCAGCCATCAATTGGTTCAGCTTTTCACGCCATGCCTTCCATTCTTTCGATTCTGCCTCCGCCGACGATTCCCACTCCTCCTGATAGGGTGAGCCAAAAGCCAGTCGATTCACCATCAGCAGCAGGTGCAGCGTCAGTCCACTTGCCGTTTGTTCCGTTACGTACTCCCGAAAAGCAGTCACGATTTTTTGACTGATCTCATACCCTTTGCAGATAACGTCCTGGGACAGTCTCTCCACCACGGGCAAATCTGACGGGTTGAGATCAGCAGTCAGCGTAGGAAACCAAGCTTCCTTGCGAGCATTCACAGCCTGCTGTCGATTTCCTCCCTCCACTTGCAAAGCTTCCAGACAGTTCTGAATCTGGTTGATATCTTGGCGTGTTGGAAGAGGACTAACCATCACAACAGGCACCTCTGCTTTGATCGGCAATACGCTGATGATGACATCTACGCGACGACTCGCCAAATACTTCTCTACCTCTGTGCTGGAACACAGGCCTACGACCCGAAGTGAACGCAATTCGCTTTCCAAGTACGTTTTCAAAAACCGTGAAGTCCCTCTGCCTGTTCCGCAAACGACGAGCGCATCTGCCTTTTTCTGCTCCAGCCATCGATCATAACCTGCTTGGAAATGCAGTACAAAGTAAGCAATGTCTGCATCGAGCCAATAGACCCCGTGATGCCAAAATACTTCTTCGCAAGAGCGTTTAACTGCATCAAACATCCGTGCATATGAACGGCGAATCTCCTCCGTCAGTGGATTCGCAAAAAGAACGCCCTGACGATAACGGTTCAAACTGTCATCCAGATGAGCAAAAAGCAGTCTGAGCAGCTCCTGATCCTCGTACAACGGTGCCAGCATCCGACTACTAACCGCTTCCGTTAGCTCCTTGGTTGCCTGGAAAACATCCAAAACAATCCTACCTGCACGCGCCTCTCTTGGCACCTGTTCGGTCCCTAACAGCGGAAGGCACGCATATGCAATCTCGTGTTCGGGAATAGCGACGTTCAATCGTTGACATAATGCTCGAACCTCGTGTGAAAACAGCTCGTACCCGCTCCAATGCCTCGCTTCTCCCATCTCAGCATCATCCGCAGTGACCAATTGGCCCCGCTGTACACGATGGACGACAATGCATAAGCGAATCAGTAAACTAATCAGTGCTCGGTCTGCCAGCGTCTCCGCAGCAGCATTCATCCATGCTTTGATGCTATGAATGATCTCCCCTAACTCTGTCCGGCTGATCAGCCATTTCTCCAATAACGGACCTGTTCTCGCTTCTTGTCCATTTTCTAAAAACATCCCTTGTACCATCCGATACATGTCGATTCCATCCAACAGATCGTGAATCAAGTTTTCGAGAGCATACCGCTTGTGCCGCTCACTCCCGTCCACCCGTACACCGTACCTTTGCTTCGCGACGAGCTCGAGACGCCAGCCATCGAGCAGCTTTTCCGCGTCCTTGACATCAGCCACGACGGTATTGCGACTGACTCCCATATGGTCGGCCAAATCGTTCATCCGCTGATACCCTTCTGACAGCAGAAGGATGAACAAAAAATGCTTGACCCGATCCTTTTGCGGCAGAATGAGTGTCTTGCTGTCATCACTTTGCAAATTTTCCTTCAAAGCATTTCGATGCTCTTGTTCTTCCGTGATCCACAGCCCTTTATTCGGTTGAGAATGGAGGATGACATTTCGTTCCTTTAGCCATTGCCTGACGTTATCCAGATCGTACTTGACGGTACGTTCGCTTACCTGGAAATCGCGCGCGACGTCCTTAATTTTCAGCGGATAGTAGCTGTCGAGTATCACTTTCAGTAATGCATGGGAACGTGTGGTTAAAAAGACCATTCCTTTCTCCTTTCCATAAAAAGCTGTGTCCTTGCTTGAGATTCATTATAGAAAACGCTTTCTTGATGGTAAAGAACGATTCCTTTCCCCATCGATCGTGCAATCTTTGCAATTATCAGTTCGATTCGACATGAATGAAAAAGATGACCCTGATGAAAATAGGAAAAAAAGCCCGCAACGAAAGGTTACGGACCTCTACTTTTAGAAAGAGCTTACTTAAAGGATTCCTCCCAAGCTCGCACCTTTGACAAACAGTCGTTCGATATTTTTCTCGACAGTTGGATCTGGTACCAATGGTGGTGCTTGATGGGGCTTGGTACGTGCATCAATGATCAAATTATCGCAACCCCAATGTTTGTTCTCGTAGTAGCTGTTCACGCCGTAAATGTCGTGGGATGGATTACTGCGTGTGAAGGTTGCCCACAGGAAGTTTTGAAGAGACGCGCTCATGAAGGTACTGTCATCACAAAGGATGATCATCGGGCAAGACGGGATCGGCCCTCTCGCTTGAATCGCGTCACACAGATTCTGTAATTGCTGCTGCGCACTGGTGTAATCGGTAAAAGCAGGACCTTGGATCGACACCACACCTGGCATGATCAAGCGTGCATTCTCAAACTCTCGCAAATCCTTCAGCTCATCCGGCACCTCTTTGCACAGGTCTCGTTTTTGATCGCCGTAAGCAGCGAGGACAACCTTACTGCCGCTGTTTAAGCCTGTTCCCGAATAATCCAACGTATCAATAGTCGTGTTCGTATAAAAATGAACATCCCGATGCAGATCGATTCTCTCCAAAATATAGGTCATAAAATCAACTTCATCATGCGTCGTCAATGGTCGATTTTCTTCTGCGGTAATGAATAAATACTTGGCCAAGCTCAATTGGCCAGTCCCTAAAATGCGGTTGGCTATGGTGAGCATCTCCGTCGGCTGTTTGACTTGCTGATAAGGCGTATATCGCTCGCTTCCGATGGCAAACAGCAGCGGATGCACACCGGCAGCATCTACAGCATGGACTTCTTTTACACCTGGGATTTCTTGCTTGATCGCATCGCCCGTTAAATCGTGAATCAGTTGACCGAATGACGTATCTTCTTGTGGCGGTCGTCCCACAACTGTGAATGGCCAGATGGCATTCGGCTTGGCATACACTTTTTTTACCTTCATCACAGGGAATGGATGGATCAGACTGTAATAGCCGAGATGGTCGCCGAATGGTCCTTCTGGTTTCGTATCTCCAGGATAAATATCTCCTGTGATGACAAAATCCGCATCATTGCTTATGCAGTAACCATCGATATAGCTGTAGTGAAAACGACGCCCAGAAAGCAAGCCTGCAAAAGTAATTTCGCTTAAGCCTTCTGGCAACGGCATGACAGCCGATAAAGTATGTGCTGGCGGCCCGCCAACGAAACAGCTTACTTTTAGCGGCATCCCCATTTTGGTCGCTTTGGCTTGGTGGACACCGATTCCACGATGGATTTGATAGTGCAAGCCAATTTCTTTGTTTACTTCATACTCATTACCAGTCAACTGCACACGGTACATACCCAAATTGGAATTCATGATTCCAGGCTTGTCCGGATCTTCCGAATAGATTTGGGGCAGCGTGACAAAAGCTCCGCCATCCATTGGCCAGCTTTGGATGAGTGGAAGGTCGGTTATGTTGATTTCCTGCGCAGTTACTGGCATGCTAGTGGATTTTTTGGCAGGCAATGCTTTCAAAGCAGCAAAGCCGTTCTCGATATTTTTAAATGGCTGCTTTAGCGCTTTCATCGGACCATTGCGCATGGCAATTATATTTTCAGCGGCTTGCCAGGTGCTTCTGAAAATAAACTTGCTGCGCTCGATTGTGCCAAAAAGATTGGATACCGCACGAAATTTTGAGCCTTTTACATTTTCAAACAGCAATGCTGGTCCCCCAGCTTCGTACACCTTCAAGTGAATCGCGGCCATTTCCAGATAGGGATCTACTTCTTCGCGAATACGGACCAAATGTCCGTGCCTTTCCAAGTCCAGGATGCACTCTTCTAAATTCTGATACATATCTATAGGGCTCCAATCACTAGATTCTAGATTTACCTGTAGATCAATACCCTCTAATCATACAGGAAAGATCCTACAAATTCACGTTACCCTTCCGCACAATTTCTTGAAGCTCGCTCAGTTCTCTGATTTCGTACGTTGGCTGAATGCTCGTCTGATTTTCCTTGCCCAGAGGGTTGAACCAGCACGTATCGATCCCGTAATGGGCTCCCCCTTGTATATCGGAGGTCAACGAATCTCCCACCATCAATACGTTCGCCTTCTCTGTCAATTGCAGTTTGGAAAACGCGTATTCAAAAATCTCCCGATCCGGCTTTTTGTAGCCGACCTCTTCGGAAATAATCAAGTACTCAAAAGAGTTACAAAGCGGTGAAGCGGCAATTCTTGCCGTTTGCACAGAGGCGAACCCATTCGTAATGATCCCCAAGCGGCAATCCTCCAAACTGTTGCACAACTCAACCGCTCCCGGTATCAAATGCACTTCTTTGCCCAATGATTCGAGATAGGCGCTGCCGAACGCCGCAGCATCGACGTCTAGTTGAACAGCATTGAAAAGTCTTCGAAATCTCTCTACACCCAGCTCTGCTAGAGTGATTCGCCCCTTTTCTAAATCCTCCCACAATCCTTTACTGATCTCTTTGTAAGTCGCTCCATAATCCGACGATCCCGTGGCAAGTCCAAACTGGGAAAACGTCTTTTGCAGTGCATTTTCTTCTGTCGTTTTGAAGTCGAGAAGTGTATCATCTACATCGAATAATATGACTTGATAGCGCATGTCACCCTCCATAAATCTTTACTGATCAAGTATTCGTACAAACTAACACCTTTCTATCATATCAAAAACAGAAGGCCAAACTGCATACAAAAAGCCTCGAACTGTATCATTCGAGGCCGTAAAAGATTTTTAGAGGAGCGGCTTCTGGATCAACGTCGCGAATTTGAATCGATGAACATGACCATCGTTAAACGTGGTCGATCCACGTACGAAATGAACATGTTTTCCATTCCCAACCGGAATGGCAGGTCCAGTAACAATTCTCACACCATGCAGATGATTAAAGAAATCTGTGCTAGATCGAATGACATGAACGTGGCTGTTTCCTCTCGGGATTGCTTGACCGGTGACGCCAGCAAAACGGTGATTATGTCGATCTGCTCCTTGTTCTGCAAGCTGCGTACTACCTAAAAACTCATGAACATGTCTTTGAACTCGCGTTGTACTTTTTCGTTTTAACTTCCATTTCATCCTATTTTTTTTCGCCATTTATTCCATCCTTCCACCCTTGGCTTGCTACCACAATATTCAGGTAGACAAGGAGGTGAACTGGTCAACAGCTTGTTTTCTACGAAAATCCATACTACCCTAGCTTAATTCGCGCTTTTTCCTACATAGCTCCCTGCAATGATGATCGAATTCGTGTATCCCCCACTTACATTATCGAAGCCAGAGAGCAAGGTTGGGACCCCCACAAATTCAACCGTATCATCTTCATAGATATCTAATGCACCTAGGTAAACAACTTGGTAGCTATCCTCCTCGTCATTGACGACATGCAAGACAGAAAAAGTCCCGATTTCTGGTATTTCTTCCTCTTCGATGCTCAACACCGTTCCTTTATCTTGAATCATCGAGGCATGATACTTGGAAATATTTTTATTGATATGTTTCGGTTGTACATTTTGATCGACTAATTGCTGGGCTTCCTTCACCTTATCCCCGGTTGCCGGAAACAGATGAGCATGCTTTGCCAAAAACGCTTTGGATTCCGGTGGAAATTCTTCTCCAGCTTCAAAGCCATTCACTTCATGTAAGGCGAGTACAGCCAACGAAAGGTACGTAGCGGCATTATTTTCTGATTCCGCAATTGCCTCTGTACCTTCACTCGTGGAAGAAGAGCCTTGCGTGGCTAAATTGGAAAACACGGATGAAGTACTTGAATTGTTTGAACCACATCCTGTAACGAGAATAAAGGCAACAAGTATGAATGCATAGTAAAATGAAACTCTCATCTAATTCAACCTTTCCTATTATTTCCTTCCCTCCATTATCTCATGGTATTTACCTTGCAGGAAGTACACTCTTTCCTTCCGAATTATCTCTCTACATGGTAGAAGGAAGGTGAAGCAATGAACGCACTCTTAGTGATTGATGTGCAAAACGGAATTGTGAGTTGTGGGGAATACAAAGAGGCACTTTTTTTGATGGAACAGGTGATCAAAGATTTTAAAGAGAGCAATCGTCCTGTCATTTTTATCAGACATATCGATGATGCAGAAGAAAGTCCACTGAATAGAAGCTTTATCGGTTCTGAAATACACCCTTCATTAAAAGACTATTCCGATTACTCGATCGAGAAGCAAACCCCTAGTTCCTTCTTCCAAACTGAACTCACACAGACTTTAGAAAAGTTAGGGGTCGATCATCTTTTTATCATTGGCTTTGAAACGGAATTTTGTTGTATGTTTACGGCGATCGCTGCCTATGATCGCGGATATAAAGTGACTTTCATTAAGGACGCGACTGGTACAACCAATACTGCCGAATCATACGGCATGCAAGGATTAGACATTAAACAGTTTGTAGGAACCGTTCTCCGTTGGTCGAGTGTCATTGAAGTAGTAAACTACGCCGAGTACGCTGAAAAATACAAATGATGTGAGCAGGTTGTACCTTTTATCCGAGGACTCGCCGTCGATTTCCCAACGGGGATTAAATGGCGAGTTTTTCATATATGTCATTTTATTTATGGATACGCGCTACCCCCCACTCACACATCAGATTCAAGATCGTCCGCAAGCTCTCACCTTCCTCACTAAGTGAATACTCGACTTTTAAAGGAACCTGATGATAGACGGCTCGGCTGACTAATCCATCTTCCCGATTGGTTTGGTACCTTTTTGCACACCATGTTCCCGGATTTAGTCTAAAAACAGCCGGTTACACCATATCGTGTAAACCAGCTGTTTTTGTGCTCTAAATTAGATATTTTCGTTCTTCAGCGATTCAACGATATTCTGTTCTTTATGTTTTCTAGTCGCATAGAGGATTGATGTACCCACAATGAAAAATACACCTATCCCTGCAATTATGAGATCCGCCCAAGGCACCGTAAAAGCAAATTCAAAATTACGGCTAAGGCTCATGTAGATGAAAAACATCACACATAAACTAATCGGTAAACCGTAAATAAGCGACTTCATTCCATAAAAGAATCCTTCGAAGCGTAGCATTTTCTTCATGCCCTTTGGCGTCATGCCAATGGAAGCCAACATCGCAAACTCACGTTTTCTCAAGGCCATCCCTGTCGAAATCGTGTTGATAATATTTGCCATACAAATGAGTCCGATGAGAACCACAAACCCATAAAGGAATACGGATGTGACTGTGGCGCGATTCATTGCATCCTGACGCTCCTCAATCAGATTGGTAGTATAGACATGTACATCTGGATATTCGTTAATAATCTGGTTTATTTCATTTTCCAATGCCGCAGACTGCTCTGTTGTAAATTGAACCTCGCTGGTAACTTGCTCAGACAGCATAGCGTTACCTCGTTCTCGTAGCTTGTCAAAGCCTCGTTCAGAAACAACAAATGTCACCATAAAAGCATCTTCCTGGTAGCGTAGCATAAAAGGTGGACGTTTATCCGTGATAGAAGCAATTCGGACTTTAGCTCCTTCAATCAAAGTGAGAGGTAGTTCTGATCCCTCTTGGACTGTGAGTTGAGAGATATCTGTAAAATTATGTTTTTCCTTCAAGGTGAACTGATTGACAAGTATTGCAGAAATCTCGTCACCTTCCAATTTCTTTGTATCAATCCCCGCAGATTGCAGGTACGCTGCAAAAGAGGCTTCATCAAGAGAAACAATGTTTGCAGACATGAAGTATTTCCCATCTGGATTAAGAGTATGGCGACTGGAGATGTCTGTGGTAACCTCGTTTTCGTTGAGGAATAGATCAGCACCGATATTTTGGGTCTTCACTTTTGTTGTTGCGTTTTGGACAGACATCAATTCAATTGTTAATGACCTTACCCTTTCCAGATCGGCTCCCCTTGCGTATACTGACAGATCATATGGTAGCGGTGCTTGTGCCATATTATAGGACTTATCCATATACAACGAAAAGGAAGAAGCTGCTAGGTACAAGATTACACTGATCGCAAGAGAAAAGACAGTTGAGCGATAGTGGTGTTTATTCCTTTTCAGATTTTTTAATCCTAGTTCCGCTTCATATCCAAACAACTTACGGGTCATTTGGGATGTACGAACTTCTTTTTCTTTTATTTCGATATCCTTTGTCTGGCGGATCGCAGTTATCGGCGTAATTCTCGATGCCCTCATTGCTGGAAACCATGCAGAAATGAGCAGTGTCAAAATGGAAAACAAAATGACAGCAATCATACTGTACGGCTCTATCACCAATCGCATCGGTTCACTAACTACAAACATTTTTTGAATGAATGGGCTGAGCAAATGGAGAGTAACACCAATGCCAATGGACCCAAAAAACAACCCAGCTGGAATAGCTATGACCCCGATCACAGCAGCTTCAAAAAATACAGAAGCCCTTTTTTGTTGTTTAGTCGCCCCTACGCTAGATAACATCCCTAAAGTTCGACTACGCTCTGAAAGCGAGATCGCAAACGCGTTGTAGATTAGTGAGACAGATCCAATCAGAATGATAATTCCAACGGTAAGAACTGCCAGATACATCGTGTTAAGAAAGTGGGAATCATTCGAAATCCCGGAATAAAGCAACAGGTCCCGATTGTACTTGATTTTTACTCCATTCGATTTAACTTGATCCTTTACTCCGCTTACCTTACTAGCAATCGTGTCACTCGTTTCGTAAATGTCATTCCCTAAACCTTTAAAATCCTTATATTCAACACTTACCGTATAGGGAGAACCCTCCGCTAAATCACCCTCGGAAAGACCACTAAATGCACGGTATGCAGCCATTACTTCCTGCTCTTTATCTGGTGCTTGAACAATCCCGGTAATCGTGTATGTTTTCGTCTTTGTAGGCGTAAAGACTTCCTTTGATTGGTAGACATCATTGTTGCCCAACGTCTCGCTCTTCCCATCCACATTCAAGCTACGTTTACCAAAATTTAATGTGACTACCTCTCCAACCTTCAAGCTTACACCAGCGGTTCGAAGATACTGCGATGAAAGTGCCAGTTCATTTTCATTCTGAGGCAAACGCCCATCAATTAGGCTCACCCCTATTACATCGTGATTACTGTGTCCAGTAATATACAAATAGGGCTTCACGCTGTTTGGAGAGTTAGAAAGTCGTGCAAATCCGAGCTTCTGGTCAATGTCGTATCTTTCAATCGCTTCTGTATTTGTAATAACCGCAACATCTTCTCCTGCAACATCAAGAAAAGCTGCCTGCCATTTACCAGAGTAGGCAATCGCGTTTCTCTGCATCATATCCATGAAAGAACTACTAATCGAAAATACTGCTGTAAGCATTGCGACAGAAATGACAACCCCAATGATTGTAACAAGGGTACGGCTCTTATTCTGCTTCATATAGCGTAATGTGAGCTGATTTACGATATTCATCGCCGGATCACCTCATCTCTAGAAATCCTGCCATCCGAAATGCCAATAATACGGTCCGCTTGTAAGGCAATGTTTTCGTCATGTGTAATAACAATCAGGGTTTGATGCCGTTCTTTGTGTAGTTTTTTCAAGAGCTTCACAATCTCAGCACTGTTTTTGCTGTCTAGATTCCCCGTAGGCTCGTCAGCCAATACAATGGCGGGACTGCTAATCAAGGCACGGCCAATGGACGCACGCTGCTGCTGACCTCCAGAAAGCTGGTTTGGCAGATGCTTTAATCGCTGTTGAAGACCTAGAGTCTCTACGATACCGGAAAAGATTTCTTGATTTACTTCTCTACCGTCCAACAGCAATGGTAAGGTAATATTTTCCTCTACAGTAAGGACAGGGATTAGATTGTAGAATTGATAGATAAGTCCAATCTGTCTGCGTCTGAAGATGGCCAGTGCCGTTTCATCCATCGCGTATATATCAGTCTGGTCAACAATCACCTTACCGGATGTGGGCGTATCAACGCCCCCCAGAATATGCAGAAGGGTAGACTTACCTGAACCAGATGGTCCAATGATCGCCACAAACTCCCCTTTTTGTACGGAAAACGAGATATCGTTCAGTGCAGTAACAGCTGTTTCGCCATCACCGTACGTCTTTGACAGGTTCTCTACTCGTAAAATCTCCATCATGATCCTCCTAGATTCGTTATTACGTATAGAATAGCTGCCAAAGATGTCTCGTCGGTGACATTCAATCTTACAATTTTGTCATCTAAATCATTTGCTTGTAGAATTTGATTTTGAATGTTGTTCCTACACCAATCTGGCTTTCCATAAACACATCGGCGTTTTGACTTTGCAAGATTGTTTTAGACATGGCTAGCCCTATTCCAATACTATCCGCTCCAGCATTCTTCCCTTTATAAAAACGTTCAAAAATGTGTGGAGCATCTTCCGGGCTAATCCCCTTGCCACTGTCGGCAATGACAATTTGTGTATACAATGCTGTTTCCTCACACGAAATAGTAATACGTCCCCCGACCGGCGTATGCTCAATCCCGTTTTTAATTACGTTCAAAATGGCTTCTACCGTCCAGTTTTCATCTCCATACACGAAAAGGTCTTCTTTACAGGAAAAAGAAAGCTCCTGATTTTTTAATTCTATGGGGACAAGGAGTGGTTCTAATGCCTTGTTTATCATTTTTTTGACAGATACGAATTCCTTCTTGAAAATAACGCTCTGCACTTCGATTTTGGACAGCTTGAGCAATGAAGTCACGAGCCATTCAATACGCTTCAACTGATTGATAATCTTGCCCAAGAACTCATCCCTCTTGTCTTTTGGCAGACTAGGGTTGTTTAACAAATCAGCCATGACAAACATGGAGGCAAGTGGCGTTTTTAGTTGATGGGAGATGTTCGAAAGAGTATCTGCCAAGTATTGTTTGTCCTTTTTCAGAAGAGTAGACTGCTCGGACAACGTTAATGTAACTTTATAAATATCATTTTTCAGAATGCTCAATTCACCCTCAACGTTATCCCTAATATCCATCGTGGGTTGGCCTGAATATACAGAAGCCAAATAATAAGCGAGCTTACTGATGTCCTGATAACGTTTTCGGGTAAACAGGAAAAAACAGGAAAGGAGCAGAAATACCATGGCAATCGCCACAATCCCCGCTTTCCAATCGATTATCCAAAGAATTGTGATCCCAATGATGGAAATAACCACGCTATACATACATAACTTCTGTATTTCTTTGTTTTTAAGCATGATTTTCACTCATTCGATAGCCAAGTCCGCGTACGGTTTCTATCACTTTGGGATTCTGGCTATCATCCTCCAACTTTTCTCGAAGCCGCTTAATGTAGACAGAAAGGGTATTGTCATTGATAAAGTTACCATCTAGATCCCAAATGCCCTCTAACAACTGATTTCTGGACAGAACTTGCCCTCTACTATTTATGAATGCCAACAGCAAACGGTATTCTAAAGCAGTCAGCATCACTTCCTCGGTTCCTTTGTACACTTTAGCCAGTTTTGTATTTACGACAACATTTCCAATCTTCACTTTGTCAGTCGGGGTGGGTTCTTTTTGGTAGTGCCTAAGGGATGACTTCATTCGGCTAATCAGCTCCCGGATACGAAACGGCTTTGTGATATAGTCGTCCGCTCCCATATCTAACCCCCGAACCACATTGATTTCATCATCACACGCCGTCAAGAAGATGACAGGTGCATCCTGATTTTCTTTTACATATTCGCAAATCTCATAGCCATTTCCATCTGGCAAAGTTAGATCCAGTAAATAAATATCAAAACGTTGTTGCTTGATTGTTTCAATTGCAGTTTGTTTCCCTTCACAAAGAACTACTTCATAACCCTCACTGGAAAGCGAATAGTGCAAACCATCTGCAATGGTCTTGTCATCTTCAACTACTAAAACCTTCAAGGTTAATCCTCCCCACTATCATCATAATTTTAGTTTAAAATAATCAATTACTTCTTCTTTTGCAATATCTTGCATCCTTTACAGATCGTTCAGTCATTGCTATATGACAAAAGATGTCATAATAGACCGTTTATACTAAAATCCATCAACAAAACGATTGGAGGCTTTCGGTATGATAGGTCTGCGTATTTTCGCAAAATGGGTATTGATCGTAGGGTTGTGCTTGATGTTTTTTTCATCTGGTATTTATAAGCTGATTGGGCATCCAGAAACAACACTCGCTTTCCAAGCATTCGGGTTTCCCCATTGGTTCCAAGTTGTAATCGGTTTAGGCGAAGTGCTCGGCGGATTGGGCTTACTGATGAAAAAGTATACACGTTACGCCGCTTATACGCTCGCAGTGATTATGCTTGGTGCTACAATCACTCTTCTTTTACACGGTGACACGACTACTGTAGTGATTCCGTTTGTCTTACTCCTTGTTTTCTTGCTTATCGGTCGCCAGAGTGGTAGCAAAAAACAGCCGAATCATGCTACGTCGATTTAATATCTATGGCTCGCTAAAAAGGCCGCCAGTTCCCACCCGTAACCAGGTGAGGATCTGACGGCCTCCCGCTTTTTCTTCAAGCTCGTTCGTTTACAAGTGCTTTTTTATAAAGTGTAGGAGGGTCTGACCTTGGGCGGTAAGAATCGCTCCCTTACCTTGGCATTTGGGGCATGATTCCTCTTGCTTGTTTTCATTCACAAGAATCCCCTTGCCTTTGCATTCCCAGCAGGATTGCTCTAAGTCATCCATTGAAATCGTCATGAGACAAAACCCTTTCCCTGCTAAAAATAACCGTACCTTGTCCTGATTTTAACACGAATTCGTCATGTTCTGCCAGCAAGTTCACTATCGCAACGGCAGGCTCTTCCCATCTAGTGCAGCAATTATTTACTACATACCCTTCTGCTTGAAATCATAATAGGTAAAGATAGTAAAAAAGGAGGGATGACATGTGGATCAAGAAAAAGTGACCATCAAGATTAACGACAATGGATCAATTCGTGTTACGGGTGCAGTTGAATTGCTGGATGGAGCAGGTGACAAGTATGAAGTCGGTTCATCTTTTTCACTCTGTCGATGCGGTCAATCCGAGAAGAAACCGTTCTGTGATGGCACGCATAAAAAAGTAGGCTTTGAAAGTGCACCACGAGCAGAAACATGATTCGAAAGAGCGCAGATGCGCTCTTTTTTCATTTATCAATCGCTTTTTATGTCAAATTGTTTCTTCATTGAAATATTGGTATAATTTTGAAGATGCGACAAGTCATCCATAACCCGAATCAATATCTTATGTCTGCAGCCATCACGGGATTTTTAGGAGCGGTCTTATTTTTCTTGATTGTCCTGAATAGCTAACATTCCGCAAGGGAAAGTGAGCCCTATCTCATGAAAAATACCCCCATCTGGTTTACTGTTGTTTCCATAGTTCTCGTTTTGATTGACGGCGTATATTTTTTATACCTAAGATAAAGACATTCCGATCCCATACGCAATGACGAAGAACTATCTTTCATTCGGTTATGGCTGACAAAGTTAGGAGTGCACAACCATGTATGCACAAACAGTTCGATACGCTCAATTTGGAGAACCCCATGAAGTATTGAAGATTGAACAGCGGTTGATTGAGCCTCTGAAGCAAGGTGAAATTTTGGTGAAAATGAGCGCACGTCCTATAAATCCTTCTGATGTCATCCCGATTCGTGGTGCGTACAAGCATCGCATCAACCTTCCCGCCATTCCTGGCTATGAGGGGGTTGGTACCGTTATTGATACAGGTCCTTTGGCTCCCCGCTCTCTTATCGGTAAACGTGTTCTGCCTTTGCGCGGTGAGGGTACGTGGCAAGAATACGTAAAAACGACAGCAGAGCTAGCCATTGCGGTTCCCGATTCGATCCAAGATGATATCGCCAGTCGGTTGTACATCAACCCCATCACTGCGTGGGTCATCTGCAATGAGACTCTACAACTGTCTTCTCATCAGGTTTTGCTAGTCAATGCAGCCAACTCAGCCATTGGTCGCTTGTTTATTCAGCTGTCCGCTCTTTTCGATTTTAGGGTGATCGCCATCGTCCGAAACGCAAGATATACCGAGGAGTTGATGCAACTCGGGGCGTGGCAGGTCATCGACAGTTCATGTGTGTCGACTTATGATGCCATCATGAGTGTAACGAACGGACAAGGTGCTCATGCGTCTATTGATTCCATTGGCGGTTCAGATGGTTTAGAACTGGCGAAGTCTACACGTGCTGGCGGGATTTTCTTGTCGTTAGGCCTTTTATCTGGAGTTCAAGTGGATTGGTCGATCATCTCGAAAGAGCTTGGCGTTCTCCCTCAATTGTTTTTATTGCGCCATTGGAATCAACGCGTATCCGTGTCTACCTGGCACGAAACGTTTGAGAAAGTCATCGAGCTCGTTCAGAATGGGAAGCTCCTTTTAGAAGAGCCTGGAGAGAAATTTGCTTTGCATGATGTAATAGAGGCGGTGCAATTTGCGGAGAGCTGTCATCGTACGGGGAAAATCATCTTGGTGTAATTGCTTGGAAGCACTCTTACATCCTAAACGCTACTTTTCTACGAGCAAAATAAATGATAAGCTCTCGCTGTAGCGAAAATTTAGATGTAAAAGGAGTAAATCATGACTACCCCTCTTTTTGAGAACTATACGGTTTACGAAAATACTCCTAGCGTCGAAGATTACGTAAGATTGCGGAAACAGGCTGGTTTAAGTGAAAAAGCTAGAGAAGCAGCAGAGATCGGATTGAAGAATACAGTGTTTGCAGTCACCCTTTTTCATGAAGAAACCGCGATTGGAATGGGAAGAATCATCGGTGACGGTGGCTGTTTTTATCAAATTGTGGACATTGCCGTAGTTCCGGAACACCAGAAAAAGGGACTCGGAAAGGTCATCATGCAGCACCTCATGGACTATTTAGATAAAAACGCTCCCAAGACCGCCTATGTGAGCCTGATCGCTGATGTTCCTGCGGATAAACTATACGAACAGTTCGGGTTTGCCTATACGGCTCCTCGTTCTGTAGGGATGTACAAGTGGTTTAAATAACACCGAAGCCAAAAATGAGCGTTTTCTCGCCCTTTTTGGCTTCGACGAAACATAGGGGGTCCTATGGCTAAACATGAAAAGAGGTTTCTTAAAAATTACGAATCAAAAGCCTCTGAATATCTGAACGATAAAGAAAAAGCATCTAATCTCCTAAAAAAAGCAATGAAAAAAGCAGATAAAAAAGCGATCGGAGATGTTTGGGAGAATTTACAGCTACTTTTTAGTATTTTCGGTGATTGGACGAGTGGAAAATACCGAACAATCCCTGTTAAATCCATCTTGATGATTATCGGCGGGATTTTGTACTTTGTTTCACCTGTAGACGCCATCACAGATTTTATTCCTGTTGTTGGTTTACTAGATGACGCGACAATCATTGGATTGGTGTTTCGACAAGTGAGCAGCGACCTTACTCTATACAAAGAATGGAAACAAAAAGATTTTTTACAGGAATAGGAAAAATCATTCAATGGCTGGTAGGAGAGTCTCTGTTCTCTCCTATTTATTTTCTCCGAATGATTCTAGTAGAGCGAGGTGCTTTGATGGCGTTACACAAGTATTTACATCATACATTTCCAGCGTTAATGCTTAGACCACCTTTGTTTTATAGCTGGGATATTGGAATCCGTTTTGAGCTAGGTGTGAACTACGATTACCATCATGTTTATGAAAATTGCCCCTATTTACAAGGGGTTTATACGCGAGCGATTACTTTATGTAAGACTTTACATGCACCTAACGATGACATCTATATCGTAGTGGATGTTAACGATTTTGGAGACGGCGGAGCTTTCAAACGTAAATTGAACGTCTTTTCCAAGTATGTGAAGAAAAAATCACTTTTGTATAAGCTGCAACAACACACCATCCCTTATGTTTTTCCAGAAGACGATGAGAATGAAGCCTATCTAACGCATCGGTTCTTCTTGAAGTGCAAGACATCCGACTTTGCATATGTTCCAATGATAAAAGCAATCTGCCGTCAGGATATGGGATTAAAGCCACGTATTTTTCATCGGGTATATTTTATCAATACCAGCAAACATACCATCTTTCACATTTATGACGATCGAGGCTGTGATTTAGTAGCCACTTCTCCTGAAACAATCAGAGGGATATATGAAAGCTATTCGCATTGGATATTAGACTATGACAGAGCCAAGATCGATCAGGTATTTTCGTAAACGGAATCAGTTAAGGCAACACATTTCCGGCAGAACGATAGATGTCATACCACTCTTCTCGCGTCAAGCGAATATGAGCTGCTTTCACGCACTCTTTCATTCGGTCGATATTCGTCGTGCCAATGACTGGTTGCATGTTCGCCGGGTGCCGTAGTAGCCAAGCGATGGCGATTGTCGTGTTGGACACTTCATATTTAGCTGCCATTTCATCGATTTTTTTGTTCAACTCAGGAAATTTCTCGTTCCCAACGAAAGATCCTTCGAAAAATCCATATTGGAACGGCGACCAAGGCTGAATCGTAATATCATGCAGCCTGCAAAAGTCAAGTACACTCCCATCGCGGTTCACAGCCGAATTGTTCTCCATATTGACGTTGAAGCCTTGCGAAATCATCGTCGCGTTCATAATGCTGAGCTGCAACTGGTTAGCGACGATTGGTTGCTTCAAATATTTGTTTAAGAGCTGGATCTGCATCGGATTTTGATTGGAGACGCCAAAGTGGCGCACTTTACCCGTGCTTTCCAGAAGATCGAACGCTTCCGCTACTTCTTCCGGCTCGACAAGCGTGTCTGGGCGATGCAGCAGCAATACATCCAAATATTCAGTTTTTAGTCGTTTTAGAATGCCATCCACTGCATTCAAAATATGCTCTTTGGAAAAGTCGAACATGCCAGGACGAATGCCACATTTCGATTGCAAAAGGATACGCTCGCGAACGCTAGGGCTCATCTGAATCGCTTCTGCAAATACTTCCTCACATCTGCCTTTTCCATAAATATCTGCATGGTCGAAGAAGTTCGCCCCTTCTTCAAGCGCTGTCTGTACGAATCGCTCCGCTTGCAGCTTGTCTAGTGACCCAATCCTCATGCACCCAATTGCGATGACTGGTACTTCTAACTTGCTCGTGCCGAGTGGTATGGTTCTCATGTCAATCCTCCGATTCCATTTTTTCATTGTGTCATTTCGAAACAATCGTTTCAAAAGGAAGGCGATCCATGTTGAAATGGATGTACAGGCTAAGAGAGCCGGGCTTGTTAAAACGGATTATCATGAGAGCTCATTGGTTTATTCAACTCACAAGACTGAGAATCCTGCGGGAATGGTACAAATAAAAAGTCCTTCCCCAATTACCATGGAAGGACTCTTTGTTTGGTGTAACTTCCCTGTACACCCGTGATTCTTCTATTTTCGGTAGTAATATTTCGCCCATTCGTTGATGATTTGTTTTCTCGTCTTCGCCTTCACCTTAGGGACATTGCTTGTCTCCCACGCTCGAATAGCCTCTCGAAATGACTTGTAAAACCAGTAATCATTAATCACCCATGAGCAAAAAATTTTCCGATACATACGTCCCGCATGAATGCCAGAGCTGTATCTTCTTACAGCCTTACTTGCTAACCGTTTTGCGAACTTTTTAGCTGTCCCACTCTTGTCTTTTACAACCGGGAATTTCTTATAACTTCTACTCATCACTAACCTCCTTTTTGGGAAGTTAATGACCGTAGTTCATTTCCTTCATCGCACACCCTCCTTCGGGTTTACCTACATGAAAATACTCATGAACCACTCAAAAGTTTCGATTCCAATCGTGCTTTTCCATCAGGCATGCGCAAACGTTTGCTGCGAAATAATTCGCCCACTCTCCATTTTCACTACCTGATCAGCAAGATGGAAGTAGCGATCGTCGTGTGTGATCGCAATTACACATTTGCCCTGTCTTTTCATTTCTGGCAGCAAGGATTCGTAAAAGAATTGACGATACTCAGGATCTTGGTCCGCTGCCCACTCGTCGAAGAGGAAAATAGGCCGGTTTCTTACCAGACTGAGCATTAAGGCAAGACGCTTACGCTGACCCGTAGACAGCTTTGTCGTGCTAAACGTTCCCGTTTCATCCACTTCTACTTTGTCAGCGATGCGAAGCACCTCTAAATATTTGCTCACTTCCTCTTGCTTCGCTTGGTAATCGATTCCATACATCTTCTCAAACAGGTAGAAATCACTGAAGATCGCGGAGAAGAATTCGCAGCGTTGATCAGCATTCACTTTTTGGCCGTTCATGAAAAACTCGCCCTCATCCTGCTCATACAATCCGGTAATCAGCTTGGCAAACGTTGACTTCCCGCTACCGTTACCACCAACAATGAAGACGATTTCCCCTTTTTGGCAGGAGAAGTCCAGCGGCCCTACGGAAAACTCTTCGCCCTCCTTGTTTTTGTATCGGAAACGCACCTGTTCAGTTGAAAATGACTCAAAGTCTTGCGAGCTCCGCTCAACCAAGCTTTCCTCTTCTCTTCTCGTTTCCACTGATAACGAATCCAGCAACGCATTCAGTCGCTGCCAGCTGATCTTGATCCGAATCAGCTCCGGTACTGCATTCAAAATACCGTGAACAGGCCCAGTCATATACAGAAAGACAAACACATAACTAATCAGCATCTCTTTTTGAAGCGAAGGGAAAAGAACCGGGAATAAAAAGGCAACCGTGCCGATTACCACAACGAAAAGCAATTCCCCAATCAAATACACGTTCACAAATTTAAATTGGCCAGCTGATTTCTTATGTCGATAATCCGAGCAGCTTCTTTCCATGTCTTCTTCGAATTCTTTTCGTTGTGCCTGCGTCAGATACAGCTCCTTGAAGCCTCCGATCATATCGGTAATATAGGAGAAAAATACATTTTGGATGTCTCTGGTTTCCTCCCATACTTTGTTTGCAAAGCGACCTGCCAGCGTATACAAGCCTACAGCCAAAAAAATGACAGCCAGACAAAACAAAAATCCGTATAGATCCAGCGAGCCCAGATAAATGAAGCAAAACACGAGTGTAACCGCACTCGTCAATGCCACAACGACACTATTGGCGAATGTACTGATCGTTTCCGTATCGTTATTTAACCCCGCATAAATTTCACCGTTATCAAGTGTCTCGTACTTTTGATAAGGGGTCCGAAAAATTTTGCGGATCAGTTCCATTCTTTTTTCGTATACGATTTCATTTGTGATCACAATCAGTCGGCTACGCATCATTTTCTCCCCGACGATATATAACAAGATACCCAGGAGAAAATACAGGAAAATGGCTGCATGAAATTTGTTCGTAGAAGTGAGCGCCAGATTGATCATAAAAATAATCAGCGCATTCCCAAATCCGCTAATAAGTCCCTGTATGACAATAGACGTCATGGATGTTTCTTGCGATTTCGGGAACAAGCGGATGAGTGTGATGTAGACATTAAACAGAGCGAGTCCTGCCACCAATGCGTACATGGCGTAAAAAATGGTGATCGGAAGCCAGACCTCGATGAACGCCCATGGTAAGCCCATAAAAAAAACATCCGGCAAATAGTATAAGGCGGCTGTCAAAACACCTCCCATGACAACAAATGCAACAAAGGATGCAAAACAGATTCGCCCCGCATTCGCGGAGAGTTTTCGTTCACCTCGATAGACTTGCACGAAAATCTGCACGATCCCCCCACCAAGTAACAACAAAAGGATACCAAGGATCACGAGAGAAATGCTTGCCATACGATCCGCTTGAAGATTGGTGTCAGACACGACTACGGGAGCTTCTTTCCCTAGTGCGAGATTGACGGCCCCTTCTGCGATAACAAATGCGTTCAACGAATCGATATTGGTCAAAACGACGGCGCCTAGCTTTTCCTCTGGACGAAATACCATGTACGAAGAAAATGCAGGGTTATTGCCGCCGTGCGAAATTTGCCCTCCACCATCCTGATATATCATCCAGCCTGACGCATACGAGAAACCGTCTGCAGCAGGAGCTACCGAACGATCAGGAAGATGGGAAGCACGCACCAGTTCGGGACGAAACGCAGATGCCTCCAACCCCAACTGAATCTGCAACCATCGTTCCATATCATTTATATTGGACACGACATAACCCGCTGGCGTATTTCCACGATATTCCGGTGCATCATACACACGTGGGGAAAAGAACTCGATTTTGTGCCCTCTTGCCATCTCCTCCACGGGTGCCTGTGCCTTCAAAAAGGTATCGGTTAGCCCCAATTTGGCAATGACTTGTTGCTGCACATACTGCTCATAGGACTCTCCGGTGATTTTCTCGACCACATAGCCCAAGATATCGTAGTTAATGGTGGCGTATTCATACTCGGTCCCTGGCTTGCGAACCAGTTCAGAATGATTGATCGCTCGCACAGTTTCTTCGATCGCATTCTCACTGGAGGAAATAGGGATGGAACCAATGCTTTCAAAAGGAATCCCGCTAGTATGATACAGCAAATGCTTAATCAGAATCGTTTCCTGTTGTCCTTGATAGGTAACACGAAACCACGGGATATAGTTCTGAACCGGGTCGTCCAGCGAAAGTCGTTTTTGCTCGACAAGCTGGTGAACGGCTAGCGCCGTAAACGCTTTGGAGTTCGATCCGATTTCAAACAATGTGTCAGCAGTAACCGGCTCTTGCTTCTGGGTGTCAGAGAAACCAAACGATTGCTTATAAATGGTTTTCCCCTCTTTGACGACCACAACGGCTGCACCCGGGATTTTTTCCGACTCCATGGTTTTATTGACCAGCTGTTCAATTGCTGTTGCGATTTCCGTATCCTGTCGAACGCTCGTTTCGGCGTACACGGGCATACTTCCGGAAAGTACGAGAACCAGACACATCAGCAAGAATGCTAGTTTTCGTATCGACTTATCTATGATTTTTTGCAGAATGATCCACTCCTTTTTAGGCACTGCGTCTGTGGGAAAGACCGCAACCAGTACGTGATGTAATTGGGATTGGATAGAAACCGTGGCGAATCAAACTCGCCACGGTTTCTTATTACGCATCGCACATATACACGGGTTTCGAGTAGAGGCGCAAGGTTTCTCTCCATTTTTTAACCAATCGCTCCCACTGTTCTAGCTCGATTTGCTCCTGTTTCAATAGGCTAATCGGAATACACAAGTTTAATAGACGCCCCTCTATTTCAAAACGGGTAACACCCGCAGGCAAAACATGACCTTCCGATACGATACGCTCCAATTCCGCCAGACTGATTGGCGGGAACCGTATCAAGGCGGCTCCTGTTTCTGGCCATTCGAGCATCCCAGTGGGCAGACGATGCACCGGGTGGCTATAGTTGTAACTGTCCACTAATTGACGCCATAGCGTCATTCGCCACTCATCATCCTGCCGATTCTCCTTTGGATACAGATAGAAGCGTTCCTTGTTCCCTATCTTCATTTCTGCCACAGGCGTTTCTCGTAAGCGATCTGTTTCCCACCGAAACACAGAATCCTGCTCCACTGATTGCAACCATGCAGCGACTGGCACGATATGATCCCACATATCCAAGTGAAAATCCTCATGCTCCACTACCTGTACGGGGATATGTTTGCACCCAAGCTCTTGAAGAGCAAAGGTCCGATGTGCCCCATCAATGATCAAATACTGGCCGTTTTGCATGAGAATTGCCAGCGGAGGATGGCGCAAAATCCCTTCCTCCTCAATGATCTGTCTGGTCTTGTGAAGTCGCTTGTTTTCATGTGACTCGTGCAAACAAATACGAGATGACTCTACCAGTTTTAGATTTGCCAGCACATCGTACAAAATGGTAACCTCCAGTTAGTCTTGCAAGTGAGTTCCGATCCCCTGCGAGAGTGCTTGTTTGTAATAGTAGGCAGCAATGGCGATATCAAAAATCGCCATCCCCATCGGATTAAACATGATGGGCTCATCTTGTGGAAACTCTTTCATCTGGTCAAGGCAAACGATATCTGTGATGGACTTGGTATCTTCTTTTTGCAAGCCTCTCTCCAGATGCATGATCTCGATGTCTGTGTTTTCACGGCAAACTTCGATCCAGTCATCTACGATAATGGAGCGGGTATAGTCGAGAATTTTTGGTGTAAAATCGCGTAACGACACATTTAACAACAAAGAATGACGTTTTGGTTGCTTGTCAATAAAACCATGCGGTGATACCGTACACGTGATGAACACATCTGCCTCGCAGTATGCTTCTTCCCACGTTTGCGCGATAACCGTTTTCTCTTTTATCTCAGCTGGAATATGCTCCTGCTGGATACCCGCAATGTCATAGAGAACTACCTTGTCGATCTTCTCTCCTAACAAGGCAGTTACCATTTGCAGATGAAGTCTGCCAATCGGACCAAATCCGATAATTCCGACCGTTACATTTTGCAGGGGACGCACTTGTTCGTAATGCTTGAGGAGAAGACCGGAAACAGAAGCAGTTCGAATGCCGCTGACCAGGGCCGTATTAATCGTTGCCACAGGCTTACCTGTTCTGGCTTCGTTCAGGATGGTAATCGAATGCGCGCGTTGGATACCCTCTTGGAGGTTTTTCGGGAAACTGGCAATCCATTTGATTCCCGCCATGTAAGTATCTCCGCCTACAAATGCTGGCATGGCAATAATGCGGTTTGACACGTCATGATATCGCAAGTATGGTTTAATCGGCTGTGCGTAATCTTCCTTTTGTAAGGAATGCACAGCATGTTCAATGACATCAATGGTTTCCTTCCAATTCTTGCCGACCTTTTCAATATCACTCGTATTTAGATATAACATCGTACATCCCACCCTGCTTATCGTAGTAAATTTGATTGAACACTACTTAATTGCCAACGAAAGAATGCTTTTGCTGATGCAACCACTGAACCCATTCCTGGTTGTATACGGTATTGACATATGGCATACCACCATCTGGACATAAAAAGACAACATTTGGCTTGACTACGTGTTTTTGATCTTTGAAATAGTTTTTAATCGCCCAGTAGGAAGTCCCAGAAGATCCTCCAGCAAAAATGCCATGCTCAGTGTACAGCTGATAGCAAGCCTCGACTGTGTCCTCCTCCGAAACATGAACGACCTCATCAATAATCGCGCCCTTGAGTATGTCTGGCCGCATGCTCGATCCAATTCCAGGGATGTATCGTTTTTGTGGCTCTTGTCCAAAAATCACTGATCCTACCGTATCGACAGCAATGATTTTTATGTCAGGAAAACGTTCCTTCAATCGCTGCGAAATTCCCGTAATCGTGCCGCCAGAGCTAACGCCGATAAAAGCATAGTCCAATGTCTCGAAGCTGTCTGCGATCTCGGCTCCCAGTCCGAAGTAATGGGCTCGAGCGCTATCCGGATTTCCGTACTGATTGGTCCAAAACGAGTTATTCGTCTCATTCAGCAGGCGATTGACCGTTTGGATCCGCGTTAAGAGAAATCCTCCTGTCTCGTCACGGTCCGTTACTTTTACGACCTCATGGGAAATTACCCTGAGCAAGTTCTCATAGACGGGATTAATGTTTGGATCGATGACTGGAATAAATTTAATTCCGAGTCGCTTGCATAACGTCGCCAAAGCAATAGCAAAGTTTCCCGAAGAAGACTCGATTACAGTAGTTTCCTGTGTGATCTCTCCTCTTTTGATCGCCTCCTGTAATATGTAAAAGGCCGGCCTCACTTTTACACTTCCCATGAGGTTGTTGTATTCGAGCTTGCAAAACAGATTGATGTGCTCATGCTCAAGTTTGTTTAAAGGCGTATTGCCAATCATCTGACTTATGGCCATCATTTTCGTTAGCATATTGAGCCCTCACTCCCGATTTTTCCCGTCTTCGTCCAATCGACCGTATACATCTTGGCCCTTCGATCAGGCAGATTTTGCATCCATTTTTTGCTGGATGTAACTTGCCAACGTTTTCATATCTTGAAAGCTTTCCAAATGGAGCATGTCATCATCGAATTCAATGCCAAACTCTTTTTCAACCTTTACGACCGACTTGATAAAGGTCAATGAATCAATGTACTCCGTAAGTTCTCCGCTTTCGTTCACGTACTCAGAAAACAACCGGAGGAGCGTCTCGTATACTTCGTTTTCCCTTTCCATAGGAGTCCCTCCAAGTGGTAGATGCTTACACAACAACGCCAACCCGTTCCAGTACTTCTCTTGTTTTGACGACCGCCTCAAATTCCTGCGATTTTATGCTGCTGATTTTTTGCAGAACGCGATGAACCATGTCACTGCGATTACTGTCAAACGCCTTAAGAATCATATTGGTCGTAATTTTCCATTGATGTCCGATACTGCGATACTGCTCGGCAAGATCTGCAAAGTTTTCGTACTTCTCACTGATCGCCTGCAGGACATTGGCATACATCGCACGTGTTTGTGCCATGCTGATCAAGCTGTGGTTAAGGATATCGAGATGATCGTCTGTAATCTCCACTCCGCTAGCGAGAAAAGCCTCTACGTCTTTGAGAAAAGGATCAAGGGATTTCAGCCCAACCTCGACGTTGACTTCATCGGGTATATCCAACTCCCGCTTGATTTGACTTATGTCGCAACGACCCTCTAGTACGCTAAGATTGCTCCTGACCGCTTCCAGCAAATGATCGGGCGTCGGATGCAGGGAATCTGAAAGGACCAATTCAAATGAACGATTGTGGAGTGGATACCATTCACCTGTGCCTGCATCCCGATAGGAAGAGTTACTCGCCTGTAAAAATTGCTCGATGGGCAACAGACCTTTGTAGCGGTAGTAATCATCTACAATCAGAAGCTGATTATCTTCTCTTCCTGTGACAATGATGCTATGCATTTCAGGCAGGTCCTGATAATAAGGGTTGTACGGGAGTTCTGCCATATTGCAGAGGACGATTGTCGGTATCTCCCGTTCCAAACGTTCTTGAATATTTGCCAAAAACAGGTCGTCTTCAGGTTCAGCCCGTCCTTCAACGCAGATATTGTGAATCCACATAAGCTCTGCGACTGTTCTCATGTATTGACCGTTTACATCTCCATAAGGAGAATCCTGCGTTTTCAGATAGATGGCACCGCACTGCTTCCAAGCTGTTTCCAAGGCGGAAAAGTTCAGGTATTTCAGAACCGTGTAGATAGAAGCGCCGATGCAATCCAGGTTCGGATGCTTGCTCGGTTGAATCTCGGTGAGTGACATGAGCACTCTCCTTCCTGTCTATCGTATTGGTAAACACATGCGACTATCGGATATCCGAATCACGTTCTCGCAAGGCAAATACTTGTTGCAGAAATTGACTAGTGAGAGACCTCAACTTATCGACAGCAGCTTCCATATCGGAACGCTTCAACATTTTTTCTTTGTATAAGCTAAGGGCATAGCGATTCACCACGTTATTGGATGTCTGCAAAATCTCCTCCGCCAGTTCGCGTACAGACTGATCCGCCTGTGGAATGTAACAGTCCAATAATGTTTCCACCCACAGTTCTTTCCCGCCTAATTGAACGTAGAGCTCGTTTAAATTGGCCTCATGAAAATAGGTGTCTGGCTGCTCCGTAAGTAACAGCAACAGCGTAAGCTCACGGCCAACTTGCTGTTTACTCTCGACCGCTTTTAGTAAACGCAGCAACTCCTGTTCTGCGCTGGCACGCAAGATTGCTTCGTCATCTGTAACGCGATCGAGCACCATGATTAGCCGGGAATGCGGCTCTATATTTGCATAAATCTCCTCAAGCGTTTGGTACGTTGTGGAAAATTTATCGTACTGGATTCGTTGAGCTTGCCCGCGAGTCAAATGATTGTGATTGATGATCGTATAAACCTGCTTGTCATGGTCATAGCCAGTGATGACGGTGAGGTGATCGGTATGTTCCTTTTGGTATTGCGGCGTATAAAAGGTGTAGTACTCGTCAAACGCAACCATTACGGGCTTTCCTTGATCCAATTGGTGAATGATCGACTCATGCAATTCATCCAGACGAGCGACCGGCACGAGCTTGACCCGATAGCCAAATTTGTAAAGCATCTCCTCATCCGACAAATATCCCATAACCTCAGCATGCTCCCGATACGAATAGGGGTACCCCTCAGCATCGAGCTGATAGCCGCGCTTCAACCCGAGAAAAAGCTTAAAATACGGAATCAGATGGGCATCCTGCTCCTCCATTAATAAAGCGAGACCGCGATCATAACAATTCCATTGACGCCAAGATAGTTGACTGACATCTGCATACGAGCTGCGTTTGATTTGCGTACCATGCAATGAATTTGTGTTTCGTTGTTGAACAGTTTGGACTGCAGTAGCAGCTGCCTCTGCTTTCGCAACCTGTTCAACTTCATGCCCAACCGCATCAAGATAGGCAGCAAAATCGGAAATCGTCAAATGGGTAAGCAGGTCTTGTACTTCTACTTCTCGGTTCATCCGCTTGGAGATTTCGCTGATCATTCGAATCGCGATGATCGAGTCCCCGCCCAGATCGTAAAAATTGTCATGGACATCTACTTCTTCAAGCCCCAGAACGTATCCCCAAATGTGAGCCAGCTCTTGCTCTAAAACGGTGTAGGTATCATGTTTTCTCCCACGTACCACCACTTTTGGCAGCTTCGCTTCTCCAGATATTTGCGGTGCAACATTGTCTTTTTCTCTCCCGGCATCTTTGCCAAGAGCAAGAGAATGAAGAGATGAGATATCCAACCAACAACGCTTACGTTCAAACGGATAAACAGGGAGATGCACGCGACGCGGCTTTTTAAACGTATACATGGCACTCCAGCGTACATCTGCCCCACTCACATACAATTCGCCGAGCGCTTTCAGATCAGATAACTCTTTGCTTTGCGCCAACAAAAGCTTTTGCAAAAGAGCATTGGCATCCTTATTCATCGCTTGCTGTTCTGCCTCAGTCAGTATCCCAGGCTCTCTATCAGCTTTTTCCTGCGAGATAACCTTGTGCCAGCCAAAGAAAATATCTGGTTCAGAAAGTGATGTCCAGTCGCTCGCGCACAACTTGGAGATTTTTGCGGCAAAATCGTCCATGTCCCTGCAAATAAGCAGCAAGCGGTAGCCGTAGTGACTACGGCCCGTATTTGCCGTAAAGCTGAGACTTTCCAATGTCGGCAGTTCATCCACGGGCTTGCTGTTCCACTTCTGAAAACGGAGTAACAGACTGAGCAAGCTCTCCTTGCTTTTAGCGGATAAAGCGATAGCCTGAGTCCCTTCGTCTTGCTTGGGGGGCTGTTTGAATCCTGGTGCTTCCTCTACTACGAGGTGCACATTGGTTCCACTCATCCCAAACGAACTGATTCCAGCCCGTCGCACGCTTTGCTCTGGTTCCCACTCTGTCAATGTGTCGTGGATGTAAATGGGAGATTGTTCAAAAGGAATCATCCGATTCGCGCGCTGAAAGTGCAAATGCGGAGGTATCTGCTTTTGTTTAAGAGACAGGATCACCTTGAAAAGACCAGCCATCCCCGCTACGTGGTCGGTGTGACCGATGTTCGTTTTTACAGAGCCGATCCCGCAAAATTGGCGCCGGTTTGTGTATGGGCGAAACGCTCTCTCCAGCCCATCCATCTCCATAGGATCACCCAGCTTGGTACCTATGCTGTGCACCTCGATATAGGTAAGGGTTTCGGGATCAATCTGCGCGTCTTTCCATGCCTGCTGAATCACTTCGGCTTGTGCCAATGAATTTGGCGCCGTAAGCCCGAAAGAATGGCCGTCTTGATTGGCGGCGCTTCCCTTGATTACGGCATAAATCGAATCCCCGTCTGCAAGAGCCTTTGTCAACGGTTTCAGCAAAACGGCGCCAACGCCTTCACCGACACCTGTACCGTCTGAATCATTGTCAAAAGGTCGAGTACGACCAGATTGCGATAAAATTCCCAAATCATTGCTTCCATCTTGTAAAGACAGCAAGATGAGCTTGACACCGCCAGCCAGCGCCATTTCACATTCTCCTCGACGAATCGCTTGGCATGCTAGATGAACAGCCATCAGCGAAGAGGAGCAGGACGTATCCACAAGCATGCTCGGACCTTTGAGATCCAACAGATAGGATACGCGAGAAGCGATCACCGATTTCATATTGCCAATGATTGAGGTGGACAGCGCATCTGGTTCCAGCTCTCGAATCATTCGTCTATACTCTTCACCAAAATCACTGCTAAATCCCAGATATACACCCGTACGGCTACCCGCGAGCATCGTTCCACCATATCCAGCGTCCTCAATCGCCTCCCAGCATGTCAGAAGAAATAAGCGCTGGTTTGGGTCCATCTGGCTGGCTTCCTTAGGAGAAAGACCGAAGAATTGCGGATCGAATTTATCAATTTCATTCAGGTAGGCAGCTTCTCGAAATTGAATTTGTTCCATCGTCAACCCTTTGGCGAGTAACAATGGAATCAAATCGTTCTGGCGCTCTTTGGGAAGCTCTCGCACACAATCTTGACCAGCTTGCAACAGACGCCAAAAGTCTGCCGGGTTTTCTGCGCTTCCGAATCGGCAAGCAGCACCAATCACCGCAATATCGTGTTGATTGGGTTTGCTGTCTGTTGAATGAGCATCCGTCTGCTGTTTATTCAGTTTGACTCGGTTAAGTCCTAATGGCTTGCTCACTGCATTCTTCCTCCTTGGGTCCTCTGCTCACCTGGTTCGGCTTAGCTTGCTTGCCATTCGTTGCCGATCTCAGGAAATCGCTGTTGCAAGTCCGGTTTGCTGGTCAGCTGTTCAAAGCGCATGGCTTGTTCCGCGTCAGGAGCTTTTTTTGTTTGCAAGATCAAACGAAGCAGAGAAAAAGCTTCGCTTACATCTCCATAGCCCCCCTCTTTTTCTCCTTGTTCCAGCTGTTGCCTCAGTTGTTGAAGAGCTTGATAAGGAGCGATCACCCCTTGCTGGTACGCCTCTTCATCGAGACCGCGGTTTTTCGTGCAAACAGCAATCGCAATGCAAGAATCGACCAGTTGGGCAATTGCTGCTTGATTATGCGTTTTAGCATCCTGAATCTCTTGCTGATAACGATTGATCTCCCCCTGCTTGTCAAAGGCAAAAGCACGAAGGGGATATCCTTTGACCAAATTTGTCAGTACATTTTTTGGACCGAGCTCAATTACGGTATTCGCTCCCTGTTTTACCAAGTAATCCATCGTGGATTGCCAGCGAACAGGGCTGGTTGTCTGGGCTGTGAGCAAATCGACAAGTTGATCAGCATGGACATAGGGTTGTGCTGTCACATTGGAAATCACAGGCCATTTGGGATCGCTATACGTGTATCGCTTCAATTCTTCATTTAATTGTTCAGCTGCTTGCACCATGAGTGGCGAATGGAAAGGCGCACTCACCTTGAGGCTGACTACGGAAGTCGAACCATGCTGCTTGCACGCTTCTTCTACTTGCCGCACCGCATGTGCATGTCCGGAGATGACGATCTGATCAGCGGAGTTATGGTTCGCGACCACGACGATCGCATCGTCACGAGAATGTTCCCGACAAATCTCCTCGACAAGTTGAGCATTCAACCCGAAGATTGCTGACATGGCTCCGACACCCTGCGGCGTAGCCGCCTGCATGAACTGACCTCGGCGATAGACAAGGCGGACGGCATCTGCAAACTGGATAGCACCGGCACAAGTCAGGGCCGTAAACTCGCCCAGACTGTGACCAGCCACCCACTTCGGTTCGATGTTCATTTCCTGTGAATAAACGCGGAAGGCTGCGACACTTGCCGTCAGGATTGCTGGCTGTGCGTGCTCTGTTTTGGTCAGTTCTTGTACATCCCCTGCAAAACAAAGTGTTTGCAGGTTAAATCCAAGCGCATCACTTGCTTCTTCAAAGGTGCGAGCGGCAATGGGATGGGCCTCACATAATGCTTGGCCCATTCCAACATATTGCGAACCTTGTCCCGGGAATAAGAGTGCGATTTTGTCCATTTTTGATCACCCTTCTCTACGTCATGTATTCATTCACTAGCATCCTGAGCAATTGCTGATAATCCTGAGTCATCTCCGTGACTTTTTCTGCCCGGAGGCAATCAGGGTCGAATGCACACACGATATCAATCACGTCTTTTCCTTCCTTGATCCAGAAGGTAAGCTCATGTTCATGGTGTGTGAACGATGCATTTGTAAACTCATTGACACTGCCGAAGAATGGAATGATGGTTCCATCGTTGCGATCCGTCCGTAATTTTTTTAGCCACAACGAGGCTTCCCCCGTCATTTTCTCGATGAACTGTCGTTTCTGCTGCACCTGCTTGAATAGATCGAAGAAGGTGTTGACCTCTGACATGTTCACCCGGAATGGATAAGCATTCATCTGCAGCTCCTTGGCGACAGCCACTTCCATATAAAGATCCTGCTGTCCTGTCAATTCCGCCATGAGGTATACATACATCGAAAGCAAAACGTCTCTTACCTCAACAGCCTCCATTTGACTTACCTGCTGCACATTTTCAAACAGATCATCAGTAAGTGAGAATTGAACCCAGTTTGTGTCCGCATTCGCTTCTCCATTAGTCCAATACTGAGGTGGCAACTCTATAAGCGAGACACGATCCAGCTCCTTCAACCAATAAGTGGTCGTATCGGTTTCCTCTTGTTCATCTGCTATATCTAAAGCGGCATTCTTCAAAAAGTTGGTAAGACTGAACAGCGTAGGATGAGCGAACAAATCGGCAATTCGAACCCGTCCAGGATAAAGTTGTTCAAGCTTGGCATGAACTTGCACCAGCAAAAGCGAAGTACCGCCTATTTGGAAGAAGTTATCCTGCATACCGACCGTTTCACGTTTAAGCACTTCCCGCCAGATGCCCGCCACCTGTTCTTCCAGTCTGGTAGCCGGGGCTTGATATTCGGTGTGCTTGTCTTGGAGTGAATCAGGCTCTGGCAATGATTTGCGATCCAGTTTTCCGTTTGGTGTTAGAGGCCACATACTCATATGCGTATAGAAATGTGGAATCATGTAATCGGGTAAACTTTTGCTCAGCATGGCTCGCAATTCATCACTGTCCAACGTTCGCTCTGCCATATAGTACGCAGACAGGTAAGGATTGCTGGCAGTATCTCGCACACTGACCACCGCTTCCGTAATATCCGGATGCTGACAAAGGGCACTTTCAATCTCACCCAATTCGATCCGATAACCGCGTACTTTGCACTGAAAGTCGGATCGTCCCACATATTCAACACGTCCGTCCGGCATCCATCTCGCGAGATCACCTGTTTTGTACATACGTTGACCAGGTTTAAACGGATTAGGGATATAGCGCTCATCCGTCAGTGTTGGCTGACCGAAGTAGCCTCTCGTTACCCCATCCCCTGCAATGTAAAGATCGCCAGTGATCTTCATAGGCTGCACTTGCAGATGCTCATCGAGGATGTAGACTTGTGTATTGGGCAATGGCGCGCCAATGGTTACTTCCTCTGCCTCAGTCAAGTCCTGCACCGTAGACCAGATCGTTGTTTCAGTTGGACCGTACAGATTGTAAAGTCTCGCCTTGGTCTGTGTGCGAAGCCGTTGGAACAAAGACGCTGAAAGGGCTTCTCCTCCAATCAGGATCGCTTTCAGGCAGTCAAGTGCGTGCAAGTTGCTCTTCTCTTCCAGCATGAGCTGTAAACGGGATGGAGTCAGTTGAAGGAAAGTGATTTCTTCCTGCAAAATCAACTCCTTGAGCACCTGCGGGTCGGCTTGCTGCTGTTCGGTTGCAATGACCACAGTCATCCCTTTCGCCAGCGGTACAATCGTTTCAAGCAGAAAAATATCAAACGAAATCGTCGTCACAGCCAGCATTTTGTCTGCGCTGGCAAAATCGATGTGTACGCCGATCCCTGAGCAGAAGCTCATCAAATTGCCGTGCTCAACCATAACGCCTTTAGGCTTGCCTGTAGAACCCGATGTGTAAATAACATAGGCGAGATCGCCAGGTGTAGCCTGTGGCGGAAGATTGGAGTCGTCTTCCATCACCATCCGAGAATCGTTTACGTCTACTCGGACAACACTTCCCCACTGCTTTTCTGCCAGAGAATCGTGGGTTAAGACGAGGCGAGTCATGCTGTTTTCCAAAACATAGGAAATGCGTTCTTCTGGATAGTGCGGATCAATCGGAACAAATGCAGCCCCTGCTTTCAAGATCGCCAAGAGTCCGACCATCATTTCCACAGAGCGATTCGTCAAAAGGCCCACGCAAGTATCAGCAGTGACGTCATGTTGCTTGATCAAACGGGCTACTTGGTTTGCTCGCTTATTTAATTCCGCATAAGTGACTTTCTCATCTCCGCATGTTACAGCTAACGCGTTCGGCTGTTTTGCCGCTACTTCTTCAAAGAGCTGGACGACTGTTTTTTCACGAGAGTATTCCAAACTCGTGTCATTCCATTGCTCAATCAGCAGCAAGCGTTCTTCTACTGCCAGCATGGACATCTTGCCGATCAACTGTTCAGGATCTTCCACCATCTGCTCCAGAATCTTCTGGAAGTGTGTAGACATCGACGCGATCGTCTCTTTGCTGAACAGCTTGTTGCTGTATTCGATATCGACAATCAGGCGCTGTTCTCGCTCAATGATGTCAAAGGTCAGATCAAACTGGGCAGAGCGCTGTTCAAATGGATAGGGAGAGAGCGTCAGCCCATTTGCACTCATGCTTCCCTTCGCGTCGCCGGTATTTTGCAAAATGAACATCACATCAAACAGTGGGTTGCGCGCCGTATCTTTTGGCAGCGTCAGACGATCCACCAGCATTTCGAACGGATAGTCGGCATGAGAGAGCGCCGCCAGTGCCCGTTCTTTTACTTCCTCAAGGAAATCCGCCACGGTTCGATCGCTTCGCGGGAAGTTTCTCATCGCCAGTGTGTTCAAAAAGACACCAACGATGTTTTCCAGGTCTGCATGATGACGACCAGCCACTGGCGATCCAATGATAATGTCTTCTTCGCCAGCGTATTTCGACAGCATAATGGTGAGCGCTCCCAGTAGCGTCATGTACAAGGTTGAGCAATTGTTTTTTGCCAGTGCCTGTATCTTCTCTGTCCTCTCTTGAGGTATCTCAAAGGTCAAGACATCTCCCTCGAAGCTCTGAACGGACGGTCGAGGGTGGTCCGTAGGCAGGTTAAGCACAGGAAGTTCTCCATCCAGCTCTTTTAGCCAGAATTTCTCCTGAGCGACCAATACCCCATTACCCAGCTGCTCTGATTGCCACACACTGTAGTCTTTATATTGAATCCGCAGCTCGGGCAACTCGAGTCCTTGATACAATTGGAAGAACTCGCGGATCAAAATGTTGATGGACACACCATCGGAAATAATGTGATGCATGTCGAACAGCAACATGTGTTTGTTGACATCAATGCGAATGAGCATACCGCGTACAAGCGGCGCTTTTGACAAGTCGAATGGTTGAATAAATTGTTCGACCGTTCTCTTGGCCTCGTTCTCGTCAACTTCACTATACGCCAACGTAAAATCTACGCTCGGCTGAATCGTTTGCATCAAAACTCCATCCACGATGGAAAATGAGGTGCGCAACGACTCATGACGCTGCACCAGCGAGACAAATGCACGTTCGAAAGCCTCTCTGTCCAGCTCTCCTTCAAGCATCATGATTGTAGGGATGTTGTAGGCAACTGCTCCTTCCTGCATTTGTTCCAGCACATAAATTCTCTGCTGAGACGAGGTGGCGGGGTAAGCTTCCCGATGCTCTGCTACAGGAATCGCTGACACAGCTGTTTCTTCATTCGGAGCCATTAATACAGCCAATTGACGGATCGTCGGTGTTTGAAATAAGTCGGTGATCGTAATCTCTCTTTGCATCTGCTTGGAGACCCGGGAAACGATACCGATTGCCAATAGAGAATCGCCACCCAGCCTGAAAAAGTCGTCGTCGATGCTCAATTCGGTGTAACCCAGCACATCGGACCAAATCTGACCTAAGGCTTGCTCCCACAAAGTGTAGCGATCGCCTTCCTCCCTGCCAGACAAAACAACACGGTTTTGCATGGTCGCAGCGGATGGTGCTTCGCGTTCTTTGTGAGTTTTCACGCTTGCAAAGATCGTATCTCCGAGCTTTACTTTCAGAGACGGTGCCCATTCTTTTAGCACTTGTAAATCAAATTGTCCAATGATCAGGTGTTCAGTTTGGCAAGACAACGATGCATCAAAGGCTTGAATTGCTCCATCCATCGGCATGTATCCGATAAAACCAGGACCTGTTATGCCTTCAAACGCATACCAGTTCAAAGCTATCGTTGGTTTTCCCGTTCGATTGCGAGCTGCACTATAGGTATCCAAGAAGCAGTTGGACGAGACATAGTCACTTCCGGTCGCTCCACCCCAAATCGAAGCAAGCGATGAGAAGATCACAAAGAAATCCAAATGCTCCGGTTCAGCTATCTGATCGAGTATGACTGTGCCCGCCATCTTCGCTTTCAAGCCATTTTGAAAATCGGAAAACTTCTTCGTTTGAATCGTTTCGAAGGTGATATGCGCCGCGGATTGGATAATGCCGTTGATTGGTCCGTAACGAGCACGGACTTGCTCGGAAATATCCTCCATCTGCTGACGGTCAGACACGTCGGCTGCGTAGCAGACTACCTGCGCTCCCATTTCCTCTAGCTCAAGCAGAGCTTTCAGCTTTCGTGCCTCAGCAGCACTGCAATCTGGATGCTGTAAACGCTCTTGCCACTCGTGGTTTGGTGGAAGTGGAGAACGATTAATCAGCACGAGCGTCACATTTTTTTGAGCGGCCAGATGCTTACTAAATGCCAGTCCCAGTTTCCCTGTCCCTCCGGCGATCAAGTAAACGCCATTTTCGCGGATATCTACGGGCCGCTTCGAAATTTTATCGATATCGCAGCGATTCATTTCTGGTACGCTGCGATTTCCTCTATAGGCAACCAAAGTGTCATCCCGATTGCAGCGAATTTCCGCTAGAAGCTGACCAGCCAACTGCGATGTTGAAAGCCCCTCTGTTGCGAGATCCAGGCTAAAGCACTGCAGTTTTGGGTTTTCCTGCGAGATAACTTTGGCAAGACCGAACAAGGGAGCTTTTTCTGGATAAACAGGTCCGTTCTCATCTACTGCCTGTGCGTAGTTCGAGACGATGCGTAAATCAAGCACCTGCTTCAGATCCAGCTCAAGTAACGCTTGTGTCAAATGAAACAGACTGTACACTCCCAGATGTTGTGCTGACTCAAGAGCTTCTAGCTGTCCGAGGTCACTTGGCTTTAGGGCGCCCGAGGTCAAGCTCCATAAGTGGATAATCCCCGTCAGCTTTTCCTTTTTGTCCCCGAGTCTCTCGAACACACGCCGCAGATCTGCCGGCTGGGTGGAATCTAGGATAAACTCGTGGGAAGAGACGGAGGTAAAAGCCTCACCACTGCGAAGTCTGAACACTTCATGTCCTTCCGATGACATCGCGTCAGCAAGCGTTTCTCCTACACCGCCTTCATCTTGAAACACCAACCAGATCCCTGGACGCTGGGTCTGATGATTAGTTGACAGCTCTTTCGTTTGCCACTTGATCTGGTAGAGCCACTCTCGATACTCTTGTGGCGTATACGCTGAGCGCCCGATCAATAAGGCTGAATCAGAAAGATCAAGCAGCGCTGTTGACGACGGATAAATGGCAACCGATTGATAGTTTGTATCCCGAAGCGCCTTTTCCCAACGTGAGGCATCCATTAGTCTGGCTTGCTGTCGCAGATCGGTGTCTTCATGCTGCCACCAGTCTGCGGCAAGTCCCCCGATCACATTTGACGTTGAACGATTTTTCACGAGCTCGATCGCAAACAGCACGCCTTGCTCTGCAAGCAACTGATGCAAAATCGATAAGGATGCCCGAACATCCCTCGCCTTGTGAATAGCGTTATTGGCGATAATCACATCGTACGCATGTAAATCGAAGCCTTGTTCGGCAGGGGCCTGCTCCATGTTGAACGGACGGAACTGCACAAACGGGTACACTTCTTGGAACTCTTTCTCTGCCTCTACGAGAGACATTTGCGTACAATCCGTAAACAGATAGGTGACATCTTGTTTCTCAATTTTCGGCAGCAATAAGCGAGTAAGACTGCTTGAACCGCCTCCGAGCTCCAGAATTCGAACAGGACGGTCAAACGAATGGATGTATTGGGCAATTGTTTCCACTGCCATAAGTCCAGAAGGGTTTCCAAGAGTAAGGCGATCCGCATACGACTTGAAAAAGTCAGAGGTACCGTTCGACACAAGTACGGTCTGCCCTGTCATGATAGTTGAGTAATGGGCAAAGCACGCTTTTAATTGGGTGAACGTATCTCGCTCATTCGGATAGCGATCCAGACAATCCTGATAAAACGTTTCCGCATCAAGACCCTCTGCTTGAGCAGCAAGTCGATATGTTCCTGCAACTTGTTCAACAAGGGCCGCTTGAACGACGAGTCCAAGCATGAGTTGGAAAAGATGCTCATTTCTTTCATCAAGCCCTACAGCTTCACGCAATTCTTCCAACGAATACGTTTGAACCTGCTTGTGGAAAACGCCCAGTTGATTGAAGCATGCAAGCGATGACAAGCCGGAATAAAAAGTCTCATCCTCTTCCAAACCTGTTTGCTTTTGGACATTCACCTGATTGAGCAACGTTTCCCCAAACGTAAAGAAGGTGGAAGCAATTTCATGAACATCAGCTGTTTCGTTCTCATGTGCCGCATCAGATGCTACAGTTGCGGACCGCTCAACCGTGTCGTTTGCGGGTTGATCCGATTGCACCCAGTGTCGGTTTTTGGCAAAGGAATAAGTTGGCAAGGGTACCTTTTTCCATTTGACTGGACGGTAGTATTCAAGCCAATTAATAGGCACCCCTCGCACGTACTGTTTTGCCATTTCTACTGGGTTAGAGCTGTCTATTTGCATGCTGATCGGCAATGAACTTTCCCCACGGGAATTCAGTACCCCGTAGAACACCTGGTTCCCATCAACAAGCGGAGCACCGTCCTCCATCCGTTCCCCCGCGCTCAAGCGATGGATCTTCTGCAAAAAGTCCTCTTTGCTGTTGATAAGGAAAGCAAGGCGATGCCGATAGTGACCACGCCCAATATTGGCAGTAGCGCACATATCAAGAAGAGAATGCTCAGAAGGCGCTGATAAAAATGCTTGGTATTTCTCGAGCAAATCCCATAGTGACTCACTTGTTTTGGCAGATAACGTAATGAGGTAATCGCTAGATTCTGAAACGGGTGTCGCCTCGCGCTTAGGAGGCTCTTCCAATATGACGTGGGCGTTTGTCCCACTCAGGCCGAATGCACTTACCCCGGCTCTCCTCACAGGTTGGTCCGCCTCTACATCCCAAGCCTTTAGCACATCATTTATATAAACAGGCGAATCGATAAAAGGAATTAAGGTATTCGGCCGTTTCACATGCAGCGTAGGCGGTATCTGGCGATGCTTCATCATCAGAGCCGTCTTAATGATCCCAGCCACACCTGATGCGGCTATCGTGTGCCCGATATTGCTTTTGACCGAGCCTATTGCGCAAAATTGCTTACGTTTTGAAACTTTCTGAAAGGCATGCATGATCCCTTCAATCTCTACAGGGTCGCCTAGTCTTGTCCCTGTTCCATGTGCCTCAATATAGGAGATGCTCTCTGGATTGATTCGCGCCCGCTCCCATGTTGTTCGCAACAAAGCAGACTGGGAAATCGCATTGGGCGCTGTAATACTGGTAGAACGGCCATCACAATTGACAGCTGTGCTTTTGATCACGGCATGGATATAGTCGTTGTCCTTGACTGCTTGATCGTAGGACTTCAAAAGAACAGCGCCAAGACCTTCTCCCCATACTGTTCCGTCAGCAAAGTCATCAAAAGCTTTGGTTTTGCGATCTACAGAAACGATGCCAAAGTCAGTATCTTGTTGAATCGGAAACAGGGAAAGGTTAACTCCACCAACGAGAGCCATTCGACAATCGTTATTTCCAATGGCCTGACATGCTTGGTGCAGAGCGACCAAGGAGGAAGAGCAAGATGTATTAATCAATTGGCTCGGACCTGACAGATTCAGCAAATAGGAAATTCGTGAAGCGATAATTGCTGCAACGTTGCCAGCCAGCGAGGACGAATCAACGTTTTTCAGCACACGCTGGTATTGTGATTCATTGTCACAATATCCCAGAAATACGCCTGTAGGAGAACCGCTGATCATCTTCTCGCTATACCCGGCATGTTCAAATGTTTCCCATGCCAACTCGAGAAACATCCGCTGATAAGGATCCATGGTTCGAGCCTCTGCAGGTGATATCTCGAAAAACGCATGATCAAATAAATCCACGTGATCGAGATAACCCATCCGCTCATACTTGAAATCTGTGTCGTTAAAAAATTCTCTCGCTACCCGCTCGACATCTGGACGCCTTGCAGCAGGGATATCACCGATTGAATCGTGCCCCTGTTGCAAATTGTTCCAGTATTCTTCGAGGCTGCTGGCTCCAGGAAAACGACAAGCCATACCGATGATCGCGATATCTTGGCGTGTATTTACGGTGGCAGAGGACAGTTCCTTCAGCAAAGGAAGTGCTTCCTTCTCTTGCAGTCGATGAGCTGCCACTTGCTCCAAGATGTATTTTTTTAGCAAACTCATCCTAATTCCCCTTCCTTTTGTCGATCAGTTCGGCACCCTTGTCTACAGAGAGAACTCCCTCCTTGACCTCCCTCAGCAATTCCAGAAGGGATTCATCATCATCGCTTTGATCTTCCATAGATGCAAACTGATCCTGTTTTCTTTGTTCGAGAAAATCTACAAACATGGCAATCGTATAGTAGGAAAACAAATGCGCGACGCTAATCTCGCTATCCACTTGTTTTACAATTTGCGCATGCATTTTAAGCAACAGCAGGGAATTCCCTCCCAGCTGGAAAAAGCTGTCGTGTACCCCCACTTTTTCGATTCCCAAGATTTCTTTCCAGATGGTAACTAGCTGTTCTTCCTTCTCGTTTCGTGGAGCTACATATTCTGTATCGGACGCCTGTTGCTCATCCACTTCAGGCAGTAGCTTACGATTGATCTTGCCCCCTGCTGTCAAAGGCATTTTTTCAATGCTGACAAAAAAGGAAGGGATCATGTGATCGGGAAGCCGTTCGCTGAGATAACCACGCAAGTCACTTGCGGTCAATTCCTGAGCATTCGATACGTAGTAAGCGCACAATCGAGCCTTCTCTTCTTGAAATAGCACGGCACACTCTTTTACTAGCGGGTGGGACAATAGAACCTCATCAATCTCGCCCAGCTCAATTCGATGCCCGCGTACTTTTACTTGATGATCGATGCGACCACAGAACTTGATATTGCCATTCGGCAGATAACGCCCAAGGTCGCCTGTCCGGTAAAGCTTTTGATAACCAATTTCCGGATATGGGTTGTCAACAAAGCTGGCTGCTGTTTTCTCAGGATCGTGCAGGTAACCGTGTCCCAAGCACAAGCCAGTTATGTAAATCTCCCCTTGTTGTCCAGCCGGAACAAGTTTGCGATTTGAATCCAGCAGCAAAATTTTCGTATTGGCTATCGGCTTTCCGATCGGTATCGGTCCCTGGTGGGTATGGTCGATCTCAAAGTAGATGACACCAATAGACGTCTCCGTTGGACCGTACAGATTCGTGATACGAACGTGGGGAAACCGCTGAAGAAACAGATGCACGGTGTGAGCCGTAATTTCCTCTCCCCCCAAGATCAGGTGGCGAATTGAAGAAAGTGAATCGTGTATGTCCATCCGTGTTTCCATTTGATCCACCAGCAGGTTGAAGACCGACGGCACAAAGTCCGTAATCGTAATCTGATAGGTTGAAATGGCGTGCAACACTTGATCGAGCGTCATCTCAAATTCAGGAATCGGCAATACCGTACGGCCACCATGCAAGAGCGGCCAGAAAAGTTGCCAGACCGAACTGTCGTAGTGATGGGGAGTCGTCTGGAAAATAGCGTCCTGTTCCGTACAACCGTAATGTTCATCCATCCAGCGAAACCGATTGAAAATACCGATATGAGGAACGACAGCTCCTTTTGGTTTACCAGTAGAACCAGATGTATAGATCACATAGATCGGATCGTCCACATCTACCTGAACCTTCAAGTCCCCTTCCTCCTGGATATCATCCGCATCGACGATTACAGCACGTGTCAATTGCACAAATGACGGTTCCTGACGTATTTCTGGCCCGATCAGGGTCACCGGACAATCCAATTCATCCAGTAGCTGCTTTTTCCGTTCGTTCGGACTTTGCACGTCTAGTGGGACAAAGGCCGCACCTGTTTTCATCACAGCTAGCAGGGAAATGACCAAATTCAAGCTACGATTCATCAAGACGGGAACATAGCTTCCTCTTCCAATGCCGCTGTCCTTCAACATACGCGCTAGGTAATTGGCTTTGCCATTTAGTTGAGCGTAGGTAAGGGTTTTGTTGCCAAACACAGCCGCTGTTAGATGAGGAGTACTCGCTGCCTGTTCCTCGATCAGTTGGTGGATCGGCTTTGGAGCAGAATGAGGAACGTCCGTTTGATTGCGGGTATACAACAGATCAGTCCGCTCCGCCTCTGTCAACATATCGATTGTGTTTACCAATTTTTTGGGATCAACGACCACATCACGAAGAATTTGTTGATAATGGCTAATCATGCGCTCGATGACAGATTCTTGGAACTGTTCGCCCGCATACCGTACGCGTCCGGTAATTCCATCTTCTGTTTGCTTGAATGCAAATACTACTTGCAGGGATAAGCCTTCTAAAGCAGCAATATCTTGCATGTTTTCTAGAACGAAAGCTGTATCCAGCAGTGTCGTCAGATCGGTGTCCGATAGATCAAGCCATTGCATCATTTGCGAAAACGGATAGTTCTGATGCTCAATTGCCTCTTTGACCAGCTGCTTACCCTCTTTCGCCACTTCTGCAAAAGTAGCTTCTTGATGCATCCGTACACGCAGCGGCAGCACCCGATTCCAAGCATTAGGGGGAAGCGGATTCTGAAAGACGGGCGTGAGAATGATCATGTCGTCTGTCTGCTTATACCGATTCAGCATGATTTGAAACGTCGACAGAAGGAACAGGTAGAGCTTCATCGGATGATGATCGCAATGGGCCGTAACGGCAGCGTTTAAATCATCTGGAAAGACAAAAGATATTTCTTTTGTCTCCTCCACCCCATCGCCTTCCTTCTCCGTCCCTTCGGTTGGAAGGAGGGAGAGCGTCCACTCCCCCTGTAACTTCTCATGCCAGTACTGCTCCTCCCGGCTAAATTTCCGACTGGTTAGCAGAATGTTTTGCGAAATAGTAGTCTCCATATGCCCTCCCCCTCTTACTCACCGCTTGCTCTAAAATTCAAAATCCCAATCGACGCCCTGTGCTTGAATAAGGGCTACCTCACGGGTCAATTCAAAGTCCTGCAGGAGGCGCTGGGGATCTTCCATCACCTGCTGCAACAAGCTTTTGAAGTCACTCACAAACTGCTCCATCGTTTCTCTTCGGAACAGGTCACTACGGTAATCCAGCTTACATGTAAGTCTGTCAAAAACAGGATAAGCCGACAGATGAAGGTCAAGTTTAGCCGTGTTGTTTTGCAGTGGATAGTTTTTGACAATCATGTCTTCAAGCTCCAGTTCCCCTTCCGGATTGTCCATGTTTTGCAGGACGAAGATCGTATCAAAAAGGGGCTGACGACCTGTATTTGGCTCAAGACCAAGAGTCTGGACAAACAGATCAATCGGGTAATCCGCTTGTTCAAAAGAGGCTAGCGTATGCTCACGGACCTCCGCAAGAAACTCGCGATAGGCTTTCTCGCCTTTTGGATAATTGCGTAGAGGAATGGTGTTGATAAACATCCCAATTACTTCATCAAACTCTGCAAATTTACGCCCAGCTACTGGAGTTCCGACAACAACATCCTCTTGGCCGCTGTATTTTGCAAGCAACATGTTGTATACCGACAACAGCACCATGTAAAGTGTCGCATGTTCCTGCGCTGCCAGCTCCTGTAACCGCTGCCTCTCCTCTTCCGATATCTCGAACTCAATCGTCGCACCAGGAAACGTAAGAGATTCTGGCCTTTCGTAATCAGTCGGAATCGATAGAAGTGGAGCCGGGCTGGTAAACAAGTCTGCCCAATAGTCAGCTTGAAGCTCCCCTGACTCAAGTGCAGATTCCTGCCATACAGCAAACTCTTTTTGCTGAACTTCCAATGCAGGAAGTGTCACGCCTGCATAGAGACGAACAAAGTCCTCTACGAGAATATCCATGGATACACCGTCTGAAACGATATGGTGCATGTCGAACAACAAGAGATGCTTTTCCGGTTCAATCCGGATTAGCCCTGCACGCAGCAAGGGCGCTTGACGCAAGTCGAATGGCCGTACAAACGTTGCCAGGCTGGCCTCCAACTGCTCTGCACTTGATTCGCTCACTTCCAAACGGAAGACTAGCGAATCATGTACAATTTGAACCACTTGACCATCTATATAATCAAACGAGGTACGAAGAGATTCATGGCGGTCAATCAATGCTTGAAAAGCATGTTCTACCTTCTCACGGCTCAAATCACCCTCGATGAAACGGGCAGCCGTAATATGAAGACTTGTGTCAGCCGGATTCAACTGTTGAAGAATAAAGAACTTGCGCTGGGCTGGCGTAACAGGATAGTACGATCTGGCTTCGACTGGGAAACGTCTTTTCATAATCGTCTTGTCTGCTCCATCAATCACCTTGCCGAGTTCCTGAATAGTTGGGTGATTAAACATGGTTCGCAGTGGAAGCTGTACGCCAAACTGCTGTGCAACTTGGGTAGCTACCGCGTTGATTTTTAACGAGTGTCCCCCTAGAGCGAAGAAATTGTCCCGAGCGCTGATTGTGTTTGAATCGAGCTGCAACACATGCGCCCAGATGTGGGTGAGAGCTTTTTCCGTCTCGGTTGTCGCTGACACAAAAATAGATGTGTCGACCCGATCCTGTATGCCAGGCTTCGGTAAAGCCCCTCTGTCCACTTTTCCGTTAGGGGTAAGTGGCAATACATTTTGTTTTACATAGTGCATCGGCACCATGTATTCCGGAAGCACAGTAAACAGATAATCACGCACATCTCGGGCGGAAAACTCCTCCAGGGGAACAACATAGGCACATAAGTACTTTGCACCGGTTTCCTCTGAAAGCGCCAAGACCACTGCATCCTTGACCGCAGGATGTCTGCGCATAACCTGTTCAATCTCACTCAATTCGATTCGGTATCCCCGAATCTTGACTTGATTGTCCATTCTCCCGAAGTACTCAATATATCCGTCCTCCGTGATCCGGCCTACATCACCCGTTCGGTAAAGGACTTGGTAGTCAGGGTCTTCTACCCAGCTGGCATACGGATTTGCTACAAAGACTTTTTGCGTCCGTTCCTCATCTTTGTAGTAGCCGTATCCAACCCCCGGACCGGCCACACCTATTTCTCCTTTTACGCCTCGCGGGCAGATACACTGATTTTGATCAAGTATGTAAATATGAGTGTTCTGGATCGGTATGCCGATGGGAACCACAATCTGCTGATCGCTAGGCATTTCCCGAATAATGTGGTGGGTAATATCATCGGATGCTTCCGTTGGCCCGTACATATTCACCAATGGAATTTCCGAATAGCAGGCAAACCAACGCCGTACCAGAGGGGCAGGCAACTCCTCTCCTGTCACTGCCATCCACCGCAGATCAGGAAAGCTGCGTTCGGAGTCGTGCCATTCTTGAACGAGATCAAGCAGCACGGAGAGCAGAGATGGCACCACTTCCGCTACGGTGACGCGGTTGGAACGCAGCACGTTATGAAGGGCCTGCGTATCCATTACCGTCTCTGTATCGACCACTTGCACAGAGCCACCCACCAGCAAAACAGCCAGATATTGCCAAACAGATATATCAAAGCAAAGTGAAGCCGTTTGTGCGACAAGATCATCCTTGCAGAGGGATAGGTCGTTGATTTTAGCGAAAATGTGGTTAATCATTCCACGATGGTGCACCATTACGCCTTTTGGTTGTCCAGTCGTGCCCGATGTGAAGATGATGTAAGCCAAGTCTGTTCCCGCACTCTCCCGATCGATGTCCTCTCCCGATAGTGACTCTACTGATTGATCGGTTTGACCAAAGACATAGAGATACTTCAGCTCAGGTGAGGATGCTTGAATCGACTCCAATCCATCTAGCAAGTCAGGCTGAGTTATTAACCCTGCAATCTCGCTCTTCTGCACGATGTACAAGATCCGATGCTGCGGATAGTCTGGATCAATCGGTACGTAGGCTCCCCCCGCCTTGAACACTGCAAGAATCGCAACAAGCGTATCCACGTTACGCTTCATATAAATACCAATTTTTGTGCCAGGTCGTAATCCTTGCTGGATAAAATGGCGCGCGAGTCGATTGGATCGCTCGTTTAATTCCTGATAGGTTAAGGTTGTTTTTCCGTCTGTCACCGCTTTGCGATGAGGAGTCTTTTTTACCTGCTCCTCAAAGAGGCGATCAAAGCTCTGATCGCGCGGAAAATCAACCCGGTTGTCGTTGAATGAAAGAACTAACTCCCGAACCTCTTCCTCAGATAAGCACGCTATCTCCGCGATCTTCTGATTCGGTTGCGTTACGATAACCTGATAGATACGGACCAAATGCTCCATCATCCGTTCCATCATGGGGCGTTGGTATCTTTGCCCCACGTAACGCACGAGTAATTCGAGCGAGTTTTCCTTTTTAGAAAAGAGGAGCTGCAACTCGCTCGAAACCCGTTCCAGGCTGTCCTGATCATGAAGGACGTCCAACAAGCAAGTCGCCTCAAAAAACGGTGTGCTGTTCCCCTGCTGCGGTACCTGCAGTTCCTCGATCAACCGCAAGATTGGGTAGTTCTGATGTTCCACAGCGGCCTTTAAGGTCTGCCGAACTTCTTGCAGCAGCTCCTTGATGGTCCATTCCGGGAGTACCTGATGACGCAAGGGCAGTAACTTGTTCAAAAACTCACCCGGTTCAGTTTGACGAAAGATAGCCGTTCCAACGCATATGTCCTGATGTCCCGTGTATTTGGACAACAAGATGCCAAATCCACTCAGCAAAGCCATGAACAAACGTTGATCCGAGCCATTGCTCAAATGAATCAGCGCCTTGCTCAGTTCGTCCGGAAACACGATGGTCAGCTCACGAAGATCAGACTGACGCTGAAACGAGGCCCGAGAGTCTGTTGGAAGGTCGAGTGAATGAAACTCTCGAGAGAGGTTCTCCATCCAATAGTCTTTTTCGCGATCAAACTGCCCACTGGCCAGCAAGATGTTTTGTGCAGTTATCGTTGTCAAGCCAATCCCTCTTTTCTGTCCGTCATGTATTTCTTAAAAAGCAAAGTCATCGTCGTCCACTTGTCCCTGTGCTACCTGTACTACTCCATGACCGATCTGGAGTTGTCCGATGGTTCGGTTCGGGTGGGCTACCATTTGCTCCAGAAGAATGACAAAGTCTTGAGCCATCTTCTCGATTGTTCTTCTGTGATACAGGTTCGTGTTATATTGCCAGTGCATGCATATGTGATCCTCAGCCTTAACCACTTCCAAAGCCAGATCGAGCATGGCAGCCTTGCGTCTGAACTCGTACGGAGCAAACTCGATTTGATCGAGATGGACATTTTGCTGCTCCGCTGCATAATGCAGGGTCAGCATGGCGTCAAACAACGGGTTCCTTGCTGGATCACGAGGGAATTGAATTTGGCTTACGAGTTGATCGAATGGATAGTCTCCATGCTCAAAACCGCTTAGCACGTTTTGACGTACCTGCCCGATATACTCTTGGACGGTCAATTCTTTCTTCGGCCAGTTTCGCAGGGCCAAGGTGTTAACAAACATTCCCACAACAGGAGCAAACTCCGCACGGTGTCTACCATCCATGTCGCAGCCGATGACGACGTCTTCCAGATTGCTGTATTTGGATAACAAAACAGAATAGACGGCCAACAGAAGCATGTACAACGTCGTAGAACTCTGACGGGTAAACGAGTCGAGTTTTTCCAGCCATTCTCTAGACAGCACAGTCTGCAACTCGTCTCCATCAAATGTCATGGTTTGTGGGCGAGGATAATCGGTCGGGATTGCCAACGGTTGCGGCTGTTCAGAAAATGCATCCAACCAGTAAGCTTCATGCTCGGCCCAACCGATCTCGGCAGCTTGTTCTGCTTGCCACCAAGCGAATTCCTTGGCCTGTACCGACAATTCCGGCAACACCTGTCCTTGGTAAAGGTTACAAAACTCCTCAAGCAAGATGGACTTGGATATGCCATCTGAAATGATATGGTGCATATCGAAAATCAACAGATGCTCCTCTGATGAGAGCTCAATTAGGCCGATACGAAGCAAAGGAGCTTGCTTTAAATCGAATGGCCGGAAAAAGCGTTCGATTTCCTTTTCCACAGTTTCCTCGTCTGCTTTCCATGTCTCGATCTGTACAGTCAGGTCACTGTGTACTTTTTGCTTCACCTGACCTTCAATCAGATGAAACGAGGTGCGCAGCGCCTCATGTCGTGCGACGAGTAGATCTGCAACGTCTTGAAGACGCCCTGAATCAAGGGAACCAGTAATCCGCATAACTCCCGGTGTATGATAGCTGATAGCATCTTCTTCCAACTGCCACAACAGGTAAAGTCGCTCTTGTGCGCCCGTGACAGGGTAATATTCCTGATCAGAGAGCAAGGCGATCGGTTTTTTCTCCATCTCTTGGAGGCTGCCTGTGATCCGATTCGCCAAACCACGAATCGTCGGGGCATCAAACAGGTCGCGCATAGAAAGCTTCACTTGAAAGTCACTTTCCATTCTGGATAAAAGTTGAATGGCCTTCAGTGAATGCCCTCCCTGTCCAACAAAGTGATCAAGCACACCCGGCGATGGAATCTGCAAGACATCCGCCCACAACTCAGCCAGCTTTTGTTCGATCGGATTTGCTGGAGGCACATAATCACTACTGACGCCAGGCTTTACAGCAGGCAAAGCTTTGCGATCGATCTTTCCATGCGGGGTAAGAGGCATCTCCGACAGTTCCATAAAGTAACTCGGGATCATATAACCGGGGAGCCACTCCAGCAGGTGCGCGCGAAGCCCATCTGGCTGAACGCCGTCCTTTTGCACGACATAGTAGCAAGCCAGTTCGGTCATACCCATTTGATCAGCCATAGCCAATACAGCTACCTGATTCACAGCAGGATGCGAAAGGACGGCGCGTTCAACTTCTTTCAGTTCCACACGATAGCCGCGCACTTGAACCTGATCGTCCATCCTCCCTAGATATTCAAATACTCCCGTTTCGCTGAGCAATCCGACATCTCCAGTGCGGTAAAGGCGCTCGCCAGTAAACGGATGATACGTAAAAGCTCTCTCGGTCAACTCAGGCTTGCCCAAATATCCGTCGGTGATGCCAATTCCTCCGATACAAATCTCGCCCTTGATATCTGGGGGACAAATTTCCCCCGTCTGTCCAAGGATGAACATATGAGTATTGGCAATGGGAACACCAACAGGGATTCTGAGTGATTCTTCAGCTGGCTGTTCTGTGCAAAGATAGACGGAAGCGTATATCGCTGATTCTGTCATCCCGTAAATATTGGCGATTCGCGCAATACGGAACAGTCGATTCCATTCGCGAACCAGATTAGCCGTCAGTGCTTCTCCACCATTAAATACCCACTTCAAATGGGGCAACGGATCTTGTTCATTTCGAGAATGCACATGAGCTAGAAACACATTCATCATCGCTGGAACGAACTGGGTGACTGTAATGCGTTGCTCCCGCAGCCAGTCATACAACGCTCCCGGATCTTTCCCGTCTTCCTCTTTCAAAATAGACAGCTTTGATCCAACCATCAGCGGCCAAAACAATTCCCACACCGAGTCCGTAAAAGAAATCGAGGTTTTTTGGGCAACAACGTCTGTCTCGCTTAGCGGAAAAGTCTCCTCTAGCCAAAACAACGTATTCAATACCTGTTTGTGCGTAATCATGACGCCCTTTGGCGCACCGGTCGAACCAGAAGTGTAGATGACATAAGCAACATCATCCTCTGAACCTGCCGGAGCTATCGCCTCATCCTTTTGTCGGCGAATGTCGGACGCTGTATAGACCTTGTAGCCTTCGTGATGGAAGGAAGTCTCGTCCAAACAAATGATCGTTTCGATGCTGTCAGGTAGATCCGGTATGATCTCATCCAGATAAATGGATTCTGTTACAAGCACCTTGCAGCGACTATCCTGCAAAAGATACCGAATTCTAGCTCGGGGATAATGCGGATCAACCGGGACGTATCCCCCACCCGCTTGGAGGATTGCAAGAACTGCCGCTACCATACGGGAGCTCCTGTCTGCGAGAATTCCTACGAGTTGCGAAGGAACTACACCCGCATCTTTCAGGATGCGGGCTAGCTGGTTTGCTTCCGCGTGTAGTTCTGCGTATGTTCTTTCTCGATCCGCCTCTACCACAGCGACTCTATCAGGCGTTTTTTCCGCTTGCTCGACGAACAGTTCAGCGATTGTTACTTTGTTGCGATACGGTTTGTCTGTCTGATTGACTCGGGTTAACAAGTTCGCTTCATCATCAGTGAGCAGGTTAAACTCGTTCAGATCCAGATCGAGTTCCATACGTCCATTCATTGCGACTTTCTCCTTTTAGGTGGTGGTGAAAAATTCCCGCAAACGGTTAATTCCCTCGTTATACTTGGCGGCAGAGTATGAGAGGCGCAGTGTATTCGGGATGCCAAAGTCAGAACCCGGTACGGTCGCCACATGTGTAGCCTCGAAAATTTGCGTAGCCAACTCAAGCGAGGTGCTGATGCCTTTTCTCTTCATAAATGCTTCGCAATCAAGCGTGAAGTAGAAGCTGCCTCTCGCTGGCAGAGCACGGACATCCTCTACATTTTGGAAAGCATCGATCGTGTAGTCCCGACGACCTTTGTACAGTTGGACCAAATGATCAACCTCATGCTGGTAATCAAGCGCAGCCATTGCTCCGAACTGTACAACCGGGTCAGCTGTGAGCAGTGTATGGTGCTGAATGACCGTCAGTGGCTGCACCAGCTCATCCGGTACGATCGCATATCCGACACGTCTGCTATACATCCGATACGCTTTGGAAAATGCATCCGTTGTGATGAACGTAGACTTGGTATTTTTCAGCTGCATCACGGATTCGCACTCGTCATCGAAGTAGGTATTCGCATAAATTTCGTCATTGATAATAGCCGCACGACCGTCTACGATGCTGTCGATCGTATACAATTCCTCTTTTGTCAAAATATTTCCTAATGGGTTGCCTGGCGTGTTGATCACGACCACTTTCGTCTTGTCTGTAAAATTCTCTTTAAACGACTCCACATCAAGTCTCAATGTATCCATATCAATTTTGTAGTAACGAACTTTCGCACCGACTAGCAACGCGCAGAAATGGTAAAGCGAGTAGTACGGAAGTGGCAACAACACTTCATCGCCCTCTTTAAGCAGGAGGTAGAACAGGTTACGGAAGAGTGTGCTGGTACCGACACTGATCACGAAATTCTCCGGTTTGATTGACACATCGTATTTTGTTTGATAGTGGGTCGCGAGCTTATCTTTCAGCTCAGGCAGCCCACCTGGATATACGAGCGAATATTTTTCAAAGCTGTTCAATGCCTGTTGCATGGAATTGATAATTTCGGGATGCAGCGGCATTTCTGACTTCCCAAGAGTCATGCGGATCGCTTCTCCACCGTTTCTCTCAAGCTCATTTGCCATCTGGTCCAGTACAAACATCAAAAAGCGTTCGTCGTGAAAATTAATTGAGGATCTGATTTCCATATTTTCCTACCCCTTTTACTTTATTTTGGATTTTTCTGCTAACATTTTTAGGATTTTCACATAGCGATCCGAAAGCGATTCAACATATGCCGTCTGAAGCATAGATGGATCATAGGTAAAAACGACATGGATACCTTCCGATGTTTCAGCTACCTGAAGAACTAACGGACTTCCTGCCATTTCTGGCTCAACTGACCGCTTGACTTCACGATTCCAAACAGCTGACTGAGCTTTGAACGGGATCGTCTGGTTGACAAAAAGTGTCGGCCATTCCATGTGTGTCGTCGCTTGCCAGTGCTCTGAAGGATACAACGCGAGCATTTGCATGCGGTCACGTACTTGCTTCGTTTGATCCAATAATTGTGAAAACGAGCTGATCGTCTGCATATCGATGGTGAGCGGTACGATATTGTCAAAGTTGCCTAGCGTTTGTTCTAGCACACCTTGCGTCCGATTCGTCGTCACTACTCCAAGCGTCAAACTAGGCAATTGGGTGACCTGTCGAAGCAACAACAGGTAGGAGGCAAGCAAGATGTCTCCCAACTCCTGATTGGAATGAGCAGCTACATGCAGCAAATCGGCGTGACCTGTCGGGTCGATATACTGCTCGACTTGTCGCTTCGCTACCCCTCCCGTACCAAATGGTTGAGCAAAATCTAGATTTGCTGCTGTCAACCACTCGTGACGCTGGGCCTCGAGATGTCCGTAATAAAGCATTTTTTTCTGCCAAACGGCGAATGCTTCGTAGCGAGGCTGTTCATCCACAGCTGGTTCATGCCCCTCTGCAATCGTTTGATACAGAGCCTCCCATTCTTCCAGGAGAAGTCCGAGACCTCGCCAATCACTAAAGGAGCTGTGAAGACTTCCAATCAACCGATAGCGATCAGCAGCCAGCTTTATCAATTCAAATCGAACCAAACTTCCTGCTTTGTCTTCAAACGGCCTCTTCTGCTCGGCAATCAATCGTTCTCGCAACCATACCGTTGCCTCTGCCTCGCTTTTCTCCTGTAAATCACAAAGCGCAAGCGGAATCGGTTCGGAATAGCCTTGGGGCGACAGCAGAGGAAATCGTCGCACGAGAGCTTGCCATGCTTGCTGCATATACGACCGTTCGATTCTGCTCCGAATCTCGATGTCAAAACATCTGACAGCCACAATCCCATCTTCTTGTTCCTGCTTCAGCAAACGTTCCTGAACGAAGGAATAGATGGGCGTTGTTTCGGAATGAAACTCGCCTAGAATCGGCTTAGGTCTTTCTGCGGCTGATTTCCCGTCAGTCAAAAGTAGGTACGGAGCATCTGTCAGTTGCAGATCACGTCCTGTCCGGTCTGCAAAAGAAACGGGTATGCCACACGCTATCAGGGTGTCGATCCGTTCGGTCAGATTCGCTACCCGATCCTCGATTTGGTAAACGCCAGAACCACTTTTCATGAGCTCTCGTTGTTCTTGTGAGTGCTCCATTCGAGGCTCAACTAACTGGATGCTGCTTTCTCTCGCTTTGCCCAGTGTGATAATACTGGCTTGAGATTGCCGATCCAGATATTTCTCGTGAACCCGATAGCCCAGGAACGTAAAGAACGACAGTGCCTTTTCAGCATCTGGTGTAAGCAACCGGACAGCAGATCGCTGATCGCTGCTTTGCCATTCGTCATGCGTCATGTTCTCGTTCTCTACAAGTTCAATCAGGCCAACCGTTTCCAGAAAGAGAAAGGCAACGAGTCTATGATTGAAAAGTACCGCTGGCTTTGGAGCGCTGACCAAATCGTATTTGAATCCAGAATCAACTAACCTTTTCAAAAATTGATCAATATTGGAAATTGAAAAGCATAGATGGTACGGACCCGTCCCCTTTTCTTCCAACAAACGAACGCAAGGTGACGTTTCATCGACAGGAGCGATTAGCTCGATTGGCACACATCCCGGTTTCATGCACATGGAGAGATACACATTTTGTTCTGGATCATGTAGGGAATCGCTTGCATCAAATCCGAGTGTGCCATACATGATTTGAGCCGGACCCAGTTCTGGAACTGCAACTCCGACATGATGAAGGCGGTTCATCACGCCCTCTTTTTCTGTTTGGTGATGTACGATGTCAACATCATCCAATAGCTGTTTCGGATGCTTCAGAAGTGCTGCGAGAACACGCATATAGTTGTCAGCGAAGCCTTCCATTGTCTCCGCTTTAAACAACTGGGTATCGTATTCAAGCACGCACCTGAATTGATCAGCGAGTGGAGTAATATCCAGCTTAAAGTCAAGTTTCGATGTCTTCGATTCATGCGGAACCTCTTCAAATTGCACGTCGTCCACTGTAAATTGCACTTCTTGCTCCCGCTGGTTATGGAAGATTAGCATCGTATCAAACAATGGATTTTGCATTTGCTGGATGCCTGCGGCGCTACGAGCAACAATCTCTTCAAACGGATACTCCTGATGTTCGTAGGCCAGTAGCAGACTGCGCTGAACCTCTTGTACAAAATCGGCATACACAAGATCGGCACGAGGACGATTGCGTATCGGAAGGAAGTTGATAAAGACGCCGACGATTCGCTCCAAATCGGGATGGTTTCGTCCAGCCACCAGTGAACCGACAACGAAATCTTCCAGAGACGTGTATTTCATCAACAACACGTAATAAGCCGACATCAAAACAGCATGGACAGTCACTTCGTTTTGCTTGGCAAATGCATGCAAATCACCGTACGTAGAATCAGCAAGGAAGAACGTATGGTGATCCCCCTGGAAAGTCTTAACAGAAGGACGCGGGTAATCCAGCGGAAAAGACATGAGCGGGACTCGATCGCTGAAAGTATCCACCCAGTATTTTTCCTGCTGATGCCACTGTTCGCTCCCCCGCTTCTTCCACTGCCATTCGGCGTAGTCCTTGTATTGAATAGGCAGTGCAGGCAGCTCTTCACCCATATACAATCTAGCGAAGTCTTCCATTAACACATTCAGTGAAATGCCATCCAAAATAATATGATGAGAGTTGAACATCAGATAATGCTGAGTAGCTGTGACCTCGACTAGGCAAACCTGAAGGAGAGGTGCTTTCGTCAAATCAAAAGATAGCCGGAAGTCTTCCATCAGTTCGTCCAATGTCCTGCCGTCGCTATGAATGGTTTTGATCTCAAATGGCACATGGTCGCTAATGTACTGATACACTTCTCCATCCTGTACCGCAAACGAAGTACGGAATGCTTCATGCCTTTGGATGATTTCCTTAAATACACTTTTCACTCGACTTACATCCAGATGACCGTTTACCGCGATTACACCCGACATGTTGTAGCTGGTGCTATCTCCTTCTATTCCATGCATCACGAAAATTCGTTTCTGTGAAGAAGAAGCCCTGTATCTCTCGGCTTTACTTACCCGATCAATCGGCGCGTAGGATATCGGCTGTCTACCCCTGATGCGGTCAGCTAATTGTCGAATGGTCGGCTTCTGGAATACATCCTTGATCGTGATGTCTGTTTTTCTCTCTTTTTGCAATCTGGTCACGAGTTGAGCGGCCTTCAGCGAGTGGCCTCCTAGCGAGAAAAAATGATCGTGCACGCTTAGTTTTTCGACTGCCAAAAGTTCTCGCCATATTTGTGCCAATTGCTGCTCAAGTTCATCTGCCGGGGCCTCTTCCTTTCCCGTGCGATATTGCGTGTAATCCAGACGTTGCAAGGCAGTCTTGTCTACTTTTCCACTCTGCGTCCGAGGCAAGGCATCTAAATGGACGAAAATGGCAGGTAGCATGTAGTCAGGCAAATAAGTCAGCACTGCTTCGCGCAGAACATGTTCCTCAATCGGATGCGTCGCAGCCAAGCATGCAACCAGATAAGGATCGCGTTTTGACTCCTGAATGGCCACTACCGCTGCTTCCCTGACACCAGGCTGACGGCGCAGGACAGCTTCAATTTCCTCCAATTCAACGCGGTTGCCGCGAATCTTGATCTGGAAATCCTTGCGGCCAAAATATTGCAGATGTCCTTCATCCGTCCAGCATGCCAAGTCTCCTGTACGATAAAGCCTGCCATACGGGGTCAGTATATAGGACGCTCTGGTTTTTTCCTCGTCAGCGATGTATCCTTCCGTTACCCCCATCCCGCCTACGTACATTTCCCCTATTACCCCTTTGGGCAATAGATGAAAATCTTGGTCCATAAGAAAGACACGAACGTTGTAACTTGGATGTCCAATCGGGAGCGGGTTTTCAAAAGGCCCTTGTCTCGGTACACAATACCCGGATGCCGAGATACTATTTTCCGTTGGGCCATACAAGTTGTACATCTGCGCTTGAGGCAGCAAGGCTGCATGTCGTTCCACTAAGGAAGAAGACAGCATCTCTCCTGTACACAATACTTTTTGTATCGAATCCATCGAGCCATCAGCCACGTGGTCAAGCAAAGCGTGATACATCGTAGGGACGACGAGTATCACGTTTGCTTGTTGGCCCTCGATGGCAGCCGCGAGCTTTTGCGGGGACTTGTTTTCATGTCGCTGCAACAAGCAAAGGGTACCGCCGCTGATTAGTGTGCAGAAAATCTCGACAACCGATGCGTCAAAAGTCAATGTGGCGATCTGCAACGTTCTCGTCTGCTCTCCGAACCCGACAAATTCAATGTGCCACCAAAGAGCGTTGATTAATTGATCATGCTTTACACGCACACCTTTTGGAGTACCTGTCGAACCAGAAGTAAAGATGGCATACGCAGTACTCGAAGGTGCCGCTTTTCGCTGTGGTGTTTGAGTTAACTCCTGTGCCCAACATGCTGGTTCATCCAGACGAAACACCCTTGTTTGCAAGTCAGCGACGAGTTCCAGATAGCTGCCCTCTGTCACAATCAGAATAGGCTGAATCTGGCTTACGATCTGTTCGATTCGCGCTTTCGGCAAGTCTGGATCAAGCGGGACATAGTAACACCCAGTTTTGAGGATAGCCAGCAGTGCTGCAATCATCTCAGGGGAACGATCACACATGATAACTATCGGTCGGCCTGCATCTGTCACCTCCTTTTGCAGAGCCCAAGACAGGCGATTCGCTTGCTCTTGTAACTCCTTGTAGGTCACAGTCTGCTTTCCTTGAACAAGCGCAACTGCATCCGGTGTTTTTTCTGCCGCTTGATCAATCAACTCGTGCACGCAGTAGTTACTTGGCACTGGCACGACTTTCATCTGTTCCTCGATCATCTCGTGCCGCTCACGATCACTGAGTAGGGTAAGGTCACGAATCTCTTGATCCGGATCAGCCGCAATCTGCTCGAGAAGGCTCTGATAGTAAAGAGCCAGGCGTTCAATTTCCTTCGCTTGAAACTTCCATGCCTGGTAGTTGACATGGACTGTCCATTCATCACCTGGTGTTACTTCCAGCACCATTGGATAATCGGTTGTTTCATGCGAAGTGATATTCTCCAGCTCGAAGTCAAGTTCCAATCCGGCCAACGTCTTGTCGATGGGATAGTTTTGGAAAACGAACAAACTGTGCGCCAAAGGGGTTTGTACGTCCATCTCTGAGCAGTTTTTCAACTCAACTGCTGGCACGTACAAATGCGGGGCCATCTGGTGCTGTTCTTCCATCATGACACCCAGCAGCTCTTTGACTGTAGTCGTTTCTGTCCGTTTGACTCGGAGCGGGTACGTTTTGATGAAGAGGCCGACGATTTCCTCTACTCCGGTGAGATGGGCAGGACGTCCGGCGTACGCCACTTCAAAAAGAGCATCCCGCGTATCGCTGTATTTTTGCAGCAAAATACCCCATGCGGCTTGCAGCAGTGTACTGATTGTCACGCGGTAACGCTTGGATGTTTCCTCCAATATCTCCGTAAGCGATTGACTGAGTCGAAGATGATAAGAAGAATACCGCCGCTCTTCGTTACGATCCCGCATATAGGGAAGAGGTGTAGGCGAGCTAATTCCTTGTAAGGAATCTTTCCAATACGATAACGATTGTTCTTTCGATGCTTCTTTTAGAAAACGCAGATACTCCTTGTATTTCGCTTTCTGTTTGATCGCAGGGGAGATCCCCGAGCACAATTGTCCATATGCTGTAAATATCTCTCTTAGGAGAATGCCGGAACTCCATCCGTCCATGAGAATGTGATGAAATGACCATATGACTTCATAACGATACAACTCCATCCGTACTACTTGAATGCGAATGGTATTGCCCAACTCAAGCGTGAAGGGTGTTTGCTTGTCCTGTGACAACAAGACAGACAGTTTTCTTTCCCGCGCTGCAGATGGTAACTCGGTCCAATCGAAATAAGGAATCTTCAATGTCTTTTGCTTGAGAATCAGCTGGACAGGGGCTTGAAGCCCCTCCCAGCGAAAAACCGTACGAAGCATTTCATTGGCCTCAAACGCCATCGTAACTGCCTGCGTAAACAACTCCAGCTGAAACTTGCCACGAAGGGTTAGCCGATGCTGTTCGAAATACAAATTGGAATCCTTTTGGAGTCGGTAGTAAAACAGCATGCCCTCCTGCGTTGGACTTAACGGCAAAATGTCAGCTATATTGTTTTTGTCGATCTTGTTCATCACAATTTTCTCTCCTGACTCCCTTACCGAACAGCTTCACTCGGCAGGTTTTCCACGATCTCCCCATCTGCATCCACGTACGGCAATCCATTGTGTTTGAACACATGGTCGAGACAATACATCTCTCCCTGCTTGTAGTCCAAAATCATCAGGTCTTCTGAACGGGTTGGGATTAATTCCTTCAACCGCTCTGGAAGATAGTCTGGTCCAACCGCTTGATGCCATTTCAAAACAATTTTTTCAGGGCGCTCAGCTGTCGGATAAAAACCACAAATCTCTAATTTTCCAAAATCGTGTGAAGTAAGGAGTACCCCTTTTTTCTCTAGGCCACCCAGATTGCGTTTGGACTCGGCCACATTCCGGAACGCCTCGTCCAGTGGAATGGCATACTGCTCGACTCCTCTGACTGGCATAAACACTGTCAAATAATATGAAATGATTCGGTTATCGAGAAACTTGCGCTGCAAGTCGATCAAGGTCTCGACAGAATCGTTCACTCCGCGAATGATCGCAGGCTGTCCGCGAATCTGTACACCGACGGATAGCAGCGCTTGCGTTGCTTGGATCGAAACGTCGCTTATTTCCCCGGGATGGTTGAACTGAGAAATCACACTTACCTGCTTGCCGGGCGTCTGTCTTACTTGGTCAAAGAACGCTAGCAGCTCTCCGTCGAGAAAACGAGCGGGATCATAGGCCAGTGCCTTGGTGGCAAAGCGAACGAGTCGAATACTCTTCACACTCAATAGAGCGCTAATCAGCTTGATTAAGTCAGAGCTTTTACGGAAGGAAGCCGGATCTCCGCCAGTAAAGAGAACATTATCGATGTACGGATGAGCTTCCAAATACTGTACTGCCCTTTCTGCTTTTTCCATAATATTGGTGTACCCAATATCCTCGTGGCGGATTTCGTTCACTTTATAGCAGAACTGGCAGTTAGCAATACAAAAGTCGTCGATGTGAAGCAACAATGTCTTTTTGTACTTGTGTTGCAGGAAAGCTGTTTCATCCTGACGATACGACTTGTTACCATACGGATCAAAGCGGCCTTTATAAGGTTTCTCTCCCGGTGGCGGAAGCACGATATTGATCATCTGGGTACGATAAGGCTCTGATTGACTCGCAATCAACTCCGCATAATAGCGAGTCACCTTAAATGGCATATAAGACTGCTCCAGTAACGAACTGCGTACTTCCTTCTCTGCTTCTGTAAAGCCGACAATTGTGGCGAACTCCTCAAATCCTTTTTTCCCCATTAACACCTTAACACTCAATGTAATCCCTCCCGTCATTCATAAACACTCGTCATATTTGCTTTCTCAGAACACTCGGTCAAGCATGTGATTCGCTTGTTAACCAAACAGCAAATCCAGTTCTTTTTGTGTCAACTCCACATCTTCAAAATCTGATGGAGTAAATTCAGGGACCTCCTGGCGGCAGCAATGATCAATGAGCTGCTCCAATTCATGGAAAAACAATGCAAGCAACTTCTCGATGGTCTCCTCGCGATACTTGCGCAAGCTGTACGTAACAGAGACCTGAAGTTCTCCTTGACGAATGAGAGCAGCCACGTCAAGCAGTGCTGTCAAATGATTTCCCACTCCAGAATCAACCGCCAAGTTTCCTCCCATTAGAACCAGATCATCACTCAGTTGATTATCAACGGTTCCCAGATAATTGAATCGAACATGGGACTTTTCCTCTGCCGCGAGCAGATGAGGCTTAAACCAGCCAAACCCAAGCCCCCCCATCGGAATCTGACGCAATTTCTCCTTTACTGCTTTTAGGTGATCAGTCCGATTGGATGGATTCGTTTCAAACAGAACAGGATACATGCTGGTAAACCATCCTACTGTTCTGGTTACGTTCATCGTATGAATAGCAGACTCACGCCCATGAGACTCCATTACCAGCAAGAGACGCTCCCTCTCGAACACATCACACAATGTCCGGGTAAGTGCTGCAACCAATAGGTCTTGGGGACCTGTGTTGAACATTCGGTTGGCCGTTGTCAACAGTCGCGACGTTATCTCGGCTGAAAGTGTGCGTGTAGATGTAGCGCTGTATTCTACCAAGTCTTCGCCAAAATCGTAATCTGTTGGAAGTTTCTCTTCCGGGATGGAAAACATGTCCCAATATGCTTTTTCTTTGATTGCCTGATCCGACTGGTAAAAGGCGGATACTTCCTTTATCCACGCTTGCATCGAATGTGTTTTATCCGGCAAGACAATCGGCTCATTCCGTTTCAGACTGGCCAAGGCGCTCATCAAATCTTCCAGGAGAATCCTCCAGGAGACACCGTCCACAAGAAGATGATGGGCCGTCAGAAACAATCGCTGAGGTCGATCGGGACCTAATTCAAAGAGACAACCGGTAAACAGCAATGATTCTTCCAGCTTGAAGCTAACAGCGCACGCTCTCATCGCCTCAAGCATTCTAAACTCCTGTTCTTCTTGCGGTAAGGAAGAAAGGTCAACGTAAGACACTGACACTCGGCTGGTAAGGTGGCGCTCATTGTAAAAGAGCTTCCCGTCTTTTGCAGAGTAATTGAGTCGCAGACAATCGTGATGGTTAACCAGTGCAGACAGACTCGCTTCAAACTCCTCCAGCGTTACTTTTTCTTTGCTTTCAAGGAGCAACGACTGGTTCCAATGATCAGCATTGTGGAACTGTTGTGACAGAAACCAAGAAACGATGGGAGATGACGGCAACTCGCCAGTACACGGCTCTTGTGAGATCTGTTCCACTCCCCAGCTCCAGTCACTTCTCGTTTTTAGTTCTGCAATCGTGTCATAAATCAAGATGTCTCTTACCGGAATCTTGATTCCACGCTGATGCAATCGATAGGAAACCTGAATCGCCTTGATCGAATCCCCCCCTAGTTGGGAAAACGGGTCATGTAGACCAAATGGTGAACGACCAAGCACGTCCTCATACACTTCAACCAATAGCTTGTCAAACTCGTCACGAGTACTGGTATCATCCTCCGCACCTTTTCGCTCAATGACAGGTTCGGGAAGCTGTTTTCGATCTACCTTGCCATTTGGGGTCAGCGGAAATTGTTCAAGCTGCACGATTTGCGAAGGGATCATGTATGCGGGCAATCGACTTGCCAGTTCTTCACGGAGCTCTTTTTCCCGGAAAGATGTTTCCGTGATCAGATAAGCACAAAGATACTTACGCCCCCACGTATCCATTCGATCGATCACCACTGCCTCACGCACAGAAGAATGACCCAGTAGCTGCTGTTCAATTTCCCCCAATTCAATGCGGTAACCATGAATTTTCACCTGATAGTCAGCCCGCCCCAGATACTCCATGACTCCATTTGACCGATAGCGAACCAGATCGCCTGTCTTGTACATCACTTTACCTGGCTGAAACGGATCGGGTAGGAAACGCTCTTGAGTCAATTCCTCGCGGTTAAGATACCCTCGTGCCACACTATCTCCCGAGATGAATAACTCTCCTGTCGATCCGATCGGGATTGGTTTCCCATATGAATCCAAAATGTAGAGCTGCACGTTACTGATCGGTTGTCCAATCGGCACAGAACCCTCAACATCGGTCTCTGGATCGAATTGATAAATCATGCAACCGACTACTGTCTCGGTAGGGCCATACTCATTGAGAATTTCGATTTGTCCGTTCCATTTCGCATGAATTGCCTCAGCCAGACTCACCTTCAAGTCCTCGCCGCCCACTATCACTCTCTTTACAGTAGTAGAAGGCAGAGCGATTTCTTGCAGCAAAAACAGATGGGCAGGTGTCAGCTTTACAACATGGGAGCGTCCATCGCTAAAGATGCGCGATAACACAAACTCTGAATCGGTGTGCGGATAAATAACCATCCGATTTCCCTTTACCAACGGGCAAAAAATGGACGTAACCGTTAAATCAAATGCCAGTGAGGAATAAAAAGCAAACGCTTCTTCAGGACCGGAGAGATATCGGTCTTTCGCCCACGAAATATAGTTGACTAATCCTCGATGAGTAACCATGACCCCTTTCGGATTTCCGGTAGAGCCTGATGTATAAATGACATAGGCCAAATCCTCTGGCTGATTAACCGATTCCAGGCTTGCCCCATCATTTACATACAGCGACGAATCAGCAAGCTCCAGGATTTCTTTGGACCACGAAATAATCTCTGTTCGGGAAGTGTAACGAAGCAACAGGTCCGCTCCAGAATCAGACAGCAGGTATTCGATGCGCTGAGAAGGGAGTTGAGGGTCAATCGGTAGGTAAGCCCCGCCTGCTTTTAGCACGGCCAACAGCCCTATGATCATCTCTGGCGAGTGATCTGCCAGCAGCGCAACAATTACACCAGGGCCAACTCCTCGCTTTCGCAACGACTGAGCGAGTCGATTCACTTGATCCTGCACTTCCTGAAATGTCAGCATGCGCCCCTCTGACTCCAATGCAACTCCCTGTGGCGAGCGTTTTACTTGCTCTTCAAACAACTGGACAACCGTTTTCTCGCTGGGATAGGAAGCAGCTGTATCGTTCCACGTTTTGAGTTGTAGTGCCAACTCTTCGTCGGCAAGGAAGTTCAGATTGGACAGCGGGACTTCTGGATTCGAGATCATCTGATTGAGCAGCCTTACGAGATGATCCACTATTCGATCAACATCATTTTCCGTGTACTCGGCGATCTTATAATCCAATTCCAGCGTCAATTGTTCATCTGTAGCCCATTCCCTGATAATTACTTGGAGCGAATACAACTGGTGACCGTTGTAAAACTCCTCATTCGTCACGGAGTGCCCGCCAAGGGTGAAGGGCAGCTGCGTGCTGTAATAATTTACACAAATCTGAAACAGGCTGTCATAGCCATGTTTCTTCAATTCCAACTCTTGAGCCAACAAATCGTAGGGATATTTCTGATGAAAAAAACAGGAAGTAAGTTCCCTGTTGACATATTTGACATAATCGAAAGCATCCATTTCCATCGGAACTGCCAAACGAAATGGCATGGTGCTTGTGAACATCCCGAATATTTTGCGCTCCACTTTTCCTGAACGGTTTAACAGCGGTGTACCGATCACGATTTCTTCTTGCCTCGTACAACGCTGAAGGTAAAGACTGACGAGAGCCACAAACATGGAATTTAGCGAGCATTTCATCTGGTTTGCAAACTCGCGTATTCTTGTCGAATCTTCACGGTTGAATGCATAGACTTTGCGCTTGCCTTCGGTAGTATCTGTTGCCTTTTGTAAGGTCGTGATCACGGGCAAGCTCTGAAACTTGTTCCGCCAGTATCGCTTGTCCTTTTCAAATCTCTCAGACTGAGAATAGGCATGCTCCCTGTCGACAAAAGCTTGATAAGCGTGTTCATCTCCTACATGAACGGTACCGCCTGCCAACAACGTGTCATAAAAGTGAGCAATTTGTTCTGTCATGATTGAGATGGACCAACCATCAGCAATCAAATGGTGAAACTTTACAAAATACCCCGCTTCTTCGTCACTCAGTTGAATCAGACAAAAGTAGAACAGAGGCTCCCGTCCGATCGAAAACGGCTTTGCAAACAAAGCCTGCAGGAATTGTCTGCACCGATCAGGGGCATTCGGTTCACGTCTGAAATCAAACACCTGCAATGGCTGCGGTTCGTACTCTCCAACAAACTGAAGGACTGTCTCTTCTTCCTGATAGTTGAGTCGCAAAGCATCGTTCTTTTGAATGAACAGGTGAATGGCCGCTTCCAGTACATCCAGTTTCACTTTTCCTTGAACCCGCACCATCCCCCCTAACGTATGGACAGGAAGCTGTGGATGTAATTTTTCCGTATACCAGATACGCTTTTGTGGATGACTTAAAGGATATCCGTCCTTCCATTGCTTCTTATCCTGATGCAATGCATTTCCCCCCTTTCGGAATTGTGCAGATGTAATCACAATTCAGGTATGGCAAAAAATCTAATTGATTACAAATACTTCCATTCCAACTATATCGATGACTCTTCTAAAGTGTCAAATGAATTTTCCATAAAATGTTATTTCTGAAAATTAGGTGAATTCCATCTCCTTTAGCGCTTCATAGAATGGAAAAAATTTTGTGCACACTGTTGATTTTGGCTGTCTTTTCACGTAGGATAAAATGTAATATACTGGTAAAAACAAACCCTTGGAAGGATGAATGTGATTAGATGTCTGTGACACTTCGTGAAGTAACCCTGGAAAACTGGGAAGAGTGTATTGAACTGGAACCTACTCCCGAACAGAGTGAGTTTGTTGCCCCGAACCTTTACTCCATCGCTGAAGCAAAGTTCCAAACTACATTTGTCCCTCTGGCCATCTACCATGATGACACGATGGTTGGCTTTGTCATGTATGGACTTGACCCCGACGATAGCAACTACTGGATTTACAGACTCTTAATTGATGCTAAGTATCAACGGCAAGGCTACGGACGTGCTGCGATTTCGCAAGTCATTGATATACTGAAGGCAAAAGACGATTGTCAAAAAATTGTCATTGGTTATGCCCCAGCCAATGTCGCTGCCGAAAACCTTTACGCTTCACTCGGATTTCAAAAAAATGGCATGGTCCTGTTTGGCGAGACTATTGCAGAATTGAACTTTTAAGCTAGCTATTTTCGCTCCCCAAAAATGAAACAGCGGCGACCTAAGACCTGAAAATCAAGTCTTAGAATCGCCGCTGTTTGAATTGTTTTTTGTTTTTCCGTAAATTAAAAAACACACCCTCCATGTGTCTGTAAACATCATGGTTAGTGTGCATTCGTTTTAGATATATGGTGCCGGTGAAGGGACTTGAACCCCCACGGTTTCCCTCACGATTTTGAGTCGCGCGCGTCTGCCATTCCGCCACACCGGCATGTGAAGCTATGAATAAAATAGCACATCATCGATAGAAAATCAATGGTGGGGAGAGACGGATTCGAACCGCCGAACCCGGAGGGAGCAGATTTACAGTCTGCCGTGTTTAGCCACTTCACTATCTCCCCACAATATGTGCTGTCTATCTTCTGTGTCTACTCTCTTCAACCAGAAGCGACATTTATTAATCTACCATGAACTTTGTTTGACGTCAATATATTTATTTGGATTGACTCTCTTTTTTCTCCAAAATTTCCTGTGCCCACTCGTGAAAGACGCGCAGTGCTTCGTCCACTTCTTGAAATGTTGCTTCTCCCTCACAGGAGTATTCCGGGAAGTCTAGTATGCGGTTTTTACGAATCTTCACCTGCTCTTCTTCGCATTTTATCTCCAAGAAGTAGGGAACGGATTCATCTATCCCATAACTATTTTCTAAAAACTCGTAGGTACGTACCCACTCCAGAATTCGAACTTCCGAAGCTTTTAACCGAAGCACCTGCTCCAAGGACATAATGGTTTCATTCCCATAGTAATACATGTTATTCAGCCCTTCTGCATGAAAATGGACGGAGCCGTGACTCCGCCCTGTTATTGATGTGATAGATTAGATCGAGGAAAGCAGCTCTCTCAGTTCTTTGACAATCACTTGCTGGTAGCCAGTGCCTTCTCCATACTGCTCGAGCATTTCGGTACGTGCCACTTTGATCTTGTCTTCATAATCTGGTGCGTTTCGGTCCGGGTTTTGTTGTTTGAAGGCCGTCATGACAGCTTGGACATGCTTCGGTCGTGGTCCCCATTTTGCCAGAACATGTCCACCCGTGTCCGCGAAAATAACAACAGGGATCGCCCGACCGCCCATCGTGAGAAACTCATCCATGAGATCGAGGTGTTCTTCCATCACCATGATTTCCACTGGCATGTCTGTTTCTTTCAAGGCATGCAATACGACTGGCAAGTTGCGAACGACGTCGCCACACCATTCCGCAGCCAAAATCAAGCATCTGAGGTCATCACGATGCTGGAGAGAGGCAAAAAACGCACGGTCTTTTTCATCCTCCCATGAAAATGCATCCGACCAGTTTTGGTATGTATCCTGATTTTTGGTCATGCTTTCCACAAACGCTTGTGGCTTGAGCCCCGTACGGAATTTATGTGCTACGTTTGCCCCCATCTTTTCTCCTCCTTTTGTATCACTCGCCTATTCTTGGTTGTTATTCGCTGCTTCGTTTGCTTCCTTTTCTTGATTAGCCAGCTCCATCATTTTTTGCAACAAGATATGCTGCGGCATGTGCATCAGACGCTCCAAGGGTACCTGAAGCGCTTCCGCCAGCTTGACTGCCGTCTCTGGTGATATTTGTAATGGACGCATGTCACTTTTGCTCCTTTCCCTTGCTTTCATCAGTCCTTTCAGTATAATACACAGCCGTTAAACCTGCCAGCATACAAGCCTGGCACTGGGGGCCTTTAAAAAGCAAGCTAACATCATTGATAAAAATGACATTAGCTTGCTCGGCAGCAGATGAAATAGCTTGCCTATTCGCCAAATTCCGCTTGCAAAATGTTATTAAAACTACCCAAAACGTCTGTTTCACCCATATAGTTGATATTGGCAGCCAACGTATGCTTACCCCCAAGTGTCCCTCCAGCAATAGTGGAGAATCCTGGAATTCTTCCTGAGTGTCCCCAGACCGAAACTCCATTCTTTAGCTTTGTTTGATAGATCCCAAGACCGTATCCGTTGGGCATTTCTTTCGTTCCCGTAGGGACTGAGGTAAGCATTTGTTTGAACTGCTCTTCCTTTAGTAATTTACCACCTAGCAAAGCTGAGAAGAACTTGTTCAAGTCGTCAGCAGTCGAAATCATATCTCCTGCTGAGCTAGCTATGCTTGGATTATAATAAGTGACGTCTTTCAGCTCACCTGCTTCGTTTTGTTGGCCATACCCCCGGGCGTGGTTTATCCCTGGGATCACTCTTGAATTACCAGGTAGGAAATTTGAGTGGTTCGATAATCCGCTTTTCGATCTCTTCCTCATAGCTGTTGCCAGTTACCCTTTCAATAAGCATCCCCAGTATCACGTATCCCGTATTTGAATAAGACCATCTTTTTCCCGGCTCGAATTCTGGGGGCAGAGAAAGCCCAATCTTCACAAGTTCTTCAGGCGTATGCGATTTTTTGGTTTCACTAAAATCAAAGTCTGGAGACTTTAAGTAATCAGTAAGACCACTTGTATGGTTCAAAATCTGCCGAATCGTAATCTGCTTCCCATCATATCCGTTACCTTGAATGACACCAGGAAGCCATTTTTCGATAGAGTCATCGAGATTAAGTCGGCCCTCTCCGACTATATGAAGGACAGTCGCCGCTGTGAACGTCTTCGTCACGCTGCCAATACGGAAGCGATAATCTGCTTCCATTTGTTTCTTGGTGACTTTATCAGCCACCCCAACGACATAAGCCCGACTCTTCCCGTTTTCAGAAGCTACAGTGAGTATGCCCGGAAATCCAAATTTCAAGGACTCCTCCATTGCTTGCTTGAGAGCCTGATCTCGTTGGCCTTTTTTTACCAACGTACTTGAAACATTTTGAGCGGATTCTGCTTTTACGATGGAGGCGGGCATGTTGTTAAACAGGGAAGCGCCAGTTAGTAAAAGAGCCAAACTTGCGAATGCGATTTGATTACGTGTGTTCATGGAAATTAGCTCCTCTCGACACTATAGAATGTGGTTGTTTGCCTTGCTGCTCCATACTAACAACACGGCTGTCACCTCCACCAGTTACACATTGTCATCATGTACTTTGTGACATGTTAGCTCTACCGAACCACTTTTGTCACATTTATCCACCCCTAACTCCTCATGAAAAATGAAAAAAGAGCCACCCGTAGGCAGCTCCAAAATGGAGGCAGGCTGTTTATCCCCTTCTCACCCCACGTGATGGGACTCTATCTCTCGTGAACACAATATTCCGCACATGGAAAAGGACGAACTATGGCTTTTGCTTAGTGAGAATGCAAGGTACACCAAAGCCGATCGCGCCGGGCTGGGACATCTGTTCCAGATATGCCAACCCTCGTGCACATTGCTGCTTGCATACTTGACATGTATGGGACGCTACGATTTTCAGCTGTACTTGATTCGGGTGCTGTCGCGTATTCTTCTTTTTTATCTTTTTGCCCTTGGCCATCCGTTTTCCTCCCTTTGCCCTGGATCACTCCAGTCTATGAAGGAGAACACCCCCGCTCTTTAGGCAAGCATACAAAATCAAGATAGTCACCTGCAAAATGGGCCTTGTCATACGTGTCAACAAATAGAAAAAGCCGCCGGAGAATTCTCTCCAAGCGACTTATGAGTCTTCCCTATGGCTTTGGACTTAACAACTGGCGCAGTTCCAGCTCCAGTGTAGGGGCATCAACCATGCCGATTATCTTCTTTCGTACGGTCCCATCTGCGTCAATCAAGTAAGTAGTTGGGAACGCCATCACCTTGTAACGGTTTGACACGGTTCCAGCTACGTCCATCGGTATCGGAAATGTCAACTTGTAATTGGTGACAAAGGCCATGGCTGCTTCTGGACTGTCATTACTCGTGACGTTCACGCCATACAGATCAACCTGTCCGCCGTATTTTTCATAGACTTTTTGTAAATCAGGCGCCTCCAGCTTGCATGGTCCACACCAGGAAGCCCAAAAGTTCAAGACTAATGGTTTCGTCCTTTTTCCTTCTACCTTGTACGTCTGCTGATCCAATCCTGTCAGTGTAAAATGAGGAGCCGCAAAGCCAACTTCCGGTTTTTGAACTTCTGCTACGATTGCGGCCGTTTCTTGAGGTTTTTCCCAAACAGCAAGTCCGACCCCCAATAATACGAGAACCGCGAGCAACAGCTTTTTCATTTTGTCACCTCTGCCCTACTGAGTTAGAATCCCGTAAAGCCTCCGTACATTTGAATGAGCACGCGTGTAATATCCGTCAGTTTATCTGTATACAGAAGAATACCAAACAAAATCATAATAGCTCCTCCGATTTTCATAAACAGGTCGGAATACTTCACAATCGCGTTCACCTTACTGATGAAGAACGTCATGACAAAAAATGGAATGGCGAAACCGAGTGTATACGCCAATGTGTAAGCCAAAGCGCTTGAAGGATTGGAAACGCCCATGACGATAATGCCAGAAAGTATCGGTCCCACACAAGGTGTCCATCCAGCTGCATACGTCATTCCCACCAGTATGGACCCAGTATACCCCAATGGCCTCGATTTTAAATCGATTTTAAAAGAGCGCATCATCCAGTCCATTTTAAACACACCAAGCATAACCAAACCAATGACAGCAAGCAAAATACCGCCTAGTTGACGAATTAAGTCCTGTTGGTCGGTGAACAAGCTTCCGATCCAGGATGTAGACAGCCCAAGCGCAACGAAAATGATCGAAAACCCGACAATGAAGAAAAAGGTATGCAAGAAGGCTTGCTTGCGAAAAACCGCCCTCCCTTTCTTCACTTCATCTACCGTAACCCCAGTTATGTAAGACAAAAAGGACGGATAAAGCGGCAGGCAGCAAGGGGAAATAAACGAAAGGAAACCTGCTGCAAAAGCCAAAAACACAGTAATATCGCCAGTCATATGTAACCTCCGGTGGGTATTTTATCCACTATCTTCTCATTGTATCGAATCTTTTCCCCCTTCAAAAGTAGCAATGACACTTTGTCTTAAATCCGTGACAATTTACTTTACATAATATTCATTATGTCTTAAAACTCGGCACAAAACGTAACAATTGGATGGATAAATCTGATCCACTCTAGAAAATAGATCAGATTTGTGACAAATGTGACATGTACCTTTCTCGGAAGACATGTAGATGATGAGCAGCATGCCCAAGGATAAAATAGATGATTGCAGCTGCCGTTGTCTTGTCCTGAATAATCACGCCCGAACGACTCAACTCTTCTTCCGTAAGCCCTTTTACCAGTGCTCGAGTAGAAGCGCGCACAGTCCGATACTCCTCGATTAGATCGGCAAGCGGTCGGCGGTTAAAATTCGTAAGACTGACGTAAATGTCCTGATGCCTAGGCAAGGGTGTCTTGTCTCCACGGGACGCACACAGCAAGCGATAGCTCATGATTCGCTCTGTATCCATAATATGGCCAAGAACTTCCTTTACACTCCATTTATCTTTCTGATAGCGGAACATGCTCTGTTCCTCACCGAAGGATCGAAAGCATGCAAGTATTTCTTCCTCCTGAGCGCAAAGCAGCAAATTCAGATCACCTTCAGGTGCGATTTTGATATAGGCTTCAAACTGCGCAGGATAATCACCAGACTGTGGTTTGCGGAAGTACAAATGAAGACACCTCCCTTTTGGAATAATGAGACGAATACTTCCATTGTACACAAAAAAGAGGCGGATGTACTCCGCCCCTTCCCTGCTACTCTTTTTCTTACTGAATCGTGACTTTGCCGCCATCTTGAAGCAGTGTTTGCCCTTTTACCACGATCTTATCGCCGGCAGACAAACCTGTCAAAATTTCGATCTGATCACTGGAGGATTTGCCTGTAGTGACCTCGACTTGTTTTGCAATGTCACCTTCCAGCTTGAATACATACTGTTTACCGTCGCGATCAAAAACTGCACCGCGCGTTACAACGATCGATTTGGCTCCACTTTCTCCAACCGATGGGAAGGTTACATTCACAACCATATCGGACTTCAGCTCATTGGATGGATTTGGAATCGTAATCTCCACTGGATATGCCTTGAGATTCGTATCCATTACTGGACTCATCGCCGTTACTTTGGCATCAATCGTTTTTCCTGTCGATTGTACGTTTACTTTTACGGTAGTTCCTACTTTTACTTTTGTGATATCTGCTTCTGACAAATTCGCTTTTACCAGAAGTGGGTTCGTGTTCACAACAACCACAACCGGCTGCTGACCTGCCATTTGACCAACTGCGCCATTTACGCTGGAAATATATCCGTTGATCGGAGACGTCACAGTCGCATTCGCTAATTGCTCACGAGCATTTTGCAGGCTTACTTGTGCTTGCTGTACAGAGGCTTCGGAAACTTGCACACTTGTTTTTTGTCCTGCAGATTGCACACCCTGCTGCGCGTTATCATAAGAGGTCTGTGCCGTTGTCAATTGGGAATTTGCCTGTTCCATCTGCTGAGCGGAAATCGCTCCTTGAGAAAAGAGCTGTTGCATCCGCTGCTGGTTTACTTTTGCATCCTGAAGGGCAGTTTCTGCCTGCTTCAGGCTATTTTTTGCTTGGACCAAGCCTTGATCAGAGCTGCTGCCTGCTTGGTTTAAGCTCGCTCTTGATACGTTGTAGGCTGCTTCTGCTTGTTTAACACCGTTCACCAGATCTTTTTCATCGAGCTTGAACAATACTTGGCCTTTTGTCACGTATTGGCCCAGTTTCACTGGCAGGGAAGAAATTTTCCCACCCATTTTCGGGGAGACTTGCACTTCCTCACTCGGCGCCAGCTTTGCTGTGAGACCAGAATCTGATACTACTGTGCCCGTTGCAACAGTTTCCACCTGTACAGGGGTTGCGGCTGCCACGGTTTCCGTAGGCGGCGTTTCCGCTTGCGGGCTGGAGCACCCTGCCACTAGCGAGATGGCTAGCAATGCCAAAATGACGGGTTTTTTACTTAGTTTCATGTATGTCCCTCCTCTTCCCACAAACGTCTTACGATTCCAAAGCGGGATTAATTTTCTTTTGTTTCTTTTCTAGTTTCTTTTCGAGTTTCAACTGGCGCTTCAAACGTCTCTTTTTCCCTAAATCATCAAACCAAGAAGCAACGACAGGAACCAGAACCAGCGTAATCAGTGTAGAGAATCCAAGACCGAAAATAACCGTTACGGCCATTGGTGCATTCGTCTCAGATCCGGCACCGCCAGAGAATGCGAGCGGGCCAATCGCCAGAATGGTGGTGAGTGTCGTCATCAAAATCGGACGAAGACGAATCGGGCCAGCATGCAGGATCGCATCATACAGCTCCATACCTTTTGCACGCAATTGGTTCACATAGTCGATCAATACAATCGCGTTGTTCACGACCAGACCGATCAACAAAATGTACCCGATCAAAACCCCAACGCTGATCGTTGTGCCTGTCGCCAATAGTCCAAGCAGAACGCCTGTAACGGTCGGTGGCACGGAGAACATGATGATAAATGGGGTGTAGAACGATTCAAACTGCGCTGCCATTACCATGTAAAGCAACACAACTGACAGTACAATCGCGAGAGCAAGACTACTGAAGGATTCCATCATTTCTTCGCTTTGCCCGCCAAAATCGACCTTGTAGCCATCTGGGAGATTCAGCTTCGAGATTTTCTCTTGCACTTCCCGTGTGACAGAGCTCAGGTCACGCCCTGCCAAATCACTCGTTACTTGAACTTCACGGCTTGAGTTGGCACGGTTAATCGATACAGGCACATCTATCTTATTGATAGTCGCAACCGAGGTCAGCGCGATCTGTGCCCCACCTGGAGTAGAAATTCGCATATTGTTCAAGAAGTTGATATCTTCCTGATACTCTTTCGGTAGTTTGAGGTTGACGTCAACCTCATCATCACCCGTGCGATAGTACGTTACCGTTTGACCTTGGAAGGAAGTGCGAACACTGGAGAGAATTTGTCCGGTCGTCAATCCGTACAAGCTCGCTTTCTCCGCATTGATCTTCACTTCCAGCTCTTGTCTTGATTCTTCCAAGCTGGTTGTTACGTTACTCGTTCCTTGTACCTTCTCAATTTCACCTTTAATGATACCACTAATATCTTTCAATACGTCTAGATCATCCCCACTAACCTTCAATTGGATTGGGGAACCAGTAGACATACCGGCTGGTGCGCTTACCTTAATTTCAGGTCCAGCAATATGCTTCAGCTTTTCCTGGAGATCCATCACAACTTCATTGGAGGAACGTTTGCGCTGATCGAGGTCTACCAGCATCAGACTGATCGTTCCCTGATTGGATGACAATGTACTTGCTATCGGTGATGCATTACTACCAACCGAAGTCGCTACAATTTTCTTCTCCGGAACCGTGTTGACAATTTCTTCTACTTGTCTGGTTACTTTTTCTGTTTCAGCCAGAACGGTACCATTTGGCATTTTGATAGAGATGTTTACTTGACCTTGGTCCATGGCCGGGATAAACTCTGCCCCGATCAATGGAGTCAATGCGAGAGAGCCCACCATCATGACGACCGAAGAAATCATGACCGTTTTACGATGGCCCAAAGACCATTTTAACAATCCTTGATAGCCTTTTTCTACTTTGCTAAATCCAATGTTGAACCAAGTAACAGGATTGATTCCACGATAGTTCTCATGATGTGTATGCGACGGAATTTTGTTCAAAATTCTCGAACTCAGCATCGGCACGAGCAAAATCGAGAATACTAGCGCTGCAATATGTGAGTAAACAACCGTCAATGCAAGTGGTCCAAACAACTCAGAAGCAATACCTTCTGTGAGGGCAATCGGCAAGAATACGCAAATTTGCGCCAAGGCCGAAGCCATAACTGCTGTACCTACTTCCTTGGAACCATCCAAGGCGGCTTCCATCATGCCTTTTCCCTGTTCTCGGTGACGGAAAACATTCTCGAGCATAACAACTGCAAAGTCAATCAATGATCCCAATCCCAATGTCAAACCGGAGAGGGAAATCAGGTTGATCGTCTGTCCAGTCATGTACATCAGCAAGAACGTAGCAACGATCGATACTGGAAGAACGATGACCGCAATTACCATGGATCGCAAGCTGCCCAAGAAGAAGAACAGCAAGATCATACCGATACCGCCACCCAACAGGGCATGTTCAGCGGTGGTGTAAACGGAATCCTTAATGTAGATGGATGTATCCAGAGTCGTAATGATTTCTACGCCTTCTGGCAGCTCGCTTTTGATTTTCTCCAGCTCAGCTTTTACATCATCTGCTACCTCAATGGTGTTTCCGCCAGAAGCTTTTGTCACTTTAATACCCAAGCTAGGTGTTCCATTTACGTAACTCATTTGCGTTATATCTTGATGCGTGTCTTTTACTTCGGCAATATCGCTGAGCCTAATGGAGTTTCCTCCGACAGAGATTGGTGTCAGCGCGATTTGTTCGACATCGGCAAACTCACCTTGTACACGGATGTTGAGCTTGGCGTCACCCTCGCGTACCGCTCCACCAGAACCTGACAAGTTGCTGGTCTGTAGAGCTTGTTGAACTTGGTCAAGTGACAGTCCATACGCCGCTAGTTTGGCTGGGTCGACTGTAACATCGATGATCCGGCTTTGTCCGCCGCTGATGGAAGCAGATGCAACCCCATCAATACGCTCCAGGCGTGATTGGATCATATTCTCTGCCATCTTTTTCAATTTGTTGATATCTTGCTCACCCGTCACCGCAAATTCAATGATCGGTGTACTGTTCGGGTCAATGCGCAGTACGCGTGGCGCTCTGGCTGAGTCAGGCAAAGAGCCACGAACCTGATCTACCTTCTCCCGCATGTCGAGAGTCGCCTGATCAAGGTCTGTCCCCCAGTTAAACATGAGGATAACCTGCGAAGCGCCTTCCATCGATACCGATTGTATACTATCTAAATCGGATACCGTTGCAAGTGCGTCCTCAATCGGTTTCGTTACCAGTTTTTCTACCTCACTCGGAGATCCGCCGTCAACGGATGTAACCACGACAGCAACCGGGAAGTTAAGATCCGGCATGAGATCAATCGACAAGCGAGGCAGTGAAACGAAACCAAAAATCAGCATGGCCAGAGTCAGCATAATCATGGTGACCGGGCGTTTAATCGATAGTTCAGAAAGATTCAATCCACTCACCTCTTCTTTATATATCTGCTAATTTTTTGTGAGTAATAGTTCGCATGACGAAATGAATAAGGGAACCTCGAGTTAACATTTCGTTTAACGAAATATCAAGGGATAAAACCGTTTTTAGACGGTTTGTGAATTTCCCCATTTCACATCTCGCTGTTGGTATACACGCTCTGTCAGTGACACCCACACAACTCGTCGATCTGATTGGTCTCGGAACCTGCGTACCAGGTTTTCCTGCTCCAACCGGTTAATGAGACCGGAAGTTGTGCTGTATGAAAGACCGACAGTCTTACTTATGTCCCCCATTGTTTTTGGCCCGTTTCCAAGCTGCTCCAGAATCAAGACCTGTTGCCAGGTTACATCGCTTGTATCCAGCTCTTGCTCAGAAATCGTGGTAAACAAAACACTGGCTTCTTGCAGGAGTTTTGCCAACTGAATCAGTTCTTTCATGAGAACCTCCCTTGCCATCCTTACTTAACCACTTCACACCCATAACTAATCGTTTATTTCCCAAAAATAATTCTACTGAAATGTATATGTAGTGAAGTCTACCCAGGGGTAGATTTCTGACAGAGATTTATCTATCTGGAGATAGACGACAACGCATGCTAGAATGAAGTTAAGTGATTATCCGGCAGAGAAAGAAGGACTTCTCATTGTTGAAGATAATGATGAAAGCCATACAAAAACGATTACTGATCATGTGGTTTTCCATTTTAATTGTATTAGCTTTGCTTCCTGATTCCTTTAAACGGGAAACTCCGTTGCAATTTTCCCTTACCATTGTACTATTTATTTGTTACCTTGTGGTATTTTGGACTTCCAAGAAAAAATGGAAGCCTCTCCAATTCGAGTTAGTGACAGTCGTGCTTGGAATTGTCTCGTTACTAAAGTCCCTCATCTTGGGTGGTGAGGGCTTCGGCTTGATGCTCCCACTCGCTGTTTTTATCGGTTTTCACATTCATGGACGTCGTGCGTTGGCTTATGCTACTTTTTTTGGTACGTGCAGTACGCTTTTTTTATATTTTGAAGAAAACCTGAAATTCACGCACATCATCTCTTATATTCTTACGTATGTGGGTTGTTATATCGGCGCACGTGGCTATCGAATTCAAACAGAAGCATACGAAACCAACCAACAGCACCTGGAGCAGCTGCAAAAAGCACATACAGAGTTGCAAGAGGCGCACTTACAACTTCAAGAAGCAGCGCTCCATTCCCTTCAAGTAGCGGTTCTGGAGGAACGAACGCGAATTGCCCGAGATATTCACGATGCATTGGGCCATAGTTTGACTTCACTCATTGTCCAGCTACATGCCTTGAAGTATATGTTGCAGGATGGGCCTGACACCGCACAAGAAGCCGTGCGCAACATGCTCGGTGTTGCCAAGCAAAGTCTGGAGGATATTCGCACGTCTGTCCATACATTGGCCCTGGATAAAACCTCCTTGGGACTTACACCTCTGCGAGCTCTCTTGTCGCAGGCTCAAAAGCATACAGGAATAAAAATGGAGCTGATATGCTCCGATCTGGACATTCCGCTCTCTCAAGAAATGACGATAACGTTTTATCGAATTTTACAAGAAGCCATCACCAATTCGCTACGTCATTCTGACGCAAAAGAAATTCTCGTCATCATTGAACAAAAGAAGGACATCCTTTTGTTGTCCATTCGAGACGATGGAAGCATCACGAGTGACCAAAAAATCAAACCTGGCTTTGGCCTAACTGGCATATCTGAACGAATTCAGTTATTGAACGGAACTCTCGCCTATCGCATTCGAGAGCCCCACGGATTCCAACTCGATTTCAGCTTTCCGATTGGCCAGACTGAACCTGAAAGGAGCATGCGAACATGACCGGTAAACAAAAAGAAGGAGCCATTCGCGTGGTCCTAGTAGATGACCAAACCATGATTCGCCAAGGTTTGGGTTATGTCATTCAAATGCAATCCGATATGGAAGTCATTGGGGAAGCTTCCGATGGCGTGGAAGCTGTAGAACTGATTGGCGCCCTCGCACCTGATGTCGTCTTGATGGATGTTCAGATGCCCAACAAGTCTGGTATTGAAGCCACAAGGGAAATCATGCTGCAACATCCTCGCACGAAGGTATTGATTCTTACCACCTTTGACAATCACAATTATGTGGTGGAAGGGATTCGTGCTGGAGCCGTCGGCTATATGCTAAAGGATGCCGACTCTCAGGAAATGCTTGATCTCATTCGCAGAGCCCACCAGGGAGAAGCGCTCTTCCACACCGTAACAGCTGCAAAAGCCCTTGCCGAAGCACTGCAAGGTCAACGTGAGACACCTGATTCGACTACCTCTTCTCAATCAGTCTTGCTAGATGAACTGACAGATCGAGAGTTGGATGTCCTTCAACAGATCGCAAATGGCTATCGAAATGATCAGATTGCGCAAAACTTGTTTATATCAGAGGGCACTGTAAAAACACACGTGCATCGGATTTTGCAAAAAATGGGTGTCGAGGATCGTACACAGGCAGTGGCAAAAGCACTGCGGCACAAAATCGTTAAATAAATCAGACATTTTTAGGCAGGAGGATTAAGTGGAATCAAGTTTCCATCCTCCTGCTTTATGCTGATGGAAAACCCTTGTACCAGCTGTGCGCTGGACATCGCTTCAAATACGGCAGCAGCCGCTTTCTTCGTATCGATCACCCGACAAATCACTGCCAACGTCCTCTCGCTGTCTTCCCCACCGTCGCTGTGGCCATTCCCTGTCTTTCCCAAGCATTCGTCCAATAGCTGTTCGATCGAATAGCGCATTTCAATCTCTGACTCACACAAATGGGGAAAGCGAATGATTATCGGATGGAAATCGTTCTCTTTCATGACCTGATATCCTTGTTCTTTCATCTCTTCGGCCCAGCTCTGCAAAACTTCGTCTGGCCTTCCCTCGATCTGCTCCGCTACTACAGCAAAATAGTCGCCAATTTCCCCTACCTTTCCATAATGAACGGTGTAAAGGTGCTCCGTTTCCTCATACCAAACCTCCCAGTAGCTCCACCTCGTTTCGTTTTTTTTCAGCATCCGAATCACCGTTGTTCAACTCCGTTCAAATTGTAACCGTTTTGTAAATTATTCCACTGATCGACAGGTCTTGACAACAACTTACAAAAAGATTGATTCGAAAGACTTGCAACTTTTTCACGAATAGGACCATCCGCTCATTCAAACGTAAAAAAAGACGGATATTCGATCCGCCTACAGTCACAATCCTTTTTTATTTTTTTAGGAAATTGAAAGAGGTAAACGAATCTCAAAACGGGCTCCTTTCAGTTTCGGAGAGTTTTCCGCATAGAGTTCGCCACCGTGATCCGCGATGATGCGTTGTGTCGTAGACAAACCTAACCCCGTTCCCTCTTGTTTGGTCGTATAAAAAGGAACGAATAAATTTTGCAGGCAAGAATCTGATAGACCAGGTCCGTTGTCTTCCACAACAATGATTACTTGATTGAGTGATGAGTACACTTTCACTTGAACGAGGTTGCCCTGGGTCAACAATGCTTCAAGCGCATTTTTCAAGATGTTCAAGATGGCTTGCTTGATTCGCGAACGATGACCAAACACATGCCACTCGCCTTGTGCAATGTCCAGCTCTAGCTTGATTCCTCTTCGATTCGCTTCTGGCTCCAGTAAACGAATGACGCCATATAACTCGTCCATCACTAAGAAACGTTCCGATACGATTTTATCATCCCTGTACCGGGCCAAAACAAGGACATCGTTCAATAGCCCATCAATGCGTTCAATTTCCGTTAAGATGACAGAAAAATAAGATTCACTTCGATTTGCTTCCCCTTGCTCCCGCAACAACTGAATAAAGCCCTTGATGGCTGTCAGTGGATTCCGAATCTCATGCGCCATCCCAGCAGCCAGTTGCCCAACTGCTGCCAGCGCTTCTCGCTTGCTCAATTCTTCTTCGTACTTTTTGCTTTCCGTAACATTCCGAAGAACGGCGATTGCTCCCCACATCTCTCCACCGTAATAAATGGGGCTCGTACTCACTGTCGTCCATTTGCCTCTGTATTCCGCAACATAATGGCCGGACTGCCCGCGTTCAATTACCCACTGGACAAAACGCTCGCTTATATGAGGGCGAAGAGCATAATCAATGTTTTGACCAATGAGTTGATTCCGATCTACGCCAAATAAATGACAGACAGCGTAATTCGCTTCAATGACTCTTAACTGGCGGTCGATCATCAAGACGGCAATATCACTGGATTGCAGCACCAATTGAACAAGCTCCTGTTCAGCGAGCATTGTAACATCTTCTCCTTTGGCCGAACTTGTAGGAGAAGTTGGTGTTTTTTCAACTGGAAATTGAAGCGAATTTTTGTTGAAGACATCGTCCATTTGATGCAAAATGTAATCCATCGATTGATAGAGACGAATCTGTCCTTGCAAAAGCTCTACTCGCTCCATTTCCGTCGTGGCAAGAGAAAATGCGTTGTTATTCATTTCTTCCATAATAACGTCTCGACACTTGCGCAAAAATTGTTGCAAATACGTAAGATTCATTCCGAGCAGCGAAAACTTGTACGCAATTTCACTCAATTCTCGTTCGAATGCATATGTGTCGACTACTTTTACTACCTCAATCCATTTCGTGATTTGCTGAACAAACAAAGCCTCTGTATTTTCGCGGTCTTCTAGAAGCAAAGCAGAGTAATGATGATCTGAAAGAAAGGAAAACGTCTTGGCCACCGCCGCAGGGACCAAATGAGTAAGATACTTACTTATTCGATTTTTCAAAACACTCTGGCTCCTTTTCTCCGTGCTTCATTGAGGCTATTTTTCCAAGTATGTATAGGCTCTATTATGGACGTAAATGAGACAAGATGTAAAGCGGCATGATGATATCCTGGTGCAGAGAATGACACCATCCAATCAGGTTCTCTTCTTATCCTTACAGACAAACAATCTCGGCTAGCATCCTATTATCGCGCGTTATCTTTTGCCTTTTTCGGACACCTTCACCTCCTGATCATGTTTGACTGAAAACGCTTTCCCAACATTTTCTATCATATCACGATCGAGCATAAAATGGTAAAGTATGTTTATTATTCAATCATCCAAAAAGCATTTGCCCCCGCAGAGACAAATGCTTTCGCTTTATGAATGGGATTTGACAGCGTAATTGCGCAAATCCGATTTTACCGGGCTATTTGGGTTGGTTCCTGTATGCGCGCGCTTGAAAGCTTCGCTTTCTGTCCAATTCTTAAACGATTCCTCATCTGTCCATTTCGTAAAGACGATGTATTCGTCACCTTCCGTTGGTGCCAGGAAAAGGAACTCCAAAAAACCCGGAACCTCCTTCATCCGTTCTCCCCCATTACCAAATGCGCGCTCCAAATGGGATTGGTAGTCTGCTGGTACAGTCAGTCTGTTCATGGATACATACATGATGGTCACACATCCTTTCCATTGGGTTCATCTACCAACTCCCATTATACTACTACTTTGGTGAAAAACCTAAAAACCGCAAACGCTATTCGCGCCTGCGGTTTATTTGTTGCTCGAGCATGATATCCATCAAGAGTGTATCCTGCAACGGATCTTTCGGGTCTACCGTCAACAGAGCAGCGACAGCGGCCATCGCACATCGAACGGATTGGTAGGAATAAAAGGCATCCCGCTCCGATTCGCTGAACAAAGATATATCCGATCGCTCTTGGGTCGGGTATGGGAAGTCAGTCTCGACACCAGCACGATCCAGAACAATGAGTGCCTGTTTAATCGCAATCAATGCCCCACTGACACTAATGCCGTATTCTTGGCGTAGATCTTCCCACACCTGAAAAGCTGATTTTTCTACCCTTTCCTGATTGGGGCGCGTAATGATTCCTGTTTTACGCCCTTCTTTCAATAACCAATCCACAAAAATATCATTGCGTGGAGGAAAAGCGTATACTTGCAGCTTCATTTCCAATTCTGTCGGGTTATCCTTGGCAAAACGCGCGTGAGCCAACGACATTTCGTAACGCCGTGATGGATGCCCAGGAACAGTGACAAATACCGTATCTTGTCGCACAGCTGCGATCTGCAGCTTGGTTCGTGCGGGTATCCTGCCTTGAGGTGCCTTTTCCCTGCGCATATTACCAGGAATCAATTCTACTCCGAATTGATGGTACTCCAGTGGTGAATCTATCCAAGGAATGGGCTCTCTAGACTGTACTTCGTATAGCCCGTTAAACGTCACCCATTCGCCCGGGCGGCGCTGGCTGCGAACCAAAACAGCATGAACTTCCTTTTCTGGTGGCAATTCCGTATCTTGATCCTCCGGTGGGGGATGCATTCGCTTGTGTTCGATAAGAATGCAGTCGGTCATGAACAATCGCTCGAGCAATTCCCGTTTGCTCACCCATTCATATCCGATACGGTAAATCCGATTTTTCATCGGCTTCACCTCCTTTTGATCGCCAATATTGCATCATCCTGGTTTGTTTCTATTACCCTACCATATGTAATCGTCGCTTTGTCCGTGCTAACGAGATCGTACAATCCGCTGTAGCGCTTGCGCTGCTTCTTCAGGTGATTCGGCATGGCTGATCGCACTGATAATCGCGACTCCATCGGCACCGGCAGCAAGCACTTCAGAAGCATTTTCCAGGGTAATGCCACCAATTCCGACGATAGGCAAATCATTACCGACTGCCTGACGGATCTCCTCTAGCCCCATTGGTCCGATAGGCTCGCCAGCATCTGCCTTAGAACGGGTAGCGAACATCGCTCCTACGCCAATACAATCAACGCCGCCGCTTTGGGCAGCGAGCGCCTCTTCGACCGTACCTGCCGAAACACCGATGTACATCTCGGAGCCAACCTTGGCTCGTACTTCCGACAATGCCATGTCATCTTGCCCGACATGGACGCCATCTGCCTGCAAACGAATCGCCAGATCCACATCGTCATTCACAAAAAATACGGTTTCATGTTCACGACATAGCTGTTGCAGCTGTCTGCCCAGCTCATATTGTTCCTCAGCAGTCAGCTTGCTTCCTTTATCACGCAGCTGAAGCGTGCCCACTCCTCCGCGCAATGCTGCTTCCACGATTTGCACGGTCTTTTCGCTGGAATAGCTGCAATCCTGCGTTCCAATGACAAAGTATACACCCATCTTTTCCCGAAGTCTTTGTATATCTCGCATGCTTTATTTCCCCTCCCAACGATCCAATGCCTCTCGATAAGCGCTGGCTGCTGACTTGGCATCAGTTGCATCGGTGATCCCCGATAAGACAGCAATGCCCGCACACCCTGCTTCCAAAACTTGCACCGTTCGATCCGGTGTGACTCCGCCGAGTCCGATGATCGGCACTTGCCATCTTGCCGTCATTTGCGCAAGTTCCATTGTTCCTCTTGGCGCAAGACCCGGCTTCGAACCACTCGCAAAAATATGCCCGTAGAGCAAATAATCGACTTTTGCGGCAATGGCTTGCTGTGCTTCCTCCACGGAATGGACGGAACGCCCTATTTTTTGACCAGTCTTCAGTACCATTCTCGCTTCCACAGGAGACAGACTATGGTATGCCAGATGAGCACCGGAACAACCCGACGCAGCAGCCACGTCCACCCTATCATTCACGATCAAGGACGAAAGGGGGATGACATTCGCCAATGCCTTTACCCAGTCCATGCATTCCTTTGCGGTACGCTGTTTTTCCCGTATGTGTAAAAAGTTCATACCACCCGCATAAGCAGCTTCTGCCATTCGCAATACCTCATCAAGCGAATGCCGACCACTCGTAATCACATGCAGCTCACGAATGCTTGACATCAGGTTGGACACCGCCTCCAGTGAGTGCTGTCACACATTCCTGCAGCCATTGTGTCGTTCGGTCTTCATTGTCCGTCGGCGATTGAGCCAAAAGTTCAATCACGAGCCGTCGCAAGAAAAATGCTTGTTGAACGGTAAGTGGAAAGGTAATATTTTTCGGCTTTGTTTCCTGTTTCTCCAACGTCTCCACGCCCGCCAACAAAATATCACCGATGGACTCCACAAGTTCGCGAACCTGCTCATTTTGCTTCAATTCGTCATAGCAGCCATCATATAGTCTGCACAAAAGTAAAAACGCCTGTGACGACAAGGTCACCGGCTGTACATTCTGCATCGGTTCCGTCATACGTTTCCCTCCACTCGCTAGAAAAAAACAAAATCTATTATATCACATCATGCCCTGTATCAATAAAATAACATCTATCGATGCCTTCTCATGGGGGAGCGACCGCGTTTTAGCGGAAAGTTGTTATCCGCTCCAGAATTCATAAGCTTTTGAATTCCTCCACGATGAAGAAAACCGCTGATTGCTCAGCGGTCTTTTGCAGTTCCTTCATTTCGATCATTATGGTTCGATTGTCGCAAATTTGTGTTGCGATCTTTTTCATCCAGCGTTTTCCCACGGTTTTTTCCGAGGTCTTTGCTGTTGTTGTTCTTTCCCAATTGATTCACCTCCTAAGTCGTTCATAGGATAGCGTAACCAATTCGGGTCACTTTATTAGCTGGTTGCCAGTCGTCTATTGCGTTTGTGGATCGTGTAGCCGATGGCGAACGGTACACGCCACCCGAGCAAAAACGCCAACGTAATGAAATAAGTCACACCTGCAAAAATAAGCGTAATCGGTACACCTGTCCACCAGGAGCGGATCAGTAAGCCAATTGGTGCGGCTACTGTCCAAGTAATCAGTGACGATAGTAATTGTCGGCCCGCAGATTCATACGTTCGCTGTCCGTAGCTCTTGAAAAACAGAATTGCGATGATCCATCCCACCAGGAAAGGGGCTAATGTTTCGATAATCCCCATGACCGTGACAGGGTAGTTATGAATGATTTTTCCGTAATAAACAAAAAGCACAAAGGCGATCAGATCCCCGAGCAACAATAAATAGCCCGGTGTCGACAAACGCAGTCTCATGTATACCCTCTTTTCCGGGTCTTGTCAGAGTAAACCCTCTTGGTTCACCCCTATTGTACAACTGCTCTGAACGCCCTTCAATCAATCCAAGCCTTTATTCACCAAACAGCAACAATTGCAGCTTTTGCTTGGCTTCTCGCCATTCACGGTCGAGTATGCTGAAGTATACCGAGTCGCGAATGTATCCATCTGGCATCACCATATGGTTACGCAGGACTCCTTCTCGAATGCCACCGATTCGGGCAATGGCACGTTGCGAATTCAAATTGCGCGAATCTGTCTTGAGCTGTACGCGTATACAACCCAGTTGTTCGAAGCAGTGGCGCAGAAGAAGCCATTTACATTCTGTATTGACACCTGTTTTCCAGACGGATGGGGTCAGCCATGTAAACCCGATTTCCAATCCGCGATCCTTTTTCGCTATCCCTAAAAATCTCGTGCTCCCGATGATCTGCTCATCTGCTAGGCGAATGATGACGAATGGCAATTCTGTTTGGGCTTGTTCATTTTGTAAAGCCTGCAGGATAAAAGCCTGAGCATCTTCTCTCGTTTGAATGGTAACGGACATATGCGGCCAAATCTCTTCGTATGCGCCTGCTTCCCAGATTCCGTCCACATGGGCCATTCTGAGTGGCTCCAATCGGACCAGCTTGCCTTCCAAAATTACAGGTTCAATGGTTAACATGTCTGTCTCTCCTCTACTGTTCTGCTTCATCCATCAAGCAGAACAGTTTCCCGAAATTTTTCCAATGATACGGGCTCGCGAGGACACTGTCAAGACAAATAATGGGGTGTTACGCTTCTTCACTGATAACGACTTGCTTCCCTCTGCGCTTTAAGAAGATAGGGATCAGCAACCACAGAAGCGCACAAACCAGAAAAGCAGCGGAAAGCGGCTTCGTGAAGAAGATCGAGAAGTCGCCATTCGAGGTGGTCAATGCTCTTCTCATGTTATTTTCAATCATCGGTCCCAACACAAGGCCGAGGACGAGCGGTGCCAGCGGAAAGTCGTTTTTCGTCAGGTAATAGCCAGCTACCCCACAAATCACGAGCAAGATCAAGTCAAACGTACTGATTTGCACAGCGTACACTCCAAAAACGGAAATGGCGATAATGAGCGGAATCAGGAAATGAGACGGTGTTTCAATAATTTTGGCAAACACTTTCACCAATGGCATGTTCAAAATCAACAACATGACATTTCCGATAAACATACTCGCAATCAAGCCCCAGGCAATCTGCGGGTGATCAGTGAACAATAGAGGTCCCGGTTGTACGTTATACATCAATAATGCACCCATCAAAATCGCAGTAGTACCGGACCCTGGAATCCCCAACGTTAATAGTGGAATCATCGCACCGCCAGAAGCAGCATTGTTTGCAGACTCTGGTGCTGCTACACCTGCGATCGCTCCTTTTCCAAAGCGGCTAGGATCTTTGCTCAGCTTTTTCTCAAAAATATACGAGAAGAAGGATGCGAGAGTCGCACCAGCGCCTGGCAAAACACCAATGAAAAAACCGAGCAACGAGCCGCGTGTAATTGGACCGGCACTTTCTTTTAGGTCTTGCTTGGAAGGAAGTACCCGCCCCACTTTAATAATTTCCTTTGTGGATTCATCGTCCTCGATGATCGTCTTGAACACTTCTCCAAGGGCAAACAAACCAACTGCTATCGTGAGGAACTCCAAGCCTTGGTACAAATCGGGAATATCGTAGGTAAACCGCGCCACACCCGAAACGGTATCCATCCCAATGGTCGCAAGCAAGAGTCCCATGACTGTCATAATAAGGGCTTTGGTCATCGACTTCCCCCCTAGTCCGCTAACCGCACATAAGCCGAGAAGCATGAGGGAGAAATATTCAGCAGGGCCAAATTTCAAAGCGAGATCGGATAATGGCTCAGCCAAAAACACAAGAGCAATCAACGCCACGAGCCCTGCGACAAAAGAACCAATCGCTGCAATCGACAACGCTGCGCCAGCACGTCCCTGTTTAGCCATCTGATAGCCATCCAGTGTCGTAACGACAGAGGAGGATTCACCCGGCGTATTTAACAAAATGGATGTTGTGGAACCACCGTACATCGCGCCATAGTAAACGCCTGCCAACAAAATCAGTGCGCTAGCCGCCGCACTTTCAGGAGGTAACCCAGAGGTCAAGGAAGCCGTAACGGGCATCAATAACGCGACTCCGCTCATTGGACCAATGCCGGGAAGGACCCCTACCGCAGTACCGATCAGGACGCCAATAAAGGCAAAGACAAGATTATGCCACTGTAAGGCAACGAGAAAACCATCCGCCAAAAATTGCAATGCACTCATGCTAATCTATCCCCTCCCTAGACGCCTAGCCAGGCAGGTAGTCCTGGAAGCGTACCTTTTAGCAAATGCACATAGATGACATACACGCCTACTGAAAACAGTAAGGAAACGATTCCCGATTTAAGAACGCTTTTACTTCCCATCATGGTGAAGGCGTACATAAGGAAAGCGAAGCTCGAGATAACATAACCGAGATTCTCTAACAAAAAAACATACAAGACTGTCGCTGCCAAAATGAATAAAAATCGTTTGTATCGCAGTGGACTCTGTGACTCGGATGAGGTAACTGCCACGCCTTTCTTGTAGGTCTCCCACAACAGTCGCAAGCTCAATAAGATCAGGATGACGCCAAGCCCAAATGGAAACATATTCGGCCCGACTTGACTTCCGTAAGCACTAGACGAAATATTTTGACTTTCAGCAATAAAGAGTGCACCAACTAGCGCAAAAAACAGGCTGCCGATACGATCAAACATCAGGTTCATGTATACCTCCTCAGGTGTGGAAAAAGGAGGGGATGCCCCTCCTCTCCCTACTTCGACATACCAAGTGATGTCAACAGTTCTTTGACCTGCTTATCTTGTTCGTCCAGGAATGCAGAGAAAGCAGCAGCGTCCTTGTACTCGCTTTCCCAACCGTTTGCAGCCAATTCTTTTGTCCATGTCTCATGCGTGGAAAGTTCTTTCAGCTTTGCATCCCAGTAAGCTTTTGCGTCTGCTGGCATATCAGCCGGACCGAAGACACCGCGCCAAATCGTGAATGTCGCATCAATGCCTTGCTCTTTTAACGTTGGGATATCTTTCAAGGCACCGCCGAGACGTTCATCAGAAGTAACGCCCAGTACGCGGATTTTACCTGCTTTCAGATATTCACCCACGCTGGAAGCATCCGTTGCAATAATATCCGCATTGCCTCCCAACAAAGCAGCCATTGCTTCTCCGCCGCCATCATAAGAGACGTATTTTACGCTTTTCGGATCAATTCCATATTTGGCTGCTGGCATTACACCGATCAGATGATCCATCGATCCGGGAGCAGAGCCCCCTGCCAGTGTAATTTTGCTTGGATCTGCCTTGATCGCGTCCAGCACGCTCTTGATGTCCTTGTGCGGTGAATCCGCTTTCACAACGAGGGTACCGAAATCTTTCGTCATTTGCGCCAATGGTGTGACATCTTTGTAACCAAATGGGCTGTTCCCCTCTTTTTTGTTATTGTTAATCAAGATAGGAGGAGAGCTCACGAATAATTTATAAGGATTGCCTTTGTCTTTGCTTACATACTCAGCCAAGAACACGGTTCCCCCACCACCCGGCTTGTTTTCTACCGTGATGGTTTCTGTCACCAGCTTGCTTTCTGCCAACACCTTTGCTACCGAGCGAGCTGTCTTATCCCAGCCCCCACCTGCACCGGATGGAGCTACATACACGATCGGCTTTTCTGGGTATTTGGATGCCTCTGCGGCAGGCTGCGGCGCTTGCGCTGGTTGCGTTCCTGGACTTGCTGTTCCCGTATTTCCAGTACCTCCACCACAAGCAGCCAATGCTAGTGTAAGAAAAGTGGACACTGTGATTAGCACTTTTTTTCTTTTCATCAAGCAAATATCCCCCTTAACTCGCTTTTTTGTAAGCGCTGTCACGCTTGAACATAATGTACCACCGCGGAAGCTAGGGGAATAGTTTTCGTGCATAAGGTCTATTTTGAAAATTAATCACTTTTTGTTCATATTGTTCATGGAACATTATGGAAGATAGCGATATTTTCTTTCTGGTCTGCCCACTGTGCCATAAATCAAGTCAGCACGCGCCTTTTTTTCCAGGACCAAGTATTCTAAATACCGTCGTGCCGTTGTTCGACTGGTTCCAATCTCGCGGCCAATTTCCTCCGCCGAGACCCCCTTATCTCCCGTCTGTCTGATCGCTTCGATCACTTTTTCCAAAGTTAAGTGGTCAATTCCTTTTGGTACGAGCACATCTCGATTTTTCGGGGCGACCAGTCTTCTGGTCAGCATTTGGTCAATGACTTCCTGGTCCACCTCGACAGCTTCTCTCGTCCGAATAACATGCTCCCGATAGCTTTCCAACCGTTCACGAAATCGCTCAAAAACCAGCGGCTTGACGATGTAATCGAATACTCCCCCGCGTAGCGCTTCCTGTACCATTTCCATTTCCTTGGCTGCGGTGATCATGATCACGTCTACTTCGCGGTAATGCTGCCGAATAAACCAGACCAGCTCCGTTCCCAGCATGTCAGGCAGGTATACGTCCAACAAAACGAGCTGTGGGCGCATATAAGACAGCAATTCTTTTGCATCCGCCCCATTCGTTGCTGTAGCAATTACTTCAAAACCTTCAATTTTGCTGACAAATCGCTTGTTTATATCGATAATCCGCATGTCATCCTCTACGATGAGAACCTCCAGCTTTCTCAAGACGCCACCTCCATTCTTTTGCGTAGGGATACTGTGAAAAGTGCACCTCCCAGCTCGCTTTTGCCAACGAGAATATAGCCGTCTAATTCGTTAATGATTCCATGGGCCTTGGCCAGACCAATACCACGATCTTCGCCTTTTTTCGTTGAGAAGCCGTGCTCGAATATTTTTTCTCGCAACTCTTCCACAACTCCCGGACCCGAGTCCTCGATTTCGAACATGATTTCATCGCCCGTGTCAGACAAATAACACTCCACTCGTTTGTGCTCGACGTTTGGCTCATTGACAGCTTCCATCGCATTTTGGATCAGTGTCCCCAATAAAATCACGATCTGCTGTCGGTTGATCGTCAGTGGGAGCTCCTTCAAGTGACTGTCGTGATGGATGACGAATTGAATTTTCAGCTCCTTGGCTCGATTGTGCATGCCTAACAGCAAAGCCCCAATTAACGGATCTGGAATTTGCTTCGCTAAAAACAATATCATCTCTTGCTGTGCGGACGTTTCACTCGTAATCAGCTCAACTGCTTCCTGAATCGAGCCAAGCTGCAACAAACCAGAAATGGTATACAACAAATTGTGAAATTCATGTGTTTGGGCACGAAGTACATCTGCATAACGCCTCGCTTGGGACAACTCAGAAGCTAGCTGATCAATTTCCGATTTGGGACGAAAGCTGCTAACTACTCCTACGACCTTCCCTCCGAACTTGATCGGAAGTCGATTTACAATAATTTCTTTTCCGCTCATGATGGACTCACGATCTAATTGATGCTCGCCTGATTCCAGAACTTCTGGCATACGACTGTCTGGTAGTACTTCAACTATTTCTTTGCGATGAAACTCTTCTTCCGGTAAGTTCAAAATACGAATAGCAGCCTTGTTCATCATCGTGATTCGATTATTGCGGTCAATCGCCACGATTCCTTCGCGGACGGACTCAAGTACAGCATTTCTCTCTACGTACAAGGATGCGATCTCTTCCGGCTCCAATCCCAAAATTAAGCGCTTTAAATAGCGACTGAGTGCAATGGCACCAGCAACACCACACAACAAGGCGAGAAGAGTCAGAATCAATATGCGGTCTTGGTAGAGGTCAATGGCCTCCTCAATATCTTCCAGCAAGAACCCAACGGAAACGATTCCGATGATGTCCCCTTTATCATTTTTGATCGGCACCTTTCCTCGCAATGATGGTCCCATGCTGCCGACCGCCTTCGATATGTAAGATTGACCATGCGAGAGTCCCGGCTCGTTATCTCCTCCCACCATTTCCTTTCCAATCCGATCCTGAATCGGATGCGCATACCGAATTCCCTCGTGGTTTCCCACGACCACAAACTCTGCTCCAGTTTGAATCCGGACGTTTTCAGCGATGGGTTGAATGAGCGCTGGAGGGTAATCGCTTGAAAAAGCACTACGCAGCTCAGGATCGCTGGCAACAATTTTCGCCACACTCAATGCTTTTTTGCCAACCTGCTCTTCAATCGAAGACGCAACAATGGAAGAAAACACCGCCCCAACTGACGAAACAATCAGAATAATGACAATAGTAATCAATAAGATCATTCTGGTTTGCAAAGACATCTGGATTCTTCTTGTCGTCACAGCTCGCTCCCCCCTTGCTTCATCTTACCATCCCAATTAGGAAAAAAGGTAGAATCATTCCCATTGTCAATGGCGAAGCTGGTCGTTGCAGGCTGTCTTTTTACGACGAAAAATCAGGTATTAGGCCTTCTTTCCCCCAATATAATGTTACAACTTGTATTCAAGACAAACTAGGGCGCTTGTCCGAATACGAGACATCTTGAAAAGCAAAGGAGGGAAAGAAATGAAGACGCAAACGGTATCAGATGGAATTGTTACCCTGACAAAAGAAGGCGAAGAGGCAATCAAGAACAGTCCGCTTTATAATGAAGGTCTTCGGCCAACGAGGACAGCGGAGCACAGCTGGACATCCTACAACTTCGCCAGCTTGTGGATCGGTATGTCGATCTGTTTGCCGACATATGCAATGGCGGCAGGGTTAATTTCCTTGGGTATGAACTGGTGGCAGGCCATTTTGACGATCATTCTCGGTAACTGTATTGTCCTTATTCCCATTCTTCTCAACTCTCATGCCGGGACGAAATTTGGCATTCCGTATCCAGTTTTTGCGCGCCTCTGGTTCGGCTCCAAAGGAGCGCACATTCCCGCTGTCGCACGCGGTTTGATTGGTGCTGGTTGGTTTGGCATCAACTGTTGGTTCGGAGGTGCTGCCATCGATACACTCCTCATGTCGATGACAGGCTGGGCAAATGTTCCCGGACATCTCTGGATATCCTTCTTTGGTTTTTGGCTGTTAAACGTATGGGTCGCTTATCGCGGTCCCGAAGCGATCAAAAAAATGGAGGCTTGGGCTGCTCCCATTCTGATCATCATGAGTTTGGCTCTCCTCGTCTGGGCGCTTACGAAAGCAGGCGGATGGGGACCGATGCTCTCGGCACCTTCGAAATTCACTACCAATGCAGAATTCTTGAAGGTGTTCTTCCCAGCATTGACGGGAGCGATTGCTTTTTGGGCAACGATGGCCCTTAACATTCCGGATTTCTGTCGGTATGCCAAAAGTCAAAAAGCACAAATCATCGGACAATCCTCTTCGTTACCGACCACGATGGGTTTCTTCTCGTTCATCGGAGTTGCTGTCGCTTCTGCTACCGTCGTTATATACGGAGAAGCGTTGTGGGACCCTGCTGCCGTGTTGGCTAAATTCTCGCCTTTCGCCATTTTCCTCGGAACGATTGGAATTATTCTTGCCACTTTAACGACCAACGTAGCGGCCAATATCGTTGCTCCCGCCCGGGCAGTGGAGAATCTGGCGCCTCGCCGTCTCTCGTATGAAGCCGGCGCCATCATCGCCGGGGTCGTGTCGCTCTTGATGCAGCCTTGGTACATTTTGGAGAACTTCGGCAACTATATCTTTTTATGGCTCGGAACGTACGGAGCCTTGTTAGGCCCGATCGACGGTATAGCCATTGCCGACTATTGGCTCGTGCGCAAGCGGCGCATTCATGTAACAGAGTTGTACAAAACAAACGGGATCTACAACTACAAAACGGGCTTTAATAGTAGAGCCATCTGGGCGATGCTCATCGGGATTGCGATTCCTTTTATAAGTAAATACATTCCAGCCCTAACCATTATTTGGGACAATGCGTGGACTATCGGACTCCTTATTTCACTCGTGATTTACACGTGGATGATGAAAAATGATGCTTCGATCTTGAGTGCCAGCGATTACGAAAAAATCACAGCAAACAACAAACAAACGATTGCTTCCTAATAGCAAGTAACCAAAAAAGACTGGCTGCCCCAATGGGTTTGCCAGTCTTTCGTATGCTCACTTACTCTACCATTTGAATTGACTGATGGACTCTTGCAGCTCTTGAGAGAGCTCATTCAGATTCGCGCTGGAACGGGCGATTTCTTGCATGCTGGCAAGCTGTTCTCCTGCCCCCGCCGATACACCTTGGGTATGTACGGCTGCTTCCTGTGCGAGACGATTCATTTCATCCAGAGCAGATGCGACCTGCTGTATGCTTGCAGACATTTGCTGTGTAGCTGCGGATACGTCCTGAATTTGACCCGCAACCTCCTGAGAAGACGCTACGATACGCTGGAAGGTGACACCCGCTTCTTGAACGACTTCTGCACCCTTTTTAGCCTCTTGGGTTCCATCCATCATGACATGCACGACCTGCGTGGTTTCTTGCTGGATTTCCCCAATCAGTCTCGCAATCTCGCGCGCAGATTCCTCTGACTGTTCTGCGAGTTTTCGAACCTCATCGGCTACGACAGCAAATCCCCTGCCGTGTTCTCCTGCACGGGCCGCCTCAATCGCCGCGTTGAGCGCCAGCAGATTCGTTTGAGAAGCAATCCCAGTAATCACATCAACTATTTGGCCAATAGCTTCTGACCGCTCCCCGAGCAATTGCACGAGATCCGCTGCGTGAATCACCGAGTTGGAGATCGTATTCATCTGATCAACGGCTTGCTGAATATGAATGCTTCCTTGCTCCGCATCCTCTGCTGCCTGTGCCGATGATTCAGAAACGGCTCCAGACGTATCGGCAATCCGCTGGATGGCAATCGACATTTCTTCCATGACACGAACACTTTCTTGCGTGCGTTGCGTCTGTACTTCAGAGGCAGAGGCAATTTGCTGCACACTGCTGATCGATTGTTCTGTTGCATAGGCAGACTGTTCCGCACTCGCTGACAATTCCTCAGAGGAAGCAGCGACTTGCTCACCCGCTACTTTTACTTGTTCAATCAATGAACGGAAATTCGTTACCAATTCATTGAACGCAGTTCCAAGTGTACCTACCTCGTCTCGAGTCACATAGGTAACAGGGGCAACTGCCATGTTTCCGTTCGCTAATTGCTGCATACGGCTCGAAACGATACGCAGTGGGTCCGCGATCATCCGAGAGATAATGAACCCAAGTACACTGCCTAGTACGATCGACAGTATGCCAACCACAATCAGGAATGTAATTGCTTCCTGTGTTTCGGCTTGGTTTTCCTTCTGCATGGCGACTGCCTGCTCTGACTTGTAATTCGCCCATTCAAGTTGTTCCTGATTAATCCAATTCAGCGTCTTATCCGTTGCACGATAAAACGAATAGGCTTGATCCGCTTTCCCCTCTTGGATCATTTTCATGACCTCGCCCTGGTCTTTGCGATACTGCTCGATGAGCTCCTTTAGCATTGTCACTCTTTCTTGTTCTTGCGCATCCAGCTTAGAGTTCTGAAGGTATTGGAACGTTTGATTTGCTGTTTCCATTCGTAAATCCAATTCAGTCTTGTATTCGGCAAAGACTGCAGGAGATGGATCGAGAATCATTTTATAGACCAATCCGTCAATCGCGCGGATTTCTTGTCTCCAGTCGTTAATCCACTTAACGGGAAGAAGCTGCTCTTCGTACATGGCCTGAATGCGTTCACCTTGGACTTGCACATGAAAATATCCGGTGAATCCGACAGCACATAAAAAGACGGCCATCATCACAATCAAGCTAAACAGTTTGGCTCGGGTGCTGAGGTTACGTAATAGACTCATCGTTGCGGCAATCCTTCCTGTATCAAATAGGTAAGCTAGAAAAAGCGCGAATATTGTCTAATCTTACCAAAGTTTGTCGAATAAGTCGATAGTCGTAGTCGCTTACTCACACATCGAGCACAGATAGAATCGCAATCTCTTCAATTTGAACGTCAGGCTCATAGCAGATATAATACGTTAGCTCTGGGCTGATCCGATATCGAATCCCCCGGTATCCACAGGCAATCAAATACGCACGCACCTTATCCCCTGTCCATTCCAGCCACTCTTCATAGCCCATTCCGTTCTGTCTCTGTTCGAGTTCCTCTTCTGAATACGCAGCACGCAATGCATCGATGCGCAGTTCATTTTCCCCATAGCGCTCGTCCAAACAAACGAGACCCTGCAAATGTAGCTGCTGGCTCAACACAACTGCCTTCTCCCCATTGGTCTCCGCATGACAAATCGCATACTGTGCGGCGATTTCCGGATTGCTCACCAAGTAAACACCGGCGCCAAACACTGCCTTTGCACTAGCACCGTTTGTAAAATGACGTCGTTCTGCCCTCTCATACTTTTGCGTTTTCACGACGCGAAGTCCCTCACCGTATTCGACCCCTCGATATACAATCTGCCTCATCCCTGAACGCTCCTTTTGACTCTGATGGAATCCTTCCAATGATGTGAAAAGGAGGAAGGCGCGTATCCGGCACCTCCCTCACTCTTGTATTAAGGTAATAGCTTTACCATATCTTCGTAGGTCTCCGGTCTGCGATCCCGGTAAAATTGCCACGTATCCCGCACCTCATGAATTTTGTTACGGTCCATTTCAGCGAGAATGACCTCGTCCTGATCCCGACTCCCAATGGCGACAATTTGTCCACGCGGATCGACCAAGTACGATTGTCCGTAAAACTCTCCCATGTTCCACGGTGCTTCTGTCCCTACACGATTGATCGCTGCCACATAATAACCGTTGGCTACGGCATGAGCAGGCTGCTCGAGCTTCCACAAATATTCAGATAAGCCGGCGACCGTCGCAGACGGATTGAATACGATCTCCGCCCCATTCAAGCCCAGCAGTCGTGCGCCTTCTGGAAAATGACGGTCATAGCATATATAGACCCCGACCTTGGCAAAAGCGGTTTCAAAAACGGGATACCCAAGATTGCCGGGCTTAAAGTAATATTTCTCCCAGAATCCGCACCCGCTACTGCCCACTCCGACATGCGGAATATGCTGCTTGCGATATTTGCCCAAATACGTGCCATCCGCATCAATCACAGCGGCCGTATTGTAATACGTACCGATCCCTACGCGCTCGTACACAGGTAAAATGAGTACGGTTCCTAATTCGCGGGCCAGGGAAGAGAAAAGCTGCACGGTTGGTCCGTTTGGGACTTCTTCCGCTGATTCATACCATTTTGGTTGCTGCTCGGCACAAAAATACGGGCCATAGAAGATTTCTTGCAGACAGATGATTTGTGCCCCCTTGGCTGCCGCCTCCCGCACCATCCTCTCATGCTTCTCAATGGCTTTTTCTTTGTGCAAATGAACCGGTTCGTCTCCATGGACATCGTTTTTCGCCTGAATCAAGCCGATGCGAATGATATCTGCCATAATCGCCCTCCTCGCCTTTTTACGCTGTCCCTTATTACGGTCTTGCAAAGGTTGATCGTTTTACAAAGCGTCCAGCCCCGGCTTGACCGACGAATTGCTGATCGCGAATGACAAATGAGCCGCGCGAAAGCACCGAGATGATATCGCCGTTCACCACCATTCCTTCAAACGGATTGTAGTCGACATTCATATGGTGAGTTTCAACGGAGATCGTGCGCTTCACCGTTGGATCAAACAATACGATATCCGCGTCCGAGCCTACCGCAATCGTTCCTTTTTGCGGGAACATCCCGAACAGTTTGGCTACTTTTGTAGAGGTCATATCAACGAACTGATTGAGGCTGATCTTGTCCTTTGCTACCCCTTCCGAGAAGAGGAGGCGCATCCGGTCCTCAATGATTGGCCCACCATTCGGGATTTTCGTGAAATCCCCTAGCCCCAGCTCTTTTTGACCGGAAAAATTAAAGGAACAGTGATCGGAGCCAACCGTTTGCAAAATGCCATTTTTCAATGCGCTCCACAGGACGTCCTGATTCCACTTTTCCCGAAGTGGAGGCGACCAGACATACTTCGCTCCTTCAAAGCCCGGCTTCTGTAGATCCGTAATATCGAGCACCAAATATTGCGGGCATGTCTCCCCGTACACATTCCATCCTTTTTCGCGAGCCTCTGCGATCCGGCGCACTGCCTCTGCACACGATACATGCACGACATACAGCTGGGCATCTGCCAGTGCAGTCAATGCGATTGCGCGTCCCGTCGCTTCCCCTTCTGCTTCAGGTGGGCGGGTGTATGCATGGTACACGGGGTCTGTCTGCCCTTTTGCAATCGCCTGCTTGATCAAATAATCCAGAACGTCTCCATTCTCTGCATGGACCTGTACAAGGGCACCTAGTTCCTTCGCCCGAACTAACGTTTTAAATAGCGTCTCATCATCGGCCATCAGCACATTTTTGTAGGCCATGAATACTTTGAGCGAAGTAATCCCTTCATTTCGTACGACTGCTCCTAATTCCTCGAGCACTTGATCGTTCGCATCTGAAACCATCAGGTGGAAGCCGTAGTCGATGACCGCTTTGCCCCTTGCTTTTTCGTGCCAGGTCGAAATGGCTGAATGCAATGGCTCCCCTTTATTCGTCAGGCAAAAATCAATGATGCTCGTTGTCCCGCCAAATGCTGCTGCCTTCGTGCCTGTATAAAAGTTATCGGAAGTAACCGTTCCGCCAAAAGGCATATCGAGATGAGTATGTGGGTCAATCCCACCTGGGAAAACATAGTATCCGGTAGCATCGATGACTTCGGCATCTTTCCCATCCAGATTAGAGCCGATTGCGACTACCTTATCCCCTTCGATCAAGATGTCCGCTTGATACGTGTCTGAAGCTGTCACGATTGTGCCACTTCGAATCCATTTTTTCATCCGATGATCATCTCCCCTTCAACCCGTCACTGAGTAGACATGCCTTCCCTTGTACACGCTATGCACCCCACGCCGAAAACATGACTGCTTTACAGCTCGCAGGTGCCACCCGTAGCCAAGGCAGCCTGCCGCTGATTCCAGCTGAGAGGGGCTTTGTCGCTCGGGATCTCGACCATCTCAATCGTTCCTTCCACTGGACAAACGATGGAGCACAAATTACAGCCTACACAATCTTCTTCTCGTACAACCAAGCGCTCTTTGCCTGTCGCTGCATCAGGAACAATGTCAATGCATTGATGCGAGGTGTCCTCACAAGCGATATGACACTTGTTGCAGTTAATACAGGTCTCTTCATGGATGCGCGCCACGACCTTGTAATTCAGATTTAGATGGCCCCAATCTGAGTACGTATGCACGGCTTTTCCGACAATATCCATTACGGACGCAATACCACGCTGATCCAGGTAATTGTTAAGTCCATCAATCATGTCTTCCACGATTCGGAATCCATGGTGCATGGCGGCTGTACATACTTGAACACCGGTTGCTCCCATCAGTAAAAATTCAACGGTATCGCGCCAATCAGAGATTCCCCCAATGCCAGAGATCGGGATACCAACCTTGGGATCGCGTGCACATTCTGCGACCATGTTCAGGGCGATTGGTTTGACAGCTGGTCCACAATAGCCGCCGTGCGCCCCTTTTCCATCTACATGTGGGATCGGCAGCCATTTCTCGAGATCAACCCCCATCAAGCTATTAATGGTGTTGATCATGCTGATGGCATCGGCTCCACCCTGGCTCGCGGCCCGTGCAGTAAAGCGAATGTCCGTAATGTTTGGGGTGAGCTTGACGATGACAGGGGTTTGGGCGACTTCTTTTACCCATTCGACCTGTTGCCGGATTAAATCTGGATGCTGACCGACCGCAGAACCCATCCCGCGTTCTGCCATACCGTGCGGACAGCCAAAATTCAGTTCCAGACCGTCTACACCGATTGCCTCCACCTTTTTGACAATCTCATGCCATGCTTCCTGTTTATGTTCAACCATTAACGACGCAATCAATGTGTGCTTCGGAAAACGGCGCTTCGTTTCATCCATTTCCTTCAAATTGACCTCAAGCGGTTTGTCCGTAATCAATTCAATGTTGTTGAAACCAAAGACGCGCTGTCCCCCGAAATTCAGACTGGCAAAGCGCGAGGTGACGTTGATGATCGGCTCTCCGAGTGTCTTCCAGACTGCACCACCCCAGCCCGCTTCAAAGGCACGCTGTACTTGGTAGCCTGAATTGGTCGGCGGCGCAGAGGCCAACCAGAATGGATTCGGGGATTGGATTCCCGCCAGATTAATGCTGAGATCTGCCATGAAAGGTCTCCTCCTTTATACTGGCTGTTTTTGATCACGGAGCGATTGGTGGATGGCATGGGCCGCTCGTTTCCCGTGATTGGCTGCATCGACTACCATCGCATCTGTCTTGCCTCCACCAAAAATGACATCACCCGCCGCGTAAACTTTGCCATGGGAAGTTCGATAGGTGCCTTCCTCGACCTCGACAATCCCATTGCGGTGTTGAAGCCCAAATGATTGAATCAATGACAGATGTCTGTTTTGTCCGATCGCTTTGACGACATAATCTACTTCAATGACAAAATGACTGCCTGGAATTTCTACTGGCCGCCTTCTACCTTTCTCATCCGGCTCACCTAGCTCCATACGCACCAGTTCCAAGCCCTTCACACGGCCGTTTTCCTCCAATACACTCGTTGGGGCAACGAGCCAGCGGAATTCTACGCCATCCTGCTTGGCGAATTCGTACTCAAACTGATAACAGGACATCTCTTGAACCGTCCGCCGGTACAGAATTTGGACATTGTCTGCACCCAGCCGTTTCGAACAGGTGGCAGCGTCAATCGCCGTATTCCCCGCACCGATGATGACGACTTTTTTGCCCTGCATCTCCCTGGATAGTGGCTTTGTCTTGGTCTCCTCCACGAGTGCAATGGCATCAAGGACACCTTCCAATTCTTCTCCCGGGATATGCAGCTGAGGGACATTGCCCATACCGGCTGCCAACAGGATGGAATCATACTGGTCCAATAGCTCTTCTGGCGCTACATCCACTCCGATTCGTGTATTGGTACGTATCTCTACCCCCAATGCCTCTACTTGCTCTACTTCCCATAGCGAAATTTCCTGTGGCAGACGGAACGACACGATGCCGTACGTGTTCAATCCTCCTGCCTTTTCTTTGGCTTCAAATACCGTAACCGCGTAGCCGAGACGCGCAAGCTCACGCGCTGCTGATAATCCCGCTGGGCCCGCTCCGACGACGGCTACCCGTTTTCCATTTGCTTCGCCTTTTGAAAAAAGCGTTGCTTGATTTTGGATTGCCCAGTCTGTCGCGTGACGCTGGAGAAGGCCGATCATGATGGGCTTGGAAGCTGAATGGAGTACACAGGCACCCTCACACAGCTCCTCGGTTGGACATACGCGCGCGCAGCTCGCCCCGACGGGATTCGATTCCATGATAGTCCGGGCTGATCCGAACAAGTTCCCGGTCGCAATTTTTTTGATGAAGGAAGGGATATCAATCGACGTGGGACAAGCCTTAATACAGGGTGCGTCGTAGCAATACAAGCAGCGATTCGCCTCATGGATGGCTTCCATCGGTTTTAGGGCAGGCACGACTTCCGCAAAATTTTTCGCGAGCTCATTCGGTATGCTCATCTGTCCACAACCTCCTCACCAGATCTAAACATGCTTGCTATTAATCAATGTGCGAAATCGCTTTTTTATGATTGTTACATTTCGTATTTGCCTAGCAACGAAACGAAATCAATCTGCTTGGATTGACATGAATGATTTCATAATCGAATAGGATAAAACAAACAAGGAAGAAAGGGCCGTCCCGTATGAAGGATTACGACCTGGAGATCAAGGTAGTGAAGCAAAAAATCGCGGATGCACATGCGCTTCTCAGCCAATTGGAAACCGAGCGAAAAAACTACCTGACACAACTCGAAAGACGCAAAGCGTTTCTCTCTTCACGCGAAATACTAGACATCCTGGAGACAAAAGCTGGCCGTGTCGGCAGTATGGCTACCGTCAAACGCTGGGCAGATCAAGGCTATTTAGGGGATTGTATAGACGAACGGGAGACCTTCCCCCTTTTGGTCAGTAAACAAGGAAACAAACGATTTCTTTTTCCTCGAGAATCCGTGCTCACTTATCTATATAAAAAAGGGTATCTTCGCCCGATCTACGAGGTTTTGGACCGTGTCCAACTCACGAGAGAGAACATATGCTGCTGGGGAATTATCACCTCCGTCGAGCGAAGCGATCAGCACTTCACCTACCAAGTCCAATTGGAAAAAACGGGAGAAGTATTGTTGTCGGTAGCAGAAGAAGAACTGCTCATCCCGTAAGGAGGCGCTATGGAACTGGCCGTAATCACGCTGGAAAATACAGTTGCCAATCAAGAAAGATCACGACAAATCCGCGACTTGCATAAAAAAAAGGGTCAGACCCTCGCCATCCGATTTAGCGAAGAGCTGACCCATATTATTTTAGAAGCACCATGCTTGTATATCCCCGACCAGGAATGGTTGGACGAAGCTGTTGTCATCGAAGGAATCGTAAAAAAATCAGCGGAGTACTACGAGCTGCACCCCCGAACCAAAGGGAAGACTGTCAATCTTCACCTTGATTCAGAATTGGTTGCTGAACTGGAGCTCATTCGCTCTCTCGTCAGCAGCAAAACGCAGCAGGAAGTCCTTCGTGAGTTGTTCGTTCGAGGCATGCGCTCGTACTTGGCCGAGAAGGAAGCAGCCAGCTCGCCCATCAGCGCCAAAAAAGAACGATAATCCCTGCTCTCTACCTGGTAAACGTGATTTTGTCGCCCGTGATTTGATAGCGAACCGTGTAAGTCTGATTCTTCTCTTCCATGCCGAATTCAAACACAATTGCTTTTTTCGTTAGATCAGGCTTGACTGTATTGACATCCAATATATCAAACGGCTCATTTGCCTTTTTCTCTGTTCCTACAATTTCTATCTTTTCATGGGTAGTAACGTGATAAACACCCACACCCATCATTGTCTGATACAAAATCCAGTTGTTGTCCAGCCATGTTACTTCATCGATAAAATAACCTGGAAACAGTTGAGCCTGCGGTGTGTAGTCTGGCTGATAGAAGCGAACATTCGCGGTATTGTACAAATTGTCTGAATCAATCACCGCGATTTTTTTCTTGTCTGGTGATGGGATTCCAGCTTTTTTCGCCAATTCGATTTTTTCTTTTTCGGTTTCGATTCTCAGTTTTTCGATCAAGAACAGGGAATCTTCATTGGAAAAGACAATGTTTTTTACGTTTTTCAAATCAGCGAGCTTGTCTTTGCTCGCAAAATTACTGTAGATGGTTAGCGTTGCATCATCTGGCATACCATCGTAGGCGATGCCTCTGGATGGATACTCCCACGCATATGTACCGATTCCTCTGAGGTGGTACGAAAAATCCGGCTTACCCCATGCTCCAAAGATAGAAAAATCAGCATATTCTGCGGGTGCCCCTAATTTTTCACCATAGTCTTGCAAATTTTTAGCCATATCAACAAGTGCATTTGTATCGGCGATCTGATCACGACGATAAATGGAAATGGCTTTTACTTTATCCTGAGCAAACGTGAAAAACAAGTGATAGCCCTGTTCCGCATAGCCAATCAACTCAAGCTTTTCATCGGAAAAATGTGGTTTACCCAAGACTCGGACGATCTCGTCTTTTCTTTTAGAGGTCGTAATACCTTTTACAACTTCGCCTTTATAGGAAGGTTCAACGAGAACGGCAAACGCTTGCTTGTTTTCGTCCCACTTCATGCTGATTCCTTGTGGGTAATACACATAATCATCAAACTCTTTTCCGGATTTCCCCAGTAGCTTCGTAAGCGAATCTTGTTTCCACTGATGGGAAGTGAAGGTATTCACGAGCAGCCCTTTTGACAAATCTGCTGGTGCCTGCACGGAAGTTCCTGTACCGCTTTGCGGCGTCGTTGGCATTGTCGTTGATGCGCTTGCTGCGAATGCTGTCGAAGCGAACAAACAGCAGGACAACAGTAGCATTATCGCTTTCTTTTCCACTTCATTCCCTCCCAAACTATCAGCATAACTGTACAACCATCGCCATAAAACAACGGTTATCCCTAAATTATACCAGAAATAGACAAAATCCGCTAAACGGATTTTTTCATCCATGATCCATGTAACAGAATAAAGCGTCCACTCCCCGATGTTGTGAAGGGAAGGACGCTTTTCGATGCACAGTATTTTACTTCGATTCGCCGTTGAGATAATTAAAGAACGGTTGATCTACCCAAAATTTGTATGTCTCTACCTTTACCTTGTCATTCAGCTTTTGGAAGCCTTCCACGACTTTTGGTGATTCTTCATTCAGGGAGAAAGACTGCACGACATAACGGCCATCTTTTAACACGTTGTTCGTGATGACAGCATAATCTGCCAGCTCCGTACGGGAATGATAAAGCGGCTGCCACCAAGAAGCCTTGAGTAATCCAGTCATGTCCTCTTGATCTCGTTTGGCATATTTCAAAACAAGTGGCTGAAACTTCTCTTTCTCTTCTACACTGTCGAATTCCAAGCTGAGATCGTACTCCTTGGCATACGCAATGTAATTGCCGTTTTCAATCTGAACCACTTGATAATCGGCTGTTTGAACAGGCTCTCCCCATTCCTTCAAGTAAATGAAGGCAGATGTTTTCGGCTCAAATTGAACCTTGGCATTGACGCCTTCACTTTTTAACAGGCCGATTAATTGAATGGCGTGAGCGATATCACTATGCCCATACGTAATCGTGCGCTGTGGATCAAAATGAGGATCGAATGCGGCATCCTTCAGATTGTAGCCAGTAATCAGGTTTTGCTTCAAGCCTTTGTCTACAAGCTCTTGCAATTCACCGGCTTTGATGATTTGCGATTCGTTCCACGCCTGTGCGAGCTTGCCAAAAATCTCTGCATCGGCAATTGTGCCCAGATAGTTTTTGGCAGAACCATGGAACTCTGCTACTTTTGCTAGCAATTGACTCGCAAGCTCTGCGGATACTGCTCCTTCTACAGAAGCTGACTTCAAAGCATTGGCGGATACAAGCCCCGTGTCAATGGCTACAGCCAGCTCTTGTGCAGCCTGCAAGGTAAGCCTGCCGCCTTTTTTATACGAAATCCCTGCTTTTTTCAAGGCAGCCGCTACTTTTTCTTCGCTATATGTATACCCGAGCTCTTTTAACTCAGCAGCTTTTGCGGCAGCGCTGACTGCTTCCCATACAACCAGCTTGGAGGCATCTTTGGATGCAGGCAAGAAAGTTTTGGCTGACAAGTCTTTTTCCGATATACTTGAAGTAGTAGATACGATCTTGAGCAACGCTTTGTCAAATTGCTCACGAGTTACCGTCTTGTCAAAAGTCACACCGTATTGCTGCTGCAAAAAGCTGTTCCACTCTACGTGTGCTTCTACTGTTGTTTTCGTTGTAGCACCGACTGCAGTTGGAAAAACGAGTGCCGCTGAGAGTACGGCAGCTGAGGTGGAGAGTTTTAGCCATTTCGCTGATCTGTTCATGAAGAATCCTCCTGACGTATGAAGACGAATCATATTAATATTATTCCTATGTGTTTACTAGGGATATAATCAACTACATTAACACTCCTGCATTCATCTTGTCAATAACTAGAATAACCCGAATTCCTCGCACAAATGGAGGACTTCGGGTTATTTTTTCGCTCGTTCTTATTTATCCAGTTCCGACCATTTGTTTACTTTCACTGGCGGTGTGTAATCTCGCATCCGATCTAGCAAAATAGCGGGATCACTCTCACACAGGATCAATTCGCCCTGCATAGCAGGAATAAATCCGGCTTCAGTCGCATGCTCCACCATTTGCATCAATGGCGTATAGTAACCATCCACGTTCAACAGTCCGATTGGCTTTTGGTGAATGCCAATTTGACTCCAGCTCACCACTTCAAAAATTTCTTCAAAGGTACCCAATCCGCCCGGCAAAGCAATGAAGCCATCAGACAAATCGATCATTTTCGCTTTGCGCTCGTGCATCGTCAGGACCTCATGCAATTCTGTCAGCCCTTTATGTACGATTTCTCCGCGGAACAGTCCTGTAGGCATGACGCCGATCGCTTTGCCATCGCCTTCCAGTACTGCATTTGCAACGCGCCCCATCAGTCCCATGCTAGAGCCACCATAGACCAATTCAAGACCACGACCGACCAGTTCTTTTCCCAACTCCAGTGCGTACCGCTCAAAAAGTGGATTCACACCTGGATTGGAACCTGCATAAACACAAATACGTTTCATGTCATCCTCCCAAAAACTTATTGAAGTAGAATGGCTTTTCCTGAATTTCTTTGCGTGTAATATAATTATACTAAAATCAGGAAGGGACAGATATATATGAATATAACTGAGTTTCAAAAATGGGTTGGAGATTTTTATCAAGAACGCGGATGGACAGGGTACGGTCCGTTTATTCGTGTAGGTTTTCTAATGGAAGAAGCTGGCGAACTGGCAAGAGCTGTTCGCGCCATTGAAATTGGTCGCGATCGTCCGGATGAAGGGGAAAAGCCCGCAGCGGAAGCTCGGCAGGAGCTGGTGGAAGAGTTGGGCGATGTACTTGGGAATTTAATCTTGCTGGCAAATCAATACGAGGTTCCTTTTGAGGAGATATTGGAAGCACATCGAGCAAAGCTGCAAAAGCGCTATCAGCTCCATCGTTGAAGAAATACAGCGGCAGCCTAGGATTTTCGCATCTCCTAGTCTACCGCTGCTTTCATCTATTCGTCTTTTCGTCCAAGCTACTCCTACTCTAATGTATCAAAGGCTTCCTTCATAACCTGCGCAATAAAATCGATATCATCGCTCGTTGTGGTAAACGGTGGCGAGAGTGTCAGTACATTGTTGAAGCTGGGAATGGTGTCGCCATTGCGCCCGATGATTAACCCCCGCTTCTTGCACTCGGCAATCACCTGTGTCAATTTCGCTGGCGCCGCAGGTTCCTTTGTTTTGCGATCCTCTACCATTTCGATCCCCATCAAGAAACCGAAGCTGCGAATGTCTCCCACGTACGGATGTTCTGCGAGAAACGCCAGCTTGGTACGCAATTCTGCACCAAGTTCCTCCGCTCTCTCCACCAGTTTTTCCTCTTCTAAAATTTCGAGATTTTTCAGGGCAAGCGCGCATGCCGCCGGATTGCCGCCGAACGTATTGACATGGCGGAAATGCAGATTATTCCCCTGCTCATTGAATTTATCCGCGATTTCGGCCCGCACAGCCGTTGCAGAAAGTGGCAGGTAGGCACTCGTAATACCTTTGGCCATGGTCACGATGTCTGGCTTGATTCCGAAGTTTTGGTGGCCGAACTTTTGACCAGAGCGACCAAATCCGCAGATGACCTCATCCACGATCATCAACACGCCGTACTTATCGCAGATTTCCCGCACTTTTGGCATGTATTCCGGCGAAGGAACAAGGAGGCCTCCTCCGGTAATGGTCGGCTCCATGATGACCGCTGCCACTGTCTTTTCACCTTCCCAATTGATCACTTGATCGTAATATTGGGCGCACTCCAGATTGCATTTGCCATACGATTTTCCAGCCGGACAGCGATAGCAGTAAGGCGGTGGTACATGAAGGAAGCCAGGCGCCAATGGTTCGTATTTTTCCTTGCGTATGGATTGACCAGTTGCAGCGAGAGCCCCCATCGTATTCCCGTGGTAAGCCCGATGCCGCGAAATGAATTTGTAACGGCCCGGCTCCCCGTTCTGATGATGATATTGACGGGCAATCTTGAATGCGACCTCGTTCGCTTCCGAGCCGCTATTGGAAAAGAAAACACGATACTCCTCGCCAAGCCATTCACTGATCTTCTCGGATAGACGAATTGCAGGGACGTGGCTTTGTGTGAGTGGAAAATAAGCCAGTTGCTTCAACTGCTCGTAAGCGGCGTCTGCGAGCTCTTGTCGGCCATAGCCAACATTGACGCACCACAAGCCAGACATTCCATCCAGATATCGGTTCCCGTCGATATCGGTGATCCACGATCCGCTCGCTTCTGTTACGATCATCGGATTGGGATTGTAGGGGGACATATGGTGCCACATATGCGAACGGTCAGCATCCAGCAAGCTCTCTTTATCAAAATCTTTCGTCACTTGTCCTTGTTCCATCGCGCAATCCTCCTTATTTTTCGTTAGAGGTTACTTTACAAAAACCTTTTGCGAACCAATGCTTGTGTCGCCATCTTCGAACCATCTGGATGTGACCGTTTTTTTCTTCGTGAAAAAGAGGACGCCGTCTTTTCCATTTGCATGCAAATCACCGTAAAAGGACTGCTTCCAGCCTGAGAAAGCAAAGAAGCCCATCGGAGCAGGCACCCCTACATTGACACCGACCATACCCGCTTCCACCTGCTGAACGAATTCTCTTCCCCATTTTCCGTTGTTCGTATAGATGGTCGCCCCATTGCCAAAACGCGAGCGGCTGATCGTCTCCAAGCCCTCTTCAAAGTCTTTCACACGCATGACACTCAGGACAGGCGCGAAAATCTCGTCGCGGACAATGACCATCTCGGCATCTGCCTTGTCAAAAATCGTTGGACCGAGGAAGTAACCATCCGGCAGCTTTTTCGCGTCCTCGCGACCATCGCGGACCAGCGCAGCGCCAGACGCGACACCTTTTTCGATATAGTCATGTACTTTGGACAAGTGAGAATCACGGATGACTGGCCCGAGATCGATGCCCTCCTTCAATCCATTTCCCATCGCAAGAGCACTGGCTTCCTCGATTAGATGCGCGATCAACTCATCGGCAATCTCCTCAACAGCTACTACAGCGCTGGCTGCCATACACCGCTCTCCTGCACAGCCGAACGCTGAGCTTGTAATTGTTTTTGCCGCGCGCTTCAAATCCGTGTCAGGCATGACCAAATGGTGATTTTTCGCCCCAGCCAGGGCTTGCACACGTTTCCCGTTCACTGCTGCTGTCTTGTACACGTATTCTGCAACCGGCTGCGAGCCGACGAAGGAGATCGCTTTAACATCCGGATGCTCCAACAGACCATTGACGACATCATGCGCTCCGTTTACGACATTGAATACACCGTCTGGCAGCCCTGCTTCCTTTAGCAATTCAGCAATCCGAATCGAAGACAGCGGCGTACGCTCCGAGGGCTTTAGAACAAACGTATTTCCTGCTGTAATCGCAATCGGGTACATCCACATCGGGACCATCACCGGGAAGTTAAATGGGGTAATCCCGCCCACTACCCCCAACGGAAAACGGATCACCTGACTGTCGATGCTGTTTGCGATATTGGGCAATGTTTCTCCCATCATCAATGTCGGCATCCCACAAGCGAACTCTACCATTTCCAGCCCACGCAATAGCTCTGCCTGTGCCTCAGGCAGATTTTTTCCGTTCTCCATGGTGATCATCCGGGCGAGTTCATCCTCATGCTTGACGAGAAGACTGTGAAAACGAAACATAATGCGCGCACGATCCACGACAGGGGTAGCACTCCAGCTCACAAACGCTTCCTTTGCAGCAGCAACAGCCTTGTCCACATCTTCTCTCGTCGACAATGGCACGCGTGACAACAATTCTCCTGTTGCCGGATTGGGTACATCCTCAAAACGTGTCGTCAGTGAATCTACCCACTGCCCTCCGATGTAGTTTTTCAACGGATTTCCAACGATAGCTGTGTTCATCCCTTCAACTCCTCACGTTCAATTAATTGACAATTCCATTTTATCCAAAAATAATGCCTGTCAGCACTAGACAAAGCGTAACGCATTACGTAGGGTTAATCATACAGAGTGTAAACGGAAGAGGTGATCCTGATGAGCAACGATTTGCGCCTGACTATTGCAGAAATCATCAAGCGTCCATTGTTTCAACATGCCCAAGTGGTGGCAGGGCATCACGGCCTGTCCCGCCCTGTTCGCTGGGTTCACGTCTTGGAGACTGCCGATACGGGACAGTTTTTAAATGGCGGCGAGCTGATCCTATCAACAGGGCTAGGATTTGGCGAAGAAAAGGAAAAGAGACTTGCGTATTTAACAGAACTCATTCGCCGAAAAGCAGTCGGGTTGTGCATAGAACTGGGACGTTACATCCCCTCCATCCCTGAGGATATGCTAGAGTTGGCGAACCACCACCAGTTTCCGTTGCTCGTCTTTCATCATCCTGTCCGCTTTGTCGACATCACGCAAGATTTGCACGAGCATTTGATCCATGCGCAAATGCAAGCACTTCGCAATCTCGAAGCATACTCTCGCAGTTTGCAGCAGCTCAGCTTGCAGGCAGCAGGCATACCCAAGCTATTGCAGCATTTTCAGATGGCGGTTCAGACGCAGGTCTTCTATTACGTACCAGATGGCTCCACACAATTTGCCCCAGTGGTACCGCATGATGTTGCAGTGGAGATGAGCGATTTGATGCGGTCTCATTTTTCCGAACTGGAAAGTAGTAAAGCTGGCGTCCGTTTCCTTTCTCTATCTGCGACCAGGCAACTAGCCTATCAACCAGTGATGGCGATGGGTCACGTGCTCGCCTATGTCGGCATTGTCTTGTATGAACGCAGTCCGGATGAGTATTTGCTCCTGACCTTAGACAATACGGTCAGCGCGATGGCCCAAATTTTAATGCGAAAAATGTTTGTCGAGGAACAGGCGCTTGCTACTGAAAACCGGCTGTTTGATGATTTGATTGCCAACCGCTCCCTACCGGAGGAACAAATGCGTTCCTTGCTTGGTTTCACGGGCAGCGGTAAAGCCTCGGCCTATCACATGATTATTTTATCGTTTGAGAAGCCGAAGAACCTGACCGAGGATTCCCTTCCACCGCACGATCTGACGGCTATATTCCGTTCACTATTGACTCGTCATCACTTTCGTCCTTTCATACGTTGCAAGGGCCATCGCTTTTACTTTTTATTGATCGAGCAGCGGCCGCTTGCAGATTCCCGTCGTACCCTGGAAAAAGCCTTTCGGGATGTCAAAGGAATCATGACACAAATGCTCGGGGCGGAAGTTCAAATCTGGATGGGCGTCAGTCGAGCCGGGAAACGGTTGTCTGACGCTGGACGACACCTCGCAGAGGCGGAACAGGCACTGGCTTTTTGTCAGGAATCATCCAGTCCATTTTTCGCTGATCTCGGATTGTTCCGACTGCTGTTCCACGTACCTAGTGAGCCTGTGTTAAAGACCTTCATAAGCGATTACCTCGGCCCGCTGTTAGCCCATGACCAAGCACACGGCTCCTCGCTCGTTCATACGCTACGTGTCTATTTGGATGTCAACCTGTCCAAGCAGGAGGCTGCGGAAAAACTGTTCATTCATCGTCAAACGCTCTATCATCGCTTGGAAAAAATCGAAGAAATTCTCGGTGAGGATTACACGGCAACGCAAAATAGGATTTGCCTGGAAATCGCTATGCGAGCGCGGGACTGGTTAAGCAAAGAAGAGCAACATCAGTAAAAAAAGACACAACCTTTCATCCGAGATGAAGGTTGTGCCTGTTATTTATTTTCCTGGCTTTTTCATATACATGCGATACTTCGCTTCTTTTCCATCCGTCAACACAACGCGAATATTGTACAGGCCGGATTTTTCAAGATTCACCGTTAGTTGTTCTGGATTGTTGATGCTTGTTGCAGCAGCAAGCTCTTGTGAACGACTGTTATACACGTACAAATCAATATTTGCATCCTCTTCCCACTCTACGGACAATTCCAAATCACCCGGTTCATTAACGCGGATCAAGTACTCCATGCTTTTCTGCTTCTTCGTCAGTTTCCCTGTTCGCGCAGGTTCTTTGTCTACAACTGGTGGCTCTTCCTCTTCCTCATCATCGGCCTTACGCCATTTTCCCGTTGTCGCTAGCGCATACGGCTGAGGTCCTTTCGGGATGTTATAGCCTTCGACCGTCACCGTGTAGGTTCCCTCTTCTGGCTCAGTAATCCATACCTGTTCGACGTTGTTCAGGTTGTCCACTTCGTCGTTGTACGGGGCCTCAAAAAAGTCGTTGCCATTCAGCTTTTCTCCACTTGGTGTCGTCACCTTAAGATTCAAATCGTTGACGAGTGCACGCTTTGCGACAATAGCAGCGGGATAATCCGTCCACGCAAGCGTAATTGCCAAAGGCTTGGAATCATCCGAGACCTTGACCTTATATGTGACTTTTTCACGCGTGCGAATGCCATCCTTCTCGTCCTTGAAGTTCGTTTCAATCGCCTGCTCCAGATTGGCTCGGCCGAAGCCTTGCTCTCGCATGTCTTCATCCAAGTTGTCTGCACTAGTTAACAGCATGGCTTTTACTAATGCACCGCTCGGATTTTTTTCCCCTTCTTCCTGCAAAAATTCCCGGATTTGTGCCACACCGCCCGCTAAAATCGGCGTAGCCATGCTCGTGCCGTTCATATATGCGTAATGTTCATTAAAACGCTTGTAGAAATTTTTGCTCGGTGCCAGTGAAGAGCGCGTAGACAAGATCGCTGAACCAGGCGCGACAATATCGGGCTTCAAACGCCCGTCGGCCGTTAAGCCGCGACTGCTCGATACCCACACGTCGTCCGCTTTATCGGAGTTCTTCCCCAAGCTGGGTCGAACATTTTCCGTAGCGCCAACGGCGATGACGTTTTTAGCAGTGGCTGGGCTCCCAATCGTTTTATAGCCTTTCTCGCCATCGTTCCCAGCCGCAACAAGCACCGTCATATCTGGATGCTCCCATAAAAAGCGATCAAACAGAAGCGATGATAGGCTGTACGCTCCCTTATCATTCGCCCCCCATGAATTGGAGTGAATGCGGGCACCCTCTTCGTATGCTTCCTGTAAAATGGTCTCGACATCCGTGTTGAGCTTCCCTTTTGCGGTCTCTATGGAATGAAAAACGAGCTTTGCACCCGGTGCCGTTCCTTTATACTGTCCATCTGATGCTTCTCCTGTGCCCACAATAGAACCGGCTACATGTGTACCATGACCGTGGACATCACTTGCATCATTCGGTCGGCCAAGAGAAATGAGCTTCTCAATCTGGCCTTTAAAATCTCGATGCATCGTTTGAAGCTTCCCTGTATCAAGTCCAGTATCGGCGACTCCAACAATTTGTCCCTTGCCTGTGTACCCTGTCGAGGCCAGCTTGTCCGAATGAATGATGGTAGCTGCCACATCATTACGCAGCTTGTTTTCTGGCACGGGGACAACAGCAATGACATCATCTGATTCAATCACTTGTTCAATCGTTTGCTGATCCATTTTAGCGATTGATATATGCGGAGCATCCTCTGGCGATTGAATGTCTCGTATATCTTGATCCTCCGTCAATACCGTCATCGCTCGATACATGTCCACCCGTTGATTGAAACCGATGACGGCAACCTCGACGCGCTCTCTGTTGCCTCCTTGAAAGCGAACCTCGGACGATACCTTGGACTTCGGTGTAAACGCCAAAACATCTTCGACAAAGGACAGCTCCTCGACTTTCCTTCTTACCTGTTCATCCTCAATTTTCGCGATGAATGCATAATCCGGTATGTAATCACCAAGCGTGACGCCGATATCTTCCAGTTCTTCTTTCCACTCCTCACGAACAGGACCAGATAACTGAATAACGACGAGCTCAGACTCTCTCTTTTTCGACGTAAGCTTGTCCAGTGCAAGACCCTCATCCGCTTCGATCTGGATATTGCCCCGACGCTCCCCTTCTTGCTTGGCATCCGCTGGAATGCCCTCCAGCGAAAGTGTCAGAACAAGTGTCGTGCATAAAGCTGCCTGCCATTTTTTTCGCAAACCAAACACCCTTCCCCCATGGCATAATGTAACCATTTCTATCCATTATAAGAGAAAGGGTGAATTGTCAAAAGAGTAAGAAGGCATAGACATGGGACAAAAGCTAATTTTTTGTCCCATCCTCTTCTACCGTCCACTGTAATAGCGGTTGAAAATCAGCCCATGCCAACTGCATCAGCATTTCCTGATTCCATTCCTGCTTCGGAAGATCCATCAGTCGCACGGCCTGGTTTTGAATCGCCTCTTGCAACAGGTTATGGCTAAAACGACCGTTGCCATTCAATCGATGATCACTAACTACTTTATCCAAAGACTGCGCGATCATTTCCAGCACGTTCTTCTCAATGGCATATTCAACGTCACATGCAGCCTGTTCAAGAATGTGCACGAGTTCCTTCACACTGTAGTCGGGGAATGCAATATATTTTTTAAACCGTGACAAGAGTCCGGGATTGCTCATTAATAATGAATTCATTTCGAGTGGGTAGCCTGCGAGGACCACGACCAGATTCTCTTCGTGTTTGGTCATCTCTTCTACGAGTGTGTCAACCGCTTCCTGCCCAAAATCCCGCTCTCCCCCGCCGAGCAGCGAATACGCTTCATCGATAAACAAGACGCCACCCAAAGCTTCTCGAACTTTTCTGCGAGTAAGCGCTGCGGTCTGACCGACATACCCCGCGACCAAGTCGGCTCTACTCGCCGTAACAAGATGACCGCGTTTCAAATAGCCGATTTCTTGCAAAATCTGCGCATATAGCTGGGCAACCGTCGTCTTCCCTGTGCCTGGATTTCCTGTAAAGACGGCATGCAGCTCAATCGGACTTTTCGGCAGGCCTCTTGCTGCGCGTTCTTTCTGAACGGACACATACGCCGCGATTTTTTTCAACTCCGTTTTCACTTGAGCAAGACCAATCAACGCTTGCAGTCGAGCTTCCGCATTCCTTTCTTTTTGCGGCGGATCGAAGCCACGGACATCCTCGGGTTTCAGAATCGTAAAGTCATCCCATTTCAGTTCCTTACCGTCTGTCTCGCGTCCTTTGGCAAAAATCGCATCGAGCACGATATTGGTGACTGCCCGTGCATTGCCAAACGTCTCGTCTACTTGCACTTTTTCAATGCGCTGGCGCAGCGTAACTTTTGCCGCCTCTGTCAGAGTAAAATCGTTCCGTCCGGCTACTTCTTCTGCGATATGCACCAGTTCGTCCGCCTGATAGTCCGGCAGTAAAAAGTGGCCCGTCTCCGGAAAACGGCTATTCAGCCCAGGGTTGGCGTACAAAAAATGACGCATTTCTTCGGGATAGCCCGCCAGCATCACCACGAAGCGTCCTGCATACTCACCGCTCGTCATAGCGGATACAAGTGTGTCAATCGCCACTTGCCCGTAATCACTACCGGAGCTATCTGGGCGCTTCAAGCTGTATGCTTCATCGATAAATAGGACTCCACCGTCTGCCTGCTTGATCGCTTCCATGACGCGCTGCTCTGTCTGTCCCACGTAAGCGCCGACCAACTGAGAACGATCCACCTCGATGAGCTGTCCTTTTGCCAACAACCCGAGCTCCTGATACAGCTTGGCGATCAAGCGAGCCAATGTCGTCTTCCCCGTTCCTGGGTTCCCCATCAGCACGAGATGAAGAGGGAGCTGGTCTTTCATATGCCAGCCCTTTTCTTCGCGCAGCTGGCGATACTGCAGAAATTGCGCCAACTGCCGAACCCGATGTTTGATCTCGTCCAAGCCGATCAACCGCTCCAATTGCTCTAAGGCGGTCAGTTCCTGCTGTGGTAATTGATCACTATCTTCTACGACTTCACGTCTTTGCGGCAGGAGCTTTTCTTTTTGTTCTTGCTGGTTAGTTAAAGCGCGAATCGTCTCTTGCAATTGGATGAGCATTTCACTGGAGTAAAAAACCCCGGATAAAGACGCTCCATACGCTTGAACACGTTCTTGCAATTGTACTAATAAATTTTGTCGTTCCGTGTATAACAGCACGAGGCCAGCAGCCGTAGCTTCCGCCTCCGAATCGTTCCACTTTTGCGCTGCTTGTAGCGTCTCCTTCGCAAGAGAGCGCCACTTCGTAATTTCAGCCAACTCATTGGTTGCCTGCTCTTCCAGCACCTCAACTGTTCTCCTGCGCATGACGACGTTATCCGTTTCACGCACGGACTTGAATTCAGTGAGAAAGGCATGGGATCGCAATTGTGAAAAGTACAGCTCGAGCTTAACTTCTCCAGCGTAGCGATAATCAGGGGCTAGTTGAAGCGCACGATCTACCCATTCAGCTGCAAGCGTATGGCCTCCTGTTTTGTGCATCCGCAAAGCAGACATCCGCGTCAACACCATCGCTTCCATCAAATCAAGCTCTTCGCCTGGATGTTCTTGACGATACTGTTCGAGCATTTGCAGGAATGTTAGGCATTCGCCTTCGGATAGTGACAGGATGCTGGACGGATTTTCGCTAAAACCTGCAATCAGTACCCTCGGGTCCCGTTCTTCTTGATGCTGCATCTTTTGATTGCTCCTCCCGCTCCATTGTTTCATCCCTGTTGTAGCATATTTAGCCGAACATGAAAAGTCTGTCCGAACATTAGAACTCCCCCTGGATGTTCGCTGCGGTTCTTTTCACCTTTTGAATTGCGAATAAGGTCGCCAAAGCAATGAGGATACCGGCCATACCAAATTCAAGCCAGACCCCTCCCCATTCCAACAGCATCGCACCCACAACTGGACCTGCAGCCATCCCCGAATAGCGGATAAAATTGTACACACCAATGGACGTTGCACGCTCTGCTTCAAATACTTCGGATAGCAAAATCGTGTGTGCAGGCATACCTACACCTAAGGTTAAGGCAAACAGCGTACTTGTTACCACAAGCAGAAGAAAAGAAACATCAGCCGCAGTCATAAAAAGAAACATCGCCAAAGCATTTGAGCCGGTCGTCACCAGTAATGTTTTACGTGCCCCCCATCGATTTTGCAATACAGCAGACAGCTTGCTACTGATAATAAAGACGACTGACACGAGCAAGAAAACCAATCCAATTATTTCAACGGAGACTGCGTAATGGTTCGTCAATTGGACAGGGAGAAACAGCAGGAAGCAATAATAGGCATACATTTGGCTAAAACCGATCAAAATGACAGATGCACCGACCGGGTGGAGCAAAATATTACGGAAAGAGCCTAGTGTAAAACCGCCTGATGATGTAGCTTGAGCCTTTTTCGTTTCGGGTAACCATATAGCATTGATGCCGACGAGAAAGACTGCACAGATCGCCAAAAACAAAAAGACCGCAGAATGTCCGCCGATGCCGCCAATCCAGCCACCTAACAGTGGACCAAGTGCCGGACTGAGCGCAAGCAGCATCTGATAAGTACCCATCGCAGATGCACGTTGGATTCCTGTAAATATGTCTCCAATGATCGTTGCGGCTACGATCGGAATGGCAGCAAACCCCGCCCCTTGTAAAGCCCGGAAAAATAGTAGCCCATAAATAGAATCGACCAGATAGCATCCAATTGACGCGATCGTAAATAGGATCAGGGCAGGTATCATGACACGTTTTCGGCCGAACCGATCGATAAATGGTCCGTAGATGATTTGCATAATCGCGAGCATGACGGTAAAGATTGAAACCGTCCAGTTAATCATGGTTGCACTCGTCTGAAACTCTTTTTGCATGGCTGGTAAAATAGGCATGAACAAATTTTGCGCGAACATACCTAGCATAAGCGTTACCCCAAGTAGGTACAGTACTTTTTTTGGACTCATGGTTGCTCTCCTCTTATCTCGTTAGTATTGTGTCCTTGGAAACAATTTTTACAAAAAAAATTAATGAACACCAAATTGTATGTTTCCCCTAATCTTCTGTTGCTTCTCTAATAACCTCATCCAAAAATGCCAATTCAGCGGGAGTATACCTATCCAAGAATCGGTACATGTCGTTCGCAAGGCGTTGATGGTAGTGTTCGTGAATCTCGTTTACCATTTCTCCTACTGATGTCAGTCGAAAAAAAACTTCCTTCTGATTGTCTTCGAGTTGATAGCGCTCGAGTAATCCTTTCTTCAAAAGTTTGACTGTTATTTTGGATATCGCACTCTTTGTTACCCCAATATGCTGTGCAATTGTCGTAACATTGACTCGATCTTTTCCCCCTACCTCTTGAAGGACGTGGAGCTCTGTTACGGATAACCTTCCAACTTTATCGTAATCAGGTACGCTGATTCTGATCTGACGCAATAGCATTTCTTCACGTAGCTTGCTGCGCTCCTCCTGTTTATGTAGGAAGGTAATCCATCGATTCCAAATCTTCTTTTTAGGGTCCAATGCAGCATCAGCTCCTCATCTATTTCAACTTTTGTTTCCGCGGAAACAAAATAACCTTATCATGAGATTTCCTTTTGCACAAGAAAAAACCGCAGCCCTGCATTCGCAAGCTGCGTTCCGAGACCATTCTCTATCCATTTAGATTGCCCAATTCCTTGTCCGCACTGAAATGAGCACGAGCAGCCTCAAACACTTCACTTTCCGATCCGGCCGAGATTTTGAAACTCGATACCACTTTCTTGCCGCATCGTACTTGTACATTATACTGTGAATCCCCATCATACGTTGACTCGAAATGATAATCCTCACCATTGACCTGAATAGTTCGTTCCATGGTTACACCTCCCACCTTAGTGTGACCAAGCAACAAGGCAATCATCCAATATTTTGTTGCAAAGAAATCGTTTTTCCCGTTGCAGCTGACTCCAAGGCCGCTTCGATAATCAAAAGGGTCTGGATCAGCAAAAATCTTCATGATCCCACGCTCGCCGTAGAGAATCGTACTATTGTCCTCTTCACCGTAGTAGCTCCAGCTAAAAGAAGCCGTACCCACACAAGACATGTTTTCCAGCCAATAGTGCCTACTTTTATGCTCATGATTGCTCCTCCTTTGTGTTGAACCCTTGACAGATTCACCTGTCGTAAAGTTATTCGCTCTATAAAGTTGTTAGAGGCACAACGCTGTGCGACAGCGCCGTGCCCCGTTTCCCTTTTTACAAATCAGCAATTCGATGCGCTTTTTTTCGTGCTAATCTCTTTTCACGAAGTCCCTCAAAGATCGAATAAAGCACGGGAACCAATACAAGCGTTACGAGCGTGTGAAAAATCAATCCCGCAATTACTCCTGTAGCAAGCGGCGCTTCTAGTTCCGCACCTTCCGCAACAGCGAGTCCCATCGGCAGCATACCGAGTATCGCCGTCAACTTGGTCATAATCACCGGACGAACACGATCGCGCGTACCCTGTACAATCGCTTCTTCCAACCCCATCCCTCGTGAGCGGAGCAGATTGATTCTGTCAATTAACAGAATCGCATTGGAAACAACAATTCCTACCAGCATGACGAGCCCAATCATCGCCATCTCACCAAAGGTTCGCTGCGTGACTACGAATCCGAGAATGACTCCCACCAAGGCCATAGGCAACGACAGCATAATAATAAACGGCTGAGATAACCTCCCAAACTGTGCCACCATAATCACATAGATGAGGGAGACGACCGCTACCAGGACGATAATTCCTTGTGTAAAGGTGTTATTCTGTTCCTTCAAATCGCCAGCGATCTCGATCTTGTAACCAGCGGGCAATTCCACTGTACCCAGCTTCTCATTTATTTGTCTGCCCACCGTACCCATATCCGTGCCCAACAGTTCTGCTGATACCGTGATGATTTGTTCTCCTTTTTCATGTTTGATCGTAATCGGAGATTTGCTGAAATGGAAATCGACCAGCTCGTGTAACGGCACCTGTGAGCCTGTTTCTGTTCGTATCATAATCTGCTGGAGTTGGTCAGGATGTGTCACCCATGTCTCTGGAAATCTGGCAACAATCGAGGTTTCGATACCATTTTGACTGATTGTGGAAAGGGGCTGCTCCCCAAGCAGCACGCTGATTTGGCTGTCCAATGAATCTGAGTCAACCTGCAATTGAGACATTGCCTCCTGATTCGGTGTCAGCGTTACTTTTTCCTTCCCTCTTTCAAAGTCATTCCGAATATTGACTACACCAGGGATGCTCCCCAGCATTTCTTCTATCTTTGTGGAAATCGACCGGGAAACCTCCAAATCTTCGCCCGCGATCTGCAACTCAATGGGTGCCGATTTACCTGAGAATCCAAATGTCATACTCGTTTGTTCCACACCGTCAATCGCATTCAAGCGACCGTTTACTTCTTGCATAAATTCTTCTTTCTCTTGCGTTCGTTGCGACTTGGTAACTAACGTAATATTTAATTCGACTGTCTCTTTCTTTGCTGTAAAGAAGACTTGATTCACATCGGACAACTCTCTCAAAGCTTTTTCCGCATCAACTGCCGCTGTTCGCGCCTGATCCAAGCTAGTGCCATCAGGCATCGTCAGCGTGGCAAAAATTTGATTCTCATTGGCATTCAAGCCATTTCCTATTTTAATCAATGGGAAGAGGCTCAAGGCCCCTACAAACACCGCAAGAGCCACCAGCAATGTGAGAATTCGATGACGAAGGGTTAACAACAGTAATCGCTGAAAGAGAGAAGCAACCCGATTTTTCCCTTTTTCACTACGGGTCTGCAACTGTTTATCATGTTGAAGAAAACGCTCGGAAAAAATCGGAACAAACAGAAAAGCTGCAATCGTAGACGCAAGAATGGTAGACGTAACGGTAAACGCAATGGTATGAAGAATAGGCTTCAGCCACTGTTCAAAATCCGCGACCACAAGCGGTAAAAACACAATAATCAAGGTTAATTGGGAAGCAAAAACAGGTGCTATGACTTCTTTTGAGCCCTGAACGATGGCCTGTTTCAGCTGCATTCCCTTTTCTCTCAAATGATAAATACTCTCCAGAACAACGATCGCGGCATCAACAATCAATCCGATTGACAAACTCAGTGATATCAATACCACCATGTCAATGTTGTATCCGGCAGCTTTCAAAGCGATGAAAGTCATCAGGATAGAAAGAGGCAGCGTCGTTGCAATGACCATCGTCACACGCCAATTTCGCAGGAATACCCAGAGTACGAGGATTGCCAATATTCCCCCGATGACAACATCGCGACTCAAATTGGTGATCGCTTTTTTAATGAAGGAGACGGATTCAAACATGACTCTCAGCTCGTAGTTTCCGCCCGCCTCATCATTAATTTGCCTCACAACTTCTTCGACTTTCTTCTGTGTAGTGATCAGGTCACTCCCCGCAGCGCGCTTTACACTGATTTGCACAAAGAGGTTTCCTTCTGTCATGGAAATAGCGTCCTTCACGCTTCCGCGCAAATCACTCACCGTTGCCAATTGTTCGAGTGCAACCTTGCCCTTGGGTGTCTTGATCAAAATGGCTTTGAACTCTTCTACATTTTTTAAGCTGTTGTCAATCATCACAACGGTGTCGAACCCGGGATTTTCCAATATGCCCACGGCTTTTTTCCAATTGGCACCCTGTAGCTGACCAACCACATCCGCTGCTGTCGTTCGATAGGCAGTAAGCCGTTCAGGACGAAATGTTATCGCAACCTTATTTTCAAAACCGTCCTCAGATACGACCACTTCCTTCACACCCGGGACGGATTCTATTCGATCCTTAATGGTCGTCTTCAGCAAGGTGAGCATGGTCTGTGTATCAGCACCCACCATTGCGTAGTCGATTAAGTCCTCATCACCCAAATTCGTTTGAGTGACTGTTACGGTATCTACTACTTTGGGAAACTCGTTGCGCAGCCGATTCACAATATTTTGTGTCTCTTGCTTGACCTTTTCACCTTCCCCATCTTCTGCAAGGATCGAGATGCCAGAAAACCCCGTCCCTGTTTTCGATGAGAAACTTTTAATCCCAGCCACAGATTTCAATTCCTGCTCTATTTTTTTCGTGACCTTTTCCACCATCTCTTCAGGGGGGAGCGCTCCTCCTGAAATATTCACTTCAATCCAAGGCAAATTCGTTTTCGGTACAAGCTCCACGTTGAAGGAAAAGAGAGCACCGATTCCGGTAAGCACGATGAGGAATGTGCACAAATAAAGGATCACTTTTCGTTTCAGCAAAAAGAGAATGACCTTGTCCATCGGTTACTCCCCTTTCACCGTAACGACTTCTCCTTCGGCGTAGTACGTTATGCCGGAGATTAGGATTTGATTACCTGACTGAAGGCCCGATAGAATCTCGACGTTATTTCCAAAAATTTGTCCCACTTCCACGTCGCGTCTCTTGATTACACCATTCTCGACAACCATGACGAAGCGCTGTGTTTCCTTAATGCCCACGCTTTGGACGGGAACGAGCATTCCGTTCACTTTGCGTGCCATCTCTACAGTCGCGACCATCCCCTCGATCAACACGTTGTCTTTATTGGAAACAGCTATCTCTACAAGATACTTTCCCGTTTCCTGGTTAAGTACAGGCGAGATAAATGTAATGGTCCCTTTACTTTTGCCCTTTCCCTCCACTGCCACAGGTACCGTGTCCCCTTGCTTGTAGTTTTCCATCACATCCAATGGGACATCGACCTTCAGCTTCACTTCCGAGCTATCAACCAGGTGAATGATACTTTCACCTGGCTGGGCAAGACTACCTGCCTTTTGGGTCACATCGATGACCGTACCGCTAAATGGCGCGACGAGTTGCGTTTCTTGAAGGGTTTTCTTTGCGAGCTCTACTTCACTGGCCGCTTGTTTCAAATCGGCATCTGCACTAGCAATCTCGTTGACTTCCGCACCCTTTAGCAACTTATCCAACGTAATGCGCGCCTCTTGTAGCGAAATCTCGTTTTGCTCTTTTTCCGACTGTGCACTGTCCAGCTCACTCTGCGAAATCGCGCCGCCCTTGAACAGCTCCTGGGCTGTCTCCCATTTTCGTTGCGCATCCTTCATGCGCTTTTCCTGGCTGTTTACTGCCAAGCGTTGTTTGCTGATGAGATCGGCACTTGCTCCTTGCAACGTTTTTGAACGCAACGCAGATGCGCTTTGAACTTGGCTTTGTGCCGCTTCCAGCCCTTTTTGATAATAGTTCGTATTTAATGAGCTTAATACCTGGCCCTGTGTCACCTTTGCCCCTTTTGTTACGTTCATTCGTTCAATCGTACCAGAAGCTCCAAAGGCTAAATGGCTCTCCTGTTTGTATTCAACGAAAGCAGTAAGTGGTATCGGCAAGGAATCCGTCTGTTTTACGGTGTGCACTTGCACGATCTTTTGTTTGGTTTGCTCCGTTTCCTCTTTCGTTTCCACTCCACACCCCGTGATGAACATCAGTACAACGGTCAAAACGACGTAGTGCATACTCTTCACGTAGAGTCCTCCAGTAGTTTTGTCATTGTCTTTTTGAATGAAGCTGACATCATATTCTCTCTCTCGTTATCATGACCTTGCTCAAGCAGACTTGTCGGTAGCAACCACCTGTTCTTCTTTTTTCTTAAAGTATTGACTCACTTGCTTGTTCAGATGAGCGATCAAGGCGATCACGAAAATGATGGCACCCGAAGCCAACACGAGATACGTCCAGTGCACGGCCTCCAGTAAAATACCGTACAGCCAGATCCCAAACGGTACGGCCACTCCGGTAAAAGTACCGACCACTCCAAACATGCTGGCACGCAAATGCTCAGGCGTGTTCAATTGAACAAAGGTAAAGATCGGGATGTTCCCCATGGAGTTGAAAATTGCTGAGACTAATAAAATCGAGACAAATACGCCAGTAATGATCCAAGAGGCGTTACTCGTTTCCGGAACAAAAATCGGAAATACCCACGTCAGCAAGAGAAGCCCTTGCAATTGAATCAAAAGGAAGATTTTATTCTCAACGTATTTGCTCACCTTTTTCATAGAGACAATAGCCGCTCCGATAATGATCCCGATAAACCAGGAGGACTGAATAAAGGAGAATTGCTCCATCGATACTTTTTCAACTCGATAGGCAATATGCAGCAGCCCTACATACATGAGCGGAGGGAAAATAAAGTTGAGCACAAGGAAAATCAGGAACAAGTACTTGATGACGACCTGTTCACGGATATATTGGAAGACTTCCTTGATTGTTTCTGTATAGCTTTGCGTTGTCTCCTGTACAACCTCGGTCTTGCGGAAACGGAGGAACATCTGCATGATCCCTGCTCCGATAAAAGAAAGGCCATCAATCAGCAAAATCATTTCCATCCCGACTAACCCATAGGCAACCGCCCCTACCAAAGGACCCGCTACATTGAGAATGGCACTGATCGCTTGATAAATAGAATTCATACTTCCTACTCTTTCTTCGTCTACCAGCTCAGGAATGGATGCTTGCAAAGCGAGATACGTAAAAGCCTGAATGGTACTGATCAAGAAGGCGTATCCGACAAACAGCCATAGATTCGTGGGAAACTGAAGGAAAAACAGTAAAAACAAGAGAACGAGCGCACCACTTAGCAGCTCGGTGACAACCATGATTGTTTTCTTGTTGTGTCTATCAATATAGGCGCCTGCAAAAATATTAATCAGCACCCCTGGCAAGTACGAAAAGCCCAAAACAGTTGCAAATGCAGCGGAAGAACCCGTCACATCCGCAATGTACAGGGCAAGAGCAAATTTGTAGACACCGCTACCTAATTCTGTAATGAAACGAGTAAAAGAAAAGAGAAAAATATTTAATCCGTATGATTGGTTGCCCATCTTAACCTCCCTGAATAGTAATCCCTCTAGGTGACGATTTATTTCGGCAAGATGATCCCGCTACACCCCACGGACAATTAGCCCCGGAATAGAGCGGAATCCATCTGCCGATTTCCAATACGATGCCAATGCGACTCTTAGCGTATGACTAGAGGCATCCCTATCAATTTTTTCGCTTCTTCTTCCAAGATCACTCGCAACTTCCTTTCATCCTCGCGATATGGCAACGCCATAAAAATAGTCATTTTGCCCATGGATGTATAGGAAGCCTCAAAGAGAATACGCTTCTTGCCTTTTATAAACAGGTGATCGTATTCACTTGGTTGACTCTTGTTCTGCTCACCCAGAAAGTTGCAAATAATAGGTGTCATCTGCATGGATCGGATGAGTGAGTGATGGGAAAGAGGATAGTTTTCCGTTACGTCAGGATTTTGCACGAGATAGGTGAAATGGATGTTCCTCTCCTTTGCGAGATCCATCCGAACCTTCACATGCGTTTCCAACTCATTCAGACTCCACGTCGGATCAATATGAAGCGGAATATGATCGATGCACTCACCAAGCACATCGAAGTAATGGTTCCCCATAAAGGATCGGCCAAAGTTCATGAGGAAGACGGGAGCCTTGTGGACTCCATAACTTCTTTCGCAAAATCTGGCTAAAAGAGCAATCGGAATCCGCGCATTTTCTGTCTCCTGCGGGTTGTCCATATCCACTTCGCAGGTAACAATCGTGTAGCCGTCCAAAGCGGATGAAGATTCGAGCTGTCTTTCTATGGACTGAAGACTATTTTCAAATGCGTGAAGATCAAATTCCTCCATGAGCTGCTGATCTTCGATTCCGACTGGACCTCTAGTAATTTGCCGGACAAAGTCCCAATACGTATGCCGATCATGTTCCGAGAGGTCTGTACCATTTTCCAACGCTTCGTAATACAGGTTCATATCGTTTTGCAGAACTTCACTGCTGATCAAATCAAAAATGAGATGCGATGCCGGGAATATGAACGAGTACTCTTTCTCGCTCTCTTTCAGCAAGATCACTTTGTATGACAAAGATCCGATCGAATCATGCTGCTTGTAAAAATATTCGCTCAGCAAAAGATGGTGCACCGCTTCTTTTCTGTCATCCGAATCACCCGATACATCAACAACAGGGAGCGCAATTTCACGAGGGCAAGGATATTCTTTCCAATACGGCTCTTCTTCCTCAAAAGCCAACGTGCATCGCAGTAAATGATGTCGCTCTAAGACGTCAAGAAAGGCCTTTTCCAGCGTCTTAGGATCGATCATCCGCTCAAAGCGAATCACTGTTCCAGAAATGTCCTTTTCCTGTACATGATAGCGCTGTGAAGGTGACAGCGGCTGTCTGATAAAAGTCTGCTGATTGACGATTGCCTCCGAATAACGAAGGAGCTTCTGATCGAGGTCGTTGACGAGCCGCTCCTGCCATGACAGAGTTTCCTTCTCATCAAGTGTAGCCTCTTGGAAATGATTCCTCTCTTTTTCCCATGCTTTTTGCGAGAGATCCAGATATTGAATGGCGTGCGGCTGAATAACAGGATCACAAGACCTACGCAATAAGGACAGTATTTCTTGGTGCTTGTCCCGCGCATTTTCCTCCACGTAAAGAACAGCTCGTTGCTTGCTGCCGAACGGCACCTCTACATAGTTGCTTCGCACTTGAAAATGAGCGTAGATCAAGGTTTCCAGCTCTTTTTTATCTTGCGCTTTTGTGGTGCGAATCCGGTTTACTGTATCTAAATATCCTGCTAGCGCTCTGACTGTATCGTATTGGAAGATCGTTTGAATCTTCACTTCAATGCCTTCTTTATGAAGTCGCGCTACCAGTTGGATCGCTTTGATAGAATGCCCGCCCAGATCATAAAAATGGTCATCCACACTGATTTCCTGTAGATCGAGCACTTCTTTCCAGATTTCCGCCAGCCTAATCTCCTGCTCTGTAACAGGTGGATTCAGTTGCTTACTCGCCTCCCGGATCATGACAGGCTCAGGCAATGCTTTTCGATCTATTTTTCCATTCGGTGTTACAGGCATTCTCTCAAGGACGTGAATATACGTTGGTACCATATAGGTCGGAAGGGTGGCCAAAAGCTCCTGACGCAAATCTCTGTTCCACTCAGGCTGCTCCCAGACCAGATAAGCGATCAGGCAGGCATCTCCTCCCTGCTCTTTTTGGGCCAACACGACCGCTTCCTTCACTCCTGCCTGGGATAGGATCACGTTTTCAACCTCATCAAGCTCGATACGAAAACCACGAATCTTAACCTGGTTGTCCATTCGCCCCAAATATTCCAGACTTCCATCCGCAAGCCATTTCACCATATCTCCCGTCTTGTAGAGCCTCGAACCGGAAATAAAAGGATCTGCCACAAATTTCTCGTTCGTCAACTCCTCGCGATTGATGTAGCCATCAGCGACACTAATACCCGCGATTGCCAACTCACCAGGAATTCCCTGAGGCTGCAAATGACCATGCGCATCTAACACGTATACTTTTGTGTTGGCAATAGGCTTTCCGATTGGCACTTGCTGCGGCAGCCTCTCTTGCCCTTCATACGTCCAAGTCGTTGCACAAATGGTTGTTTCGGTTGGACCGTATGCATTGATGTATCGGCAATGCGCGCTCCATTTATGGACAAGCTCCCAGTTTGCTGCGGAACCTGCGGTGATTAACGTTTTCAATTTCGGGAAATTTTCCGGCTCCAAATACGTCACAAAGGTAGGCGGAAGTGTCGCAACTGTTACTTCATGCCGCAGCATATACTCACTAAAAGCTTGCGGATCGAGTACGACATCCTTTGAAACAATAACCAATCTCGCCCCTGTCAATACCCCCATCGTAAACTCCCAGACAGAGGCATCAAAGGAGATGCTGGCAAACTGCAACACCTTGTCCTTTTGGGTGATACCGAGATCGTTGATGAAAAACTGTTGGAGGTTGGCGATTCCGACGTGGTGCAGTCTTACCCCCTTGGGCTTCCCCGTTGACCCGGATGTATAAATGACATAGGCCAGGTCACTGGAGAGATGAAGGGTCTGTACATCAGATGTAACGCCGTTGTATACGCTCCTATCATTAAGATTGATCAACGTTGCTGCTGGGAGAATACGCTCTGCATACGCTACAGTCGGATCATGGACCAAAACAATGCTGGCCCCGCTATCTTCGATCATATAGCTGATCCGTTCACTCGGATGGTCGGTACTGATTGGGAGAAAGGCACCGCCCGCTTTTAAAACGGCCAAGATGGCGAGGCTGTAAGCAGTAGAGCGCTCCACCATTACAGCAACAATGCTCCCTGGTTGTACCCCTTTCTCACGCAGCACGTGGGCCAGCGCATCGGATTTGTCATCTAATTCCTGATACGTGTAGGTGCCTTCCTGATCGACCACGGCAATGTGATGCGGTCCCTTTTTGACTTGTTCCTTAAATAGCTGGTCAATGGTTAGCGTTTGATCAACCAGCATCTCCGTGTCATTCCATTGTTGCAGAATGAGAGCCTGCTCCTCGTCCGTGACCATTTGCATTTTTGCAAGCGGCTGGTCGGGATTGCGGACGACACTTTGAATCAACTGATTCAAGTGCGCTTGCACTCTTTGCAGGTAGGCATCGCTGTAAGCAAGTGCATTATAAATAAAGTGAATTTCTAATTCCTTTCCAGGAATAATGCACAAGTTGAAGTCGTAGCTGGTTTGCTCATATCCTTGGACATCCGTGATTCCGAATAAACCGCCTTTTCCATCTTCGTCGAATGCCTCCTCCGTCAATGGATAGTTTTCAAAGACCATGAGATGCTGAATCAGGTTTTGTTTTAATGCGGTTTCGGACTGAATATCGGCCAGAGACAAGTATTGGTAGCTGCTTGTGGCTGTGGAGAACTGTTGCACCTGCCGAAGCAGCTCCGAAAACGTCTGTTTGCCTTCACTGCGAATTCGCATTGGAATCGTATTGACAAACAATCCAACCATTTCTTCCACGCCAACCAGCTCAGACGGACGTCCCGAAACGACTGATCCGAAGACAACATCATTGGCATAATTGTATCGTTGCAGCAACAATCCCCAGAGGGAATGAAAGACGATGCTCAGTGTCACATCATTTGATCTCGCTATCTGCTCCAAACGCGCAGTCGTTTCCTGATCAATGCGAAACACAATCGATTCTCGTTGGTACCCTTTACCGGTTGAAATATATTCAACCGGTAACGGAGATTGCTGATCAAACCCGTCCAAGCTATCTCGCCAGAACGAGAGTCCCTCTTGTTTGTTTTGCTTGCCAAGCCAAGTGACATAGCTACTGAATGAATACGGTGGAGCTAGCTCAGCCTTCTTGTTTTGAAGATAAGAGCGATAGATATGGAAAAAGTCTTTTGCGACAATCCCCAAGCACCAGCCATCCATAATAATATGGTGGAAGCTCCACACCATCTTGAATTTTGATTCACTCAATTTCATAACGGTAATCCGAAACAACAGATCTTTCTCCAGATCAAATCTCTTGCTCCGATCCCTTACAAGAAATTGCTCCACAAATGCTTCTTGTTCATCCTGAGTCAGGTCAGAGATGTCCTCAATCTGAATAGCTGCTTCTCTTTGCTTTAACACGATTTGTAGAGGCTTTTTACTTTCTTTATAGTGAAAGACTGTTCGCAGGATATCGAATCTTCCGACGAGGTCGTGAAAGCTCTGATCAAGGAGATCAAGCCGCAACGACTCCTCCATCGTAATCACCGTTTGTTCGAAGTGAACCTCTGATTCAGGATGAAGGATAAAGTGATACAGCATGCCTTCTTGCATAGGTGTCAAGCGGTATATATTTTTTATCTGAACACCATTCAAACCTCATCACCATCTATCATTGAATTTTTTCACCCAGCAGTTGGGAAAGATGATCTAATTCCTCAATGGACAGCTCATCGTATGTGAAATCTGTTGGGCTTTGCTCGACTGACTCTTTCGATAAGCAGTGCGTAATGATTTCTACGATCTTTTCTCGGTAGGCATCCACGAGGCGCTGAATGGTTCCTTCTTCAAACTCTTCACGATGATACGTAAAAGTAAGTGTCAGCTTGCGATTCACCACCATTCCATTCACATCAAGCGCAAAGGATCGAATGGAGGTCGGACTGATTTCTCGGCCCGGTGAAAGGGAGGAAGTCGTCATGCTCCCTGATTCCAAGTCTGTATCGAACTGGCCCAAGTAGTTAAAACTGATCTCAGGCTTTACTTGGAAAGTTAACGGAACATCGGTTTGTCTCGCAGACAGATACTGTAAAATGCTGTATCCAATACCTTTGTTCGGCACGCGTCGCAGGTTGTCTTTCACCATTTTGATCTGGTAGCCAAGCGATTCCGATCGGCTCATATCCAGTACGAATGGATACTGGGCAGTAAACCATCCGACGGTGCGTGAAATATCGATGCCCTTCACGATCTCTTCTCTGCCATGTCCCTCCAGATTGACGAGCACATGATCTATCCCCGCCCACTCTTTTACCGTCAAGCCCAACGCCGTAAGCAACAAATCATTCACTTCCGTGTTATAAGCCTGGTGGCTCTGCTTCAGCAGCTTTTCTGTGTAGGCTTCATCAAGCTCGATGGTGACATCTGTTGTATCTTGCATAAGCGGTGCTTCAATCGTTTCTGCCTTTGCCAGAGGAGAGAATGGCATTTCCTCGACCTGCTTCCAATATCCGATTTCCTGTTGAATCTCGCTTCCCCGCGAATATTTTTGCAATTCTTCTGACCATGTTTGATAGGAATCGGTTTTCGTAGGCAAAGCAGGCTCTTCTTTCTGCAGCAAGGAGGCATACACCGTATGGAAATCTTCTAGAAGAACCCGCCATGAGACACCATCGACAACGAGATGATGAATCACGATTAACAAGTGATCTCCTGCTTCTGTTCGGAAAAGACCGAGATTTACCAACGCAGTATCCGTCAGATCGATCCCTTCCTGTATGAGCTGCGCTGCTTGCTCTATCTCCACTACGCTTTGAGCCGGGAACTCTCTGATCATAATAGGGACCTGGCACTCGTCTAGTTCCCGATGTTCCTGCACAATGTCTGACTCGTTCAATTGGAATTTCATTCGCAAAGCATCATGATGTTCAATCAGCTTCATAAATGCTTGTTGAACCAGCTCTGGATCAAAGCCAGCTTCACTGAACAACATGACAGATTGATTGTAATGATGCGGGTTCTGATGGTTTTGTTCAAAGAAGTTCATCTGGATCGGAGTCAATGCTACTGCTCCCATTACAGGCCCTTGATCAATTTGTCTGGTCAGCGTCTGGAGATATCTTGCTGCACTGCGAATACGTGGGTTTTGGAACAAGTCTTTCAATCGGAGCTCATACCCATGATTCCTCAATCTCGCTATCATCTGAAGAGCTTTAATAGAGTCTCCCCCAAGCTCAAAGAAGTTGTGGGTCACACTTACTTGCGCAAGCCCCAGCACATCCTTCCAGATGGAGACCATGATCTGCTCCTGTTCATCGGACGGCTCGACGATGTGTTCCTCCACCAAGAGGGAGCGATCAGGAAGAGGGAGCTTTTTCCGATCCACTTTTCCAACAGCGGTAATCGGCATAGCGTCTAGTCGAACGAAGAAAGACGGGATCATGTAATCGGGCAAATCTTTAGCGAGCAGGTCTCTCCACTCGTCAGCCGCAAGCTCATGCTCTGTCACAATATACGCGCATAAGTACTTGCTCCCATTTTCTTCTTCTCTAGCGATAACGATTGCTTCTTTTACCTGTTCCAGCGAAAGCAGCTTGCTTTCAATTTCCCCTGGCTCGATTCGATATCCCCTGATTTTAATCTGGAAATCCCTTCTGCCCAGGAAATGGATGTTTCCATCCGGTAAATAGACAGCCAAATCCCCTGTCTTATACATTTTTTCATAGCCGGGTTCCGCGTATGGATTATCAACAAAGCTCTGTCCCGTTAGCTCCTCGTTATGCAAATAACCTAATCCAAGCGGCATGCCTGAGATGTAAATTTCTCCAGGGACACCTATCGGCACTCGCTTTCCGTACGCATCGAGTAGAAGGATTTTCGTGTTGAATATCGGTTTTCCAATCGGGATGCGATCTTCCTCTCCCGTAATTTGATAGGCAATGCATCCGATACTTGCTTCTGTCGGGCCATACAAATTCGTCGGTGATACATACTGGAATATTTTCAGGAATTTGGAAACTGTGGACGGAACGATTTCCTCGCCGCCGATAATGATCTTTTTGAGCGATTGTAATTTGCCCTGCAGTTCGAGATTTTCAGCTAACTGATTTACGATCACATTAAAGACAGATGGGACGAAATCAGTTAAGGTAATTTGTTCGTCTTCTATGATTCCTGCCATGTAATCAGCCGAGACAGTCATCCCTGTAGTAGGCAATACCGTTTTTCCGCCATTGGTCAGCGGCCAGAAGAATTGCCAAATGGCACTGTCGTATACATGGTTGGTGGTCTGAAGGACAGATTGCGCTGCGTCCAGTCCAAAGTAATCATCCATCCAGAGGAAACGGTTGACGATCCCTCTATGCGGTACGACGACTCCTTTTGGTTTGCCTGTTGAACCAGAAGTAAAAATGACATAGATGGGGTCTTCCAGCGATACGGACAGATTCAGATTTTCGGCTTCCGTTGTCAGGTGCCCCAGATCAATCGCGACCAAATTCGCTCCCAAATCCGTTTCCGTAAAGGAATGGTCAGATTCTACGTATACGAACTCGCTACCCAGCTCGGCAATAACAGACTGGAGTCGATCGACAGGCCACTGAATGTCCAGTGGTGAAAACGCTGCTCCCGTCTTCATTACACCCAATAACGATACGACCAATTCCAGACTTCTTTCCATAAGCACAGGTACATACTTGCCTTTTCCTATACCGCGTTTCAGCAGATCAGAAGCGACTGCATTGGCTTTCTCGTTCAATTGTTGGTAAGTGATTGTCGAGCCTTGATAGGAAACGGCGATTCGATTTGGATAAAGTCTGGCTGATTCCTCGATGGCAACATGGATCGGTTGTACCACAGGATACTCCCGCTTCGTATCATTACTGAGCTTCTCCAAAAACTGCACTTCTTCCGGAGACATGAGGTCAATCTCGCCCACAAGAATATCCATGTTCGCAGCTACCTGCCGCAGTACATTGGTAAAATGGCTGATAAAACGCTCCATCGTTTCATGCTTAAATAGACCGGTGCTATATTCGCACTCCACAAAAAAGCTTTCATTTCTCGTCTCGACATTCATGACGATGTCTAACTTGGATATTTTCGTTTGGAACGGATAAAGACTGACCTCTACCCTATTCCAGTCAAATGCTGTATCTGCCACATTGTCATAGGAAAACATGGTGTCAAACAACGGATTCCTGCTTGGGTCACGTCGAACTTGAAGCTTTTCTACCAGGTCTTCCAATGGATAATCCTGATGTTCAAACGCCAGTAGTGACTTCTCACTTAGCTCTTGGACAAACTCGCGGAACGTTTTGGAGCCTGCTGGATAATTTCGCAGTGCAAGCGTATTTACAAACATCCCCACTACATTTTGAACATCGTTGTGGTTACGTCCTGCCACTGGAGTCCCTACGACAATGTCCTCTTGCCCGGTATATTTGGACAGCAAAACGTTGTACGCCGCCAATAGAATCGAAAAGACCGTTACGTTTGCTTCTTTCGCCAAGTCGTGCAATCTGCTGGATACATCCGCCTCAATCTCGCTTTCGACCGTACCCCCTTCAAAGCTTTGAAACTGCGGTCGCTGATAGTCCGTAGGCAGATTCATGACAGGTAGTTCCCCGCTGAATTCATCTATCCAGAACTTCTCCTGCCTATGCGACTGGCCCGTCGTCTTGATCTGTTTCAACCAAGCCGAATAATCCTTGTACTGAATGGTAAGTGGATCTGGAGTTCGTCCGTTATACAGTTGATTCAACTCATCAATCACAATGCTCACCGATGTTCCATCAGCTATGATGTGGTGCATGTCGATCAGGAGCAAATGCTTGTCCTCAACCAGTTTGACCAGCTTGACTCGCAATAATGGTGCCTGGCTCAGTTCGAATGGTTGAATGAACGTCCGTATGAGATTTTCTATACTCTCAGGACTGTCCTCTGCGCGAGCCTGATCGATGGCAAAACGGACAGAGTCATGGACAAATTGTTTAGGCTCACCATTTACGTAGTCGAAGGACGTACGGAACGCCTCATGCCTTTGGATGAGAGACTGGAATGCGTTTTCCAATGCCGCAGAATCCAGCTGCCCGGAAAGAACCAGAGCGCCTGCCATGTTATAGGCCACACTCTCTTCATCGAGTGATTGAACCGTAAAAATCCTTTTTTGCGAAGGAGAGAGCTCATAATTCTCTTGTTTTCCAACCGCCTGAATCAAAGGCTTTTCGGTCTGTGTCGATTCAGAAATGACGTGGGCAAAACTTCTGACGGTAGGATTTTGGAAAACGGCTCGCAGCGGGATTTCTACCTGCCACTCCTTGTTCACTTTGGCAAGAAGAATGGCGGCATGCAGCGAATGTCCACCGATTTCAAAGAATCGATCCAGAGCGCCGACTCGTTCGATCCCCAATACCTCTTGCCATATTCCTGCAAGTTTTCTTTCATTTTCCGTCGCAGGCTCTACGTATTCCTCAGAAACCAACTTAGAAAGATCCGGTTCAGGCAAAGCATTACGATCGATTTTGCCGTTTGGCGTCACAGGCAACTCTTCCAATTGAAAGATAAAGGTTGGCACCATGAACTCAGGCAGGGAATCCGCTAAAAACCCCTTGATTTCGGACGTACTTACTGCCTCATCCATCGTGTAATACGCGCACAATACAACGGATTCATCTCCCCTTGTCTTCGGGAGCACAATGGCATTGCGAACCTTTTCATGCCGTAACAGTTGATTTTCGACTTCGCCCAGCTCCACACGGAATCCACGAATCTTCAATTGGTAGTCCGAACGACCAACAAACTCCATATTTCCATCTGCCATCCAGCGCACAATATCGCCGGTCTTATACATGGTCTCGCCAGGACGGAAAGGATTTTGGATGAAGCGCTCACGGGTTAATTCCTCTCGGTTCAAATAACCCCGCGCAACACCTGCTCCCCCGATATATAGTTCTCCGTACACGCCCACCGGCTGTGGCCGCAATTGGGAATCCAACACATAAAATTCTGTGTTTTGCAGTGGCTTTCCGATCGGAACATTTCCGGTTGTCATTTCGGTATCGCCAGCCATTTCGAAGTAACTGGAATCAATAGCAGCCTCCGTAACACCATAGCTATTGATGATTTTGATCTGCCCGAAACGCTCGACCAAGCGGACAAACGCTTCACTTTGGCATGTATCCGAACCAAGAATGAGCAGTTTCAGATGAGTGAGCGGCAATCCATTTTGATAAATGTACTCCATAAATGGAAGAACAAGAGCAGGTGTCGATTCAAACAAGGAAATTTCATACCGGGTCAACCACTGATATAGAGCCGGAAGATCAATCCTTACATCACCTGGACAAATCACCAAATGTCCACCATGCAACAGGGCCCTGCACAAATCCCCTGCAAACACGTCAAAAGAGAAACTCGCCATCTGCAAGAGATTCACATTCATCTGTTCTAGTTCGTACTCATAGCGCCATGTATTGGCTACACTCACCAGATTGCCATGCTCGATCATGACCCCTTTGGGTTTGCCAGTAGTGCCGGATGTATAGATGATATAAGCGAGATCACTCGGTCCGGAGATGGCGTCGAGATTGGACGAGTCCTCCATGTAACTGTCCTCTGCGTCCAGATCGATAATGGCGCCGCTGAAGTCTAGTCCGCTCTGTCCATTTTGATTGACCAGCATGACCGTTGCCTGACTGTCTTCCAGCATGAACGAAATGCGGTCTTTCGGATACTGGGGATCAATCGGAACATAGGCTCCACCCGCCTTCATGACAGCCAGAACAGCGACGACCATGTTAATCGAGCGTTCTGCCAAAATCGCAACGGAGCTATTTGGTTTTACACCCTGATCACGCAGCGTTCGGGCCAGACGGTTTGCTTTTGCATTGAGTTCTTGATAGCTGATCTGCTCTTCCCCGTAAGAAACAGCGACTTGCGCTGCATGGCGTATTGCTTCTGCCTCAAACCATTCATAAAACGTTGGATAGAGAGGAGCGGGTATTTGCTTTCTCGCTTGATTAAAGTCGGCAACAACCTGCTTGACGTCCTCGCTGGACAAGTACTCCAAATCAGCTAGGCAACTCTCATTAGACTGCAGAATGGAGTGAAGAATCTTGGCAAAGTGATTAGCCATTCGCTCAACCGTATCGCGTTTAAACAGATGAGTGCTGTAATCAAATTGGCAAGTGAGCGTTGTCCCATCGTCATGGACATCAAGACTGAGATCAAAGAGGGACACATCTTTTGGATATTCATACGTCGTGACGTTGAAATCAACTGAGGCCACGTCGTCAAAGGATTCATAATGGTAATCAAACATGGTATCAAATAAAGGATTGCGGCTCAAATCTTTGTTTAATTGAAGAGCATCAACCAGTTTTTCAAACGGGTACTCCTGATTTTCAAAGGCACGTATGGCTTGATTTTTCACTTCTTTCAGGAAATCCGTAAAGGTCTTGCTTCCTGTCGGATAGTTTCGGATGGCCAACGTATTTACAAACATGCCCATCATTCGTTCCAAATCAGGGTGTTGTCTTCCCGCCACAGCAGAACCGACAATCAGCTCTTCCTGCCCCGTGTATCGATAAAGCAGTACATTGTAAGCAGCAAGCAATACCATGTACAAGGTCGTGTCAGTTTCCCTAGCCAATTGGAGTAACTGCTTCCTGACTTCCTCACCGATCCCCATCGTCAAACGGTCACCTTCAAAGGATTGAACCGGCGGTCTTTGGTAATCAATGGGAAGCTTCAATACCGGAAGTTCTCCTTGGCTAAATTGCTCAAGCCAGTACTCCTTTTGAGCCAAGAGCTGTTCTGTCTGCTCCCTCTCTTGCTCCCATGCCACGAAATCTTTATACGTCACGCCGAGCTCAGGCAGGGATTCTCCTCTATACGTATGGAGCAGCTCACGGATAAACAGTGATACCGAATAGCCGTCCGAAATAATGTGATGCATGTCCACAGCCACAATGAAGCGTTTGGCTGACACTTGGAAGATTTTCGCCCGAATAAGCGGTGCTTTGCTGAGATCAAATGGCTGGATAAAGGTGCGAATCGCCTCATTTACATCCTCTTCAGCCAATTGTTCGACCTCAATATCCAATGGCAGATCGTCATGTAAAACTTGCACGACTTCATTATCTTTGATCACAAAGTTGGTTCGGAAAGACTCGTGCCTTTGTACAACCTGTTGCAAAGAGTGAATCAAACGATCAAGTTCCAGTTCCCCATCCAATTGTAAGTAGCCAGATAGGTTATAGGCAGTTCCTCCATCCAGACCTTGGAGGATGTACATTCTTTTCTGCGCCGAAGAAGACTTATAGTATGGCTGCAACTCGCATGAGCGAATGGGAGTAAAAGCTTGATGCTTTGAAGAGTCTACATATTTGGCTAATTCACGTATCGTCTGCGATTGAAAAATTTGATGCAAAGGAATTTGCACATGGCATTCCTTGTAGATTCTGCTGAGCATGACAGTCGCTAGTAAGGAGTTCCCGCCTTGTTCAAAAAAATTATCATCCAGATACATCGGGGAGCTTCCCAAGATTTCTTGCCAAATGACCCTGATGGTCTCTTCGGTCACCGTTCCAGCCGGCTCTACTTCTCTGACTCTCGTGCTTCTTTGCCCTGCAATCCGATCGGATGAATGGATAATATGGATTTCTCCATTTCCTAGCGAAACAGCAGTTTTCGTTGTTCGCTGCCACTGAGACGGGGCTACATGCTCGAATCCCCCATCAGCCATATACACCTGTCCGACCGCACCCACAGGGGCCAATTGCTGATACTGATCCAGGACATAGAGGGAAGCTCGTCCTACTCGATCATCTGGCACATCCTGCAATAATTCTGTCCATTCTGTTGCATATTTGCCCAGGTTGCCACTGGATTCGCGTATCACTCTTTCCATCTCGTTGGGCTGTAAAAGCGATAGTGCATGAATTTTTTCCTGATCGTCTTCTGCAATACGATGCAAAAGATTGGCAAAGTAGACGCCCCACTGGCGAAGAACCTCTGTGGTTACTACCCCGCTTCGTGCATCCACATCAACCACAAGCTCTCCGCCCACTTCTGTCACGTTTACAAAAAGATCGTACTTGCTGTAAATGATCCGATTGGGCAACAGCGTAGCCTTCATTTGAGCGAAAGTCAGGTTGTGAAGCGGTCGATCCATATTGAACAACACAGAGAGCTCTGGCAAGTTCTGATGCGGCAAATTCTCAGCTAATGCTGCAAAGGAGTAGGCTTGATGCTTTTCCATCTCCGCAACCGCCTGTTTCACTCGGGACAAATAATCCGCAGCCGTATCATTGCCGTCAATCTCCGTGCAAACCGGCAACAGATTGACGCAGTTTCCTATCAAGGACATTTTGCCGATATGAGATTGACCCGCAGTAGGAATCGCAACAACCATTTTTCTATTTCCAAGAATACGATGAAGGAAGAGGTTAAAAGAAGCCAGTAAGGTAATAAACAAACTGTTCTTGTTTTGAATGCTTCTTTTTCTTGCCTTCCTTGTGATGCTGCTGTCGATCTTGAAAGTAATTCGCTCACCTGTAAAAGATGGTTTTCCCGTTTCTCGTTGCTCTAAAGGAAAAACGAGCTTGGGGATTGGATCTGCGAATTTCTCGTTCCAGTACGTGAGCGCGTCCTGAAACGCTGGATTCTGCATCTGATCTTCTTGCCAGTTTCGGTAAGTAGAAAACGGTGTAGAAGGCTCGAGCGATATTGGTCGTTTCTGTGTAAGGGCCGAGTAGATATCATCCAGCTCTTTTATAAAAACAGCCATGGACCACCCATCCGCAATCATGTGATGGAAGGTGTAGGAAGTCAGGAATTTGGCGGTAGCCAGCTTGATGACACTTACTCGATACAGGGGGTCCTCAGAAGACAGTTCAAATGGCGTGCCTGTTTGTTCATCCAACAGCTGATTCCTTTTTTCTTCCTGTTCCTCAGACGAAAGGTGGCTCAAATCCACGAATCGAACACGTATGTCCCTCTTGGGCAGTACCACCTGATACTCTCCGTTGGAATCAATGATGGTTCGCAACGCTTCATGGCGATCCACCATGGCTTGGACAGCCTGCTCAAACACAGTAATATCAAGCTCACCTTCTACCTGAAGGGAAATAGTCTCGTTAAAAGCTGCAGATGCTTCCACGCGATATTTGACTGCAAACCACATTTGTTTCTGTTCAGGGCTAAGAGGAAGCTTTAGTTGTTCCCCCACACTTTCCACAAGCGTTGCCTCTGGCTTTTGCCCATCCCGTCTCGTAAAGTTTGTCATTTCGACGACTTGATTTTGTTTCCGTCCACCATTCGGAGAAGTTGGGGGTGGCTCCGGCAAAAAACCTCCTCGCCTCAGATCATCAATACTTTCCTTCACCGCATGGATCAGTCTCTCGATATCCTCATCGGAATGGGCAGTGGAAAGGAAGCAATTTCTGCCCTCCCATATATAAATGCCCTTGCTGATCAGGTGATAGAAGAACAATTCGATATCGGTAAACGATACGAAGCGGAACAAAGAACCGCAATTGATCATCTGGATTGGAATCTGCTCGTTCTTAAAATACGCGTTAAGTGTTTCTACCAAGTAGAGTGTCTTTTGAGTTAACGCTTCCTGAAGCTTCGGCCCCTGCTCCTTCAAATATTCCAGCGTAGCGATCGCAGCATGCATCGTCAGTGGATGCGTGCAAAACGTTCCGCCCACAAACGTCTTTTTCTCGGCATTTACCGGGTAAGAATGATCCCCAAAATTCCAGGTTCCCCCGTCTACTGCATCCATGAAAGCAGCTTTACCGGCTACAACACCGATCGGCATGCCACCACCCGGAACTTTCCCATACGTAACGAGGTCTGCTTCTATTCCATACCACGCCTGTGCGCCACCCTGATGTATGCGGAATCCCGTAATGATCTCGTCAAAAATAAGGGCAGTGCCTGATTGGCTTGTAATCTCTCTGACTTCCTTCAAGAATTCCACTGGCTGCAGATCTGGACGTCGGCTTTGAACAGGCTCAACTAATACTGCGGCCAGTTCATGGGCATGTTTTTTGATCAGCTCGATTGATTTTGGATGGTTGTAGTTTAAGACCAGGACGTCATCCACCGTATGCTGGGTAATACCTGGTGCCATTGGTATGGCCTTCCCGTCCTGGGACTCAGGATCAGCAACAGTCAGAACCCCGTCAAATGTACCGTGATAGGAGCCGGAGAATAATGCGATTTTCGAACGGCCTGTAACAGCTCTGGCCAAGCGCAGTGCCACCATTACTGCCTCTGTCCCCGAATTGTAAAAGGCGACACGCTCTACTCCGGTTAACTCGCTGATTAATTCTGCTACCCTTCCAGCTACATCCGACATAGGACCCAGCGGAGGCAGATCAGATTGAATCTGCTCCTCCAGCTTTTTCATGATAAAAGCGGGATTATGACCGAGCAGGTTTACACCGAAACCCATCGTCAGATCGACATATTCATTCCCATCCAGATCCCACATTTTTGAACCAGCTGATGCTTGTGTAATGATCGGATAGACCATTTCCTTCCAATACGAACGGAATCCAGACACATTGCGATTGTTGGCATGAACAAATCGGTGCTCTTGCGTATACTTCTTGGAGTGCTTTGTCTTTTCCGTATAGCTTTGAATGAATGCGTTTAGATACTCTCTTTGTGTCGGTGTAAAATTGCCTTGTTCACCGATCATCAGTGGCTGATACGGTATAAATGGCTTCTGGCGTTCCTCTTCATTCCCCTTGACGGGTGATTTTACTTCGGGTTTCTTGCTCTCGGGAGCAACAGGCGCATATTCAGCTTGTTGCTTTGGTACAAAGCTTTGTTCTTGATTCAATAGCTCCAATTGTTTTTGTAACAGCGTAGCCATTTGGTTTTGGTGTTCAGACAAGAGCGAAATCTGCTTTTCGATAATAGTTTCAACCGCCCCTGTGCTTCTCGAGACTGCCATTTTCATGTTTTGTTCTCTTGGCTCTGACTGTTGAATATGCTGAACGTCATTCTGTTCCACAACTACGTTTGCTTTCGGTTGCTCGATTGCCATCCATTCCATTTGTTTGGCAGAAGCCACAGCTGGGCTACTGGATAGCTCCAGAGCGATGTGCGCTGCTAGCTTATCAACGCTGGTAATGGTTTCAAACAACTCTTGGGCCGGAATGACCACTCCAAACTTTTCCTGAATTTCACGATTGATTTGTACGAGCATAATAGAATCCAAGCCTAGCTCTAGAAAATGAAGGGATGGATCTATTTCTTCTACAGCAAAACCTGAAGCATGATGAACCAACTCTTTCAGAACTTTTGCGATTGGCGCAGTTCCTATCTCTGACACTGTAGCACCTCTGTTTCCGCTAATAGTATTCATCTGTTCTGGAATGATGCTGATCACATCATCTGTAATCCAAGAGCGATGCTGATCGAAAGGATAAACCGGCAATGGCATCTTTCTTCTCTTTTTGCCATCTCTGTAGAACACATCCCATTCAACCGTAGCTCCCTGTACATACAAATCGCATAATGTCGTTGCATACGAATACTTCATCTCAGTACTCGCCGTGTGGTACTTTTCCTGCACATCCCGAGCGGATTGACTCAACAGATGAACGGTTTCTTCAGGAACGCGCTTTTTACCATGTGAGTAAACAAAAACATCTCGGTCATTTTCAAGCCGAACCGCCAATCGGTCGAGCTTTTGTTCGAAATCACTGCGACTATGCAAAATGAGTGCAATCCGATAGGGAAGCGTTTCTCTTCCGGTATTTGCCGTATAGCACAAATCAGACAGAGAAAGCGGGCCACTGGAAGAAAGAAACTCCCGATATTTTTGAATCAGACGTTGAAGGGCTGACTCGGATTTAGTCGATAAGGTAAACACTTGCACCTCATCTGAGACTGTCATCTCCATTTCATTAACCGGCACATACTCTTCCAAGATAACGTGGCTATTGGTCCCGCTAAACCCAAACGAGCTAACCCCACATCTCCTCGGATGTCCATCTGTTTCCCATTTTTCCAGTCTGTTTTGCACATAGACTGGCGACTTTTCAAATGCGAAATTCCGATTCGGTTTCTGGAAATGGACGAGGGCAGGCAGCTCTTTGTGCTTTAACTGCAAAGCAGCCTTAATCAAGCCAGCGATTCCTGCTGCTTCATATAAATGTCCAATATTCGCTTTGACAGTGCCGATTCCACAAAACTGTTTCTTCTGTGTATATTGTCGGAATGCTCTCTGAATTCCATCCAGCTCAACGGGGTCCCCTAGCTTTGTACCCGTTCCATGTGCCTCTATATAGCTAATCGTTTCAGGGTCGACTTGCGCATCCTCCCAAGCGTCTGTGATCAATTCTGCCTGGGCCTGTGAGTTCGGTGCGGTAATCCCGACTGTAACACCGTCTTGATTAACAGCGCTTCCCTTAATCACGGCATAGATGTGATCCCCGTCCTCGCTGGCTTTTTCCAAAGGTTTTAACAGAACAGAAGCTACACCTTCACCCCAACCCGTTCCATCAGATAGATCGTCAAACGCCCTTGAACGGTTGTCAGAGGATTCCATTCCAATTCCAGCCTTCAGCGCCAGCAGGATGGTTTTGACTCCCCCTGCCAATGCCATCTCACAATCACCGTTTTGGATTGCCTTGCACGCCATATGAACTGCAACCAAGGAAGAAGAGCAGGCTGTATCCACGGTGACAGCAGGGCCGCGCAAATCAAGCAAGTGTGAAATGCGGCTTGCAATAATGGAAGGAAGGTTGCCTACTGCATAAGAGGGCAAATCCTTGGGACTTACCACTGACAAAAGGCGTTCGTAATCGTATCCCAACTTGGAGAAGCCGACATACACCCCTACTTTTTCCCCTGAAAGCTTGTGCCCGCCATAGCCAGCATCCTCTAGCGTATTCCAAGCATTTTCAAGGAACAGCCTTTGGTTGGGGTCCATTAGCTTCGCTTCTTTCGGGGTGATCGAGAAGAACGAATAGTCAAACTTATCGATCTCCTCTAAATAACCACCCTCCACAAGGTTAGGATTGCCCTGTTCACCTCTTACCAGCGATACATATTGTTCTGTGTCCTTTCGTCTCTGTCCATGAAGCTCATGAATGCAATCCTTTCCTCCCCGGATGTTTTGCCAAAATTGATCCACATCCTGAGCCTGCGGGAACTTACAAGAAATCCCGATAATAGCGATATCCTTTTGTTTCTGTTCGCTCGCATCTGTCTCTTTTATGCGATCAGTCGCTTGATCGTCGTGGAAGAGACTGCGAGAAAGCTTGGAAATCGTCGGATAGGCAAACAAATCTGTTACCGCCAACGTAATCCCCATCTCTTCTTCTATCCGCCCTGCTAACTGGGTCAACTGCATAGAGGACACGCCTACATCAAAATAACTGTCGTTTGGTCCCAATCTATCTGATTGAAGCACTTCGCGGCAAATGGCAAGCAATTGTTTTTCTAATTCTTCGCGCAAGTGAGGGGATTTATCGGTTCTTTCCTCTTCTACCTGTTCGGTAATTCGTCGTTGCATTTCCTCGGAAACATCGTGAAATGCTCCAGACTGATACTCCCTAGCTACTCTATATCGTTCGACTTTTCCACTCGTTGTTTTGGGGATACGCTGAATCGGCAAGACCTCACTTATTCTCCATCCGGTTCGCTCGTTCAAATGCATTTTCACTTTCTTAGATAGCGCAATGAACTCGTCTACACTTTTCCGATGAAGGACAAACACAAGAATATCCTCTTCTTTGCTTTTCTCGTTGAATACCCCGCAGGCAACGACCTTCCCAAGCTCGACTCCTTCGACTTCTTCAGCAATCCGCTCAATATCATGCGGATAAACGTTTTGACCATTCACGAAGATGATGTCTTTCGCACGCCCCGTGATGACAAGACGTTCCTTTCGCATAAAACCCAGATCCCCTGTTCTGAGCCATCCATCAGACGTCATTACATTTGCGGTGGCAGCAGGGTTGTTGTAGTATCCAGCGGTTACATTCTTCCCTCTAATCTGGATATGACCAACAGTATCGCTTGGTAGCTCTTGATCCTCGTCATCACATATTCTTACCTCGCAAAAATCAATGGGGTAACCCACTTCTACCAGTGTGAGAGCTTCTGGATTTGTTTGATCTGTCATCTTGATTGGCTTTCCTACCTGGATAAACCTACGATCCAGAGAAAGCGTTGTAAAATGCAGGTTCTGATCCGGAATTGTTACTCCCACAGAGGCTTCAGCCAATCCATAGCACGGGAGCATGCTCGTTTTCTTCAAACCATAAGGGCTCATCTGATCTAAAAACTGATGGATCAATTCTGAAGCAATGGGTTCTGCTCCATTTAAAATCGTGCGAAGCGTAGACAAATCCCACTCTTCTGCCACTTCCGGTTTAAACCTGGACAACACATATTTATATCCAAAGTTCGGAGAAGAAGAAATCGTCGCCTTGTGCTCGCTTACTTTCTTCAGCCATAGCGTAGGCCGCCTGATAAATAGTGAGGTATGAATAAAATAATGCTGAACTCCTGCATACAACGGGGATAAATGGAATCCGATCATCCCCATGTCATGAGTTAGGGGCATCCAGCTTAGGAATGAGTCAGACTCAATCGTTCCAAGTCTGTTATTAATCGCACGCACATTATGGACAAGGTTTTCATGCGTCAGGGTAACCCCTTTCGGATCTCCTGTAGACCCAGATGAAAATTGAATAAAGGCCACATGATCAGCAGAAGGATAATAGATTGTGCCCTTCTCTTCTTTTTTCCCGGTCTCATCAAGCAGGAAGGACTTCGACCTCAATGATTCCAATTCCGTCAGGTAGTTGTGTTTACTAAAGAAATCCTCCAGTCGTTTCCAGACGCTGTCCGTCGTAATCAGATAGGGATTGATTAATGTCTGCCAAACCTTTAACAGCTTAAGACGATGCTCTTCGTTATCCCCTACAGAGATAGGAACAGCAATCATTCCACCGAGTAAGCATCCCCAAAAAAGGCAGACAAAAGTTCGGAGATTACTATCCTCAATTTGAAAAACGACCTCATCACCAGGCTTGATTCCGTGTTTTTGGAGGACAAATAAATAACAGAGGGCTTCTTCATACAATTCTTTATAGGAAACAAACACCTCATTCTGGTCTCCCAAAATGAAGGTAACGCCTTTATGGTCCTCGTTCTTCCACAATTCCAGCGCTTCTACTAATGTCTGAACAAAATGCAAAGCGTTGTTCCTCCCTTGTCCCGTGTTTGATAGTTCTAGCACTTGCCTGGTGAGCATAACCACTCCAAATGCTCCCTCTTGCTCCCCACGTGTATACAAGAGAAGTGAATTTCCCCAAGCCGTGACTCGTTGTATGAATCGCCTGTCTCCCGCTTGCTTTTCCGGGTAGCAGATAGGCTGGTACCCGGAAGAAGCAAACAGTAATTTCATTCTGAATATTAGGAACCTTTACTCGGAAACCTTATCGCCACTGACCCGGAAGAAAAAATTTAGCCAATTCTTTTTCTTTCCGCACTTTGGAATGTAACGACCAGGTATATGCTACTTACTTTCATTCCCTTTTCTTGATTTTTCTTGAAGTATTAAGCAGTAAGAAACCATCGCCATAATGAGATGGGTGATTCTTACCTTTTTCCAGGAATGAATGTATCGATCAATGATTTTTTTAAAATGGCTGGTTCTTTTGTCTTTTCTAGGAGTGGAATAAGGGCGACAATTAGAGTAACGGTCACATTGCAGCGAGTATGGCAGGGGAAATTGGTCATTGATTTGCAAATATTCACGTGGGCTAATATGATGGTAAACAATAAGAATATGAGTGAGTTGGGAATATTTTACTATCCCAAATATTAGAAGACAAGCCTTTAATTATTAATTTTTGCAATTTATTTAAATAATATTCATTACAATATTACTCTGAACTTATCTTGACCCACAGCAAAAAGGCTTTCACCCGCTCTTTGTAATGAGAGGTGGAAGCCCTTCGTTCTTGTTCTATTACTCTACCGAGTAAACCTTTCGGCTGGGCAGCTCCAAGCAATGCAGACGGCCGCCGTATACGGCACCTCCGTCAATGCCGATGATTTTATTTTCACCGTAAAACACATCATGTTTACCGTGCAAAGAACTGGTTGGCGTGTGACCAAAAACAACGGTCTTCTCACCCTGATAGCCTTTATGGAACTCATCACGTATCCACATCAGCAGGTACGGGTCAGTCTCTGCAACCGGAGTCTCGGGATGTACACCCCCGTGAACAAAAATATAATCATCGGTTTCATAATAGCAGTCCAAGCCAGCCAAAAATTCCAGATGCTCTTTGACTGAAGAGATGATTTCCAAGGCCTCCGGTGCGCCAGACTCCGTATCTGCTGCGGCATGACCATAGCTCGCCAACGTCTTTTGGGCACCGTTTCGGAACCATCGTTCGATAAAGACAGGGTCTTGCTCGAATGATTTAACCATCATATGATCATGGTTGCCCATCAACACGATTGCCCCTTCTGCATGGAGCTGTTTTACCTTGTCGACGACTCCTTTCGACTCTGGTCCACGGTCTACATAATCACCTAGCAGGATCAATTGATCGTTTTGTGGATCGTACTGAACTTGCTCCATCAACGATTCCAGTTTCTCCAATTCCCCATGAATATCGCTGATTGCCAACAATCTTTTCATCCTACACCCTTCTTTCGCTCGTCTGCGGCTTCTCTTTCGTTACTGTCATGTCTCCCTATTGTACGCCCCATTTCACCTGATTGCCAGCACGTCTGGCCCTCGAAAGCTTGCAAACACGAAAAAAGCCCAGGCCCAAAATCCTATCAGGCCAAGGCTATTCCATTTCTCCATGCTTATTTACTCGGCATCTCATTCCAGAACGTAATCTCTTCTACATCCAGGCGAGTAGTCGGATGACCAGGCTCTGCTGCCTTGCCGACTGCAATCAACATGACCGTTTCATATTGATCAGGGATTTGGAAAGCTTCCTTGAATTTCTCGCTGTTATAGCCGCCCATTGGCACCGTGTCATACCCTCTTGCCTTGGCAACGAGCATCAATTGCATCGAGACGAGACCTCCGTCTACCAAAGCAATTTCCTTGATGATTGCTCGATCCCGATTCTCATAGCGCTTGTTAATGTTGTCGATGAGTGTAGCTTTTACTTCCTCTGTCATGTAGCCTGCTTCTACCGCTTTTTTGTAAATGCTCCCGGCTTGTTTGTAGCCCTCATAATCAGCCAGGACTGCAATAATCGCCGCAGACTCTACCACCTGCTTTTGGTTAAATGCGATGGGGAGCAGCTTCTCTTTCAATGGCTGTTCATCGATAATCAAAAAACGCCATGGCTGGAGATTGGAGCTGGAAGGTGCCAACGTCGCTTCTTTTAGCATTTCCTTGAGTTCATCCCGCGAGATTTTTGCTGTTGGATCGTAATGACGTACGGAACGACGCTCCCGAATGACGTCCATAAAAGCCTTTTGATCGATGACTTTTTCCATGATTCCATCCTCCAGTGGTAAGTATGCCAATTCAGTAAGTTACTAACTTTATTACGCAACAACTCGTGTTCAAACTGTATCACATACTCCAATTCGCTGGCAATCTTTTTGTATGCCAAAAACGCTTTGGCTAAACGGCTCACATCCTGTCATGAATGCAAGCGCGTCACCAAAGCGTTTATTTATTAAACCGGAGAAAAAGCGGATAGAACGGCTGGCTGTCTCACGGTGTCTCCATTCGGGAGCTCAACAACGAGATAGCCACTCCCTTCGTCCTCAGCTACTTCCCAACTCAATGAAAAAGCTTTGCGGCTAAATGCTTCCTCTTCGTCCAGACAACCAAGCATCGTCTTCAATGTGTCTGACGTAATCGGCACAGGCACACTTGCTCCTTGCTCTTGTGGAAGAGAGAGCAGTTTCGGCGCGTCTTCGAAATATTGCACAGTATCGAGGAGCAGAGAAACCTGCTGCCAGCTTAGCGGTGAAACAAAGGCTTCAAATGCCATCTATTCATCATTCCTTTTATTCACGATGATCTCCATCGAACAGGTTAGCCTGGGCATTAGGCCTTTTCTGTTGGCTTGCAGTGCCAGCTCCGTCTCCTGAGCCTTTTGCAGTCGCTTCGTCCTTCGGTTCATCTGTCGGCAAAACGGTTTCAAAAGCAACTGCTTTTACCCCACCCTCCACCAGTTGTCGGCCGATGCCACCTTGCTCGTTGACGATCACTTGCTCTGTCTCGACAAGGGTCCATTCGTTCTGCGAGGTCCAAGCATAAACTGTTTCCTCGATGAACATCGCAACAAGTTCATGCGGATTATTTTTTCGTTTACGAATCAACTGTACGCCTTTGCCTGCGCGAGCCTGGAGTGGGATCGCAGCAATCGCTGTGCGTTTTACAACCCCTTCAGCCGTCAACAAGCTAAAGGCACGAGAATCGACTTCCTCAATCGGTAGCATCGTGATGACATCGTCGCCAGGAGCAAGTGCGATTGCTTTTACCCCGCTCGACGCTCTACCCGTTGCGCTGACTTCACTACGATGGAATCGAATGCCCATGCCATCTTTCGTAGCACCGAGTATCGCCCCAGCTTCGTCAGCCACAAATACATTCACAAACTCGTCATCGTCTGCTTTCAGCTTCGCAGCTACCAACGCACTGGAACGATTCGTTTCGTATTCGGACAACGCCGTCTTTTTCATCAAACCATTTTTACTTACATGGTACACATACAGCGGTTGTTTGAAGGTTTCTACGATCGTAAAGCCAACGATCCGCTGATTCTTCTCCAACGGGATGATGTTGACGAGGGCGGATCCGATATCCTTCCACTTATCGTCCGGGAAGGCGTTTACCAGTGTAGCGAAGTATTTACCGTCCTGAGTAAAGAAGAGAGCAGTGTGAGACGTATTGGTCTCCATGAAGTAACGGACACGGTCTCCTTCTTTTACCCCACATGTCTCCAGCGTTCCCCCCACTGATTTGAAGGAGCGCGGGCTCGTCCGCTTGATATATCCTTCGTTTGTGAGGGTTACGATGCAATCCTCTGCATTGATTTGCATGGCAATATCGATTTTAATTTCCTCGATCTCGCCCTGAATTTCTGTCAAGCGCTCTTCTGCGTATTTTTTCTTGATCTCGTTCAGTTCGCCTGTAATGACTTGAATCAGCTTTTTCTCGCTCGCCAAAATCGATTTCAGCTCCTCGATTTCTTTTGCCAGCGTAGCCAATTCTTTTTCCAGCTTGACGATATCCAAACGTGTCAAGGAAGCGAGCTGAATGTTCAAGATCGCATCTGCTTGGTTTTCGGTGAAGCCGTATTTCTCCATGATGTTTTTCTTGGCATCTGCACGGTCTTCCGAATCCATAATCGTATCGACGATCTGACGCAAAATGGACTTGGCGCGAATCAAGCCTTCCACGATATGCTCGCGGCTTTGCTTTCGATTCAGATCAAATTGGCAGCGATTCGTGACAACTTCTTTTTGGTGGTCGATGTACGCCCCCAACAAAGCCTTGAGTCCCATCTGGCGGATGGTCCCCTCATGAATCACGTTCATGTTGTAATTGTAATAGATTTGCAGATCCGTATTTTTGTACAGGTAGTTGAGAATCGCCTGCTCATCCGCTTCCTTGCGAATATCCACTACGATACGAACTTTTTTCTGCTCGGCCTCTTTACGACCGGTTTCATCGCGAACCGCCAGTGCTCCCTCGATTTTGCGATCCATTACGAGCTCATCGATTTGACCAACGAGCTTCGACTTGACCACTTCGTAAGGGATTTCGGAAACGACGATTTTTTTGATCTTGCCGCCTTTTGGCTCCTCTACATGGGTCTTCCCGCGAATAATGAATTGACCACGGCCTGTCTCAAACGCCTTGCGAATTCCGGACAGGCCTTGGACAATGCCGCCTGTCGGAAAATCTGGACCTTTGACGTGCTGCATCAGCTCATCCAGCGAGATATTCGGGTTCTTCATTTGTGCAACAGCCGCATCGATGACTTCGCCCAAATTGTGAGTAGGGATGTCCGTTGCAAAACCAACCGCGATCCCGGCAGCGCCATTCACGAGTAGATTGGGAAACCGTGAAGGCAATACTGCCGGTTGTTGAGCGGAGTTGTCGTAGTTCGGGATAAATGTAACCGTATCCTTTTCAATATCGCGCAGTAGCTCATTAGCCAATGCCGACAGTCTGGATTCGGTATAACGCATAGCGGCTGGTGGGTCTGCGTCCAAGCTACCAAAGTTTCCGTGGCCTTGAATGAGCACCTGACGCATTTTCCACCATTGCGCCATCCGCACCATCGTTTCGTAAATCGCCGAGTCACCGTGAGGGTGATAGGTACCCATCACGTACCCGACCGTTTTCGCTGATTTCCGGTATGGTTTATCGTTTGTGTTGCCTTCTTGGTACATGGCATACAAAATACGGCGCTGTACCGGCTTTAGTCCATCGCGAGCATCCGGGATCGCGCGTGAGAGAATAACCAGGTTGGCATAGTCCCCGAAGCGCTTTCCCATAATCTCCGCGAAGCTCTGATTAATAACTTGATTGGACAGCATGCTTATTCATCCTCCCCCACTTCAAAGGTGACGTGGTTCTCGATCCACTCACGCCGAGGTGGGACTTTGTCACCCATCAAAACGGTTACCAGCTTCTCACAGTGAGCGAGGTCTTCCAGTTCAACCTTAATGAGCTTGCGCGTCTCAGGGTCCATGGTTGTTTCCCAGAGCTGGTCGGCGTTCATCTCACCCAAACCTTTGTAGCGCTGCACTTCAGCACCGCGTCCAGCCTTTTTCAACGCCTGTTCCAGCTCGTAATCGCTCCAACAGTAAATCCCCTCTGTTTGCTTGCCCTTGCTCTGCTTTTTCACCTGATACAAAGGCGGTTGGGCAATATACAAGTGACCAGCTGCAATCATCGGGCGCATGTAGCGGAAGAAGAAGGTCAGCAGCAGCGTTTGAATGTGCGAGCCGTCAACGTCCGCGTCAGACATGATAATCACTTTGTCAAATGCACAGTTTTCGATGGAAAACTCTTCGCCAATATCGGTTTCAAGCACCTCTAGGATCGTGCGGAACTCTTCATTCGCCAATACCTCGGAAAGCTTTGCTTTTTCCGTGTTCAACGGCTTCCCGCGCAGGCTGAACAAGGCTTGGAACTCTGAATTACGCGCCTGTTTTGCAGAGCCACCCGCAGAATCCCCCTCGACGAGGAAGAGCTCATTGCGCTTGGAGTCTCTGTATTGCGGCGGAGTAAACTTTTCCGAAATCGATTTGCGCTTTTTCGCGGTTTTGCCTTTCTTGTCGCCGCGCAGGGCTTCGCGTTGTTTGCGCAGCTCTTCGCGAATCTCAGCAGAACGCAACGCCTTGTCAATCAGCAGCTTGCCTATTTCCGGATTTTCCTCGAGGAAGAAGCCTAGCTTTTCGGAAACAATCTGTTCTACGATTGCCCGTGCTTCTTCGTTCCCCAGCTTGTCTTTTGTTTGGGACTCAAACTGGACGTCAGCCATTTGCAATGACAATACACCGAGGAAACCTTCCCGCAAATCGTTTCCAGTCAAGTTCGGGTCCTTTTCTTTCAAGTACCCTTTTTTCCGGGCAAATTCGTTAAAGATCCGGGTCGTACCGTTGCGGAAGCCTGTGACATGAGTTCCGCCATCTGTTGTTACAATTGAGTTGACATAGGACACCAGTGTCTCTGCATAGCCGTCATTGTACTGAAAAGCCAGCTCGACATAGATATTGTCCTTTTCCCCTTCGAAGTAAACGATCGGATGGAGCGTATTTTTCCCCTCGTTCAAGTAAGAAACGTATGATTTCAAGCCATCTTCGAAGTAAAACTCTTCCCGTTTCTTTTCAGGTCCACGCTCGTCAATCAAAACCATGCGCAGCTTTTTCAGAAGGAATGCCGTCTCACGAAATCGATCACGAATCGTCTCATAGTCAAAGCGAGCATTGCCAAACACCTCGTCATCCGGCAGAAAACGTACCGTTGTTCCTGTGCGTTTGGTGTTCCCTGTAATTTCAAGACCGGTAACCGGTTTACCGACATGCTCGGTTCCATTTGCATCCACAACATATTCAAAGCGTTGCTTATGAATTTTGCCTTCCCGGTGGATTTCGACCTCAAGCCATTTGGACAAGGCCACAACGACACTGGAGCCAACCCCGTGCAAGCCACCACTTTTTTTATATCCGCCACCGCCGAATTTACCACCGGCGTGGAGCGTCGTAAAAATAACTTCTGGTACAGGTCGGCCAGTCTTGTGCATACCCGTTGGAATTCCGCGTCCATGGTCTTCCACACTGACACTGCCATCCTTGTACAAAGTGACGATGATGCTATCGTTAACGCCGGCAAGCGACTCGTCTTTGGCGTTATCTACAATTTCCCACAGCAGATGATGCAGGCCACGCGAGCCAGTGGAGCCTATGTACATTCCAGGCCGCTTTCGAACGGCAATCAAGCCTTCTAAGACCTGAATATCTTCTTCTGTATACGTTAGTGTTTGCTGTGTTTCTGTTTCCTTCAATCGCGCTCTCCCCTCTACTCTTCGGACACGTAGAAAAACGATCATGCCTTTTTACTGATGGCTAGCGTCGTATTCACCTCTTTTGAAAAACGCCGAGATGATTCAACCCCCATGAGAGGAACGTTTTCCTAATAAAAGCGAACACTTAATCGCTATTGTACCGTATGGTTCCCATAGTATTCAACGCCAGTAGCAAAATGGGGCAAAAAAGCCACCTCGCCCCTAGCGAGATGGCCGATTCTTCTCAGTATTCCTCGTTTCTCATTTCGTTCTGTACATGACATGCATATTCCATTAATTAGTGTAGCACTAACGGTGAAGATTGGTCAAAATGAAAAACCAAAACATCTGTTTCCCTTTCTCTATTTCTTCCCCCATCAGCGTAAATCCTGCTACTATCAAGGAAAATATGTCAATTGTTCTTACGTAGCGTTCACAACTGTGCCTCAGGTATTTCCATTCATCCGCGCTTTGGCTTTGGGCATCCTAGTAAGGCATCGATTCCTGAGGCCAAAAAGGGGGGAATACTTTTGATCAGTGCTACCAAGCCGTTTGTCAAATTCCATAAGTATGATGCTGAGCTAGCTTCCGACGTTCATGCGTTAAATTCTGCCGGATACAACAGTGATGACATCTGGGTTTTGAAATGGAATCCTGATAAAAATCACTCCAATCAACGAAACAATTTTTATAAATACAGTACCCACTTTGAAAGTGCCGTCGGTCACATTGACAGTATGGCGCATTTCTTTGACAATGGCGGTAAAGAACTCCGTACCCGTCTCGAAAAGCTAGGTCTTACGAAAGACGAGTGCTCGGCATTGGTTCGGGAACTGCAAGAAACGGATTATACATGCCTTCTTGCTGTACGAGACCTTAAGGATAACATTATTAAAATGAATGACTGATCGACCGCAAGAAAAAGCCACTGCTTGGGTTCTAACGCCAGCAGTGGCTTGTTTCGTTTATACCGGGATTACTTGTCTTCTTTAATGAGTTCGATGCCTTCCAGCACTTCGTTCAGCTTCGCGTAAACAGTGCTTTCCTCGTCCTCTTCCAATGGTACCATTTCGCCGCCGTCCACTTGGAATACGAAGATATCCACTTCTTCATCTTCTTCGCTTTCTTCATCTTCCACAGCTTCAGCCAAGGCAATATATTCTTTACCGTTCAGGTCGAACATAGCCAATACTTCGAAATCCCCCAACGGTTCACCATTTTCATCGTCCAATGTGATGATATCGCCCAATTCGAGGTCTTTGTTCTCTTCTGTCAATGTGTTCACGTCCTTATGCTGATATTCGTACTCTGTTCCATCATACCGTTTTTTTCCGGGAGAAGCAAACAGGCGAAAGAATTGATGCCTTCCTTGTCCATGAAAAACAACCTACCACTTGAGGCAGGTTGTTAGCTGATTACTCACTATACTCTTGAAGAACACCTTTTTCAAGTAAAAATGCTTCTTCTGCCTGAAGAATAGTCACGATCGCTTCGCGTTTGACATACATCCCTGCAGATGCCAGACGGCTCTCAATCGCACGAAGCAGTTCTTCAAAATCAATGATCTGTACATCTTGATCACTCACAAAAAAACCTCCCTTTTCCCATGCACCTTTTTCATTGTACACGAACAGGTCGTTTCTTCCAACTCCACCATTTTCGGCGGATTGGTTTTAACAAATAAGCGCTCCAGATGACGAGTACAAACGAAAGAACCACGTACACACATGAGAAAAACAACCACGGGGCAAAACTGATGTCATCGGATTGATCGAATGACTCGCCTAAAATATCGAACAACACGATGATAGGGTTCGTCCCTGCCAGCATCTGCAGCTCATACATGTTCCATACATCCGAATTGACGTACCGTTCTGGATACGTCTGTTGCAAGGACTCACCGATGAAAAAGAACAGCAAACCAGTACCTACTACAAAAAAGAAGGCAATGCCGTATGTGGTGACCGTCGAGATCGACGTTCGTTTAATCCAGGTGGAGCAGAACAACCCCAACGACCCGAGAAAAAACATATTCACCGCGAGAAACAGGACGAGCTGGGCCATTTGTTCCGGGGAGACACTTCCGTAGAGCATCACAATACTGTACAAAGGCATCGATGCAACCAAGAGCAGCGTAGAGAACGCCAAAGACGTAATGAGCTTGCTCAAAATTATCGTGCGCGTCGACAACTGGGTCGTCAGCAAAATATGCAAGGTCTGGCGTTCTCTCTCTCCACTAATTGCTCCAGCAGTCAAAGCTGGCGCTACAAAGCAAACCATCGCGTAGTGTATCCCCGCGGAAATCAGAAACAGATCCCGGTTATCTCCTAACGATTCGGCCTTTAAGGGGTCCATGAGCAAAAAGCCCATCGGTATTCCCCCCATGACAAACAAGTAAACCACTAAAATGAACATGGTCTTTCTCGAGCGGAATCTGTCCCGCATTTCTTTGACCAAAAGAGGATTGAACAAGAAGTCGCTCACTCCATACCGACTCCTTCCGTAATCGCTAAGAAGACGTCTTCTAAATCTTTCTTGGAATCTCCATAGTAGACGACTGCGACCTGCTCATCCAGCAGTTCTTGAAGCAATTCAGCTTTTTGTTGCTCCGTCCCTTGAAAGTAGAAGCGATAGCCTCCCATGTATTCTGTCAATTGATGTACGTACGGAGAACTCGCTAACAGTAGTCCCGCTTTGTCCAAGTTCCGCAGGGCTCTCAGTTGCATCCGGCTTTGTCCTGTGTCCCGATTACTGACCTCATGCACAGAACCATACGCAATTAATCTTCCTTTTTCAATGACACCAATATCATCACACAGCTCGGCTAGCTCCGGCAAAACATGGGAGCTGATAATAATCGTCTTACCCATTGCACGTAATTGCTTCATAATTTCGCGCAATTCGATACGAGCTCTCGGGTCCAGTCCTGACGCGGGTTCATCCAAAATCAGCACGGCCGGATCATGTACGAGACAACGTGCTAGCCCCAGGCGCTGTTGCATGCCTCGAGACAAAGAGTCGACGAAAGCGTCTGCTTTGTGAGACAAATTTACCAGTTCCAAAAGATCACCGACGAGTGCCCGTCTTTTGGAGGCAGGAATTTTGTACGCTCCGGCATAAAACTCCAAATACTCCACCGCTGTCAAATTGTCGTACACGCCAAAAAAATCGGGCATGTAGCCAACAGACTGGCGTACACTCGCAGGATCTTTTCGTACATTGTAGCCGCAGACAAATGCTTCCCCTTCACTCTGTTCCAGAAGGGTAGACAAGATGAGCATCGTAGTAGATTTTCCGGCGCCATTTGGACCAATGAAACCGAACACCTTTCCTGGCTCGATGGAAAGGTTCAAATCCGTCAACGCTTGCAAATTGCCGTATCTTTTTCCTAAATGAACGGTTTCGATTACCATTTCCGCACCCCCTCTACCTGGAAAATTGGCTCTGGTAGAGCTAATCGCGACGTTCCATTGTGGGAAAAGCGAAGCAATAATGTTTGATTTGGCGTCAATACTTGCTAGAGTTCATTATTGAGGACAAGTCTCGTCCCGCGCTCAACAGGTATCCACCTACCGCTCTTTTGGTGGAAGTACTCTATCCGGAAAGGCTTGAACGAGCTGTGATTCAGCGGTACTGTTATTCGCTTTATATTGATCGCCGCTTTATCTGTACGCAATTCAAACGTAATACTGCCCTTCCCAAGCTGCCAAATGTACCCGGTGCTGTCGAAATCTCCTGTCACTTCATACATATCGGCATCAAGCAGGCCATAAGGACTAGTTACTAGACCTTGTTCATTCGGCTGGAATTGAATAGGCTGCTGAATGACATTCCAGTATTGCGCTTGGTGAGGCACCTGCATTGTCATCAGAGGAAGAGGCTCTGTCGTTGTCCCGATGATACTTATCTGATTCCCCTCTTCATACTCAACGACTCTTTCCTGCATTTCTTTGATTCGTTCTTCCATCGTTTGCAATTCGTTTGTTGCTTGTGGTTTTCTTGGCATAAACAAGGGCTCAAGCATACTGTCAATCTGCTTTTCTTCTCCCTTTTTCAATGGACCAAGCGGAATCCGCTGAAAACCAATTTCAATAAAAGTCTGATCGTAGGCAAACTCCGTATTGTTTTTCACGTGACCTTGCAGACGATTCTCATTGATTCGCAAGGAAGTTTCAAAAGCACCCATGTCATGCTTTACCCCGATACCGATTGCCTGTTTCGGTGTCAAATAGGGGAGATTGCGGAAAGAGAGAACCTCATTGCCATCCATTAATCCCTCTGGTCGATAATCATTTCTCCCCAATGTCAAGGGCAGTGCAACGATTGAAGGTTCAAGCTGAACATCGTATTCGTTTTGATCCACTCCCAAAAACGTTGCGGCTGAGCGAATATGAGCCAGAGACTCATCTAATATGTCGATCTTGGTTACGGTGTAGCTGATACTCGTTTTCACAACAGCAGGCTTTCCAACCGCGAATATAGCGACGGTCAAGAAAATTCCTCCAAGCGGGATTACTCCCCACGCCCATTCAGGTTTTCTCATTCTTTTCAGAACGAAGTATGTCAATGGTGCGAGTACAATTACATAGCCGCCCCACAACGCCACCATCCAGATCGGTGGAGGAGTCTGTACTTCAGGAATCTTCTTGCTCAAGTCAAGAAAAGGCCGTGTCATTTGATCCATATAAGGCTTCTCTTCAAAAATCTTCTTGGCACCATGCTGGATCATTGCATTCTGCCACAGTTGTGGATTGAACTGCCACGATGCCAACGGCTCTGCTGTCACATCATAGTTGACAAACAGCAGCAGCCCTCTGCCGTACGATTTTGACACAAATAAGGGCAAGTCACGGTTGTATACACCGATACTGCCATTTGGCGCGACTTTTGCAATGTCATACTCACTTAATGCTTGCTGTAGCTCTATATTACCAGCTTTTCCGGCTTCCACAGGGAGAATATCAGCAAACCGCTGGATCATCCCATCTTGATTGGGACCTGCGGAAACAACCACGATCCCCCCTAGCTGGATCCACTCCTTGATCGCTGCCATCTGTTGATCATTAATCGTGGAGCCACTATTGCCTGCCAGTGCTAACATGTCTATGTTTTCGTAAATCCACGATTGGTCAGGCAACATTTGTTCCGTGAGATTTTGAACGGACAAGGGGCGATTCATTTTGGATTGTGATTGATTGACGGCAAGGAAATGAAACGCATTGCCCTCCTCGCTGATCACCCCAATGGTGCGCCCGTCTGTTGGATAAGAGATACGCAGCTTTTCGCTTTTGACAACTTGACCGTTTTGCGTCACCTGGACGTACCAATCATCGAGCAATATTTGGGAAGGCATATCAAAGTAAACAGTTGTACTCTTTCCTTGCTCAAGCTTTATTGGACGCCGAAGCTTAAATTCATTATTTTTTTTGACTTGTCGCTGCGATAACTCTACAGCCCCTGTGAAATCCTGTTCTTGGCTGGTTACCTTTACGTTTAGTCTCATCCATGATTCATACTTGACGATACCACTTAAAGGTATCTCGAATTGTATGTCTACGTTGCTCTCTGCCATAGCTGGGCGTATCGAAAAGCTAAGCCATGTGATGACAAAGATTAACACCCATTTCCATCTCATGCTTGTTCCTCCGCTCATTTTCGTGACGCCAAAGAGATAACCAGTTGTTGCAGCTGATCAAGGCGTGAGATAAGCAGTAAGTGCTTACCTTTGTTTGCCCAGTTGCCTTTGATCAGCTCTTCAGAGGACTGGTTTCGCAATGGTAGCTCGCGTGTCACAAAAGGCTCTTCACTCACGTTTACTTCCATCAGCGTTCCATTTGGGTGTGTATAGGTCAATCGCGTATCGGAGCTCCACGATGCCCACTGTCCCACTGAAAGCGAGATAACTTTCCCCGTCCGCATTTCCATCAGCTGTACTTCACCGGCTTTATTGAAGGCAAGCAAGCTTCCATCTGGTGACCATTCAGGCTGAGAGCCTTCTACTAGCTTCCATTCTTGGAACGATACTGTGCTGCTCACCCAAATTTCTTCGAGGCCATTTTTAGAGCGGGTAAAGGCAAGCGAATCATCATGTTCAGACCAGCTTGGTGAAGAGTACAATACTCCTTCTTCTTCCTTCAGCAATCGGCTGCTTCCCATGCTGTAAGTCGTTGGCATCTCCACAATCCATAGCCGCGATAATTTTTTATCCTGCTCGACGACAGCGATTTGCTTCCCAGAATTAGACCACGCTACCCCGGTGTATCTTCCTTCGGTTGGCGGCAGCTTGATCGTGACTGGCTTTAATTTCTCATCGATTGGAATGGTTTTCAACTCTGCATTGTTATTGATGTAAGCTAGCTGAGTGGCTTTCTGATCAATATCAACAAGCTCCACGGTTGCTTGTGCTGGCAGCTTAAGTACTTCATGCTCTCGAACGGCAAGAGAGGTATTGTTCCACCACACAAATCCGCCTATGGCAAGGGTGAGAGCAGCAGCTGCGATTCCGCTCCAAACCAACCTCCCCCATTTTTTTGGTGCGGAACTTGGAACTTTTGCCTGCTTGGCTTCGAGATCTCTCATTTTCTGGAGCAATTGTTTTTTGAGGTCTGATTTTAATTGATAATTGACAGGAACCGTTCCGCGCATCTGCTTCAAATGGGCTAGGAGTTGGGTTACAGTCTGATCATCCCATTGATGATCCTGGGGGTGCTTCTCCTCTTCTCTCATTCGGAGTCCCCCCTCTCATACATCTTCTGAAGTTTTTGTAATCCGCGATAAGAAATCATTTTGATACTCGATTCTGTTTTGCCGAGCACCTCAGCTACCTGGCTGATTTTGAGGTCAGCAAAGTAGCGGAGCATCAACACGTCTCGTTGATCCTGAGACAACAAGTCCAGACGATCACGAAGCTGACGAATCTCTTCATTCGTCAGCGCCTGCCGTTCCGGCTGCCATGTGTCGTCCGGTTCTGCTCCTAGAAAATCTTCCTGGTCGACCGGTAACTCCCTGTTTTTCCGCATAAAATCTACATATGTATTGTGAGCAATACGAAAAATCCATGATGCGAAAGGACTTGTTCTGCTATATTGCTCGAATTTTTCTAGCGCTTTTAAAAAGACCACGGTGGTCAAATCATCGGCATCCCACGTACTCTGAACCCGGCATCGCAAATACCGGTTGACGCGATCAAAATATTCGTCATACAGTTCCGTAAATGGACGAGATTCATAATAATCTCCGGATGATGGCCCCGACGGTTGCTTCATAGCCATTCCCATTTGCGTTTTCCTCGGTTTCTTCCAGACTGAAGCATGTTCTCAGAATGGGCTTTCCCCACTGCATTCTGAGACTACTCTAACTAAGTATTACGTATTTCTTAGGAAGAAAGTTTCATAATGCGGCAAAGTTTTTTGAATTATTTACCTAATGCAGCATCTAATGCTAACTGAATGTCTTGAACAGCCTCGATTCCGACCGATAACCGTACCAGTCCCATCGTGATTCCCGTTTCCTTGCGCTGCTCTTCAGAAAAAGCACGGTGGGATGTCGTAACAGGATGAGATACACTCGTCTCCACACCTGCAAGAGACGGAGCCAACTTGATCCAGTCAAGTGCCCGGTAAAAGTCATAGATCTTCGTCTCGTCTGCCAGAACAAAGGATACCATTGCCCCCTGCTTTTGCCGTGAAAAAAAGAAGGTATCCGTAGGACTTGGGTAATACACTTGTCCAACTGCAGGATGCTCACGAAGAAACGCAGCGATCTGGTTAGCATTATCGCATTGTCGTTCCATTCTCACTGCCAATGTTTTCAAGCCACGTGATGTCAACCAGGCCTCAAAAGGACTGAGCGATGCACCGTAGTTGGCTACGATCTCTGTGGCACGCTTGATTGTCGCCTGTGATCCAACCAGAACACCTGACGTCACATCGCTATGTCCACCTATGTATTTGGTTCCACTATGTACCACGAGATCCGCTCCGAATGAAATGGGTTGTACCAAATACGGGGTCGCAAACGTATTATCCACCATGACGGTTAAGCCAAGACTTTTTGCTTCCTTGATCCAGTAAGGCAGATCCACAACTGTCAATAGCGGATTGGTGATGGTCTCCAAGAAAAACAGCCGCGTAGTTGGACGAACATAGTCAGCAAGCTTTGTCATTTGACCAAGCTTGATGCACTCAAGCTCGATTCCAAACCGCGACAGCTCCTTGTGCAGTAGAGCGTAGGTACCGCCATAAATTTCATGGGAAGCCAGCACATGATCGCCAGGGGAAAGAACGGCAAGTAAACCCGCCATGATCGCTCCCATACCGGAGGCAGCACTGACACCTGCTTCTGCGCCTTCTAAAACAGCGATTGCATGAGCCAGCTCCGCTTGGTTAGGATTGCCATTTCGGGTGTACAAGTATTCCCCTTCGCCGACGTAATACTGTTCTACTTCTTCCAAGCCTTCGTAGGCAAAAACGGAGGTTTGATAAATCGGTGTCGTTTTGCTCTTTACTCCCCGCAAAGGGTCATGTCCGATATGTACCGTTTTGGTCTCAAATCGCTCTGCCACATTGATCACCCTTTTAACCCAATCATACCATGCGAGATTGGAAAGGAAACTAGCGGATTGGCAAATGATCGACTATTTGTGTTATAATTCGAAACCGAACCACCCAACAGTACGATACAAAGGAAGGTGCATAAGATGAGAAAGATGATGACAACTCTGTTCACATGTCTGACGGCAATCGCCTTGGTTACGGGTTGTTCTACAGGAAGCAATGAAGCGGCTCCTAATCAACCGACTACGCCAGCAGAGAAACCAGTATCCAAAGAGCCGGCTAACCCTCCGGGCCCAACCGGAGAGAAGAAATACGAGAAGGCTCCGGCTATGCAGATCGACAAAGCAAAGGACTATCAAGCGAAAATCTCTACTTCCATGGGAGACATTACGATCGATCTGTTTGAAAAAGATGCCCCAATTGCTGTCAATAACTTTGTTTTCCTCACAAAGGACAAGTTCTATGACGGCATCACGTTCCACCGGGTCATGAAAGACTTCATGATTCAAACAGGGGATCCATTAGGATCTGGCATGGGAGGTCCTGGTTACACGTTTGAAGACGAATTGAAAAATGGTCATAAATATGAACCAGGCGTGGTTGCCATGGCGAATTCTGGTAAAAACACGAATGGTAGCCAATTCTTCATTGGTTCTGGACCTGACGTGACAGGATTGGACAACTCTCCGAATTACACGATTTTCGGAAAAGTTACGGGTGGCATGGATGTCGTTCAAAAAATCGCAGGAACAAAAGTAAAGAAACACCCACAAACAGGTGAACCAAGTATTCCTGAGCAAACGATTACCATTAAATCCATCGCGATTACGGAAAAATAAGAGCAGCCTCAAACTGCACACGAAAGCCACTTTCTCAACGGGAAAGTGGCTTTTTTTAAAGAGGAAACATCCGTTTATGAAAACACTTTCACAAACCGAAAGATATTGTAAATAGTTCTATGGAACCAATTCCCTCTTGAACCATTCCGATAAGACCGATAGACTTGCAAAAGACCTGATTCGCTTCCGCAATCAAAACGCAAAAAGCGAAAAGGAGTGGTTCACACCATGTTGACACGAGAAGCGCCAACGCGCTTTTTCTTCTTTTTGAACAGTTTTGGCTTGATGCTGTTATGCTTATTTGTCACACCGACAAGTGCAATGGCACCGCAAGCAGTACAAATTCTCCCTGTTCTCGGTAGTGCACAGGCGCCATCGGAACAAGTTTCGAAGAAGGAAAAGAAATCAACCACATCTGCTACAGCAGTAAAACGCGAGTCTGTGCAGGTTAGTCGTGATAGTCGCCCAAAAGTGGTTCGCAATGGAAAAGTGAAGGTTTCGGAGAGGGATATGGAACTGCTCGCCCGGTTAGTGTATGCGGAAGGCCGGGGAGAACCGTATGAAGGACAGGTAGCGATTACTGCCGTTGTATTGAATCGGGTTGCTTCAGATGAATTTCCAAATACGGTACGGGAGGTTATTTATGCTCCCAATGCGTTTTCGCCTGTCCATGACGGCAATTTGACACATAAATCAAATGAAAGTACGAGAAAAGCGGTCCAGGACGCGGTGAATGGAAAGGATCCGAGCAATGGTTCCCTGTACTTCTTCAATCCCGATACGGCTACATCCAAGTGGATTTGGTCACGTCCTGTAACGGTTGAGATCGGTAACCATCGTTTTGCTCGTTAACGCAGTACTTACAGAACAAAATTTAATAATACTTTATTTTTATTTAATTGATGTTTTACTTTTGCTTGCTATGTTGTAGGTGTAAGCACTTTTTCAACGCATTGAGAAAAAGATCGATTATCTTCTTTGGATGACTTTTTAACGTAAGCATGTTTAGATCGATTATTCAATCTGAGTATGCCTACGCTAATAGCTTTGATTGATTGACTGTTTTGGGTGAGAGCAAACCAGTCATAGAACAATCAGTCGTTCTTTTTCTCAATCGCCCCCAATAATTAGGCATTCCCAACTGGGAATGCCCCTTTTTTATTAAAACCCGTATATAGACATACCGCCATCAACCGAAAGCGTTTGACCCGATATGTATGAAGCTGCATCAGAGGACAAGAAAATCGCTGGTCCTACCAAGTCCTCGACATCCCCGATTCGACTACTCGGCGTTCGCTGCAACACCTCTTGGACGAACGCTTCGTCGCTAAGCAAGCTCTCCGTTAATGGCGTACGGAAATACCACGGCGCGATCGCATTTACATTGACACCAAACTTGCTCCATTCTAATGCCAGCACCCTCGTCATCTGGATGAGCCCTGCTTTACTGGCACCATATGCGACACCCGTGCGAAGTGCTACTACACCTGCGACCGAAGCGATATTGACAATTCTACCATAGCGCTGCTCGCACATGATTTTGCCAGCAGCTTGACTCATGAAAAACGCTGCTTTCAAATTCAAATCCACTACCCTATCCCACTCTTCTTCCGTTACCTCATGAGCTTTTTTGCGGATATTCATTCCTGCATTGTTGATCAGGATATGCACACCCCCTAACCCTTCGACTACTTGCTTCACAACACGGTCCGCTGCATCAGATACAGTCAAGTCAGCCTCAACTGGAAAAGCCACTCCGCCTTTTGCTTCAATCTCCGTTACCACTTCTTGCAAATCGGAAGCTGTTCGCGAGACTACCGCAACCTCCGCACCCGCTTCTGCGATTCCCAACGCTAGTGCCTTCCCAATCCCTCTTCCAGCACCTGTTATAATTGCTTTCTTTCCATGCAAATCGAAACGTGTCATTTTCGAAACGACTCCCCTTTCGTTTCCTTAGAGGATTCTGCATCCATCGCCTTTTCCCTTGTCTTTTGCTACAATATACCTGTATGGAAAGGGGGCAGTCTGTTGCGTTTGTACAGTCAAATGACACTCGCCGAGCTGCAGGAGGAAATGGAGCGCCTGCACGTCGAAGCGAAAGAAAAAAAGAAGCTTGGTGATCACTCACAGCTTGCAATCATTACACAAAAATACTTTATGGCGAAATCGTACTATTTAGGAACGGATGAGTTCCGAATCGGCAGCAAATACAGCGTGCCTGATTACGATCAGCCGTTTACAATTGATTATTTCAACGGCGTCTTTGCTTGGGGACGTTTCCCTGATTCGGACGAACAGACAGGCTTTCCAGTAGGAATGCTGGAACTGTGGTTCGACTAGAAAAAAGAGATCGGCACTCGCACTCTTGTGCATGCTGATCTCTTTTTTCTTCTCCGGGCACATGCCGCAGCAGCATGGATATACTAAGAAAAACGAAAGTGAGCCAACCCGCATATGGACTGGATTTCTATCATCCTCTTGGTACTACTGGCGCTCGGTGTCATTGGCAACAACGCAACCGTCTCCATTGCCGTTGCGATCCTTCTCTTAATGAGACTCCTGTCATTGGACCGATATTTCCCAATGCTCGAGCAGCATGGATTACAGCTCGGGATCATTATACTGACGATTGGCATCATGACTCCGCTTGCAAGCGGCAAAATCAATCCTTCCTCCATCTTGGAGATTTTCACGAATTGGCATTCGTTACTGGCCGTCGCCGTCGGTATGTTTGTGGCTTACTTGGCGGGAAAAGGAACCGTCTTGATGACCCAAAATCCCTTGATTGTTACTGGCTTGTTGCTAGGTACAATCGCTGGTGTCACTTTTTTCCGCGGTGTTGCAGTCGGCCCTTTAATTGCAGCAGGTATTCTCGCCTTTATTTTGCAATTTCTCCCGAAGTGATTAGATCCAGCGCTCTTTCAACTGAAGGCCATACGCCAAAATTTGCTGTGGCGTAACCATGCGAAAGCCTTGCTGCGCACGATAATCAATCGTAAGCAGTTCAGACCCGATATAGGCAATGGTTTCGCGATCTATCAGAAACGTCAAAGAATCGACCTGGTAGACTTCATCTTCTGGACCTTGGGTGTCCCACCACAACGCATACTCTACATTCATCCCGCAGCCACCGACTAGCTCACCGTTGATCCTAATGGGCTTGTCTGTACTGGCTATGCGTTCTACTGCCTCTTTTGTCACTTTTACTATCATGTTTGGTGCCACCCTTCTCATGATTTTCCAGCATGCTGAATGCATCATCTCTTACATGATAGCATACAATGCTTGAAAGGCAGCTGAAAGGACGATCATCTATGAACATCTACGAACAAGATGGGATTTTTGTCGCTGAAACGGAGTTCCAATCGGAGCACGTTGTCATTTTTGCGAATACGTGGGAGGAAGCCAAGGAAAAACTACTCGTTCGGCTTCTCGTACTAGAAATGATTGGTTGAGTAAAAAGCGGGTCGCCCAGTGGACCTGCTTTTTTCAATGTGAAAACAACAAGGAGCTACCCATAACCATGACAGATTCGACAACAACAAAAATTGCCGAGCAGCACCTGGTTGCTCAAATCAGACAAGCAACAACCAAAGCCAATCGCAACAATGTCACCCGCACACAAGCATACCTCGCCTTTTATCTCGAGCACCAAGAGGTTCACTGGGCGTTATTGGCCCATCTGGTCTCACGAAATGGCGGGTGGAACATGACCGATTTAAAAGGGGAATGGCTACCGCTTATCATGGATACACAAGCAATCGAGCCTTTTTTTTGGTTTTTAGAAAGATGTAACTGGTTGATTTTTCACGATGCCTACCCACAATTACTACTGTATGCGGAGATGAAACGTACGGGGACAGATTTAACAAAGCTTTTGGCGCCACTTGGGGTTTCAGTCTTTATGCAATCGTATTGGCAAGAGTTCCTCGCCTCAAAAGACAGCGCGCGCATTACACATGCACTCATCGTTAATGAACAGCAATATATCGAACAACGTGTCGTACAGAAGCCGTTTACACTGAATCGTATTTTCGCTTCGTTTGCTTTCGTCGCCCAATCTGCTCTTTCGATGAATCAAGTGCTCATTCCTTATAAAGCGCATCCTACTGATCGCCGACTTAGCTTGATCGGGTTGAATGTTCATCATTTTCCCGACGTCAGAAACCGCATTCAGGTTGGAAAAACGTTGTATCAGCAATTGTTTGGGGATCCTTTTCGCTTCGAAAAAATGCTCTCCTATTGCTCTCGTATTCCTCATACAGGCTCACGAGCGGATTATTGGCCGCATTTGTTCACACCTCATCATACTGATTCCATCACAGAAGATGAGTACCAACTACGATTGGATGGACATGAGTTGCTAGAAGGAAGCCCGAAGATATACAGCCCACGTCTTCAAGATGCATGGGCTGATTATGGACACGATCCGGCAGATGGGGTAGATTGGTTTCGAGATAAAAAATGGCACAAGGTCATGAAAGAACCCGCTTCATTGCCTTCCATCGACAGTGATTCTTATGTGCGTTCCTTGCAATGGATCGAATACGGAGTCAAACTCGTCTCAGCAATCACGTAGCCTGGAGAGGAGATCAGCCTCATGGAAAAATGGATGCAAGAAATGACGTTGAATCAAACAAATTTTTTGCTATCCTGCCAATTGCCGAGCGGTACCTTTCGCCTTGGCCCCAATCGTGATCAAATCAATCCGTACTTCACCAACCTCGGAATTCTTTCCCTCATCCGCATGAAGGAAGTAGAGGCTGTTCGCGGTCATCTCGATTGGTATTTGCGGAACCTAAATGCAGACGGCTATATCAATGATTTTCGTCTTGAACATGGCAGAGAAATCGATACCGGCACAAATGATAGCGAAGATAGCTACCACACTACTTATTTCAGCCTGCTTGCGGAATGGATACGAGCAACGGGGCGTATGGACTGGCTGCATGCCAACCACGTTAAACTCTTGTCCCTTCTGCAAGCAGTTGCCCGCCTTCAACAGAAGGACGGTCTGACCTGGGCGAAGCATTCGTATCGGGTTAAATATTTGATGGACAATTGCGAGGTGGCCAAGGGGCTGGAAGATGCATCGTATTTATTTTCGTTGATCGGAAATGTGGAGGCTGCCGAGGAAGCGGCTGCACGCGCCAAAGCCTGCGAGCTCGGCATCAGTGGAATGTACAGTCGGATTCGCAAGTCGTATGCAATGTATGATCGTACTTACCCCGGCTGGCGAAAATGGTACCCGGACGTCACTTCCCAAGCGTTTCCCATTGTCTACAGCTTGACAGATGCCAATACCGCCTCGCTACTCTACCAGAGGATCACGGATGCGTTCCCGCATTTTGATACGTTTCAAACTGGTGATTTGTATCCGTGGATGACGATGGGGGTATGTGCGCAATTGATGGGTGATAAAACACGGGTGAAGACGATGCTCGTGACCGCCACAGACTTGTACATACAGGGTCCTAGGTACCCGTACTGGCTAATTCAAGATGCCGGGCGCTATATTGAGTTATTACTGGACGTGGATTTATGAGGCTCAGATAGGAGTTGCTTTACCCAATGATAGCAACGCTCGAGTTGCTCGTCTGTTACTTGGTCGGAACGATGCTCGAACATAATCTTAACGTGCGGGTTTTCCTTCCGGATGATTGTCAGGTAGTCCTCAATCGGGGCCCATCCTTCATCCGGTTTGCATTCGGGAAGAACGGGAAAGTGAACGAATTCAACTGTATCAGCGGTCATCTTCATATTTTTCAAATGGATGCTCCACGCGTATTTTGCATACGTTTGGATGACTTTACGGGCATTGAAAAACGGGTCGATTTTTTCTTGCAGGAATAATCGCCCAGTATCGAGACAGAGCTTGATCATTGGATACTTCTGTAGCAAGTGCTCTAAAAATTCTGTCTCATACACATATCGGTTGAGTGCATCAAATTCAAGGACTGGCATGAAGCGAAACTCCTTACCTTTCTCAGCCAACCACGCAAACAGCTGCTCACTACGACTTTGAAACTCTGCTTCCGTGTAGGCATGCTCCCATACATAGTCTCGTGAATCATGAAATCGCCATACACTCCAGTCGACGCGATCATCCAAAATGACGGGCTTCGGATAATGGAATAAGACATAGGTTGGCTGAATGAATGCCATATACGCCAGTTCCCGCTCTATCCTCTCAAGTGCATCGGCTTTCGTCTGATCATGAGCATCCATGAATAAAGCATCCCGCAGCTCGGATTGACCTGCACGCAGAGGAAAATGAACACCTATCGCAAATCCTTTTGCTTGAGATTCACGCTGTAGGATTTGGATATCCTCCTCCGAATCAAACAAACATGCCTCTATTCCGTAAAAGCCCTCCTTAAAGTCTCGTGCGTATTGTGCCTGATCAAAACCTCCATATTGACCAATCATGAAATTTTTCATTCGAGGGTTTCCTCCTATTTGCCGACGATATAGAAAACGCGGGAAAGCTATCCCCGCGCTTGCTCTACTTTCTTTCAATTTTCGTACCTGAGTCGTGCGTCACCACGAGAAATGGGGTCAATTCCCCTTCCTCCCAATAAAAAGGCAAGACAGAAATCGGCACTTGCCCTTTCGATGCAAAATCATAGGTGAGACGCGCTAACAGGTGGGCCCCGGCTTCTCCTGTCATATCCGCCACGATCAGCACATCCTGATGCGGAATCGCGACACCAAGTGAGTCCCCTTGCTTCTTCTGATCCATCTCCGCTAGAAATGAATCAAGCAAAATTCGGCTTGCCGCGTAACCATCTGCCGGACTAATAAAATGGATGCGCTGGCCTCCTACCTCTTGTGACTTCACTGAAAAGGGTAGCTTTCGCAAGTTTTCCATCGCGTAGGAATGAAGCTGCTCACTCGTCCAGCCTGCTTCCTCCAGCATCCGCTTCTCAATCAATGCGTAGCCTTCGCCTTGATCTAGGGCGTACAGTACATACGTATCAGCTGTATGCTCCTTCACCACCCACCGCTCCGGGTACTTGTTGATCATAGAGGCATGACGCAAAACCGGATAGATGTTATGCTCTTGGCCGTTTACTCTTAGTTGTCGGTCCAACTCCATCACTCCCTTCCCTTCGTGCATTACCAAGGTGGATTATCATCGTCCTCTGTAGGCGTGCTCACCGGGGTATATGCAACGTTCTGGCTTCTTTCTTCGATTTCTTTCACGATATCTGTCAATGCCTTTGGCTTTAAAAACTCAACAGGGGACATGCCACGCTCGAACTGTAGCTGCTCGCCCTCTAATAGCACCAAATAACGCCCGTTCACTTTGGCGATATGCAGGCTGGTGCCGTAATCGGCCAATAACGTGCGGATCTGCATATGATCCAGCTTGAACTTCAGCTCGACCTCTGGTTGGCGATCTGTAATGATTTGCATCGCTTCCATCACGGTCTCATGCTCCCATTTTTCTGCCAGCTCCCGCTTAGGACTTGCGGCAATGAGTTCGATTGCTTCCTCTTCCCGTATCCGCTCTTCGGACTCTTCAGGATACGTATATTCGATATGCTGTCTCGCCAATGAAATGACTTCTTCAGAGACGATCTGTGTCATCGTCTGTGGATACTCGATAAAGCGCAGAAATTCCTCGAAATACCGCGCGTGGGAGAACTGATGAATTTTCACGTGATACGGGTCATTCATCCCTGATTCGATCATGTACGGATACATAAGCGATTTCATGTTTTTGGCATTGATCGCCATGCGTACATTCGATATGAGGCTCTTCTCATCTGTGATGACCGCTGTTTTTTGTTCGAAATCGCATTTTAAAATAAAGACATAGCGCTCGTCAATCAGCTCTAACCTCGTTCGTACCACAATCATGACTCCGCCTCTCACTTGAGAGGTTCGCAAATACGACTGAATCAGCTCCTGACAGGGCTCCTTGCTCTCCCCTGACGTTTCTGCTGCCAACAATCGATTCAAGAGGGCATAGTTGGGGTTCGAGTCCAATGGATGTCCAGGCTCCAACACAAATTGCCCCAGTTTTGTCGGCGTGCCTTCTGTCTTTGGATTCATCTCGACTTTTCTTTTCGCAATCCGGGCGAATTCCCCATCGAGAAAATCTTTCAGCTCACTTCTCTGATATTCATCATGGCTCAAATAGCGCGTCATCCGCACTTGTTTAATGCCATCCTCTTCTTCAGGCTGTTCCATTAGATAAAAGGATAACCAGTCAATTGTAAAATTCATACCCTTCGCTCCTGTCTGCATGTAACGAACTGATTATAGCAAACCTATTGAAAAAAAGGTCAGCTTTTTCAAATCATGATAAGATGAAGGGAGGAGGGGAAAATCACACAATGTGGACTCGTATGAAGGCATGGTGGAACGAAACGATACGCGATAAGCCGTATCAGCCCGGCCACCTAGCAGGTCAGTATGAAATAACAAAAGTATTAGGGATGGGAAGCTACGGGATCGCCTATCTCGCGACGCACAACCCTACAGGTAATCAGGTCGTGCTGAAACAAGTGAAACCAAGCCTGCGGCACACGCCAAAAGGAGAAGCTATGCAAGCGTATGAAAAAAAGGTGCTGACGTCCCTCTCGCATCCGCAAATCCCTCGCTGTCTGGATTCCTTCACTTATCGGCAAGACTCGTTTATGGTCATGACTTATATAGCAGGCCCGACACTCGAAGATATGTTGTTTGATCAAAACATCGTGGCGAATGAGCAAAAATGCGCCGAATGGATCCGCCAAATCGGGGAACTGGTGGCTTACCTCCACGAGCAAAATCTGATTCACCGCGACGTGCGTATCCCCAACGTCATCTGGAAAGAGGACAAGCCGTACCTGATTGATTTTGGCCTCGCTCGGTTCGTTGGTGATCGCCCGACTTACACAGCTGATACCCTTTCCGCCTACCCGTCTGAAAAACAATTGAAGCGAGAAGTTGCGCCTTCCAGTGATTTGTACGCATTGGGACATTTCTTTTTATTCTTGCTCTATTCCGGATACGAAGCGGAAGCGGACGCACTTGAAAAAAGCTGGGAAGAGGAGCTCTCGTTATCCCCATCCATTCGAATGATGATTCGGCGTTTGTTACAAATGGACGCCCCTTATGAAAGCGTACATGATTGGCTCAGAGAGCTGGACCGCTATTTGATTCACTCCCAAGAAAAAAGAGCAGGACATCCGTAGACTTCACGGATTCTCCCTGCTCTTCTTCGTCATTCATTCTGCAATCGGCTCTTGTTTCGCCTGTTCCATCTTTTCCTTCAGTTCCCCTGCTTCCTGGCGCAGCACTTGTCGTTCGTGTTTCGTCAGAACTTCTCCACCAACTGTGCCATTTACCAGCAAATCCTCTTCATATAACCGATCTTTGCGCATGGAAACCTCCTGCAGACAAGTTGTGTACTTCTTGTCCTACTTTGTTCCAAAGCCGCCCTTCTTATGTGCACGATTTTGATTCCGTTTTGCTGGGCTCGCATTTTTTGCTGGAGCTCCTGACTTTTGTGCTGGAGCGGGCTTTCGTACAGGACGCGGATCTTCCAGCGCTCCGTGCGTCATGAATTTTTCAGCAATAGGCAAGCCTGTTTGCTTCGAAAATTTTTGGACGATGAACTGTTCCTGTGTCGTAATGATCGAAAATACCAGTCCGGCACGCCCCATACGCCCAGTTCGGCCACTGCGATGAATGTACGTGTCAGCATCCGATGCAGGATCGTAATGAACAATACATTCCACACCTGGAATATCAATGCCACGTGCCGATACATCTGTCGTAATCAACACAGGGAATGCTCCATCCCGGAATTGTTGCAAGGTGCGGGCACGATCTTCTTTCGTAGCATCACGGTGCAGGAGTCTGCACGGCAAATGATGGTAGTTGAGCTTCGATACAATCTCGTCCACTTTTTCGATTTGATTGACAAAAACAATTGAGGAGCGAACATTGACGAGGCGCAACAAACGACGGAGCGTGTCCACCTTTTTGCGTGGATCGGTGACCAAATACATGTGTGCTACTCCTGCGGCGCCTTCTGGTGCTGCTGCGCGAATAACAGCAGCATCTTTTGTAAAAATTTCAGCCGTATGTACGACTTCCTCTGCGATTGTCGCGGAGAATAACAGGCGTTGAGTATCACGTAGTGTTTTTTTCATGACCTCTTGAACCGGCTTGCCAAAGCCCGCATCCAGCATCCGGTCTGCCTCGTCGACAACAACTGTCTTCACTTCATGGACCTTTAGCTTGCGCTGATCAATTAGCTCCAGCAGTCTTCCTGGTGTTGCTACGATCAATACAGGCTTCTTTTTCAGTTTCTCGATTTGGCGTTTCACATCGACTCCGCCAATAATGGACATCACGGCCGTGTCCTTGCCTGGCAGAAGGCTTTCTGCTTCCCGCGCAATCTGAACAACGAGCTCATGCGTCGGTGCAAGTACAATGGCCTGTACATCTTTTTGCTCCATATTGATTTTCGATAAAATCGGCAATAGATAAGCAAACGTCTTGCCTGTCCCAGTCGGTGATTCAATCAAAGCATCTCGACCGGCCAGAATCACCGGGATTGCTTCACTCTGAACAGGTGTCGGTGTTTCCATCTTTCGCTCTCGCAATATAGTCAACAGCCGTGCGCTAATTTGTAAATCTGCAAACGTGGTGCTCACAAAAACCCTCCTGGCATAAATTCGTGCATTGGGTAAGCTTACCACACTTTGCAGGTAGAAAACAGAGGTAAGCCAGTCCTCGTGAGGTATGGTCCATCGGAGCTAGATAAAAACAGGCGAAATCCGCAATGGACTTCGCCTGACCTTCCTTCTACCCGTTATTGGAATCGATACGGGTTTCCTGCTTCTCACCCTGGTCTTGACGGTCCCGGCTGGTGGTTTGGTTACGTGTCCCTTTTGGACTTTCCATGTACTCCTCTACTTCCTTTTGAAACGCCTCATCATAGTCACGCACACCTATCACCTCCTGTCCTTTATTTTGACCAGGGTGATCACATATTATTTTCCTGAAACCTTTTACCCGGTCATGCGTCTTCTCCTATAGGAATGATAACCCTCGTACAATTTGTCAAATGGATGTGAATATGGATATGGAGATGTTATCGCGCACTCGCACACGCAAGCGAGCCAAGCGTAAAAGACCATGGCGTTGGGTTAAGAAATGGATCCTCGGCACTGCCTTAACCTGTACAACCTTAGCTCTTCTGGGAATTATTTTTTTATTTGGAACGAAAAACGGAGTAGAATTACGTGAGTGGGCGGCAGGCACTTTGTTGACAACACAGCATGATTACTGGGCCCCCTATACGTTTTTACCTGATGAAAAATTGAAAGAACTAAAGCAGCAAATTACACATCCGACCGTTATCAATTCAGAAGGCACAGGTACGGCAGGACCTCCTGTTCCGCCGAAATCGAATCTGGTAACGGTTACACTTCCGGAGAAACCAAAGGAACTAATCGAGATTGAGGAAATTGACGTCTCGAAAGGCAGTTATTACTTTAAAGGAAAAATCATGTACATTAGCGATCCGAGCAGAGTACGGCTCGTTGTCACGAATCGCAAGGACCGTGGAGATCTGCTCGATGAGTTTGTGAAGAAAACAGGAGCCATCGGGATTGTCAATGCGAGTGGATTCGCTGACCCAGACGGCTACGGCAAAGGAGCGCATGCCTACGGCGTCGTCATCCACGACGGAAAGATTTTGCAGGGCTACAATCCGAGAAGCGGAGAAACCGCGTTAGGGCTTACCTATGACGGTAAAATGATTACAGGCAGCTACTCGGCTGAACAACTCGTAAAGATGGGCGTGCGTGACGCTGTGAGCTTCCGTCCCCAGTTGATTGTAAACGGGAAAAATATGTTTGAAGGAAAGCCTGCCAAGAGCTGGGGTATTCAACCGCGTACCGCAATTGGACAAAAAGAAGACGGGACGATCGTATTTGCTGTCATAGACGGACGCCAACCCGGCCATTCCATCGGCGCAAGCATGAACGACATGGCGGAAGTATTGGCCGAGCGCGGTGTGGTTACAGCAATGGCCATGGACGGTGGTTCCAGCTCCATGATGATGCACAACGGTGAAGCCATCACGAAAACGTCTTCTCCTTATCATCGAGGCCGCTATCTGCCAAATGCGTGGGCTGTTTTTTAGAGAACGGCTGAGATGATTTAGAGGAGGTTTAAGATTTTTGGACAAATTGTTTCATTATAGTGAAGACCCGGCCATTGCAATTTTCCATCCTCGCGCCCATCCCTCCCACCCCACACTTGCTCCGGCTGTATGGGCGATTGATAAAGCACGAGCGCCGATGTATTATTTACCGCGAGATTGCCCGAGGATTTGCTTTTACAAAAAAGCAGATTCTGAGTCAGCAGACGTCGAGCGCTTTCTTGGGTTGACGAGTGCCAAAATGGTTATGGCTATCGAAAGCAAATGGTATCCCGTGCTTACACAAACAAAGCTATATGAATATGTCTTCTCGCCAGAATCTTTTTATTGCTGGGACGAAGGCGCGGGCTACTATTTGTCAAAGGAAACCGTTACGCCACTAGACGTAAAGCCATTAGGAGACCTCGTACACTGCCTTAGCCAAGCGGATATTGAATTGAGAATCACTCCTTCGCTGTTGCCGCTTCGAGATTCACTGCTACAAAGCAGCCTGCACTTTTCCATGATCCGTATGCGGAATGCGTCGCTCACATAAAAAAACAGGCAGTCTCACCCGATGGTGGCTGCCTGTTTTTGCTTTACAATTTAATCGGTGTTTTTGCCTGTTCCAAGCTCCATTTCTCAACATCCCACGTCTGTGTAACCCAATCCTCATAAAATTCAGGTTCGTGGCATACGAGAAGGACGGTCCCTTTGAACTCCTTCAAGGAGCGTTTGAGCTCTTCCTTGGCGACGACATCCAAGTGGTTCGTCGGCTCGTCAAATACCAGCCAGTTGCTCTCGCGCTGCAGTAATTTACAGAGACGAACTTTTGCTTGCTCGCCCCCGGATAGAGCGTTCATGTTACGATTGATATGCTCATTTTTCAAGCCACAACGTGCCAGCGCTCCGCGAACCTCATGGTTATTCATGGAAGGAAAATCATTCCATACATCATCGAGTGCAGTAATTGGCTTCGCCTTTACTTCTTGCTCGAAGTAAGCAGGATGGAGGAAATCACCTTTCTCCAGCTTTCCATCCAGCGGAGGAATCACACCCAGCAACGTTTTCAACAGGGTAGACTTACCGACACCGTTCATGCCGACAATCGCTACTTTTTCACCGCGCTCCAGCTTCACGCTAAGCTTTGGCAGCAATGCATGAGAATATCCGATCTCAAGGTTTTCAGCCTCGATGACAAAACGGCTACTTGCCCGGGATTCCTTAAAGATAAACGAAGGTTTCGCAGCCGTTTCCGGCTTGTCGATGCGATCCATTTTATCGAGCTGCTTTTGACGGCTCTTCGCGCGGCCGGTAGTAGACGCACGTGCTTTATTGCGCGCAATAAAATCTTCCATTTTTGCGATTTCTTCCTGCTGCTTCTCAAATGCGTCAAAGTGCTGACTGCGTTTCGTCTCAGACTGTGCCAGGAAGGATTCGTAGTTCCCTGTGTAACGATTCAGCTTGGTAAATTCCAAATGATAAATTACATTCACGACTTCGTTCATGAAGGTCGTGTCATGGGAAATCAGCATGAAAGCGTAAGGGTATTCCTTCAAGTAGTTTTTCAGCCACACGATATGCTCTTCATCCAAGTAGTTCGTCGGCTCATCCAGCAAAAGAACAGTTGGTTGTTCCAGCAACAATTTTGCCAAAAGAACCTTGGTACGCTGACCGCCAGAGAGGGATGCAACGTCACGTTCCAAACCGATTGCACTCAAGCCCAAAGCGTTGGCGATTTCATCTACCTTTGCATCGATCAAATAAAAGCCGCTTGTTTCCAGCTTGTCTTGAATTTCGCCCATGCGCTCCAGCAATTCTTCCAGTTCCTCTGGAGTTGCCTCGGCCATCTTTTCACCAATCGTCATCAGTTCCGCCTCTTGCTCCAACAGAGGCAGAAAGGCGTCCTTGAGTACGTCACGAATCGTTTTGCCAGCTTGCAGCTTGGTATGCTGATCCAAATATCCGTATTCGATTTTGGGCATCCATTCAATACGACCGTTATCAGGCAAGTTTTGGCCTGTCAAAATCCCCATCATCGTTGATTTTCCGGTACCATTTGCGCCTACAAGTCCTACCCGGTCATTCGGTTGCAAACGGAAAGACACATCGCGAAACAAAACACGGTCCCCAAAACCATGGGACAAATTCTCTACAATCAAAACACTCATGCTCTATTCTTCCTCCTGATCTGTTTCCTCTATGAGGCTTACAACAAAATTCTTTCAAAAAAAGTAGGAGCGTACCGTGCCACATAAGATTCGCCCGTAAATACCAATTCGTCCAGCCGAACACGCATATCCTGAAGGTTGACACTTTCCCCAGCGATGTTCAAGATCGCGGCTCGTGTCATCGCCCTCAGAATATTGACTTCTGTAGCCAGCTTGTCACCAAACAGCTTGCCGCTATGCACAATCTCTGAGCGATGATTGTACGATTTTTTTACAAACTGTGCAATCCGTTCACGCTGCAAGGCGGTTTCTCCAAAATAGTACGCCATTCGGACACGCAATTTATAGGTAATCTCGCCTTTTTTGCCATCGGGAACGAACAATGATTCCAATGCAATCCACAGATCCAACAGCTGATCCTCGTAGTTTTTCTTCTCCAGCGAAAGCGCATAGCGACGAAAAGCAAGGGACGGCAGCTTCTGTTCGACTAATGAAGTAAAAATGCCCGCAGTTTCATCATCAAATGTGTACTTGTCACCATCAAGCGATCGCTTCAAATACGTAATGCCATACATATTGCCATTGACGGTGATGATGTAAGGAATCGAACAAGTCCCCGTTGTGGACGCTAGATTCAGCTTACTTTCGATTTCTTCAATCCACACCCGATCATCCGTTACTTTCATCTCTTCGTGATCCCCGACTAAAAATAAACTGCTGGGATCTACACGCAAATCAAAGGTTCGCTTGTTCTCGTCCATCTCATTACGCAAGAAACGAGACGCGATCTCATATGGCCTCTTTGCGCCTGATATGAGCGTGTACGAATTAGGCAAAGCGATCCGAACGGGCTGTGCTGTTGTTGAATTGAATACGGGGGCGATTAAGACAGGCATAGTTCTCGCTCCTTCCAGACCAGCAGAGCTCGTTTATTGTTTACATAATAAATATTATGTTCTATAAACAGTATCGTGCCATTCTGTAGTTTTGACAACATATCAATTCCTTCTAAATGTGGACATGCTTCCTCACCCTACGAGTTCAAAAGTTGTCTTTTCAGCACCGAGAAAGTGGCGAGAACTTGAAGAAGGAGGAGCGGAGTGTAGGGGACCTACATGAGCACCGGACTTCGAAGGTGAACGCCAATTTCGATGTCGAGTAAACTTACAGAACAACATCGTGATCAAAAGACGACTTTTGGACAACCTCATTATAGAATACCAGCATTTCCTATGATTCGTCATCATGTGTTTACGCCAAACTAGGTAAAGAAGGAGTTGATTTTATGGAAAAGGACCATATTCTTGATGAAAATCCGCATCAAACTTACAATAACGTAGCTCGCCCGCTGGAACAGACTGACGAACCCCAGGTTGGCTCTAAAAAAGTGAAGCAGGAAAATCATTCGCGATCCATTCAAACACGCGAAGGATAATGAATGGCACCCGGCTCCATTGCAGTCGGGTGCCACTCCCCTTCCTTTTTTTTACATCGAAAAAGATTGAATTGTCCCACAAGGATGCACTATGATAAATTTAGTATCCTTGATGGAGGTTAAGTGAAGATGATCACCATTCCACTTCCGGGCAACCATAGCCCTCTTTCCAATTTGATCAGCTATAGTGTTTCCCCGCTGTATGAGATGGCTGCTAGTTTGTATACACTCGCCCAAGAGACACCTCCCGAGCGATTTGCGTATTGGACCGAAGAAAAGTTAGAGCAGTTTGAGTCAGCCCGTCTTTTAAAAGAATGGGGTTATTTTGTCCCCCTCTTTCGATATGGGATCCCAGACTCATTTGACCCCCTACATACAAAAGGTGTGATGGCTGTCGATGATCAATATGAGTACTTCGTCACACTTCCCACTGATCATTTTGTGCGTAGCATGAAACCGATCTTAGAAGAGTGGATATCGCATCATGATACTCCTGTGGTTGCCTTCGATTTAGAAGAGGATGCCGATTATGTGAAAGGCCGTTTCAGCCTGTTCGTTTCATCTTATTGGCAGTTATTTTTTGAGGCGAATTGGGAGGCGATTGCTCCCAAATTCGTACGTGAAGCAGAACGAATTTTTTACTCTTTACAAGGAATCGAATCCCTTACTACCTATCTGCAATCCATTTCTCCCGCAATTACCTATGACACAGAAACTCATCAGCTTACCTGTCCGAGTAATGGTCCAAGCTACGATGCGCAGCATCTCATTCTTTATCCTAGCTATTATTATGCCCAAGAACCCACGCTTACGAAAAAAGGCTATAATGCCCATTTGCTGTATTCCATCTCGGAAGTACCCACTCAACCAAAAACGCCCTCATGAAGGGCGTTTTTCATGTTGCATATGTGCGACAATCAATTTATCTAATTGTTGGCTGATTCTCACGATCTCAGGGTCAAGAAAATTGTAACCTGCATCTTTTGCTGCGCGCTCTAACTTTAGTCGCAAGTCATCAATCATCTTACTCGTAGTTTCCATGATGCAGACCCCCACCTAACGTTGTCTCCCACTATTTTACATTATATAAGAACAGGTGGAAAGGGTAAGATGTGGAAGAAAAAGCCTTGCACCCATTTCCGGCACAAGGCTTTTCCCACTTTTTATTTCATGACGTGGATCGGACGACCCAGAGCCAATTCAGCGGCTTCCATTGTTACTTCACCCAGTGTTGGATGTGCGTGGATGGTCAGCTCGATGTCTTCGAGTGTTGCGCCCATTTCGATCGCCAATCCGATCTCTGCGATGATGTTGGATGCTTCTGGACCAACGATTTGCGCACCCAATACGAGATTCGTTTCTTTTTCTGCAATCAGCTTCACGTAGCCTTCGCCTGCATTTACAGACAGAGCGCGACCGTTTGCTGCGAATGGGAAACGACCAACAACGTAATCGATGCCTTTTTCTTTTGCTTCTTTCTCATTGATTCCTACGCTTGCGATTTCTGGATCGCAGAATACAACCGCTGGAATCGCTTTGTAGTCCACTTCTGCCGGATGTCCAGCAATTGCCTCAGCAGCAACCTTACCTTCGTAGGAAGCTTTGTGAGCCAACGCAGGACCTGCTACGATATCCCCGATCGCGTACACGTTAGGAATGTTCGTGCGGCCTTGCTTGTCAACAACGATCAACCCACGGTCAGTCACGTTCATGCCGATGTCGCGAATACCGAGTTCATCTGTATTCGGACGGCGTCCAACAGTAACGAGTACGTATTCCGCCTCGATTTTTTGTTGCTCGCCTTTTACTTCTGCAGTTACGATCACGCCGTTTTCTGTCTCTTCCATTCCTTGTGCCAATGCTTTTGTATGGATGGTAACGTCGAGCTTTTTCAGCTTGCGTTCCACCAAACGTGGCATGTCTGGCTCAAATCCTGGCAAGATTTGATCGGAGCCTTCCAAAATCGTAACTTTTGTTCCGAACTTCGCGAACACCGTACCGAGCTCGATACCAATGTATCCGCCACCGATTACCACGAGGCTCTTCGGCAGTTCAGTCAAGGACAGCGCTTCAGTAGAAGACATTACGCGTTTGCCAAACGGGAATGCAGGCAACTCGATTGGACGCGAACCAGTTGCAATGATGCAATGCTGGAAGCGATAACGGTTGACATCATAACCGTGGAATACACGTACTTCATTTTCACTTACGAACAGCGCTTCACCAGGGATTACCTGGATTTTGTTGCCTTTGAAGAGGGAGCCAACGCCACCAGTCAGTTGCTTCACGATGCCGCTTTTCCACTCTTGTACTTTGGCAAAATCCACTTTTACATTTTCCATCGTGATACCCATGGATTCTGTATGTTGTGTGTGCTCATATGTGTGTGCAGCGTGGATCATCGCTTTGGAAGGAATGCAACCTACGTTCAGGCACACGCCACCCAGTTCACCTTTTTCCACGACAGCTACTGTTTTTCCCATTTGAGCAGCACGAATCGCTGCAACATATCCACCTGGGCCCGCACCGATTACGAGCACGTCTACTTCTGTGGTAAATTCACCTACTACCATTGTCTCTTATCCCTCCATGACGAGCAGCGTTGGGTTTTCCAAGAGCTGCTTCACGTAGTTGACGAAACGCTGTGCAGGTTCGCCATCAACCAAGCGGTGGTCAAAGCTCAAAGACAAGTGCAACATTTGACCTACCACGATTTCTCCGTTTTTCACAACTGGTTTTTCGCTAATGCGGCCAACACCCAGAATTGCTACTTCTGGATGGTTAATGATTGGCGTGAAGAACATACCGCCAGCAGAACCAATGTTTGTGATGCTGAAAGTAGAACCTTTCAACTCATCTGCAGTTGCTTTGCGGTCGCGTGCTTTCTTCGCCAGCTCGCCGATTTCGCCTGCGATTTGGAAGATGGATTTGCTGTCAGCAGATTTTACAACTGGAACGAGCAAACCGTCTTCTGTCGAGGTAGCGATACCGATGTTGTAGTACTTTTTGAAGATGATTTCTTGTTTTTCATCATCGATAGAAGCGTTGAGTTCTGGGAATTTCTTCAGACCAGCTACAACTGCTTTCACGATCATAGGCAGGTAAGTCAGCTTCACACCGCGCTCTTCAGCAAGTGGCTTCGCATCTTTACGCATTGCGACAAGCGCTGTAACATCCACTTCGTCGAAGATGGTAACGTGTGGTGCTGTGTAAGCAGATTTCACCATTGCTTTCGCGATTGCTTTACGCATACCTTTCAGCGGAACGCGCTCTTCCAGCTCGCCTGCTGTAGGTGCGTGGTGAACAGTTGGAGCCGCTGCTGCTTGTGCTACACCTGTAGCTGCTGCTGCAGGAGCTTCAGTTGCTACTGGAGCTACCGCTGCTTGTGCAGTTGGTGTTGCTGCTCCACCAGATACGAAGCGATCTACGTCTTCGCGTGTGATGCGACCCAATTTGCCTGTACCAAGTACATTAGCCAATTGAACGCCTTTTTCACGAGCGTATTTGCGAACGGAAGGCGTTGCCAACACGTGTTTACGGTCAATTGGTGCCGCTACTGCTGTTGCAGTTGCTTGTGCCATTGGCGTTTCCAGTGCTTGGTTCGCATTTGCGCTCACTTGGGAACCGATGTCGCAGCCTGGCTCCATTTTTTCTGCAGCTTCAGGCGCTGGTGCCGCTTCAGCAGCGTGGGAATCGCCATGGCCATGGTCTGGCAGGTTCGGAATTTCGCCTTCTACGTCAAACTCGATCAGTGGATCGCCGACTACGGAAACCGTACCCTCGGTTACTTTCAGTTCGATAACTTTTCCTTTAACAGGCGACGGTACTTCTACAACCGCCTTGTCATTTTGTACTTCCATGATGACTTGGTCTTCTTCTACGGAATCTCCGGGCTGCACGTGCCATTTGACGATTTCGCCTTCATGGATACCCTCGCCGAGCTCCGGGAGTCTGAATGTAAAACGACTCACAGTATCTCCTCCTTATAACACTTCGCCATAGTAGTAAGCCTATATTTCCCAAAAGAAGGCGGAAAGCTTTCAACTTTTCCGCCATTATGTCTGTTTCTCAATTAAAAATCGAGGACTTGTGTCAGACCATCTACTACGCGTTTTACGTCAGGCAGCCATACATCTTCTGCTTGAGCAAACGGGTAAACGGTATCTGGTGCTGTAATACGCAGTACTGGTGCTTCGAGGTGCAGGATCGCACGCTCGTTGATTTGCGTGATGATTTCTGCCGCAACACCAGACGTTTTTTGTGCTTCTTGAACAACGATCGCACGGTTTGTTTTCTTCACAGAAGCTACGATGGTATCGATATCGAGTGGGCTGATGGTGCGCAGGTCGATTACTTCTACTTTTGCTCCACGCGCTTTCTCGATTTCTTCTGCTGCTTTCAGGCTGGTATGCACCATCGCACCATAGGTGATGATGGTAACATCGCTACCTTCTTTTACTACGTTTGCTTTGCCAAGTGGAATCGTGTACTCGCCTTCTGGAACTTCTTGACGGAAGGAACGGTACAGCTTCATGTGCTCCAGGAATACAACTGGATCGTTGTCGCGAATCGCGGAGATCAACAGTCCTTTTGCATCATATGGGTTGGAAGGGATAACCACTTTCAGACCCGGAGTTTGCAGCATCAAACCTTCCAAAGAGTCCGCATGCAGTTCAGGCGTTTTTACACCGCCACCAAACGGGGAGCGGAATGTAATTGGGCTCGTGAAGCGACCACCGGAACGGTAGCGCATACGGGAAGATTGGGATGCTACAGCATCAAACGTTTCAAATACGAAACCGAAGAACTGAATTTCTGCTACTGGACGGAAGCCGTTGATGGAAAGACCGACAGCCAAACCGCCGATTCCGGATTCAGCGAGTGGCGTATCGAATACGCGCTGCTCACCGAACTCAGCTTGCAGACCTTCTGTTGCACGGAACACCCCGCCGTTGTTACCTACGTCTTCACCGAAGACAAGAACGGTTTTATCGCGCTTCAACTCTACGCGCATTGCATCCGTAATGGCTTGAACCATTGTCATTTGTGCCATGGCTTATTTCGACTCCTTCGCCAGGAATTCTGCCTTTTGCTCTTCGAGTGCAGGCGGCAGTGTCTCAAACATTACATCGATCAGTTCGCTAACTTTCATCTTAGGTGTTTCGTCCGCTTTTTTGATTGCGTCCGCAACAGCTGCTTTCGCTTCTTCGATGACAGCTTCTTCGTCTTTTTCGCTCCAGAGGCCTTTTGCTTCGAGGAACTTGCGGAAGCGGATCAGTGGATCGCGCAGTTCCCACTCGCTTTGCTCTTCACCTGTACGGTAACGAGTTGGGTCGTCACCAGCCATGGTGTGAGGACCATAACGGTACGTCATTGCTTCGATCAGAGTCGCACCTTCGCCATTCACGCCGCGCTCTTTTGCTTGTTGAACCGCGTAGTAAACTGCGAGAATGTCCATACCGTCAACGCGTTCGCTAGCAATACCAGCCGCAACTGCTTTGACTGCGATATTTTCAGAAGCCGTTTGTTTTTCGAACGGCAGAGAGATCGCATAACCGTTGTTTTGGGAGAAGAAGATAACAGGCAGCTTGTATACCCCTGCAAAGTTCATACCCTCGTAGAAGTCACCTTGGGAGGTCGCACCGTCACCAAAGTAGTTGATCGCAACATTCTTTTCACCGCGCAGCTTGTAACCCATTGCAACACCTGTTGCTTGTGTACATTGAGCCGCGATGATGATTTGTGGCATCAATACGTTTACACCTTCAGGAATTTTGCCACCCTCGATGTGTCCGCGGGAGTACAGGAATGCTTTATGCATAGGGTAACCATGCCATACCATTTGTGGAATATCACGGTAGCTAGGCAGGACAAAATCTTCTTTGGAAAGAGCAGCTTCGGAACCGATCATGCTTGCTTCTTGACCAGCTACTGGCGCATAGAAACCAAGACGGCCTTGGCGGTTCAAGCTGATTGCGCGTTGGTCCCATACACGGGTAAATACCATTTTACGCATCAGTTCACGCAATTCATCATCGGAGAGCTTAGGCATCAAGTCAGGACGAACAACCGTACCATCCGGGGCAAGAATTTGCAGCGGGGCGTTGTTCTCTGTTTGTTCAACAGCAGTGGATACGCTCATCACATTCACCTCGTCACTAGAATAAGGGACTTCCTTTTCCCGAGTTGCCCTTTGTCGCCTCTATCTGAGCATCTGCTCGATGAGTGACGAATGCAATTCGCGGCGGAAGTGACCCTGTTAAAAACCAGAAGAAAGTTGCATGGTGCAAGAAAGGGCTTACAGCGCCGTTTGCAACACCCTGTTATATTGCAGACAAAATACCTGTTTAATGTGTTACAGTATTGATATTACAGGGTTTATTTCCTCTCTGTTATCATTTACTATATAAGCTGTATCAGTTTTTTTCAAGGCTTAGTTTTTCATTTGAGCAAACAGGGAGTGTGAATCGATGTCTGATTATGTAAAGCGAACCATTATGAAAGAAGAAGTGCCCAGCATCCACGTGGACACTCCCCGCTCGGTCAAAGTATACCTACCGCCGGGGTACAATGAGCTTCTTTCTTACCCTGTTGTGTATTGCCAGGATGGGAACGACTTTTTTACGATGGGGCGAATCGCAACCATCTCCAATCAATTGATTCTGGAAGAAGGTATCGAACCCTACATCGTCGTCGGTGTCTCAGTCGATCGCAACAAGCGCACGAGCGAGTATTCTCCATCGGGGTCGAGAAACGCAGCCTATCAGCGTTTTTTCACCGAAGAGCTGATTCCTTACATAGAGGAGCGTTATCCTGTGCGCCGTGATCCTGGTTCACGTATACTGGCAGGAGATTCTTTGGGCGGAACCGTTTCTTTGCATCTCGCCTTGGAACACCCCGACCTCTTTCCACAAGTACTCGCGCTGTCCGGTGCGTTTTTCCAAACGACACTCGACCCGCTTTTGAATCAGTCCAGCCTATCCTGGCTGCGAATCTGGATGGTTGTCGGCCTCGATGAGACAGCTGTGGAAACAAGTGCGGGTACCTTCGATTTCGTGCAATGGAATCGCGAGGCAAAACAGATTCTTGAGGACAAGCAAGCAACCTTGTCCTATCGAGAAAAACCAGGAAATCACGTCTGGGGTTTGTGGCAAAAAGAGCTGCCTGACGCCTTGCGCTACTTCTTCCCACCTCCACGTCTGTAACCATTACGAGCCATTGATTTCTTTAATATCCTCGTACCCGTAATACCGGCCATCCACCAGGAAAATACCTTGGTGGTTGGCTTTTTCAATTTCGCCCGCAACCTGATTGGCGTCGTTTAGGACGATGTTGACAATCTTGCTCTCGTCCCGTTTCATTTGATTGAGAATGCGTTCTCGCTCTTTAGCCGAGATCATATCCATCCCTCTTTTCCCCTATGTTGGATAGCTATAGTATTTCATCGGCAGGTCTGAATTACACACAAGTGAGTCAACCGAATGGAACAAAAAAAGCCTTGCCGCTCTCCAATTTTCCGGGCACGGCAAGACTTTTATACGTCTTTATTTATTGTTCGATGGTTGTATATTTAAAATCTCTACCACCAAACGGGTTGATCAAAAATCCTTTGACTTTGTCATTTTTTATATACGGTCTTGCGCCATAATACACAGGAGCAATCGGCATTTCCTCCATTAAGATGGTCTCTGCCTCACGCATGATCGCATTACGCTTCGTCGGGTCTTTTTCCAAGTAACTCTGGACGATTAGCTCGCGGTATCTGTCGTTTTCCCAAGCAGCGTCGTTCGTCCCCACTGTTTTGTCCTTGAAAATTTCCAGGAAATTGATGGGGTCGTTAAAATCAGCACCCCAATTTCGGTAAGCAAACTGATAGTTTTTGGCGCGCTTGTTTTGTAAAAATACTTTTTCCTCCAAGCCACTGATTTTTACATCAACACCTAGGCTTCTTTTCCATTGATCCTGAAGAGCTTCAGCCAGCTTTTTCTGACGATCGTCACCTGAGCCATACGTGTATGTCACTTCAGGCATCGATGAAAGCCCCAGCTCCTTTACCCCTTCAGCCAATAACTGTTTGGCTTTGTCTACATCCTCTTGAAAATAGTCATTTCCGCTGAGCTGCATAGAGGGCGGAACCCATGCAAAAGCCGCAGGCACCCCTGTCTGTACTATTCCGTCTACGAGAGGCTGCCGTTGGATCGAATACGAGAAGGCTTGACGAATCTTTTTATTCGTAAAAGGGGGCTTGGTTGTATTAAAAGTGACTGCAACTGTGTTCGGATACGGCGCCATTACGATTTTTCCTTCTTCCTGCAAAGCGGGGATCACATCGACGGGCAACACGTAGCTTGGATGCCCTCCCCAATCCAAATCACCAGAATCAAACAATGCTTGAGCGGTATTAGTATCGGTAATCATGCTCCAAACGATTTTGTCGAGCTTCACGGCATCTTTATCATGATACTTCTCGTTTTTCACAAGAACCAATTTGTTTTTATGCTCCCACAGCTCCATTTTGAATGGGCCGTTGCCCACGTAGTTGTCTGGAGACGCTGCCCAGTCCGGATGTGCCTCCAAGGTCTTTTTATGTAAAGGAAACAATGTCGGGAAAGCCGTCAGCTCATAAAAAAACGGAGCTGGCGAATTAAGCTTGATCTCTAGTGTAAAATCGTCTAGCGCTTTGACCCCTACGCCTTCATGCGATCCTTTCCCTGTGTTGAATTCCTCAGCCCCTTTAATGAAATAAAGCATGTAGGCATATTCGGATGCTGTCTTCGGATCGAGATTTCTTTTCCAAGCGAACTCAAAATCATGGGCGGTTACCGAATCTCCGTTGCTCCATTTCGCATTCGTTTTCAATGTAAACGTGTACGTCGTCAAATCCTCGGATACAGTATAACTGTCGGCAATTGCGTTGGCTATTTTCCCATCCGGTCCATAGCGAGTCAATCCTTCAAAACAGGCAGTAATGACATCAAAGGAAGTGCCATCGGAAGCAAGACCGGGATCTGCTGTTGGAGGCTCTCCACCGTCTGCGTTCCAATTCAATACCATCTCTTTTCCCGTTGGCTGCGTTGGTTGAGATGCCTGATCATTCGGTTTGTTCGTTACCGCCGTTTCACTTGAACTACATCCCGCTAAAACTTGAAGCAGTAAGAAGCAGCTCAAAATGAAGCTCATCCTCTTTCTCATCGAGTCCATCCCCCTTGATTCCATTCGATTCCATACACTAGTAAGCACTATCGCTTTATCACACTACCATGATAGCGCAAGTGTAGACGAAACAAATCAGACGGTATGGCGAAAAACAGATCGCGTAAAGACTCATATTTTGTACAAATTGTCTAATTATTTAGAATTAATTATCAGGCCAAAGAAAAAAGCCAGTCTTCCCTTCGGACTGGCTACAAGCGATTGAAACGATTACACCGTTTCCAATAATTGCTCTACTGCTTCCACAACGGTCTCGATATGTTGATCGGTAATGTGTCGATGCGTCGTAAAGCGAATGACATACTCGTCAAAATCAACTGCGAGCACTCCTTTTTCCTCCAAACGTTCCAAGAAGGCGACAGCTGTTTGTCCAATCGGCTCTGTATTCACCATCACGATATTCGTCTCGACTTGCTCGACCTGAAGCGATAGCTGGCGCAAGCCTTTTGCCAATTGCTGTGCCCGTTCATGGTCTTCTGCCAATCGTTCGGTCATCTGTGTCAGAGCGATGATGCCCGGTGCTGCCAAATACCCTGCCTGACGCAGCCCACCCCCCAACTTTTTCCTCCACCATCTCGCTTCTTCGATAAACGCACGATCTCCAGCCAAAATGGAACCAACTGGAGCACTCAGCCCTTTGGACAAGCAAATCTGAACGGTATCGGCAAAAGCGCTTAGCTCACTGACTGCAACACCTTGGGCCACAGCCGCATTGAAGAGACGAGCACCGTCCAAATGAACGGGAATACCGTGTTTTTGTGCTGTATCATAGACACTCTTCATTTGCGCGACAGAGATTACCGCACCGCCAGCACGATTATGTGTATTTTCGAGACAGATCAATTTTGTGCGAGGAAAATGGATATTGTTGCCCCGAATCGCTCTCTCTACATCTTCTGCACGCAAAGCTCCACGTTCTCCAACCAGCGTTCGTGTTTGCACACCAGCCAATGCTGACATAGCGCCGCCTTCATAGTAAAAAATGTGCGAATCCGCTTCCGCAATGACCTCGTCTCCGTTGACACAATGCGTCAAAACAGCGACCTGATTGCCTTGCGTGCCACTTGTTACGAACAGGGCAGCTTCCTTTCCGAGTATTTCAGCCGCGATCGCTTCCAAACGATTGACAGTTGGGTCCTCTCTATAAACATCATCACCAACCTCCGCTTCCGCCATTGCTCGAAGCATCTCCTCGGTTGGTTTCGTAACGGTATCGCTGCGCAAATCGATTTTCATAGATGACTCTCCTTCCATCCTGTTGTCATTCTCTAGACATATCGTAACACTTTCAACATTGCATCCTGATTTCCCTCTTGCTAAGATGGAGGGGTAACTTACATACAGTTAGGGGATTTGACCTGTGAAACTAAAAATCACTCGTAACGCTGCCAAGCAACTGGCTCCAATCATCGAGCAAGAAGAAGACAAAGAATTGAAACTGCGCGTTTATATTACTCACGCTCACGGTGATCATGCACACTACGGACTCGCTCTGGACAAGCCAACAGAAGAAGATGTTGTGATCTCGACCGACAAAGAGATCGATGTGATCGTGAAAAAGGATGAGCCATTGCTGGATGGCATCGTCATTGATTACCTCTTCTTGCCGCAAGAAGGTTTTGTCATTACCAACCCTTCTAAAGGTAACACAGGCGACCACTAAGCATGATACAGATAAACCCTCTGCTTTTTTACAGGCAGAGGGTTTTCTTTGCTACGTAGATTCTTATTTGTCAGTAGCCATGGTGTACAGCTCTGTCGATAAATCTTTCAGCAACGGTGAAGAAACGTCATCAACCTGCGTCATAACAAGGCGATGGACCGGTCGCGTCATCGCGACATACAATAGTTTTGCGTCCCATTCATTATTTTGATAGGCGTCCACATCCAGTAAAATGACCACATCGAACTGCAAGCCTTTCGTTAAAAAAGCAGGCATGACGGTTACGCCACCCGGAAATTGATTATCCTTGCTGCCTAACAGGGTCAGATCAGCTATTTTGTCTTGCAAGCCTTTATGTGCTTTTTTACTCGCTTGAATGGTTTTCGCTACAATCGCTATCGTTTTGAAGCCTTCCGACTGGTAGGCAGCCACACGCGAAGAGATGTCCTCCCACAGTTGCGCTCGTGAACGAGCCTTGACCATGATTGGTTTTTCACCATGTCGCAAAACCGGTTTTGCCAATACCGTCTCGGGCAATTCAATTTGCCGCAACACCTCATTGGCACAGCGCATGATCTCAACTGTCGAACGATAGCTTTGTGACAACGTATAATAGGAAGGAAACAGCTGGAAAAAAATCCCCTTCGTCAACTCTTCCCACGCATGAATCCCCCGGTAGCTATGAATTCCTTGCGCAATATCTCCCACGATCGTTAGCGAGTTTCGCTTGGTTGCCAATGCAATGACGGCTATTTCCAGCGCACTCAAGTCTTGTGCTTCATCCACGACCGTATGATCAAAATGCTCTGCCTTATTCATTCCTTCAACAATGTGCTGCAAATATAGCAATGGCGCGATATCTTCCGGCTCCAATCTCTCCTCTGCAAACAGCGCAGCACTTGACTGCGTCACATCACGCACAACTTCGTCTGAAATGTCAGCAGGTACGAGCTTGCGCAGCAATTCCTCGTCAGCAATCAGCTCGCGATAAGCTGCGAAGATTTCCAGTCTTGGAAACGAAGTCAGGTATGTATCCAGTATTTGCTCCAGCATTTTCTCGAATTTGTACAAGCTTTCTTTGTCCAAATCGACTTTTCGCTCTCGCAAATGGGCAAATAATTGCTTGTTCATTTCTTGTTTCAAATGCTTGCGAAGCGCTTCTACCCTGCGATGATACGGCATATTCGCGAATTGCTCCAGGAAGCATTGGCGAATAAAATCACCCGGAATTGAAAAGACTTGCTTCGTTTTGTTGTATAAAAAGCTGAGCTTCTTAAAAGGAATTCTTGTTTCGACGATATGACGAATGTATTGCTCCAGCGCCTCTCGACAAGCGAGCGATCCTTTGAAGCGAAGCCTGTTTCGCGTCATTTCTTGCTGGCGCTCATCCTGCCCCTCTTCAAAGAACAATTGAAGAGGCTTATCAGGGCTCACGATTTTCCATCCTTTTGGCAGCAGTGGCTTCACAAGACGCGCTGCCCAATCTACAAAGGTAGACTGTTGAACGTCATCGACGCCGAGCTCAGGTAAAACCTCGGATATATAGGTAAGAAACATCCGGTTCGGTGCAAACACCATGAACTTTTTGGACATCATGGAATCCTGGTAGTTATAAATCAAATAGGATAGTCGGTGCAGCGCGATGGTCGTTTTTCCGCTCCCTGCTACTCCTTGCACAACAATGGGCCGTTCTTTTTCCGCCCGGATAATATCATTTTGCTCGGATTGAATGGTAGCGACGATGTCTTTTAGCCTGCTATCGTTTGCCTGATTCAGATTGGCTGCCAAAAATTCATCGATGAAGCCCTCTTGCAAAAACTCGTCGGGATGCCCCATTTCGCGGTTAATCGTTTCTTTTACCGCTCCATCATAGATGCCGACGATCTTTCCGTCTTCGATCGCAAAATTACGCTTCAATCGAACTTCACCACGCACAATCTCGCGTCCCATCCGGTAAAACGCGTCTTTGCTCTCACCGGAATAATAAAGACTGGCGATAGGCGCACGCCAATCCACGACGACAGAATCAAACGTATCGCTGCGTACAATTCCTCGTTTTCCTATGTATACCTGATCCAGCTCGTAGATTTCATCTTTCAAAAAATCCACTCTGCCGAAATAAGGCTTCTCTCGCCCCTGATCTTCGAGGTAGCGCAAATCCTTAGCCTTATTATAGTTAACGACCTGTTTCACATAGTCATCTGTTGCCTCGCGAATATCATTGCGAAGCTGCTCCATTTCTTCGTCGATCGCTGAAATTGTTTCATCCAGCTTTTTTTGTTCCCATTCATAATCACGATGCTGTGTACTCACATTCATTCCCCCTCACATGTATCGTGTCATTGGACGTATTAGGACCATTGCCTAGCCAACCATATTCCAGCCGCACAAGAAAGTAGTCCGACTCCCAAACTGAGAAGAGCGTACAAAGTGCCACGCAACAGGTGACCTTCTCCCCAAAAAGAGACCACTTCCAAGGAGAAGCTAGAGAACGTCGTAAATCCTCCCATGACCCCCGTTGCAAATAATAGATAGATTGTCGGAGATAAAATGCCACGTTCTTTCCCCAGCACGAACAAGATGCCGATGATCAAAGATCCACAAACATTGGCGATCCAAGTTCCCCACGGCCATCCCGGCTGATTCGCAAGCAAAGACAATAGGTAGCGCAAAAGTGAGCCAACTGCTCCTCCAACTGCCACAGCTATCCACGCCATCGCTCTCCCTCCCTGACTATCAAAGCGTTATGTATGTCACAGAAAAAGACACCCTAGCGTCAAGCGAGGATGTCTGTCGTATCAGTAATTGTTATCTTACTGTTTTGGCTTATTTTCTTCAAGGTCTTCCACATAACGGATGGAATCCAAATTTGCTCTCAATGAAAGCTTAACGGCGTCAATGTACTTTTGGCGCAATGCTTTTTGTTCGAGCTTTTCCTCTTCGGTCAAACCTTCTTCGCGAGATTTTTTGACCAATTCGTTAATGCGTTTAATTTCTGCGTCAGATACCACTGCTGGTTCCTCCCACTCTGTAGTAGTGCCGCTTCATTATACCACATTCGAATGATCCCGCAAGACAGCCGAACACTTACGGAGTATCAGGAAGGATGAGAGTCTGACCTGGGTAAATCCTGTTGCTCTCTAAACCGTTCGCATCCTTAATTTCTATTATATAGTCGCGAACATCCATATGCTGATCTGCATTGTATTGAACAGCTAACGACCATAGGCTATCTCCAGATTGTACGGTTACTTCTATACCTTGTGGCTCCTCCATTGGTGAAGAAGCAAACACTAGTTCGGTCAATAAGTAAAAAAAGAGAGTAAATGTAATAAGAAACAAGAGAGCTTGTCCTCTCGTGATACCAAAACGAACACGACGTTCTTCTTTTTTCTCGAAACGATTTCGTTCTGTCGATGAATTCATAATAATGGCCTCCTCGCAAACATACGTTCTAATCACTTGTAACCTCATGATAAATGAGAACATATGTTCATGTCAACAAAGAATCGAACTTATGTTTGTCGAACGCAAGCTCCCATGGTATAATATAGGAAAATATGTTCGAGAAATCAGGGGTGTCTTTCTATGTCAAAATTATCGAGTAGACAACAAGCCATCATCGAGTTCATACGAAAGGAAGTTCGTGATAAAGGATATCCTCCTTCTGTACGTGAAATTGGGGAGGCTGTTGGACTAGCTTCCAGCTCAACGGTACATGGGCATTTGGCACGCTTAGAGAAAAAAGGCCTCATTCGTCGAGATCCTACCAAACCTCGCGCCATCGAATTGCTATCAGATGAAGATCGTTTTCAAGACAATTTCGAAGACTCTGTCGTCCGTGTCCCAGTAATCGGAAAAGTAACCGCTGGACAACCGATCACTGCCATTGAGGATGTGGAAGAATACTTCCCGCTTCCAGACAATATCGTGACTTCTGACAAGGTCTATATGCTGCGCGTCTCCGGGAACAGTATGATTGATGCCGGGATTCTCGACGGAGATTACGTAATTGTTCGCCAACAGCACGTAGCGAACAATGGTGACATTGTCGTAGCCATGACAGAAGAAGACGAAGCGACCGTCAAAAGATTTTTCAAAGAAAAGAACCACTTCCGTCTCCAACCGGAAAATGCCACGATGGAACCGATCATTCTGGAGCATGTCACCATTCTCGGTAAAGTCATCGGTGTATATCGACTCATTCACTAGTTTCCACGTAAAAAAGGACAGCCTCGGCTGTCCTTTTCGTTTTCTGTATGTTATCTGGCGACAAAAAACCAGATGATCATTGTAACTTGCAATATGACTTTTACGACCGCACTGCCCAAAAATCCGATCAGTGAGCCTACGCCCGCTTTCACTGCTCGCTCCATCGACTGCTTCTGCACCATCAACTCTACCAGGACGACGAATACGAACGGCAAGATCAACATACCAAACGGTGGGAAAACGAAGATCCCGAGGATAATTCCGACCGCAGCAGCAATGGACGACCACTTGGACCCTCCGTACCTTTTTACGAAGTACATGTTCGTCAGCAAGTCAGCACCATAAAGCAGAATACTTAGAACGACCATTCCCCACCAAAAGGATGCGGGCAATCCCGCTCCCGGATCTGCAATGAAAAAGTGATAGAGCAAAAAGCCCGCCCACAGTAATATCGTATCAGGTAAAACGGGTAAAAAAATTCCTGCGATGCTTAGCAAGAACAATAACACAACCACTACCCACAAAAATATTTCCATCTACTACACTCCCTTCATCTAGGTATACGAGTGATTACCGATTTCGTTGCGTACTTATTCACTTTTGTCTAAACTATTTTAAAAGAAAGTAGACATGGAGGTAGTCTCTTGAGAAATTGGCATGATCTCTCTTACTTGGGCAGAGGAACGATGCGCCAAAAAGCGGCGTGGGAAGCGATTCAACAGACGCACATCATGGAGGTACTATCCGATTACCGTCCAGTGCTTGCCGGAACCATCCCATTAAACATTGACGTCAAGCAAAGCGATCTGGACATTATTTGCGAGAGTCATGATCTGGAACAGTTTGAGCAGGCTGTTCGTACAGCATTTGGCTGCTTGCCCAGATTTGAAGTGACACACCTAGATGTAAAAAGTACTCCCACGTGCGTTATTTCGTTTTTCACAGCTGACTTTTGGTTTGAAGTGTTTGCTCAACCGGTAGCTGTCGAAAAGCAAAACGCCTATCGTCATATGGACATCGAAGCACTACTGTTAGACATAGGAGGCTTGGATGCGTACCAACATATCAGAGCTCTGAAGCAAAGTGGCATCAAAACAGAGCCAGCATTTGCTCGATACTTTCATATTCCGGGTGATGATCCATACGAGGCTTTGTTGCATTTGGAGCCGTTAACCGAACAGGAATTACGAAAAAGAGTTCAGCTCCTACGAAAGGATTAATCCTCAAACAATGAGCTGATCCCTACTTCTTGAATACAGGAAGGATCATCATTTTTGGGGCTTCCCACTTTGATGGATACCGGATACACCATCATCTCGCTGGAATCATAGGGGGTAAACAGCGACTGGAGCTGCAACCGATCATACTTCTCCCGATCAAGCCATAAGTCCTCGTCATCTTTCTTTAAGATGACAGGCATTCGCTCATGTATATTCTCGATGAGCTCATTCGCCTTTGTCGTAACAATCGTGCAGGTATGTACTTTTTCTCCCTCTTGATTCGTCCACGTATCATACAGGCCAGCAAAAGCAAAGGGTTCCCCGGTATTCAACATGATCCGCATCGGTTGCTTCCCTGTGATGGCGTTCATCCACTCATAAAAGCTGTCAGCAGGAAGAATGCATCGCTTTCGGGCGAAAAGCTGTTTGAATGCGGGCTTTTCATTTAATGTCTCACAACGCGCATTGATCATTTTGTAGCTGCTCTTCTCATCGGCAGCCCACGACGGCACTAACCCCCATCTCAACTGACCCATACGTCGCTCGCCGCGATCAGCAATAATCGCTGGAATGAACTGACCCGGTGCAATATTGTACCGTGGCTTTGCATCAAATGGAATGACTTCGATTTGGAACCGTGCCTTCCATTTTTCCAAGTTCGTTACGAGAGTAAAACGGCCACACATGCTTTTCCCCTCACATCCTTCCATACTGGACGTCTGCTTTTTTCTTCTATTTTACTGTTTCACACGATGTGTCATTTCAAACCTTTTATGCGTGTGAAGTAAGGGGAAAACGAAAATGTTCTGTCTCCATTTTTAACGAGGGACGAACAAATAAGACATCATCCGTCGTTGTCATCCATGCAGATTGGATGTTTTCATTCTCACTATCCGGCATAAAGTGAAAATGAATGATCGTTGTCTCAGTCGTTACCAAATGAGAAATGACCGCTTCTAGATCAACTGGTTTTTTACTTACAAGATCAAATACATGCAGTTGGTCGTCTTCTCGTTCCAATAAGACAATCACATCCTCCTCTTCGACATAATAGATCGCATCCCGAAAAACGAGCAGCAAGTAAAACATCAACAGATGCTCGCTATCCTTGATACCTAGTCTCGATGAAGCGGGGATTCTTTTGGAAGCAAATTCCTTCATGACAATAAAATCAGCCTCATTATCAACATCTAGCTTGCGCAAGACTGATTTTTGTCCTACTTGCTTTTTCAAATCAGATGCCAATAAGCGAAAACTACTTTCCTGTACTCTCTCAAATCCGAACTTCGGATAAAAATCGAGCACGGTATCATTGGCATACAAATAAATAAAATCGTATTCCTTCTCACATGTTTCAAGAATATGGTTCATCAATTTCGCTGCCAATCCTTGGTTGCGATAGGCAGGATGCGTCATGACCGTTCCGATCTGAAGTGCCTTATAGTCTCTGCCATTAGATGTCACGATCATCTTACTGGTAGAAGCGTTAGCAATAACCTGATCCCCATCCAAATAGGAATAGCAGACATAGTTGTCATTCCAATAGCCTTTGTTATACCATTCTTTAAAATCGAGCTGAAAGATCTGCTTGGCGAGGTCATTAAAGCTCTCTTTGTATTTTTCGATATGCTTGTAGTCGCTAATCAATCGATATTCACCCATGTAAAAACCTCCCATTCTGTTGTTTGTGCTGTTTGTCATCATTCATTCCTTTTCAGCAATCCCTTCTTTCCAATAAAAAAGACCACAAGAAGAATTCTCTTCTCATGGTCAAATTTATCGTTGTGATGAAGATACCTATCCCGAACAAAATAGATATCATGCACAAACGTGAAATTTGTTTTGATGAGATATAATGCCTTCTAATCGCTTTTGAAAAAAGGTATAAAAAATAAACAAAGGGCATGCCCTTCATTTGACCTTTTCCCATATAAAATTCATTCGAATTTTACTTAGCGATTATGAGTTTCATCATATACAATCAAAACCTCTTTTCACGTTCATTATTGTAACTATATAGGAGTTTCCATGGACTGTAAATGTTTTATCATTTCATGGTTTTTCGCGATGGAACCCATACACCTGCAATGCTCCCGATACAGCCGCGAGGTAGACCATAAGTCTACCTTTCTTTCTATTTCTTTGTGTCCATTTCTTTCATGTGAACGAGCTGTTCCGTTTCCACATTAAAAGTACCCATCTCATTCTTAGGATATTTGTTATATCCCCATACCGAGACTTTTTTGGCGGTTCCCTCTACTTGTTCCCAAGTGGCATCATCCACAATCACGAAAAGATCAGCATAGCTCCGCCCGTCGCCAATGATCACATTGCCTTGATACGTGAGCTTGTTTGGGCCAACAGTCAGATTGGTCGTTTCATTTTTAGCAAAGTATACACCTGCGTCGCTTGTGATCTGTGGCAAGGTATCTATTGGTGTCGTGTTATTCCCCGCATCTACTTTTCTCAGCAGTTCCTTCTCCAGCAGCGATTGGGCCATCGGTTTGTTCATAACCATCACATTTTGTTCTCCAGCAGTCGATAGAGATGATTACCATCGCCTTTCCTTACATATCCACTTACATTTTTGTAAGTAACGTTATACAAAAAAGTCATTTTCTTATATAATTACAAATACTCCCTTTCCGAAAAGGAGAGGGGACACCGTTTTTAAAATGGACCTCGAGGGGGGTGTACGAATGGCGAATGCTCTCAATTTGCCACATACCGCAACGGCTCATGCAAAGCCTAGAAATAGTGAGGCGATACTTTGCATGAGGTGGTCTCTCGTTTAATCGAATCATCGCCTTCATTTGCGTATCTCATTTCCTATTTCTTGGCTTTGCCCCTTATTTGCCTATTTATAAATAAGGAGCGAGCAGAAATGAAATGTGTGAAAGCAAATTTAATCCTTCCTGAATCGTTACTCGCAGAAATTCAAAAGTACGTGCAAGGAGAAACCATTTACATTCCGAAGACAAAAGTAACCCATCAAAAATGGGGGACGCGCACTGGCGGGAGAAAACTCCTCGATGAGCGGAATACGGCTATTAAAAGCAGCTTTCGGGCCGGAACGGCTATTTCTCAGTTAGCGGAGGAATACTTTTTGTCTACAGAGACGATAAAAAAAATCGTGTACACCAAATAGGCGTTTATAAAGCACTGGCGACCTTTTCATACAGGTTGTCAGTGCTTTTTTATGGCGAGTTTTTTTGTGAAAAGTCTTCTCCCTTTCTCCTCTCTTGCAAACACACTAAAGTAAAGAGGAACCCACCTTACAAGACAGAAACAGGAGGAACCGCAAGATGGAACCTTTTATCCATACACATCAGTATCACTTCATTCAATCACGCGTTCAAGCAATCATGAACGCCTATGCGACCAGTACAGATGTCAATGTGATTCGTGCTCGAAAAGAAATCGCCCATGAAGAAATCTTTCAGTTGTTCCCGAACATGACAGAAGAACAAAAAGAGATTTTGTATCCGATTGACTCGATTAAAGAAAAAGCAGAAGGAAAACAGTTTTTGCACCAGCTTTCACCGTTTGTGATTCCATTCCCTGCTCTCACAGAGTCTTCTATTAAGAAGCTCTTTCCAAAAGTAAAGAAGCTTAAAATCTCGAATTTAGCTGAGATCGATTTTTCAGAAATCTCTTATGTGGGCTGGCTAGACACTGCGACGGAAAAGAAGTATATTGTCGCTTACCACGAAGGAAAACTGATTGGCATTCATGGGCAGTTTACCAATGTAAATAAAAAAGGCCTTTGTGCGCTCTGTAATCGCTTTGAAGAAATCGGCATGTTCGTCCTTGAAGCAAAGAGCTCTGGGGATGGAACATATTTGAAAAAAGGAAACTACATTTGCCAAGACAGTGCGACGTGCAATCAAAATATCATTTCGCTAGATAAGCTGAACGAGTTTATTGCACTGATGGTGAAATAACTCTGCAACGAAATTGAAAAAGCCGCCGGGTCTTCATGCCAGGCGGCCTTTCCTATATGTCCCTTACTTGATCTCGGTCAGACTCTCTTCCAAACGATCCCACGTTTGGGTGATACCCTCTAGCATACCCATGTCCATGACAGTTTTGAGAGCTTCCGCAGATACATATTCAGAACGGCTGACCAGCCTCGTCTTACCACCCATATCGATGAATTCCATCATAACTTCTGTCGAAGGCATGGTATCATTTGTGTTGCCTTCTGCATCTGAAAAGTAATCGGTATAGATGATTTTCTCTGGTTCAACAATTTCCTTATAAACGCCTTTGCCCCAAGATTCCATGCCGTAAAAATCACCTTGATTCTTATCGACGCATTTCATGCAATAGTGCCAAACACCGCCTGGTCGGAAATCGACATAACAAACCGGGAGTTCCCAGCCTTTCGGTCCCCACCAACGCTTGAGATGCTCAGGCTCCTTAAACATCTTGAACACGAGATCTCTGGGCGCGTCGAATACACGCTCCAGTACCAGCACCCGCTCGTTCTCTACCCTTGATACCATAGTGTTTCTTGACATATCAATTCCTCCTCATTCATTTGAATGGATCTCAAGTATTTTCCTTGTTTTGCAGTTCCCGCAAATAGTCTTCCAGATTATCGAATCTTTCTTCCATAACACGCTGGAATGACCTCACCCAAGAATCCAGCGCTCGGAAGGGCTCGGGCCTGAGTTTGTAAAATCGGCGATTGGCTTCGGCCTTCACATCTACGATCCCGCTGTCACTAAGCACCTTCAAATGCTTCGAGGCTTGGGGCTGGCGAAGCCCCAGTTGTTCGGCGATTTCCCCTACAGTTAGAGGACCATCGCGCAAAAGTTCGACGATTTTCATACGATTCGGTTCAGCCAAAGCACTCAGCGTCGCCATGTCCATGCCCGGATTCATCCCCGACATGCCACTCACCTCGTTACATGATGGATTCTACGTTCATCTCATCCCCTTCAGCGTTATTGTGATGATCTTGTTAGGTAAAATATACACTAAGGGGAATATTCCTGTAAAGGAATATTTAAAAGAATTGTGGAAGTCCACTTGTTAGTGATTAATCAATAACTAACAACTATCATTTATTTCATGGAAGTACGATTCTGCAAATGCTGGATCGTTGCCGTTATACCCTCCTCGAACTTCGTCGCTGGGATCGGTCCAATATGCCGTTTATATTTTTCTCCGCTAAGGATCAACGGTTTTTCGGTTAAGTACAGCATCTCGACAACCTCCTTCATCACTGGGACGAACATACCCAGCAAAGACAAACCCATTTTCCCAAGAGGAATGACAGGTTTCACGGTACCACTTGCTTTTTGAGCGATTCGAACGATGTCTCGACCGGAAATGGTGCCTTCACCTGGAATGTGCCAGTTTTGTCCATAAGCAAACTCACGACTGGCCAACTCTACAATCATCTTCGCCGCATCCGGCAAATAAACAAACTCGCGAGGAACATGCATATTCCCAATGAAAAACCCGGGTTTTCCAGCCGCAATTGCCTCAAGTGTTGAACCCAAATACGATGCTTGATTAGCAGTAGGTCCGTAATAATCCGGTAATCTGACGATCATCGTTCGCGCATGATCCCAGCGACTGCTAAACAGCATCTGTTCAAATGCCAACCTGATTTTCCCTTTCTTCGTATGCGGTTGCTTTGGATGCTCCTCCGTTACTGGTTCCATCTGCTTTCTCCCGTATGGATAAATGCCGTCCACCGCAACAACCTTCAAACCTCTCTTGTTGGCGGCTTCCATGACGGCTTCGCCAAGTGGGATCAGCTTATTTACCATCTCGTGATAAGGGACGTTTGCACAATGGAATAGTACATCCGCTCCTTCCGAGGCTGTTACGATGTCTTGAGACTGGAATGCATCCCCGACAGCCAGTGACAAATGTGCTGGACTCCCTAGCTCTGACGCCATTTGCTCTAGCTTTTGTCGAGAACGTCCAAAAGCAATCGTTTCAACCCCTCGATTGATGAGCTCCTTCAGAATAGCCGCTCCCGTTCCGCCTGTTACCCCGACGACAATCGCTTTTTTCATTCGGATCATCTCCACTCGTTTTATTTGTGATTGATTAATCACTAACTGATTTGAACTATAACGTTTTAGTTAGTGATTAGTCAATAACTAATTGTCGCAATTTTTTCTCCGCTACACCTCCATTATTTCTGGCATGTCCAAAGCTGCTGAAATATTACACAGCATTCCTCTTGCCAGGAAAATAAGTGTTCTCTCTTCCGGACTCGCGATACCCGCTTCACGAAAAGCTGTTAGGACGATCTGACGAACCTCCCGAAATCCTTCGCGCATTGCCTCTCGAATCGAAGGCTCTTGAATCGTCTGGGACTGCATTTGAAGAAGTATCTCATTTTGATGGGAAGCCAAAATCTTTTCATATGCCTTGATTAAATCTGTTTCCAATTGCTCTTTGGATGCGGACTCCACAACGAGACGGAAAGAGTCAATGATCCGCTCCCACGACGCCTCCAAGGCTGCCTGTAACAAAGCTTCCTTTGATGCAAAAAACTTGAAAATATATGGCTGAGAAATCTTTGCACGCTCTGCTACTTGCGCTGTCGTTGCCCGGAAATATCCGATTTCAGCAAAGACTTCAATGGCAGCAGAAATGATTTCCGTTTTACGATTGACCGACGTCATTGCAAAAACCGCCTCCTTTTTAGTGATTAATCAATAATACCTGATTATACGTCAGTTTGTGATCGGTTTCAAATGACGTGTATCACTCCCATACAGACTTGCCACAAACTTCGCGATTGACTATCATTTTCAAGAAAAGTTGTTGCAAATGATTAAAAAAGCCACGATGATTCTAGCAGTAAGCTCTGTTGTCACGGTACCAAGTTTAGCCACAACCGCCCAATGAGCAACACTCGCTTTACAGGAGAAACCGCTCACCTTCGCAGCAAGCACTACCCAGAATGACTGGAAAGGGAAAGAAACTTCTTCAAAATCAACTAAGACTAAGCACGGAACTACTAAAATCAAAAATGCTGCATTTGGTGAGCAAATTTGGGTAATGCTAGGCTCCCCTATTCCAGCCGGATGGGTGATAGTGGATAGTACAGGAACTAGGAACCTGATCAGATATATTGGCTAAACAAAACAAGTGGGATAACGCTGTCCAAACAACAAGCTGACGTCGAAACTCGATCGACATCAGCTTGTTTCTTTTAGTTACTTTCTTACTTCAATTTCTATCTCGATCTTCGGAGGGAATACTGTATTTGGTCGCTGACATCATTAGCAGATTTTTATTTTCCGAATTTTTGGTATTTTATATGTTGACTGGAATGTATATGTGTTATTATAGAATCGTAAGTTATATTCTTCCAATTCAGGAGGTGAATAACAATGTTTAAGAAATTACTTCAAAAAATTGGTGCTAACTCCATCCGCCCATGTCCTCGGGAGTGCATACCAGCAGGAAAACATTGCATGTGTCCCGCTTAATGTCAGATAGTACTTAAAAAGGCCGTCCTAACAGCTATTTGCGTGGCAGAGGGATGGTCTTTTTCCGTCTGCCTATCATCCTAATTTCGTTCCTACTTATAAGGGGGAAGATTTATGAAAAAATTTGCTCTGTTTGGTATTGCTGCTGCATTACTTCTATCGCTTTCATTTCCTGCTGTTAGCAGCGCAAAAGAACAACGTGTACCATGTGAAGCTGACGGGTATTGCGGATGGCCGACTTATAGCGCTTAACACCAACACATCCAATAAAGACTGAGATGAACTCGGAAAGAAACAATTGTCCAAGTTCCACAACGACAATTACTCCATAAACGACATCTACCAAAACAAATTACAAGTGATTGTTGGCGACAAAGGTGCTAAGGGATATAAAGAAGTTTATGATTGATATGAAATAGTAAAGGTAAAAGGAAGCAACGTAAATTCTACATCGTTATTTTAATCAAACATCATGCACCGACTTTTTAACTATCGGTATGATGTTTTTCTTTTTTCATTCGTGATACTATTTCACTAATCAAGCAATTTAAAGCTGGATCAAATTGTGAAATAACATTTATAGATTGAAGCTTTCAATTACCGATTTGTAAAAGAACTAGTTTCATTTTCACTTTCTATTGAATCGTTTTCTTTGTGTTCCTCGTCTTAATAAGCAAACGTATTTAGCAGGGAGAAGAAAGCATGAAAAGTCTTTTGAAAATGATGATAGGTTTGGCCTTTGCTTTTTGGTTCTTTATTCTTTGGGCTTGTAAATCGCTTCTTTCAAGTGATATTCCAGTAACCATTTCGCCCTGGGACACGATCCTTTTCTCTTTCAGTTATCTCGTTTCTACGGTAGTAGCTCTAATCTATGTCAGGTTCACGCATAATGGAAAAATACATATCTTCCTGTCTCTTCCTACACTTTTGTGGGGACTTTCTATTGCTCAAGTATTTACCCATCAGTATCACCTCTATGATACGCTGATGAGTGTAATTGGCTTTATAGGCTCTGGAGCGATCATGTTCTTTTCGATTTTGATGCAGCGTAAATCTCCGAATTTTACATAGAACACATACTACATTACAAAATCCATGATTGTTCATGACCCTTCTTCACGAGTTATTCATGAATCACAGCTTTGCATGGGTCAGATCATTGTGTGGAAATCACAACAATTTGAAATGGAAATGCTGCAGATCGAATCTGAAGACTTAATGGAAGTATCTTAAGAAGATAGACTCCAATTTTGACGAAATCACTTCAGATTATTTCATAGTTCTTCAAACCGGCTTGAAACTTTGACGCCGCACACAATTTATAAAAAAATTCATGTTCTTAAATCACTTACTTACGATAGAATGGTAATACATGGAAAATACATCTACCAAGGAGGTGAATGATCATGCTGAAGAAGCTCCTGAAAAAGCTAGGTTCAAATTATTCAATTGAGCCTTGCGGAGATTCATGCATTATTTATCATGGCAGATGCTTATGCCCTTGGTAGAGGTAACTAAGTTCCAAGAAGGCTGTCCCAAATGCCCTGAATGTGGCTAAGGGATAGCCTTTTTTCGTCGTTTATCCCCCTGCTGATTTAACATTATTGATCTGTTGGACATAACAAGTAACAGTTTGTTGCCTGCCCAAATTTCCCACTTACTGTGATATCGCCCTTACATAGCTCATCAATTTGCATAGCTTGAGTTTGAGGTTATTCCTCATACACTTGAAGGGGTGATATCCATGGGATTCTTTGACGACAATTTTGCTTTAGTTTTGGTTCTTTTCGTTTTATTAACAATTGTTGCTTGCAGTTGTGATGAGTGCTAATTTCTGTCCAATGTTATGGGCGGCTAAGCTGCCCTCTTTCACCCTCTTTGACATCATTGAGCTTTGATCCCATCTTTTTGTCCAATCCTCCCACGTTACACTTTAGTAGAAGGAGTGTAGTTTTGTGGAGAGGTTAGATCTGGACACCCTGTCATATGACAATACTTTTTCAGTGGTATGTCCTTCACCTACGATTTCAACAAAAGAGCCGCCCGGTTCTTTCCCCGAGCGGCTTAACGCCTTTCACGTCTTCATGTTAGGAACCTATTAACTCGTACTGTATAGCTCTCTTGTTAATCAGTTTACTATAGTTCGATTGAGAACTTATTTAAGTGTGTACGGATACGCCTATGTGCCTTTCAATACTGTTCATATGCATTCCTTCCATCTTGCATTCTAGAACTATCCAATGCTCGCTACCCACAGACCGATAGCGAAATCATTTAATTCCGGACTTTGTTTTCAAAGCTTTTCATTCCTTCGATTCGCTTTTCATACCGTTCTTCCTGCATAGACAATGTAGAGAGACGAACCCTTTCCCGATCAGCACACTTGTTGCATCACAACTGGTAGCAACCAACCTCTGCTGGATCGCTTAGTTTGTTTTGTTATAACTACATACTTTCAGAATATTATTTATTTTTCACTTATTAGCGATTAGATCATCAGATTAGGAGTCTTTTGTGCCGCTTGCTAGGGGCATTTTTTTGTACAACCGATTTACTTCAAAACCGATAATTCTACAGCCTCATCACAATTTCTGTTACGTTAAATGGCAAGCTCTGCACTCTACCTATACAAGATGCTCCACTTCCATCGTCATCACGATAAAGGGGGTCCCTTTGTTTACGAATGAGGCCGTGCTCTACTATTAAAGCTAGCAACACTTAAACGTAGATATTTTGGTTCAAATTGCAGTTTGGCAAATTCGATCCCAGCCTGTAAAAACGAAAAGCCAATCCCTTTCCCTGTCAAATCTGGTTTTTTCCGAGCCCGATATCCAACACGTTCTCACCCTTGTAAAGATTTTGCTTTCGAGCTTCTGGGACTTGAGCATTGAGCCCCAAACAGAAGAAGCCGGTAAGCTGACCATGATTATCTCGAACTGTATAATAGGTACCGTCTAATAGTTCCTGAAATGTTTCTGGACGATCTTAAAAGTCATAAAATAATATTCCTGGGTATATTTCCTATTTGTCCGTCAACTTCCACCCGCATCCCGCGTTTGATAAAAGGTATGTTCCTTCGTTCTTTGACATCCGATGATATTGCCATACCTGAACACTCTCCTTATCACCCTAACTAATTTGTATAAGTTCCTTTCAATCATTAGATACTAAAAACATGTAAAGGAGGTAGTTCAGTTTGACACCAACAAATGACGATCCCAAAGCTAATTCTGAGTGTCCACCAGATTGTAATTTACCTGATCCACACTTCCCGCCAGCGGGTTCAGTTCCTGACCCACCCACCCCATGGCCACCACACCATCTCGATCCTCATCCACCAACTCCTGTACCACTTCCCCCACTCCATCCTAATCCCCCACCGATACCACCCGTAAGCACTCATCCCCGACCACCTGGGACTTTTTGACTACTCGATCCTATAGAGGATCGAGTAGAACCATTGGTGCGGCGTTTATGTGCCCCCCTCCATCATCATCTATTTCTTTTTAACTCAAGCATTCCGTCATGATCTGGTACGTTACCTTAACTATCACAAGATAAACATTTTAACTGTTAGAAACATCCCTATACCTGAAAACACAACGCAATTCATCATTAGCCTTCACCTTCTTTACTTAGTGAGCATTTTGTTAAATTGACAGCCCCAGTTACCCAACCGGCTGCTCATTGTATCGCTCAAATGCGGCAATATTCCCGGACCGTACGTATAGCTCTGGGAGGTTCGCTCTCACCATCTTTTCAACTCATTGTGGGCAATAATATGAGCTACTATCATTGAAATAAGCCTCGGAACGCTTCATCATTCCGAGGCTTATTTCAATGAAAAATGATTTATCCCAACCGCTCATTCTATGCAAGCCTGTTCGTTTGCTGATTAGCTTAAATAAACTCTGCATTATAGAGGCATTCCTTTTGTCGCCGTTGAACAGATACAAGAGAATCGCCGTCCCCTTCGACATAGGAATTAGCTTCTCCAATGCCTTCTAGAGAGATATCCCTGCTACAAGATAATCCGTGTCGTTTTCCATGACTACCACCGTAATAGAGAGTTGTGGTCAAGAAATATGAATAGACAATCTTTTGTTTTTTCATGTAAATATTTACCATTTCGTTCAATTTGAGTATAATTATCTTTAGTTCGTGTATTTAGAATTTGATCAGAATTGATACTAAGGAGTGTACAAGGTATGAAAAAACAGCTTCTCTCTATTTCGATGCTCGCTTTACTCCTCTCTGGCGCACCTGTATATGCTTCCGCTTCTACCAATGCTCAAGTACAAGGTGAAACAGACACAGTAGCCTTGGAGCAACAAAAACAAGAACAACAATTCACCAAATATTACTACCTTACACCTGGGCAGTTAAGTCCAAAAGAAGCCATTTATCTAAAGAAAGGGCAGGAGCTCCGTATTAATCCAAGAGGCAGCTTTGCTAATTACACAGTTTATAATGCTCAAAACAAACAGATTTGGAGCGGTACAACAGGTATCATCATTAAGGCTGATACGGACGGGTATCGCTACGTACAATTTCAAGCTCCCTATTCCTATGAGGATCAAAATGTCATCGTAGCTACTTTTACGATTCAATAAAACATGAATAGCTTTTAGCCCGTCTTGATTGTGAGGACGGGCTTTATACATATTTGCATCGCTCTTTCTTCCCTACACATTATTTCAATGTCAGCCTATACCGTGTTGTTCGTCAAGTTTCTGATAATGCAAGCGATCATCCTTGACCTTGGTGACGTTCCTGAATACTGATCTACATACATTTTCGAGATATTCGTATATTTGGCCAATCAAAAGGGTAATTGAGTTCGTACACTATCCTAGATCGTCGGGGATATTACTTGAAAAAGAAAAAATCTAAGTCTAAGCGATTCAAGAAAGTAAATGGTCAATTGGTTGAATTTCTTCCTAGCTTACAAGAATGTATGAACGAAATGTAGACGTGTAAGTCCACCTCATGAAGATTGTGAAACGTTATGTCTCCCGTATCTAGACTCAAGAAGAATACGATTGGATATAGAGTGTTATGAACGTTGCCGTCGCTGGAGGTCTCACGGGATTTGTGATCACATTTGTCAGGTGCCTTATTGACCCAATAAGTTTTATGGAATAGAAAAATGTCTCTTTTCTGTAACGACCTTCATATGTCTTTCGTTTATAATTCACTTACAAACAACTTTACCCCTTATACGAAGAGAGAGGAAACCAACATGAATTTCAAAAAAATCATCGTCGGCACCATACTGACATCCGTCGTAGTGATCGGCATCATCCTCGCTGTTAACAATGGCAAAGTAGAACACTCTGCACAGCCTGTTGCACAGGAAAGCGAAAAAACTGACCTTTACACTAACTCTCAAGCAAATTTCAGCTTTAAGCCGCCAACTTCTTGGAACGGGCACTACAAGGTGAACCAATATGCAGGTGTAGATGCAGACAAAATTCTACCATCAGCCAAGCATGTAGTGCAATTCGATTATGCGACGAAGGATGGACAAGGTTCAGAAACGCTTCTAATGATCTCCGTTTTCACGAAAACTGATTGGACTCGCCTCTCTAGCGAAGAAGGGCCGCCTGTAGGGACATCCATTGCAGAATCAAATGACATGGTATATGTCTATACAACGCCACAGTCCAATCCGTTTGATTCCCAATCTGAAGATGGCAAGCTGTTTGACCAACTGTATGGTGATTTGAAAATAAATGAATCTTTCGCACTTCTAAAATAAGATTGTTACAATTCCCGGAGCCATTTTACAAAACGTGTGTTTTGTAAATGGCTTCTTTGATGGCGTTTAGCACTTTCGTACATTTACGAGATTCTCGAGAGAATAGCCCTTTGTTAGAAGAACTATTAAAGATCGGAACGGAAATGTGATTACTCGGACTACTCCTTAAGAAGCTCAACCGATTCAATAGCCTTCGGGAACTTATTGATCCGTGAAGAGACCCTGGTAATTTGCTGAATCGTAGACAATCTATTATTTCACAGAAGGACGAAGAGTAACCGGCGAACAGGTTTCAAAAAGTAATTGAAGCTGGGAAAAACATTTCGTTTTTCACCAGCTTCTGCCTCACTATTTGTCCCGATTGCCTTTTAGGAAACTGACTAGGAGAATACCAGCCACCTTTGAAAGATTAGGTCCTCAGGCCACAATCCGAAACGCGACATGTACTTTATCATGTCCACGTTAGTACACAATCCTCAAATGGGAAGTCAAAACTGACTTTTCGGTCAGCCCCATCTTGTTTGTCGATCGTATAGTTATTGCTTTTTCAGCAACATGCTACCAATCTCCTCTAAGAGCATTTCCTTTCCAATTGGGCCAAAGGCTTTGATGTTGAATGTTTCATTGGTTACCTCAAAGAGATGGCCTTGTTGAACTGCCTTGTTGCTTTTCCATACTGGACTCTTTTTCAGTTCTGCATATACATCATCCGCTTTTCCGCCGAAATTGACGAGGAACATATGGTCTGGCTGAAAATTCGTCAGTCCTTCCAACTCGATCATTTCCATTGTTTTATCCGTAGGTGTTCCGGCTGCCGGCTTCAGGCCGAGATCAGTGAACAAGATATCTGCATATCCATAGTTTCCGTACACGCGGAACAATTTAGGGGTTACGGCCAGGAACATAAAGGTCTGGTCGCCGTACGCTTGCTTGAGTTGCTCGCGCATCCCTTTCGTCTTCTCGTCATAACCAGCCAGCCATTTGTTCACGTCCTCTTCTTGTCCAAACACGCGGCCGATTTCTTTAAACTTATCACGCCATTTATCCATGTCTGTCTCCAGTACGACAGTCGGCGCAATTTTGGATAGTTGCTCGTACATCTTTTGCTGGCGGTTATTCATAATAATCAGATCTGGCTTTGTTTCTACCACAGCTTCGAGATTGATAGAGTCATCCCACATCCAGCCAACCGTTTTTACATCTGTCAGCTTATCCGCTACGTGGGACATGATTTTTGTCTTGTATGTATTTGCCGTCGCAACCGGCTTGTGTCCCAAAATTAATAGCTCCTCCGCTGCTCCCGATACGTCTGCAATCCGCTTTGGTTCCGCCGGGATTGTCACTTCCCCCATCAGATGCTTAACTACACGTGTCTCAGACTTCTTGGGTGCTTCCGAAGCCGTTTGGCTGCTTCCGCAACCTGCCGATACGGCAGTGACTACTGCAACCAAGCAGGCCAGTACGATTCGTGTTCCTTTTTTCATTTCCTCATTTCTCCTTGTCACGTGATGTCTGGTGTAAAGTATCATTTGATAATGATTATCATTATAAGTGACAGAGAAGATAATCACATATTTTAGTGTATATGTCAATGTTTTTTATATTTTTTGTGTATATAAAGAAAAGAGGTTGCCCCATGTTGCAGATTGGGGAATGCTCTAGATCACGTAAGCCATTGATTACTCCCTCCCCTTCTCACAGGTAATGTTGTGTAAAGTTCATTCGAAATGAAACAGCAAAATAACGAAAAGAATAGTCATTATAATTTGAAATAGGTCTCTTATTTGAGACGATGGAAAACTTTTCTGTTTATAGTGGAGGGAGGGCATTATGCACAAGGTCGTTGAACCAAAAATTCTTTACTTTGGAACGCCAGTCGTACTCATCAGCACATTAAATGAGGACAATTCTGTCAACCTTGCCCCTATGTCTTCTGCATGGTGGCTTAATCAATCATGCATGCTTGGAATGAGTAGCTCATCTCAAACCGTTACCAATTTGTTGCGCGAGCGCGAATGTGTTTTGAATCTTCCTTCGTCTGATCTTGCTCATGCGGTGGACTGTCTGGCTCTACTAACTGGACGAAATCCTGTCCCGGAGCGCAAGGCTAATGTGGGATACCGATTTGAACCGGATAAATTCGGAACGTCTAGGCTCACCCCCCAAGATTCGGACCTCATTCGGCCTCCACGCGTTGCGGAGTGCCCGGTTCAATTAGAGGCAGTTGTAGAACAAGTCCATAATTTTGAACTGCCCAGCTCTTTAAAAGCAATTGAAGCAAAGATAATACGTGTTCATGTTGATGAACAAATCCTAATGACTGGCGAGAAGAACTACATCGATCCCGAGAAGTGGAGCCCGCTAATTATGAACTTCTGTGAATTTTTTGGCCTTAGCCCCAAGCTGCACCCGTCAAGATTAGCCCCAGTTTTTGGTCCCTATCCAAGTTCCGTTAGCAAATCGAATTAAATATCATTGGCGTGCTGTAGAGCCCTTTCTGTTCGATTATTTTTACAAGAAGAACAGCATTCGAAAAAGACAGTAGAACTTCATTAAAGAAATTGTAAGAATCACCTTCTTCCCTATTTTCAAAGCATCAATAAATGAAAAAAAATGGGAGTTTCGCTTATTAATAAGCAGTCTTGTATTGCTCGTGCTCCCAATCGTGAACGCGTGTTTTGTGGGTGCGTTATGCATGTTGAAAAACCCAATATAATGCTGCTTAGAGCCCTTCAATCTTAAGTATTTTATGAAGAAAACCCGTCTCCTTAAAAAATAGGGACGGGTTTCTATTTCTTGAACACAATATGAACATTTTCATTGAACGTTCCTTTGATTTGAATTTATTCCTTTTACTGTTTTGCTCAAATCATCGAAATGTAATATATTCCTAAGGGAAATTATCCATTTTTAACAGTTCAAGGAGGTTTTTATGAATTTTGTAAAGAGGTACAGTAAGCTTTTTATAAGTATGGGTCTAATCACTGCCGTTTTATTTTCTGGTCAAAAAACATTAGTTTAGCTGAAGATCAACAAACCAATAAGGACCTTGTTCCAACTATGACTGACTTTGATAAACCAGGACCTATTATTATTAGTGAAAGCGCACATTATGGAAGCGGTGGACGGAATGACTATGGCTGGAAAGCATTTGACGATTCTGTTGATTTTAGCCACTTAGATTTTTGGTACGTTTATGCAACAATTCCCCCTGAAGGAGGACATTTTTTAAAAATTGACTTCGGTCCTTCCGAAAAAAAGAAAGTTAATACCATGACTATAACCCCTTTATTTCATAATGACTCTCTACAGTCACTTATAAAAGACTGGAAATTTTATGGTTCAAATGATGGTTTGACATGGTCTATTGTTACTGAAGGTACATTTGAAAATGATAGAACTCCAATAACAGTAGAACCGAATAATGACAAATATTTTAGGTATTATCGTATTAATGTACTAAATAGTTACTATGATCCGTCTGGTAGTTCTGTAGGAATCATGGAAATAGAGATGACAGGCGATACAATCACAAGTACTGATCCAGATCCTGAGCCGAAGCCTGAGCCAGAACCAGAACCAACTGGAGATAACGCACTTCTTGTTATTAAAATGATCAGTGGTCTCGAGAAGGAATTTGAATTAACTGCATCCGAAGTACAGGACTTCATCGCCTGGTATAATGGACGTGCAGACGGTCAGGGCAAAGAAACCTATATGTTCGATAACAGGGCCCTTCACTTCTAGAAAAGATTATGTGGCTTTCAGTAAGATTCAATCCTTTGAAGTGATGGAATATACAAAATAACATGAAGAGGCACCTCCTCTAAAACAGGGAGGTGCCTCTTTTTATTCATAGGTTAGCATCTTCGACACATTTGGGTCGTCATTCTTTGGACTTCCGACCTTTGCAGGTATAGCTAGCTCCCTTTACTCAGGCCAATCACACCGCTTCTCCATAATGCTGGGCGGTGTGATTAAATGAAAAAGAACTTATATTGGAGGACAAAAGCATGACACAGAAAAAAATGCTGATGTTGATTGTGGTGCTGCTAATCGGCGCCGCCTATTTCTTTGGACTTGTGCCAATAGAGAACAAAACAGTCAGCAACGGGAACGTAGAACATACGATTGTTTTTCCGTCTAATCGATACCCTCAGACTGCAAAGCATATCAAAGAAGCGATTGCCTCTGGGAAGTCAGCTATATGCACAATTGACCGTGATGGAGCAGATGAAAATCGCGAAGAATCTCTCAAGGGCATTCCTACAAAAAAGGGGTATGATCGAGATGAATGGCCAATGGCCATGTGTGCTGAGGGAGGCACGGGAGCACATATCGAATACATATCGCCTTCAGATAATCGAGGAGCTGGATCGTGGATTTCCAATCAATTAGAGGATTTTCCAGACGGAACAAAAGTTGAAATCGTGGTCAAATAAAGTATTTGTTTCGTATATCCCCAAATTCCGGATACGAATAGACATTTTTTTAAAAAACCCGTCTCCTAAACTATCTTGGATTGGATTCTGGAGATAATTGCTAAACACGGCCATGTTGTTCTTGTTTTAGAGTAAAAGCTAATTTCATTACCGTTTTGTAAAATAGGCGATAACCTAGAGGCACTTTCTTCTCCGCAAAAGTACCATATCATAAAAAACTTTAGGAGGAGACGGATTCAATGGCTATAGATCCCCTTTGTCAACAATTTGGTGGAGTATTGGGAATATCACCACAGATAATAAATGGTGTGTGTACCTTAATGACTGTTAGAAATTTTCCTGTAACTATTTTAGGACGTCCTTCTCGTTCGGCACTAACGATACCGATGATGTTCTCATTTGAATCAGTGGATCAAAATGGGAAGGCGCTTTCCATTCATTTCTGTTCTTCGCCATTACGATATACTGGTTACTGCCCTCCACAATCACTGGCTTTTTAACAACCCTGGTATCATGTTTATACACTTTGAATCAATCGACGAGCCGATCCAATTTGCCTATAAAGCTCGTCACGCCATTTCAGTCCTGAAACAGTAATCTTTGCCCCTTTCCGGGGTATTTTTTATAAATAGCTATTTTACATAGTCCAGCTGTTAAAATTTTCTTCACTAACTATTGTGGTAAATTAAAGGCAAACTGCCAAAGTGAAGACACGGAGGAATTCAATTCTGTATTCGGTGTTGATTTTAAGCCCGACGATTCAACCATATCGCTAAAAGAAGTAGTCGGATTTCGTCGCGTCCATTACAGCGCTCCTGGTTTTCTGCCAGCTCCATCTGTTCTGGACTACCTTCAAAGAAACGTATTTATCCAGTCAGTACCATCGGAGTCGGATCGAGCTGCCATTGTTGTAGGTCAACGATTTCGACGAGACAAAGTGAGGAGAGTTTCAAAGGGGTTTTACATAAATTTTTGAAATGTAAATACTTACTCATGACTCAAGAAGGCAGACAAACACACATTTTGCAGGATTTCCATTTCTGACATATTCACCCTAAGAAAGAAAATCATATCCTATCTGGAATGTCGGACACTCTGGCTAACCTGTTCAGGCACATTTGCTTGAAACTGCTTAGTGAAAAGGAGTTGAGAAGTTGTCACGTTCAGCGAAAAGCACCTTCAACAGCTCTATTAAAATTGATGTCCTGATCCCAGCTATTGAGAAAGACCTTGGTACTCTTCCCTATGTCATTGACAGTATCCGTAAGCAAGTGAAGCATCCGGTCGGTAAGATCATGGTTGTATCGCCACCAAGCAAACGAATCCAAGCCCTTTGCAGGCGTAAAAACTGCACCTTCATCAATGAAAAACGCGTCCTACCGATTACAAAAAAAGACATTCACTACCAAACCAAGCGCACCAATCGCTCAGGCTGGCTGCTCCAACAATTGTTGAAGCTGGCGGGAGGAAACTTGACCAAGCAAAGGTATTATCTTGTGATTGACGCCGACACCATTCTCATCCGACCTCATGTCTTTCTCGTCAACGGGAAAACCGTTTTTTACTGCCGTAACTGGAGTCGTCCCGAGTATTTTCGCACGTACAAGAAATTACTGGGGACCAAGCCAACCGCCTCGCGCTCTTTCGTTGCCCACTATATGCTGTTCGACAAATCGAAGCTCTCCCGACTGAAGTCTAAAATTGAGGCTAGGCATAAGACTAGATGGTACTGGGCGATTATCAAGAAAACCAACAAGCAGAGTTATGCCGGCTTCTCCGAGTTCGAAACTTACGGTAACTTCGTGAAAGCTCACTACCCTGGTCAACTGATTGTAAGAAGTTCCCTTAACAAAAGCTTATCTTCAAAACCGGTATCACTTACTCGCAAACGAATCATCAAACTGGCCCAGAAATACAGGTCCATCTCCTTTCATAAACGCGGCTGGTATATCCGGAAGAAGATGAGAGTGAGAAAGTGAAGAGTTACCGAATCCAACTGCTTGTGATGTAAGATAGCTTTAAGACCTTGGCTGAATGTGTCTGCGGCAAACTTGGATTCGTTACAGGTGTATGTGTTATCCGGATCACTTCAGATGTATATGCCCACATCTCAAAGAAAATTGAATTAGATAACATGGACAAGTTTGAAAGCTACATGGAAAGTGTGTACTCAGAAAAAATAGCGGACAAATCGTGGGCAAAAATGTTAATCCCCTGAAAAAATCAAAATTGCCCACCAAATAGAAAATACCCCTCGTACCTACAGGCACAAGGGGTTTCGCTTATTAGTAAGCAGTTATGTATTACTCGCTCTTCCAATCGTGAACACGTGTGCGGAACATATCCTTCGCTTTCGATCAGTTTTAAAACTCCATGAAAATCCCATTGTATCAATGATTTCACCTAGTGCCCTCTCAAATGATTTCGAAACTTTTCATTTTTTCGTGGGCAAAAAGTGGGCAGAATTTGAAATGACTATCCTTTAAAAAAAAGTGCACCTAGGAGCTTGATTGCCCCACGGGTGCATTTATCTTTACACCTATGCTGCCAAAATAAAATCTACGAAGACGGGCGAACGAAGCATGCCGCTCCTCGTCCAATTCCGCATTTTGACGCGTGCTTTTATTTGCGACTGCACGTAAACAAAATCGTGATCCTCTCCGGTAACCAATGATTTCGCAACGCCGTAAAACGCTTGCTTGTGAGTATTCGGCACGCTAGGTTAATGTTCTATGTTTATCCGTTTGTATCGAAATAAAGCCGGTATCCTTTACGCGAAGGCTACTGACTATTCCCGTTATGACTACTTTCATTGTGTCCCAACTGTGGTTTGATTTAGCGCCGCACGGAGACCACGAGCCAACTTTTCAGGTTCATCTACTGCCCAGAAATGCAAGAAGAATAACCGAGGAGATTCATCTAACATGTGATTGTGTATCGCTGTTACGGTTATGCCATTTTTCGTTAATTCACGAACAACTGGATTCACTTCGTTTGACAACAGAACGAAATCACCAGTAGTTGCTGCCTTGTCACCAATCAATTGTAAGTTAATAGGCATGGCGATACCCATAGCAGGTGGGATACTTGCGCATTTTTCTGTAATTTCCTCTGATCTCGGTATAGAGAATTGAAACACCTTACCTTTTTTCTCACCTTTCCACCCCATGATGCTCAACCTTAGACCAGTTAAAAGTAGACGGAGATTTCTCAGCTGGCGCAGAAGTTAATGGAGTGCCTGTGAGGCCAAGAACATGCTTCATTTTTTGAACCAGAGTTACTGGATCACCATGACCAACAACATGCAAATACATGATCTTAGGATTTTCTTCCATGATGTGGTTGTGCAAAGCAGTCACTTCAATCCCTTGCTCCACTAACATGTTCTCGACAGGTTTTACTTCTTTTTCAAGAAGAACAAGATCGCCCATCATCATCGAATGGTTGCCCACTTGTTTGAATGCTAAGTAAGATGTTAAAGCAAGGTTTGGATCGAGTTGAACATCCCCGACTTCTACATGCAAATCGGAACGTGGAAACGTGACTTTAAATACATCTTTTTGAACAGTCCCCTTGTTAAACACTTTTTTTACAGATTCCCAATTAGCCTCTGAACCACAATAAATGAGGTTTCCCCCGAATGTTATAGGAATTTAGTTGAGAACAGTATTCATGCTAACGGGGTACCGCCAACCAAATAAAGTAAACCCCACTCTGATACAGTTTTTACCAAAAGAAAAGTCGGTTTTCCTATGCTAAGGATTACCGACTTTTGGGTCTTTGTATTCAGCTATCGTTACACGTTAGTTGAACAAGTTGCTATTGGGATTGTCCTGAATATATACCATCAAGAAACTCGATTGAGACGCGTTCTGCTTCCTTCCTAGGTACAATTTCCGAACCTTGGCGTAGACTTTGGTACATCTTGATCGTATTTTTTAGCGCGTGGTAGCAACTTTCAAAGCTGTGGATGGGAATCGTTCCTTTTAGTTCCTCCAGTTCCTTGAGAGCGTATTTCTCGAGCTTTCGAACCCCTCTCGGGGAATGACCGTTGCGAAGGAGTACCAACGGCCCTAACACTACATTGCGCATAAATGTTAGAGTATCGATTAATTCGAATAATTCGCCTCTCCCTAATTTTGTGGCGCAGTAATGCACCCATACCCAAAAGCGATCTTCGATCCATTGAGGATCAGGGAAAGAGAGCGATGGACTTGTTTTACTGAGTATCGTTGCAATACCAGAACCTCTCTCCCAAAGAATCAGTGGATTCTCGACTCGGGATTCGAGCTCTTCCAGTTGCACAAATTTAAGGTCGACATGAAGAGGGGCTGGGCCATATAAACAAATAAGCAATCTGGGTTCCCCGACATGCTCGCCTGTGAATGCAGAAAGTAAATCACCGAGCCTTTCGGCAATTCGGAAGCGTTGTTCCATGATCTCGTTTCGAAAAGCATAATTGTAGACGATTATTAAATCCAGATCACTATACTCATCCATTTCTCCGTACATCATAGATCCGCCTGCGAGGAGACCTATAAGTCGTTGATCTTGGCTTACATACTCAATTGCTTGTTCAATGAATCGATCGTGTAATGGTAACTTCATACCAAGCACTCCTTAAATAGTGACCCAAAAAATGGGTATTATTAAAGAATAACATATACATCGAGTGGTAGTCAACTGTATGTAGATCAATATAGCAACAGATCGCACTATCCTGCCCAGTTAGATTATTATTTACAATCGGTCATCCATAAATCTTTAAGCTTATTGGGATTATCCTAATGTCTGGTTGGAAATTTTGTCTCGCGTGAGGAATGAGTAAAAGGGGGTAGCATCGGAGAAATAAACATGTGGTCACCTCGATACAAAAAAGCCCCCAACTGCTTTAAGCAAATTGGGGTACACAAGAAGTAGTACGTGAATAAAAAAGTTCTTATCAATATAGTAGGTTATCAGATCAATATTTACTACAAGTATATATAGGTATGCATACCTTCTCTTGCCACAATAAAATAGCGTAGACTCATCTGCACAAATTGGCGTCGTACAGATAATTGTTAAGCCGTACCTGACATTCAGCTTTCAGGTGCGACACGTTGTAGAATTGGGCGGGATGACATTTTGAGCTGATCCTGATTAAGGCTTTCTGCATCAAGTGCGATTGCCTTAAAAAGCATTCCATACAGAATTGTTTCGTGTAGTATCTCTCGCCATTGGTCAGGTTGAATCATTATCCACTACACCCGTTCAACCTGCAGCATTTTTTCAATGGGCACCCACCAAACCCCATCGACCCGAACAAGCTTGATCTTGTGCTCATCCCGGTCGATATCCTTAACTACGCCCCATTCCCTACGGATACAGTCCTCATGCCAGCTGACGTTGATCGCATAGTCTTTACGTACCGAGTCATAAATGATCAAGTTCATTTCTGCCAAGGAATCTGGGCCAACCTGGGGTAACGGAGCCACGACTTCCTCATAGTGATGTTCATGCAGTATGGTCATTCGAAGTTTCCTCCACCAATCCAGCCTCGATCAGATCCAGGAGAATGTCAGGGGCGCATCCAGGACTTGCCCCAGTACGGATTTTGCTTATTGCTTTTAGATGCTTTGGGGTTAAAACGGGAACAGCTTGGAGTTGGCCATCAATCACTGCTTGGATTGTCTCCATGTTAATCACCTTCTCAAGAACGTTTGTTCCTATTTTATGAGAACGCCGTGCGAATATGCAACCACAATTTTTTCCAAGCGGAAAGAGGGCTGGTTGTGCCAGCCCCTCTTTCATTTCTTTTTCTCTAACTCCGCCTTTATTCTTGCATTCTCTTCCAACAGCTTTTGGACGTCCGGGACATCCTTGCCGGAAAACCAGCCATACAAATCGTCTCTTGCTGCATACTCCGGCAATTGATCACGAAGTACCATTTTAATGTGCCGTACATCTTCAACATAATAGGTAGGAATTTGTTCCATGACCGATTGCTTAAACTCTTGAAACTTCTGATAGTATTCAATTGCTGCGAAGTCGTATGGTTTTTGTCTTAATGCTTCATCTGTGACAACAAAAGCAAATCTAGGTTTGCCCGCTTCTCCGGCATACTCATATTCCCAATGCGTATAGCTCTTGGATTCATCAGGAAGCGTTAAACCATAGAATCCTCCGAGAATCAGGATATATACATCGGACTCGTCGATCCATCTCTTCCTAATTTTCATTGGACTTTCCTTGAAAAATTGCTCGATTCCAGCAGGGATATGACCGGCTTGAAGTACGGCTTCAACAGCGGTATGTCTTTCCTCAATAAGATCGTAGTAAGTAGACGATATGTAAATTTGTAATTTTTTTTTCATAGGCCCACCCAAATTAAAGAATTAGTATAAATAGAATCTACCACTCACTCACTTTATTTGTCAAAATTGACTGGAGTTTTCATGCGGCAAGCTTGCACCAGACGGCAAATAGGAGGTTTATTCGTGCAGAAGAAATGGAAAAGAAAGATTCTGATCAAAAATCCTATTGAGCTGGACCGGGTTCAGATCAAGCAGGACTTGCGCGGCGGCAAACAAGTGATTGTCCAGTTCTCTCTCCTTGATTTTTATGGATAACACCGAAGCATTGGCCGCACGCAGCCAATGAGGCTGCGACTTTTGCATCGAGATAAGGCTTTAAGTTATCTTCTGTTTGCCCCCCGGGAGAGTCATTCTGAGTTGTAGCATCAGGCTACAGCAGTTCCGGTAAATGAGCTAAGAAGGTTGACGGTTAAGCGCGTGACGGATTTGTCGCTGATAGCCCCGGCGTATCATGTGTTGTTATTCCGTACACCCCCCATTGATATCAAAGCGTAGCGATGTGACTATTTTCATCTCGCTCGTGGGTACAATCCACGCCTGGTCCTTTACTTCACGTCCTGCTTGCATCCCGTTCCCCTCCCTAATTCCACAGTTGTTAAGCCCCCGTTGTATAATTCACTTGGTGAAGTACCCTAGATTCATGCTTGTGCAGGTTACATCAGTTCGCTAGAATATTTCCATCATTTTAAACAGGAGGTTTTATTTTGCAGAAAGTAGTAGTTTCTTTGTTAGCCGCACTATTGTCGATTACCAGTACTGCATATGAAATCGCCTCAAGATGATAGTCCCGTTCACTACCCATCACCCCCAGTTATTTTTCCGAAAGAATATCAAGTACTCGGCTTAGATATGGACTCTGGTTTTATAGACACCTTTGGACATATTGAGGATGATTTATACCTGCTAAAGCGTCACCAAAAGGCTGCAGACACCAAGTATGCTTTTTTAGGGAAAAAGAATGGAAAAGTGATTAAGACCGATGCAATGCAATGTGGCCCAAACAGTGGAACCTTTTTTTCGGTAAGATCATTCCCATCAGTAATAAGTGAAACCGTATATCTTTTTTCGTCAAACAGCATCCGGTGTGTCTCGTGTTTCCAAAGGGCACACCGTTTTCATTGTTTCTGGACAAACTCGCAAATGGTTTCTTTGGCGAGTTCAAGAGTATTCAGAACCTCCCCATTAACAAATCGATTGTTAAGTTTAATCCTCTTCACCAAAAACGGCGTCCAGCGTTTAATTAAACACCATTTGTACCTTGCGTCTATTAGAAAATTCCATCTTCATGTAATCAACATTAAAATAGTACCCGCTATACACTACTTGGTTTGCAATGGGAAGTATCGTTACCTGATCGACCATGATCACTGCAACACTCTCAGGGTCCTCTATGAGAAAACGCTGACTCATCAAGATTTAAAATTACTTCTGACATCATCTACCCTCCCGATTTGCTGTCTGTGATTACGATGCCGTGACAAAAACATATTTGGGTCAAAATATCTTCCGTTTTCAGCAAGTCTACAACTGGCGCAATAGAAATCGATATTGCCTTGCCATACGTAATCTTCACATCCGTCACGCTGTTTGACCATTTCGATTTCCTTCTTCATTGACTCATCCATACAAGCCCTCCAATTTTTCAAATCGTGTGTTGTGTTGCCTACTAAGATAAAGTAAAATGCGAATACTATACACTAAATTACATCAATTCTGAAATGGGTGAATTCATTCTTTGAATGATTATGAGATTCATAGTGGTAAAATTTTTACAATTATCGTCAATAAACTTCGGGCAGCTGGGTGTGTTTTCGCTGAAGATGAGGCCAGGTTACTCATCGCCTTTGCAGGGACAACGACTGAACTTTCGGACATGGTAGAACTGCGAACAACTGGCATGCCTCTTGAACACATTATCGGCTGGGCTGAGTTCTGTGGACTGCGGATTATTGTGGATAAGGGGGTTTTCGTTCCCAGACAACGTACAGCATTTCTCGTTGAACAGGCTGCCGCCCTCATTCGTCAAAAGTCGGTAGTGCTTGACCTATGTTGCGGTTCAGGGGCGGTGGGGGCGGTTCTTGCTTACTTGGAACAGATCGAATTGTATGCTACTGACATTGATCCAGTCTCGGTGCAATGCACCCGACGCAATGTTACTACCGCAGGAGGTCGCGTATACGAAGGAGACTTATTTGAGCCTCTTCCTATAATTCTTAGGGGGTGCGTTAACGTCATCGTTGCCAATACTCCCTACGTTCCCACTAAAGCCATCGAATTTCTTCCACCTGAAGCTCGCATACATGAGGCGAGAATAGCACTCGACGGGGGAACGGATGGGCTTGACGTTCAGAGACGAGTAGTAGCTGTAGCTCCACTCTGGCTGGCTCCTGGTGGACACTTACTAATTGAGACGAGCGAGCGTCAGAAACCCCAGACAGTCGATATCTTCACTAGTTGCGGGCTGATTACACGGGTGACAAGGTCTGATGAGTTGGATGCTACCGTCGTAATCGGAACCAAGCCGGCTCCTAAAACGTTTTAGAAGTCTATCCCTGTCCACATAGGCTAGAGTTTCAATATCTCATCAATATTTCTCCCTAAGAAGAACATTATCCCTATAGACACTTCATTCAACTCTATTTTCCACTTTGTTAATCAAGCACTTCAAAAGCGTCCAAAGCGGCTTCACAAATTGTCTTCGGGGTTATGGCATATATGCTGCTTGGGATGTGCTCATAAAAGACTAGGTACGCCAAATAGTTAGTTCCTCGCAATGTTTTGAACTTCTCTACAATCATCCAAGCATCGGCTATGTTCTGGAGTGGGTGCCAGTTTGTTGCAACCTCCCTCCCATTAAGCCGCCAAGAGTCAAAGAACATTTTGCTTTCCTCCATCGGAAAGGTCGAGTTCAACCTCGTACTTTTCCCACCCCATCACCTTCGTTGCCAGCTTTTCAATGATCTGCTGCTCGGTCATTGTCCGAACACCTCCGGTTCCAGCGCCAGCAGCAACCGTTCTGCATCCATTGCAGTTCCTTCACCGTTTAGGACACGCTGTCTCAACTCGTCGTCAATTGGTCCCCACAATACGAACTTTCCTTTTGTGTAGTAGTCTGTGTAGTAGTCTGTGTATCCTTCCGCAAAAGCTAGGGCAAGTACGTCAAATGATTCATCGTCACCGTATTGGTTGATAACTTCATCAGTAATACCTACGGCGTTGAGCTTCCGGCGCACTTACTCGCTGTTTTCGACCAGATGTACGCAAATTCGCCACTTTCACTATCGACCACTTCCAGGCTGTTCGAAATGTCCAAAACTGCTTGTCTATTCATCGCTCTTTCCTCCCTGACTAATATTGTAAATCTTGATATCAGTTCCGAATTCTCCCTGATATACTTACTGCATCAATCGATGATTGGCTGGTGGTAAAAAATGATTCTACTTTTTTTACGTGATTGGGCTGATCGTAAATCAGCAAAACTAAACAACCTAAGTATTTCGTCTGAAATTTTCAGTCGTGAATTTAAAGATGATAAATTTGAAATGGAAGTGGTTCACATCGGTACTGAAGAATTAATTTATTGGAAGTATCTTGAAAAAATCGACTCCAATACCGATTTGGACGAAATCACTTCAGACTATTTCCAAGTCCTTCAAAGAGGCTTAAAGCTTTAGCACAATACAAAATTTGTTAACTATCAGCACTTTTATTTGTATAATGTTGTTAAAATCATCCCACTAATTTTTGAGATGTTTAGATGCCCCTAAACCGTAACTACTCACCCAAAGTGCCGTTCTACTCGAACGGCTATTTTTCTTTGTACACATTTTGTTCATTCACTGATTTTTCAAGACCTTCCTATAAGACATAGCATTGTCCTTCTATGCCTGTTTTTCAAGTCCATTTTTGACCCTTGCGAACACTCATCCAGTCAAAAGGCAAATTTTGTTAATACCTTAACTTAGATCGTTATAAAGGAGGAAGTACCTCATGAAAAAGAAGAAATCTAATTCTAAGAAATTCAAGAAAGTAAAAGGTCAATTGGTGCAATATCAACCATATGAATCATATGGGCAATATCAATCACGTGCTAGACGTTGTTTCCCGTGTTGCTGGGATGATGGCTGCGGTTATTGTTGCCCTAGCCACCCCCCAGTAATGTGACCATCCTCTAAATAGAGCGATCATTGTCTTAAAACAAATTGCCCAAATATAGTCCCAACATTAATCTTGGACTTCATGGACACTCCTTAATTATTCAAGGAGTGTCTTTTTATTTTCCTATTTATCAAAACGTGTGTTTTGTAAATCCATCGAACATAATTCGTGTACCCTTTGCTTAATGTTTACTTGTTGACTTTAATATACCCACTTGAGAAAGAAGATAAGTTACTTTTACCTTCTTTTCTATCCACTTGGACATATGGCGAGGATCGGTTTATTAAGCCATTTAAACTCTTAAAATGTGATTTGGGGTTACATACAGTACATGTGGAGTATGAGATTGTCCGTAAAAGACGAGACCTCGATGAGATCAAACTTCTACTGATAGATTTTTTGGCAGCTTACGAGATTTCAGGCAACCCTATTGTAGATGTTAAAGTTGAACCGCTTGCCGGTGACTTACTTTAATTACCGTTGTGTAAAATTTCCTCTGCTCACTGGGATTGAAACGACACTTGTTTCTCTATCACCGATAACAACACGTGTTGGTCAGCAAATTAAATTTGATTCTATGGCTCATCTAGTCGTTAATGTGGACGTAGAACCTCTCTAATTGCGGGTTACTCAAATTGGCACAGTCAAACTAACTCCCCTTACACTTCTGCTCAAAAGAAATATGAAATGCTTCCTCTTACTATTACTTGGGTTGATACTCCTTCTCCAGGATACGAAATGTTCGTTCCTATTACTTCGTTAAATGCTATTACCTTCCCATGAAACTTACTTATTACACATTTTGTTAAATCACTGATTTTTCAAGACTCAGAAAAAAATAGTGGGCAAAAATGTTAAACCTCTTAATATGTAAAATTTACCCACCAAATAGAAAACCCCTCGCACTTACAGGCACAAGGGGTTTCGCTTATTAGTAAGCAGTCATGTATTGCTCGCGCTCCCAATCGTGAACGCGTGTGCGGAACATATCCTTCGCTTTCAATCGGTTTTAATCCTCCCTAGAAATCGCATAAAATCAACAGTTTTAGCTACTGTCATTTCAAATGACATCAAAACATTTCATCATTTTGTGGGTGTTTTATGGGTGCGTTTGTGGGTGAAACTTAATTGATTGTTTTTATTTCATTCGTATATAAAAGAAGCCTTGGACAACATGCTCCGAGGCTTCTTTTATATACTTAACTAATCTTATGTATATATCCACCGACTATAGTAAAGAGCCCTTTCTGCTTAATCAATAGAGCTTATATCAAAAGGTTATTCAAATTTTTCAACTAATGAATTTATATAATCAACATGTCTAAATTCTTGGCGTTGTTGCCAATCGCAAATAAAACCATCTGGTTGAAACATCCCTTCAAAATCATCACATAATTTAACCTGTGTTTCGAACCTATCTCCATAAAAACTTATAAATCCATTTAAATATTTCCCATCCTGTACGATGAAAAGTTTATGCGCCTGTTCGGGATAAGGGATAGGGTAATTTAGCTCTCGTCCAGTCAAAGCAGCAAATTTGTTTTCTCCACCATTAACTATCCACTTACGTAAAGAATCGAAACAATTTTTTAATACAAAGCCTTGACCTTTTATAAATGCAAGATAATTGAAGATAATTTTAGCACATAATCTAAAATACCTATCATCAAACTGAATAGTTTGCTCTACTTTTGGTCGTTCCGTTCTATAACTAGGAGTTTGATTTTCAAATGGTTTTTGAACAATTAATTTCTCTATAAATTTATTAATTTCTAACTCAAGGTCATTATTGCTTAGTGCTACATGCCATTTGCCCTCATGAACCCCAAGAATAAATTCTTCCTGGTTCAATCTCTCATCTTTATGCAAGGTGTACCTACTATTATATTTCCCTAATTCCTTTTTAAAATCTTCGATTTGTTCAGTAATATCACCATAGGAAGTATCCGATATGAAGTTACAGGTACCATTTAGATGAATTTTTATTTGGGAAATGCTGTATGGCTGTCCTAAACTAATATATCCAAATTCAACCTGATTTAAATCAGTTACACCACTCATTAAGCTAATTGTAGATTTTGTCGCATTCTTAGGATTTAAGTTCCCTCTCTTACCTGGCCCCACAAATTGACGATGAAGCGCGAGAACAGAGTATCTCATTGCATAAAGTTCCATTGAGGAAAAAGCATTGTTACAATCATGGCTAACATATTCTAAAGGAAGTTTTTGAATACCACCAACACCAGCAGGAAAAATGTGTTCTTCAGATTTGAAAGTTACCTCCGGCTCCGTTTTCTTTAAATAAATACAAAACTTCATTATCCCAGCCTCCTAAAACACATTCCCTTCATTTATAACGGCTCCTATCCATGTTTCTTATAGAATCTGTTAACTATTTCATTATCAATTTTACCAATACGATATCATTCTGTGATTTCAGGTTTTAAGTTTATTTTAGTGATGATTTATACATTAAATTTACAACAAGGTCTTCTGGATAGAGCAATTGAAGGAGGTGATAGATTGCAATTTCTATATCATGAACATATTCGCTAGCTTTATCTAAACTAATATCGGCATCTTCTGGTTTGTGAATTAGTTTGTTTCGGATCTCTATTCCTTTTTGAATTTGTTTAACTTTAGGGGACGGTTCCCCTGCATACTGTTCTAATATTGGCCCATAAAGTTTATATAGTGGTGGTGATGGTAACTCTAAAAGCAACAGCTTTATATCCGGATTCATTTTAATTAAAAATTCTTTAACTGCTAATTCTGCTGAAATAGTTGCATCGATCCACTTAAATCGAGGATCCTTTTCTCTCTTTGCTCTGTGTAAGTGTTTTAAAGCTATAAATGGTTTATACCCACTATCCAAGTAATTTTGTATGAATATTGAATTCTTTGGATTGATAAGAACACCTTCGACGAGGCGCACATAGATCTCCCCGGATGAAGGTATAAACTTCCATTCTCCATCCTTAAACCACGCAAAACTTCCAAGGTAGTTCAAGTCATCATCAACTACTAGTTGATTGAAACAGTATTTTATCAGCGCTAGCACGTTTTCTATCGATGCAATAAATTCTTCATCACATTGCTGAATTATTTCCTCGATTAATTTATTTTCTAAAATCTCATTTACCCCTAAGTGCAAACATTGAAAAATATCTTCTGTAACTTGGATCTTTTTGTAAGCAATTGCTCTAGCGCCGTCTGGATCAATAGTTATTTCTATATGACGTGATTTGTCTTTAAAACTAAGCAGTTCATTACTGTTATAATAGTATCCCTCTTTAATCTTATACGTCCCTCTGATATTTATTTCCATTGGCGTACCTCTTTTTTCTAATACAGATTTCTTAATTATATGACAGAAATCCATTCCTACCATTATCATACATTTATAACTAAGAAAATCCATTCTTTTATCTATTAATAAACGCTAAGCCATTACATCAACATTATAATCCACGTTTATCCATTGGACATCCTCAACAATGAGCAACTTGACCCGTCTGGTATTCATATCAATCCATTCAACTTTCCCGAACATCTAACAAGTAGTTCCAAGATTATTTTTCTTATGTCGCCACCAGGTTATACAGCTCATACTTCTCGATCAGGCTTACCAGCTTTCCAGGATAGTCAGGATCGGTCGCATAGCCACCTTTCCAAATAGCGTAGCATGCGGATTCGTAGTCAGCGCCCATTACGCCATGATATCAAGTAGGCTTGTCCCTCGTGCCATTCAGGATCAACTTAGAGTGGTCAGCTCCCAATCGCCAGTGCAATAATTTCCATTTTATGTATTTAAATGGAAATATGTGCTATAATCACTCTGTATTGAAAATTGCGTAAATTAACAGGAGGAGAAAATGAATATTAAGAAACTCTCGATCGCAACTGTCTTACTTAGCAGTTTAGTAGTATCTGGAGCTGGTTCTGCCTTCGCAGTATCTCAAAGTGAGCCTATTAAAATAGGTAACCTGAAGATTGTTGAACGTTTATATGAAACCCCAGTAGAGTATGATTTTACAACAGCCCTTACAAAGAATGATTCATCTAAGATTGGTCCCATGGGCAATGATATGACTGGCAAAGTGTATGAAATGTCTAAGAAAGACCTATACAAATCAAAATCTTATGAAGCTGATATTGAGAACGATAGTAGCGAAAACGATACCTTTTCAAGGAAGGTTACAAGAAAAACATTTCTAACCGGAAAAATAGGCGTGGAAGCCGAGACGAAAGTCAACTGGAGGATAATAGAGGGAAAAGTGGGGATTAATGCAGAAGTTTCATTTGGAGATGAAGACATTGTAGAAACAACCCACAGTTGGGTCATACCAAAGCGTACGATTACAACCGTTGAATACGGATCAAAAGCCGTAAAAACAACTGGAAGCTTAAACGAATATTTTCAAGGCAGAGTAGTAGATTCTAACTACGTTAACGTCAAATACTCGTACAAAGAGTATTCTAGTAAAAAATCAAAAGATCTATGATCCGACCTCTCCATATACTTCTCCTACTGTTCATAGTTCTTCTTAGTGGCTGTAGCGAGGCAGTAACAGTCCCTAAAGAGAAGTCATATGTAACTGTCTACGATTATTTCGAAGAAATTACAGGGGAGAATCTAAAAACGTCCGTGCTTCAAATAACAAAAAACGGTAATTCGGCAGAACTCACGTTACGAATCTTAATTTCGGACGATTTAAGAGAAAAAATGATGCATACGGAAAAACCCATTTACTTTACGTTTGCAGATATGCCAGGCAACGAGACCATTAAAAATTTGCTTGCTGAGACTCCTTCACACGTTCAAATTGAGTTCAACAGTAAAGAGAATCGGTATACGATTTCGCAACAGCTAAAGCTAAAAGAAAATTTGACGGAAGATGATGAACAGGCGCTATTATCTCCTGCTAATTACCGATTTCAGGTCAGCAACGAAGAAAAGCTCTCTGTAGCTAGTTTTATGGGTTTGGAGTATTCGCTACTTCCTGAAGATAATAAGAAGTAGCAAATCGCTTGTTACGAATTGTACCTCGTGGTCAAATAAAGTATTTGTTTCGTGTACCCGCAAATTCCGTATACGAATAGACAAAAGTAAAAACCCGCCTCCTCAAAAGGGAGACGGGTTAGTTATTTCTTGAATGCATTCTGGCATGTCGTTTTTTAGGCTTCCAATTGCTGGAACTAGGTAGACTTGTTGTACATGTTCTAATTATCCAAAATCTTTGCTGTTAGAGGATAGTAACTGGAGCTTGTGCTATTTATATCTGTTACTGTCCATGGTTCCCTTACGAGTGTACCGTCTGAACGCTGTACACTATATTCTGAAACCAATACATATTTAGACCATGCGACAATATAGGGATTCTCGTTGACAATTGAATATTCTTTTGTTACTTCACTCAATTGTGTGGTTGTGTGACTTTCATGTGTTGCTAGTTGCGTTGTATATTGATAAGACAAACTGGCAGAAGAATGACTCTTTTCCTCCTTTCCAAATTGAAATCCTACGTCTGCCCCAATCGTATGACCAACGGTTTTTGACACTAAATTTTGATCTTCTTGCGTCATACCTGTGGTTTGTGAATATTTGTGTGTTTCATTTGGAGCAAGTGTATGTGAAGCTACTCGCCTCCAGTATTGTTTTCTTACGTATAAATAATAGGGATTAGTTTTTATTTGTTGTGGAGTATTATCAGGATAATAAGGATCGTCAACCGCAATAAATGGCGCAACCGTATAGTGAGTTGTAACCTTTTGGGTAAACTCTGGTAATATATCATTTATATGTTCATATTCAGGAACATCTGGTACAGGATACGTTGGAACAGAAGGAAGTGTGAAACTTTCTACAGCTTCAGGAAGCCATCGTTGAGTATCCTCCCCATTCCACTGCGACGTCAGCACATAAGGAAACGCATTAACTATTACTAAGCCGGTTAATTTGTTGCTAATTTTTTGGTAACCACCTTCCAAATCATGTAGGAACCATTGTTGACTATCCCCCCCATTCCACTTCGACGTCACCACCCATTGTCCGGGTTCCGTATGTACAGAATCCACTACATAGCCGCCTAATTTATCGACAATCGCATAATTATTATTATTAAGCGGGACGAACATCAAACGTTGTTGATCCCACTCGGCCCACATTAGCGAAAGCAGTGGAAATCCGGGATTACTACCTCCCTGAGCAGTCAATACAGTGGCAGCGTCGAAAGTTTTATTGGCAATCTTATAAAATTGGTTTTGATTAGGTTTCACAAAAATCATCCTTTCTTAATAGGTTCACTCCTCCAAAATATGTCATTATCACCAATAAATATCAATGTAAACGTGTTCAATTTTGCTTGTTTAAGCGTGTAAAAATTTAATCATTTTATTTACTAAAATGATCTTGTACCATCTTAACCACAAATGTAAATTTCAAAAAACGTCCCCTTTCAAATAAAAAAACCTCCCCCGGAATGAAGTGCACCCCTTAAAGTAGACATTGGAAAAACACCCTGGTGTTAAAACCGATGAATATTTTAGGGGGTGCTTTTTCGTGGCTAAAAAGGGGCAAAAATTCCAATCATTTAGTTATGCGTTGAAGAAGAAAGCCATTGAGATGCGGCTACAGGGAATGACCAAACAGCAAGTGGCTGATGAATTGGGGATAGTGGATATTCAACGGCTGAAAGTGTGGATGAGGCAATTCCGGTTGTATGGCGATTTTGGACTGATGGATCGCCGTGGACGCCGCAAGGAGTATGTAGATAAAGATCGTTACTTGAAGCGTTTAGAAATGGAGAATGCTGTCCTAAAAAAGTGGTTAGAAATTACGAAGAAGGAGGTGTACAAGACAAATACCAACTCGTAAACGAACTGAGAAAGCGCTACTCCGTGCAATCTATGTGCAAGGAACTTGGGATTTCGAGAAGCGGATTCTATGCCTATTTAAAGCGGAAATACAATAAAAAGGACGAGACAGCAAAGCAACTAATTCTTTCCCTGTATAAGAAATACGATGGTGTTTATGGCTACCGCCAAATCCAAATGCATTTGTACCAAGACCATCAGGTCTTGATGAATCACAAAAAGGTACTCCGTTTGATGCAAGAAATGGGGATTCGTTCTCGGACACGTCGGAAGAGAAGGCATATGGTTGGATCGACGGTCAGCAGCCGTGTTGCTGAAAATCTTTTACAACGTGATTTCCATGCAGAACAACCCAATCAGAAATGGGTAACAGATGTGACGCAGTACCGTGTATGTGACAAATGGTTGTACCTTTCAGCTATAAAAGACCTGTTTAATAATGAAATTGTGGCATATCAAATGAGTCTTCGAAATGATAATGACCTTGTTTTACAAACCTTTCTCAAAGCATTTGAAAAACAGAAGGACGTGACTGGATTGATCGTTCATAGCGACCAAGGATTCCAATACACGTCCTACGCTTATCACGACATGCTGCCAAAGGTTGGCGCCCAAATCAGCATGTCCCGTCGAGGCAATTGTTACGACAATGCCTCTATGGAAAGCTTCTTTTCTCATCTTAAGACAGAAGCCCTCTATCCTTATGATATACGAACTATGGATGAGGTACAAAGACGAATCGAGGAATTCATCCATTTTTACAATAACAATCGACCACAAAGAAAATTAAACAAACTGACGCCGGTTCAGTACCGACGCCAGTTTGCAGCCTAGGTGTTTTTTTCATTGTCTACTAAATAGGGTCTTGACCACCTACAGGCACAAGGGGTTTCTCATATTAATAAGCAGTCATGTATTGCTCGCGCTCCCAATCATGAACGCGTGTGCGGAACATATCCCACTCAATTTCTTTCGCTTCAATAAAGTGTACCAATGCATGCTCGCCCAATGCTTCGCAAATCACCGGATCTGCTTTCAGGCACTCGATTGCTTCCTTCAAAGTAGCAGGCAAGTTCTCGATTCCGTTTGCTTCGCGGTCTTGCTCGGTCATCACGTAGATGTTGCGATCAATAGCAGGTGGTGGCGTAAGCTTGTTTTTGATTCCGTCCAAACCAGCTTTCAGCATAACTGCCAACGCCAAGTATGGATTCGTTGCAGGGTCTGGGCTGCGTACTTCAATACGCGTGCTCAAGCCTCTGGAAGCAGGGATACGGATCAATGGAGAACGGTTTTTCGCAGACCAAGCTACGTAGCAAGGAGCCTCGTAACCAGGAACCAAACGCTTGTAAGAGTTTACGAGCGGATTCGTGATCGCAGTAAAGCTGCGAGCATGCTGCAAAATACCTGCCAGATAATGCTTCGCTGTTTGGCTCAGTCCCATTACATCGGACTCGTCATAGAAAGCATTTTCTTTACCACGGAACAGCGATTGGTTCGCGTGCATACCGGAACCAGCTACACCGTACAGTGGTTTTGGCATGAAGGTCGCATGCAGACCGTGTTTTTGTGCGATCGTTTTAACGACCAGTTTGAACGTCAAAATTTGGTCAGCTGCTTGGAGTGCATTTGCATACTTGAAGTCGATTTCGTGTTGACCTGGGGCTACCTCGTGGTGAGATGCTTCCACTTCAAAGCCCATTTTTTCCAATGTCAATACGATATCACGACGGCAGTTTTCACCGGAGTCGAGTGGAGCAAAGTCGAAGTATCCGCCTTGGTCGTTCAGATCCAGCGTAGGCTCGCCTTTTGCATCCAGCTTGAACAGGAAAAACTCAGGCTCTGGACCTACGTTGAAAGCTGTGAAGCCCATTTCTTCGGCTTCTTTCAAGGCACGCTTCAGGATGTAGCGCGGATCTCCTTCGAATGGAGAGCCATCTGGCATGTGGATATCACAGATCAGACGTGCAATTTTACCAAACTCATTGCCCCACGGGAATACAACCCATGTATCCAGATCAGGTACCAGGTACATGTCGGATTCCTCGATGCGAACAAAGCCTTCGATGGAAGAACCATCAAACATCATTTTGCCATCGAGTGCTTTTGGCAATTGGGACAGCGGGATTTCTACGTTTTTAATGATCCCCATCAGGTCGGTAAACTGCAGTCGGATATACCTTACGTCCTCTTCTTGGGCCATGCGCATGATGTCTTCTCTTGTAAACTTGCTCACATTTCTCTCCTCCAGTCTCTATATCGGCTTTCTATCTAGTGGAAAAAGCGGGAAAGCTCTCCACGTATCAATGCACCCTCGCCATGGCGAGTGGCATCGCGATACATAATCTGTTGCCTTAGGAGCTGATGTAGCTCTTTGTCGGACATGTCCTTGCGTTTCTCTTCGGACGTCGTGGTAATCTCTGTTTGTTCCAAAGCAGGCTCTTGCATTTGCAGGACTTGCTTGATCCCTGCAATATTCAGTCCTTTTTCAATCAGAGCCTTGATCTCCAACAAGCGATCTACGTCGTTGAAAGAAAAGAGCCTCTGCTTCCCTTCTGTGCGGGCGGGCTGAATCAGGTCGTTTTGTTCGTAATAACGGATTTGCCTCGCAGTGAGATCCGTCAGCTTCATGACGATCCCAATGGGAAAGAGGGCCATATTCCGGCGAAGGTCATCACTCATGACTTGTCCCTCCTGTTTCGTATTTCTTAGTCTTATTCTATTTTATAACAAAATCCCTGTCAATAGATGTTAGATAATATTACACAGAAAGTTATGTACTGTTTTTATACATGAAAAAACGACATCCTCCATTATCTAGAGAATGCCGCCCAATCCTTGCGATTTTATCCTATTCACCCGGTATTTCGAGTAAGCCTTTTTCCAACATCCCGTTCAACGCCGTCAAAATCCCCACTTTTACGTGAGAGTACGTTAACCCGCCTTGAACGAACCCCAAGTAAGGTGGACGAATCGGGCCATCTGCCGAGAATTCGATGCTCGCCCCTTGAATAAACGTACCTGCTGCCATAATCACAGGATCAGCGTATCCAGGCATTTCGCTTGGATACGGAGTGACATGTGAATCGACTGGTGCTGCTTTTTGTATCCCTTGGCAAAACGTGATCAATCGTTCAGCACTGCCGAATTCCACGGATTGAATCAGGTCGGTCCGCGGCTCATGCCACAGTGGGTTCGTTTTGAACCCCAGACGCTCCAAAATTGCCGAAGAGAATACCGCTCCCTTTAAAGCTTCTCCCACTACGTGTGGAGCCAAGAAAAAGCCTTGGTACATCTCCAGTAGCGAGTAGAGCGATGCACCACCCTCTGCGCCAATTCCCGGTGCTGCCATCCGATACGAAGCAAGCTGAACCAAATCCTCGCGTCCTACTATATAACCGCCTGTTTTGACCAAGCCACCACCCGGGTTTTTGATGAGAGAGCCTGCCATGATGTCTGCACCTACGTGCAATGGCTCTTGCTCCTCCGTGAACTCTCCGTAGCAGTTGTCTACAAATACGATCAGATCAGGCTTGATTTCTTTTGCAACCCGAATCATTTCTTTGATTTTCGCAATGGTGAAAGAAGGTCGATCTGCATAACCTCGCGAACGTTGAATCCCAATGACCTTCGTCTTTGGCGTAATCGCTTGTGCAACTGCCACAAAATCAATTTCACCTTCAGGCGTCAAAGGAACGTAGCTGTAGCCGATACCGTAATCCTTGAGTGAGCCTTGCCCTTCGCCGCGCACACCTACTACTTCTTCAAGCGTATCGTACGGTTTACCCGTAATATAGAGAAGATCGTCGCCTGGACGAAGAATGCCAAACAAAGAAATCGCAATCGCATGTGTACCCGAGATAATATGGTTGCGCACCAATGCCGCTTCTCCACCAAACACTTCGGCGTAAATCGATTCTAACGTTGCACGTCCGGAATCATCGTAGCCATAGCCTGTTGATGTTGAAAAATGAAATTCATTGACCTCATGCTTTTGGAAGGAACGCAATACTTTCAGTTGATTCGTATCCACCAAAGCGGAAATTTGACGATGTCTCTCTGAGATCGTCGCTTCCACCTCCATTACGAGGGGGCGAAGCTTTTCTCCATGGGAAAAATATGAAAACATCTGTTACTTACCAACTCTCTTCAACAGTCTCTGGTTTATCCAGGAGGAAAGGAGCAATCCTGCCGTAAATCGGATTATCCTTGTTCACACGGACAGTGATCAAGTAGGCCGCTTCCTCTTCATTAAATTCTTGTTCCATCTCTACCCCATCCCGATGCAAAAGGGAGAGAATGTCTCCGCGCTCGACAGGAACGCGCAGCTTCATCTCATTGAAAGATTCGAGTGCAAATGACTCAATCCGGCTAAGCAGTTGCTTCAGGTCATTTTCCAGCATGGCAGAAATCAAAATCGATTCGTCTGCACGCGGCAAGTAAGAGCCCTCTACAAGCATATCTGCCTTGTTGAAAACGACTAGCAGCGGAATTTCTTCTGCTTTTAACTCGCGCAAAATTTTGTCTACGACTTCCATATGTACTTGGAAGTCAGGGTGATGACTATCCACCACATGCAGGATGAGGTCCGCTTCTTTTACACCTTCCAATGTCGAACGGAATGCAGCGACTAGACTCGTAGGCAAGTCTTGAATAAAACCAACCGTATCTGTCAAAAGCACATCCAGTCCGCTCGGCAATTCCAATTGTCTGGTCGTCGGGTCCAAAGTGGCAAACAGTTTGTCTTCCTGCAAGGTGTCTGCATTCGTAAGCTTGTTGAGGATCGTTGACTTCCCAGCATTCGTATAGCCGACCAACGCAATCTGGAACACATTGTTTTTCTTCCGACGCTCCCGATGCAATTGTCTCGTCCGAACAGTATCCTCTAATTGCTGCTTGAGTTCACTGATCCGCTTGCGAATATGTCGACGGTCGCTTTCCAGCTTGGTTTCACCCGGGCCACGCGTACCGATACCGCCCCCGAGACGAGATAGCTGTTTTCCTTGCCCGGCAAGTCGAGGCAGCAAGTAGTTGTACTGCGCCAGCTCTACTTGGATTTTCCCTTCACGCGACTGTGCCCGCCCTGCGAAAATATCCAAAATGAGCTGCGTACGGTCAATCACTTTGCAATCAAAAACTTTATCCAAATTACGAGTCTGACTCGGAGACAACTCATCGTTGAAAATGATCACGTCCACATCCAGCTCTTCAGCTCTCTGCGCGATTTCATCAATTTTTCCTGTCCCCAAATACCAGGCAGAATCAACCCGGTCCCGATTTTGCGTGATGACGTCCAGTACTTCTACACCAGCAGTATCAGCCAGCTCATGCAATTCTTCCATGGAAAGACGGGTTCTTTCTTCATCCCGGTTATCTAAATAGCAACCAATCAGTATGGCTGTTTCTTTCGTTTTGATCAGATCGTTCACCGATTCACGCCCCTTCATTCACTATCATACCACATTTTGCCCAAAACGTTACGGCAGCAGGGCACGCCAACTGAAATCAACTTGTGTCATGGGTTACTTGCCGCTTTCTCTGATAAAATCTCCTTCACGAAAAACGGAATCGCTTTGCTAATCACTTTGCGGAGTTCTTTCTCATCATATCCATCAGGCAAGGCATCCGCCTCTTCCTTGAATACACCTTCTGTCGTTTGATGACCGAGACGTACGACGTCCGTATATTTCTTTTGCTCCATCTTGTTCCTCAGCATGCTTGGTAAAGTTCCTTGTTTCGGGTGATTATATCATATTGTGGAATTTCGAATGGGAATCGTTGAAGAAAACAGAACGACCATCACTCTTCGGTCACGGAGTAATGGTCGTTTATCTTCTGATGCCGTTTTATGTGAATTTGACCAGAAAATGAAGGGCATGCCTGGATTCAATTCAAGTTTATGTATTTGAGCCAAAACTGCATTTATCCCGATGCCCCAAGAACACTTGGGAGCATCCAGTCTTTTATGTACTACTCTTCTGATGTTGGGGCATTTTGCATTAACAGTTCAAGTGCTAAACCGAAGTCATGAATTTGCTCTTTGCTAACACTAATCGAAAATTGATCTTCATCTTCTGTCAGCAAATCAAACGTCAAGTTGTAGCTCCCAGATTGAGGCTGACTTTCCCAACGCATTTCTAGATGTTTCTCATAGTGCGAAAATATACCTTTGTATTTTTCAATCGGGAACTGTTTGAGCAAGTCTACGAATAACTTTAACACTTGATTAGTCCATCTAAACTTCAACCCTATTTCTAGATCATCCTCTAAATAAAAGTTAGCAATTAGCTTACTGCCCTCATCTTCATCCCTATCATGATATACAAATGATATCTCAAGATATTTACCAACGTCATTATTATCTTTTAACAAGGCTACCATGATAACCTCCATGTACGTCCACCTTCGCTTCGCTTTCACTTTTTACTCCCGCTGCATTTGCTGACTATCTCGGAGGAGAGTGGGACATCTATGATGTGATATATGAAGATATCAACTTAGATGAAAAATACTCGGGTTTACTTTGGTCTGCTGTGTACGAGTGGAACGCAATATGGAAAAGATGTGTGACCATTTAAAAAATTGATTACTATCGTGTCTGTGACAGCAGTAATTGCACCACATCTTTAAGGCATTGCTGAGTCATAGCATCCCTATAGTCTCATTAAATCACTAGCTAAAGTTCCTTTAATACTATGTTGACATCTTCTATCCTAGTAGAATTTCTAACTAAATTCTTCCCAAACATCACTTATTTTTTCATTAGACCATTCTTGCCAAGCTTCAGAAAGTATTTCCTCAATTTCTTATTCTGACTTACCATCGAAATCACTATCATTAAATTCAACAGTTCTAGTTACTTCACCTCTATGTTTACTTGTGCCCACTTTAGATTGAAATGTTCTCTCCATATTAACTCTCTTATTAGTCCAATCATTTAAGTGAAACTAATGTAACAGATCGCTTTGTTCAACTTACCATTCTAAAGCTTCATCATTCAAATCCAACTCTTTCTTTTTAGATATAGAATGAGTGAAATTATTTGAAAGTTAATGGATATTATGTATAATATTTACAATCCTGTTATATTTCCAAAAAATTCAATTTAAAAAGGAGATTCTTATGAACAAAATGTTTAGCAAAGGCTCATTCTTTACCCTAATGCTAATGTTTATTCTGGTTATCGCACCAGTAGCATCAGCGGCAGAGAAAACAGTGAATTGGAATTTCTATTTCTTTGGCTCAAACCTTACATCTACTGAACAGATTTATCTGGATACTGCCCGATCTGTTGAGTACGGATGGACTAACAAGGATGGCGGCGATGTTCGAATCGCTATAATAACTGTTGGCGATGGCAAAGAAGTAGCTGGTATGCCCGCTAACGCTTATGGTGGAGGTACAATTGTTGATCTGCCAAAAGGTAATTATCTATTGAAAGTAAGTGGAGGCGCTTTTACTACATCTACTGGAACTGCATATATTAAATACTGATAATTAGGAAATAGAACAGGATTGCCGCTTAAAAAGAGCGGCATTTTTATTTTTGTACAGAGTAAAAGACTTGCGTAATTGCAAGTCTTTTTGTCATTTATAACTTTCAAGTCTTTTTTACTCTCATCTAAAAGAACTTGCATAACATCAATTTCACAACAGTCCACGTAATGACTGTCCAATTCGATCACTTGCGTAAAAATTGGCAGGTTTTCCGATGTTCCTGAGTATACTTTCTGTATGATGGTCAAGGCAGGTGAAACATGTGAAGCAAGCAGGAGCTATTCCTCAAACTGAGGTGCTCGAATCTTCAAGTAGTAATAATCGAATTCAAGTTGTATTCAATCGACCAGTAAGTGTTAAGCAGCTAAATACTTTACCTGAAATAGTTCGTACTACGTCGAGCTCAAATTTAACAACTGTTTTTGAAGAATTAGAAAGCCTGATTGGCTTACATGAAGCCAAGAGAACGATTTATGAAATTTATGCGCTCATCAAAATGAATAAAGCAAGGGAACGACATGGGCTTAAAATTGAGAAGCAAGTTTTCCATATGGTTTTTAAAGGAAATCCCGGTACTGGGAAAACAACAATTGCACGCCTTTTCGGAAAGATCTTTAAGGAAATGGGTGTTTTAACTAAGGGCCATCTAACTGAAGTTGAACGTGCAGATCTCGTTGGTGAATTTATTGGGCACACGGCACAAAAGACCCGTGATCTTGTTAAGAAAGCCATGGGAGGAATACTGTTTATCGATGAGGCCTACTCGTTAGCTCGTGGCGGTGAAAAAGATTTTGGAAAAGAGGCTGTAGACTGTCTTACAAAATGCCTTGAGGACTTTGGCAATGATTTCGTCTGTATAATTGCAGGGTACAATGATGAAATGGATACATTCCTTGAGTTAAATCCGGGACTGCCTTCACGTTTTCCCGTCCACATCAACTTTGCAGATTATGAGGTTGATGAGTTGATGGAAATTGCAAATGTAATGGCAAAGAACAAGGAGTATAGAATCTCTGCTGAAGCAAGTGAAAAACTGAGAAGAAGACTGCTAACAGTAACAAGTGATCCATTTCATGTAAATTTCAGTAATGCAAGATATGTACGAAATAATATTGAAAAGGCAATACGTGTGCAAGCCGTAAGATTGCTCAAAATTCCTGACCCAACCCGTGATGATTTAATGAATTTGAAGTCTGAGGATTTTTCAATTTAGAAACAATAGAATCCCTCATATTGAGGGATTCTATTGTTTCAATCTGAGCCTGTCCAAAGCGAAGCAGAGCACCACGATTCCAAGCAGAGATCCCGAAAGAAACGGGACCACTTGCTGCAAAGGATGGACGAAGGGTGAAATTTCTTTGACCAGGAATGCGTGTAAAAAGACCGCCACGATACCAAACAACCCCACCCCGAACCAGAACATCCATTTTTCCAAGACAGGTACTTGTCTCATAACGATCTGTCTGTTTTTGTGCGCCCTTCGCGCAATGACATACAAAATGGCCAAGCCACCGAAAAGGGTACTACCGTGCTGCAGCAGCTTGTAAACAGGCACCTTATAATGGGCGATCAAGATGGTTTGTTGCAAGAACAAGAAGTGGTCTACCATACGTCCACCATCATGGGTAAAGGCATCCCATGCAATATGGCTCAAACTGCCGATTAACGCTGAGTATATAAACACAATTGCCGCTCGCCACGCTGGCATTCTGCTTCCATGGTTTGTGTAGTCCAGCCCTCGTCCTATCCACTCCGGCAAACGCGCAAGCATCGGCTTCTTGACCACGTACTGGTACAAAAACGCTAATAGGATCGCGATGGGCAAATCAACCAGCCACAATCCGAGCATGGTGTGACTGTACATGCTGAATGGCTGCATCCGGAAGAAATACTCAAAATCCGGAGCCATACTGCCAAAGACGAGGGCAGAGAACGAAAACCACTTGCATTTACGTAACGGCAGTACAATAGCCGGATGAGCAAAAGTAAAAGGCATGCGCTTACTCCCTTTTCGTCATTAGAGTGGCAATAGATTGGCAACTACCTGCTTGCCGCTTACTTGAATCCCTTTATCCTGTTTTCCGCAATGAGCCAGATCTTTGATGAGCTGCTCAATTAATCGCTTGGCTTCCTGACTTTCCTTTTTCTCCAGTTTTACAGTCATCTGCACGGCATCCCCGGATGAAAGAATTCGTTCTGCCTGTCTTTTTTTCGTATCGTAATCATGGTCTTCGATGAAGGCACTTAAACGAATTTCTTTTACTTTTACGCCTTTTTCTACTCTTCGGTTTTTGGCGTTTTCCTTGATGACCTGTTCCTTATAATTCGTTCGATTCACTAACTGACAAGGCGGCGGACTCGAAGCCAAAGAAAGACATACCAGGTCCACTCCCTGCTCTTTTGCCATTTGAAGCGCTTCTTTTGTAGAGATGATTCCGAGATCTTCCCCGTTTACTCCTGTTAATTGTACGACTGCCGCTTTTATTTTTTCATTCAGGATCATCTTGATATCACCTAACCTGTTCATTCGATTTTCAAGGACATCATTACTTCTCCAAAGAATGCGGAGTATCCTTCCAAAGCTCGTAAATGCAAATCATTTTCATGACGAAGATCCATCGTTTTTGTATAATAGGACAAGGCATTAACTTACGGACGTCTTTAACAGAATATTCATTAGCAAACTAATTAATTGGGGGTACTTTGGTGGAGTTCAGTTATGCAACCGCATTAACCCATTCTGCGTCGCATGTAATGAAAATGCATCGGCAAAATGTAGAATTTCTTATTCAAAAATACGACGTCTATCCCGGTCAGCCCATTCTGTTGATGCGCTTGATTGAAAAAGATGGGATGATTCAAAGAGAATTGGCCCGAAAAATCGGGGTAAAGCCCGCAACGCTTACCGTCATGATTAATCGGATGGCCAAATCGGGACTTGTCGAGCGCAGAGCAGATGAACGGGACCAACGTATCTCCCGCGTTTATCTTACCGACAAAGGTCGGATGGCTACCAAACATGTCAAAGAAGTATTACGCGTCATTGAGGAAAATTGCTTCATCGGATTCTCAGAGGAAGAAAAGAATGTGTTGCGTGGCTTGCTCGATCGCATGCACAGCAACCTCCAAGCTTTTTACTTGCAAAATACGCAACCCTCTTCTGAGTTGTAAAAAGCTTCTTTCCTGGAATAATAATGAGAAAGGTTTGACAACTTGCCGTGAATAATCTAGCAAAAGAACTTGATTCCACGTCCCTAACCGGCAACAAATCACGCCGGCTGTGGATGGCTGCGATTCTAGGGTCACTTTCTGCTTTTGGTCCACTGTCCCTAGACATGTATTTACCTGCGCTTCCTATGCTTGCCGATGATTTGCAGACGAGCACCTCCATGACCCAACTCAGTCTGACAGCATGCATGCTCGGCCTGTCCATTGGTCAATTATTCGCAGGGCCGATCAGCGACGTACGCGGTCGAAGAATCCCTTTAATTATCGGGCTCATTTTGTATGCGATCTCTTCCTTTTTGTGTGCGGTAGCTCCCTCTATTTATACGTTCGTCTTGCTTCGCTTCGTACAAGGTCTTGCTGGTTCTGCGGGAATTGTTATCGCCCGCGCTACGGTTCGCGATTTGTATTCGGGGACAGAACTGACGAAGTTTTTCGCCCTCTTGATGCTTATTAACGGGATCGCCCCGATCGCGGCACCTATCGTAGGGGGACAAATTCTGCAATTTACTACCTGGCACAGCGTGTTTGTCGTACTGGGTCTGATTGGCGCTATCATGTTTCTCGTCGTCGTGCTTGCTCTTCCAGAAACATTGCCACAAGAGCGCCGCTCCAAGGCAGGAATCGGCAATACACTGACGACCTTTGGTACCTTGCTGAAGGATCGCGTTTTTATGGGGTACGCCATCGCGCAGGGACTGGTAACCGCTGCCATGTTTGCGTACATCGCCGGTTCGCCCTTTGTGTTTCAAAAAATATTTGAAGTGTCTCCACAAACGTTTAGTCTCATTTTCGCGATTAATGGTGTAGGCATTATTATTGCGAGTCAAATCACAGGTAAGCTTGCAGGTAAAGTGAGAGAAACTTCTTTGTTCATTGCTGGGATTACCATTGCGGGAGTTGGCGGAATCCTCCTTCTGGCAATGATTCTACTTCAAGCTGGTCTTATTGCTGTACTTGTTCCCCTCTTCTTTGTCGTATCCAGCGTAGGGATTGTGGGCGCGACAGGATTTTCCCTCGCCATGCAAAATCAAAGCAAGGCGGCAGGAAGCGCATCTGCTCTCCAGGGGCTCCTTTCCTTCATCAGCGGCGGAATTGTCGCTCCACTTGTGGGAATCAGCGGCGAACATACCGCAGTACCAATGGGGATCATCATTGCTCTTTCTACTATCGGCGCCATCGTCTGCTACGTAGTCATGGTTCGTCGGAGTTCATCAGCGTCCTGATCAATTCACCACTTGCAAACATACGTTCTGTGCATTACAATCACAATATGGGCAATAATAGCAAGTGGGTTTGACAAGTTGGTCATATGAAACCAAGGGAGATGTTGACACATGGCATTGCGTTTGATTCCTTACATTGTTTTGAATGGTACTGCAGGTGAAGCGATCAGCTTTTACGAGGGTGCACTAGGTGCTGAAGTGCTGTTCAAGCAAACCTTCAGTGATATGCCGGAAAATCCGGAGTTCCCATTACCTGCAGAAGCCAAGAATCGTATCGGACATGCTACTATTCGCGTCGGTGAAACTGAAATGATGTTTTCCGATACCTTTCCAGGACAACCGCATCAACTTGGTGATCAAGTGACCATCTGCATCTCGACCGATGATAAAGAGCAATCTCATAAGATTTTTGATGCCCTGCAAGAAGGCGGTCAAGTGCTTATGCCTCTGCAAGAAACGTTCTTCAGCCCAGCATACGGCAATGTGAAGGACAAGTTTGGCATCACGTTCCAAATTTACACGAATAATCATTGCATGGAGTAATGTGAAAACCCTGTTCGCTTCTACGGCGACAGGGTTTTTATTGATACTTTTTGCGATTGTGGTATTTCCATTTCTGATTGATGAGAAATGCACTAATAAAAAAAGATGCGCAAGAGTACCAAACAAAGGAAATTGCAATCATCCCCCACGTATTCTCTCCGGACTCAGAACTCCAAAATCCATCCATTGAAGTCGATATGAACAGAATGATGGTCGTGGTCACCCATATCCTACGATAAAAATACGTTTTGTAAGCAGCATCGTTTTGGATTTCCAAATTTCCCCTCCCCCCACGCACCAAATCATAAAAAAAAGAACCAGGATCACATGTATCCTGGCTGTTGGTGTTGCTTTGCTTACTGTTGGTTGTTCTCCTGAGACATGAGCGATACAGGGCGTTGCGGAGTGAAAGTGGAGATCGCATGCTTGTATACTAATTGTTGCTTGCCTTCGCTATCAATCACAATCGTGAAATTATCGAATGCTTTAATATACCCGCGCAATTGAAATCCGTTCACAAGGTAAATGGTAACCGCGATATTTTCTTTCCGCAAATGATTCAAGAACGTATCTTGAATGTTGATCGTCTGTTTCATGTACACTACCCCCTAAAAGGACTTGTATGTTATATATTCGGCAATTGTTGAAACTTTCCTGCCAATATTCGCTTGATAGTTTCCACGTTATTCCTCTGTTCGCCCGGATCAGTCATGTCAAACCATTGAATTTCTGCCATGCGACGGAACCAAGAAAGCTGGCGTTTGGCAAAATGTCGCGTTCGCTGCTGTATGTCGTTCACTGCTTTTTCTAACGTGATTTCCCCATATAGATAAGGGATGAGCTCCTTGTACCCCAAGCCTTGCATGGATACCAGTGACGCGTCGTAGCCAGCATCCAAGAGCCCCCTCACTTCTTCAACCAGTCCCGCTTCGATCATGAGTTCGACCCGGTGGTTGATTCGTTCGTACAGCTTTGCGCGGTCCATCGTGAGACCGATCATCACCAAATCATAAGGTGAATGCTGTGCCCGCAGCTGAAAGTCGGACATTTTGTACCCGCTGCTTTCATAAATCTCCAATGCGCGAATCACCCGCTTTACATCATTGGGATGCAAGCGTTCGGCTGTAATCGGATCGACGTCGGCCAGTCTGGCGTGCAGTGCTTCCACGCCTTCGCTGTCAGCCAATCTTTGCAGACGATCACGGAACTCAGGGTCTTGAGAAGTGGTGGAAAACTGAAATCGATGGGTAACCGATTCTATGTACAGACCTGTCCCGCCGACGATAAACGGAAGTTTGCCACGTTGGTTGATGTCTGTAATCAGCGCTGCGGCACTTTCCTGAAACATCGCGACAGAGTATTCTTCGTCTGGATTTTTAATATCAATGAGATGATGCGGTATACTCACAAGCTCCTCAGGTTCTGCTTTTGCGGTGCCAATATCCATTCCACGGTATACTTGCATGGAATCTCCGGAAATGATCTCACCGTCGAACTGTTCGGCCAGCTCCAAACTAAGCTGGGTCTTGCCGACCGCTGTTGGGCCAATAATCACGACTAGCCTTTCTCTCTGTTGCAAGGTCACTCCCCTCCACCTATCTCTTTGTAGCTGTACACGACCTGCTGGCCGCGGGAGCGAAACGGCGTAAAACCAAAGCGCTCGTACATCCTACCTTCTTTTCCTTCTTTCATTACCACACGTTTTCTCGCAACTCGCTGCGCTTCCAAAACAGCCTCCTCTGAAAGAGCATCTGGATTGGCGAGCTCCCGGACTCCGGCAATCCCCGACGAGCTATGTACACTTATCTCGAACATAGGATCGAAATAAACGACGTCGAAGGAACGTGCAGGCAGTCCTCTCAGTACTTCTAGATGGTTGCCACATCGCACCTCAATACGACGCATGGCTTGCTCCAATTCTTCCGCATCGGATGACCAGTGCTGCAGTCCATCTTCTACCAAGATGGCTAGCAATCGCTCCGATTCGATGCCAACAACTTTCCCCTTTGCGCCAGTCGCATGAGAAAATACAATAGCATCAGCACCCAAACCCAAGGTTGCGTCGAGCACTTCATCCCCTGGATGAATTTGGCAAGCAACAAGCATAGTATCATTATCGCCGCGCATGAGCCGCTTTATACGAAAAGCAGATGTGTTCGGATGAAAAAAGAATGGTTTTTTCCCCGGCACTTCCAAACGTGCTCCGAGAGCGGAAACCACCAATACTTCTTCTACCCCATATCGCTTGCGCATTTGACCCAATGAAAAATCGCGTCGATTCACAACCTGTAGCCCCAATGTACTAGCCAATTCAGCTGCGTGACGCAAGGTTTCTTCACCAGGCTCAAGTCCTGTCGTAACAATCACGCCTTTGTTCCCTTCCTTACGTCTTCGCCCTTTTTGATAAGAACTGCTGTTCTAGAAAAACGACTCGACGGTTTTTACATAAACGGTAACGATCATATTATTGTAAGCAGGATTAATTTGCCGGTCAAATAGAATCTGAACCAAACTGTTTTCCTATTCGCTATGACAATCATACCATTTTTTATGAAAGCGCGTCGGACTGTAGTATGATTTTCCAGTCCATCAGTTTCACCCATGTAAAAAAGACCCGCGAAGTTCTGTGGGTCTTCTTAAATGTGGGCATACACCATGCAAATGAAAAAGCTATCTCCATTCCTCAACTGCAAGGTTTGCCTGTTTGATCCAGTCCAGCCTGCGGTTATTTAACAAGCCGAGATTGTAATAAATAATCGATTGTGCACCTGCATCCACGGCAGTTTTCACCCTCGCTGCCAGATCGACGGCTGACTGGATTTGGCTATGATGCAGGGAGAAAGCTGCCCCAAGCGCAGCTTCTGGCGCTACAAGCTTGATCGCATGAAAGGAATATGCCACATCACCGACACTGTCTCCATAGGCGAGCGGAACGAGGCGATCCAATGTAGCGGCAGCTTTTCGCAACGAAACCCCTTCCCAATAGGACTGATTCACAAAAAACGGTGTTGAGGACGGAAAGCCATCGAGCGCAGTCCCCTTACTCTGTGCAATTTCCTTCAGGCTCTTCCATAGCCCATCTACTACTTCCAGACGGGATTGTTGATAGTGATACAATTCCGGGTATTCCAGCAGCAAAAAGGCAACTTCTCTCGCTTCAGCGGATACTTGTGAGATGGAATCGGCCTCCATTATCTGATTGACCAGCCTTGATACAAGCTTCCGGACTGCTCCTACATCGATTCGCTTTGATTCGGCACGCTCCATACATGCCCCGCAAAAACAGAGCGAGAGTAACCATTGCAGTGATTCTCCTAACGGTAGGAGGCATACTTCATGATGCTCGCCATGCTTCATCGGCAAAAAGGCGGTCGCTTCGATCAAAATCCGCTCTGGCTTGACCTGCTCCAGCGTATCGGTAAAAAGCGCCTTGGCGTAATGCTGAACCTCAGGCTGCGAAGGACATAGCGCGTAAGTGTATGTATCCCCCCAAATGTTTTGCACACAAAGATCTGGATGAGCCAAACCAAGCGTAGAATTGTGAAGGCCAACCCACCATGTATGAAACGCCATTCCTGCCTGCTCACAAGCTTCTTTCATTTTGGCAAGAATGCCTGCTTGTGCGATTTGCTCGTGTACGGTCGGGCGCAAACGGTTGTACTTCGACCATTCAGGCGTAAATGATACTCCTGAAAACGGCAACCTGCGAAACGTTTTGCTTCGCGGGTGAAAAAATCTCCCCTGATGGTAGCTGCTATTGACCACTGCTGTATTGCACCTGGCTTCTTGCAATGTTTGCATCACAGCTTCGATACCGCTCTCGGCTATATCCCACGGATAAATAAACATCCCCGTTTGGCGTGATGAGCTCATTTCGTTTCACCTCGTTTTTGCAAGTAATCATAAGTCAGTGTTTGTCTAAAATCAATCTTAATTTTTAAATTTTCTGAACAAAACCAAGGAGGCAGAATAGTCGTCTATTCAGTTTTTTTATTGAAAAAGAAAAAGCACCACTTGGGTGCTTTTCATTTCCTCTACATTACCAAGTCGATAAGTAAACAGCGTAAATATGTCTCGAATCAAAATCTTGGGAGGCATGTCCGCGAACTTTAAAGTATACTGTCACCCCCCTACCAAAATCCTATGCCACCTGCCGATGCAGCGTCGATTTCACCAGGCCCTAAATCACCAGCAGTACCAGACAATATATACTCGCCATTAGGTCCAAAAGCTATCCAGTCATAGTCATAGTTAATACCAGCCGGGGATTGAAGTTCGAATACCCAATTCGATTTGTCGGAGTCATTTCTATAAACATACCAATCAACATCTGTACTATCCGAGATTGTTTGAAAGAAACTACCACCAGCATGGATAACTTGAGCAGTTTCTCTTGTATCTGCCATCCATCACTGGCAAAAGCGGCTTGTGAACCGAAAGTTAATGCAGAAACAATTGCACCCAAAGTCATTACCTTTTTAATCATACTCCACACCATTTATTTTACGCTTTATTACATAAACGGTATATATTTCCTCATTATTTTCAACAATACCCTTTATTTAAAAAAATCTAAAGATCAACGCCCACCAAGCAGGGAGCGAGTGACACGAGTCTTGTCTCGCTTCTCGTCATTCAATTCCGTAGTTGACCCCTGCTGACTGAGCTCTGGATATGGATCATAGTTTGCTCGGGTACGTCATTGATAAGAGATATACGGTATCTCCCAAAAAGCAGATAAATCTTCCTACCTTTTATCCCTGGAGTGGTTTTGGCACTGCTTTATTTAACTTTGAAGATCCACTTATGAAAAGTAAAGCGGCAGTCAGGCACAATAAACCATTTCCTGACTACCGCTTTTTTGTTGGTTTAAAATGCTTCTCGTCTCTTCGTGAGTTTTATCCTCACAAATGTCTTCCCCATACATGTTCACATCACACGCTTAAACATTTTTTCTAAGTCATAACCAGTAAAATGAATCACAATCGGCCTGCCGTGTGGGCACGTATACGGACTGCTCGTCTTGCGCAACTGATTCAGCAAGCTTTCCATTTCTGCATGTGTCAGGAAGCGGTTCGCTTTAATCGAAGCTTTGCAGGACATCATGATGGCTGCTTTCTCACGCATCAGCACGACATTCGCTTGGGCGTTTTCGCCCGTTTCCAGTACAAATTGAATGAGCTCCTCAATGACCTCCAGCTCAGCCCCTTCTGGGAACCAATGCGGATGAGCGCGAACGATAAAGGTCCGTCCACCGAACGCCTCAATCTCCAAACCAAACGATTGCAAAAGCGACAGTCGCTTCTCCAGTTTGCTTGCCTCTGCAGCCGTATATTCCACCGTATGAGGAAACAGCATGATCTGGCTGGAAATGTCCTCTTCTTCAAGCTTGTCCATGAAATACTCGTAAAAAATCCGCTCCTGCGCGGCATGTTGATCGATTAAATACATGCCTTCGTCATTTTGCGCGACGATGTAGGTGCCGTGTACTTGACCAACTGGGTACATAACGGGAACAGGTGAATCCGTCTCATTTTCATTGGTAGCTTCCGAGAGTGGCGGTGATTGATCGATACCTACTGCGGCTGAATTGTCCTGAGCAATGTCCAACTGTGACGGAAGCTTAGTCTCGTAAGGTTGGAAAGCTTCCCTCGTGTCCGTTTGATCCAACAGAGTCGCCTGCACGATTTCATGCGGGATAGCCTCTACTTTCGCAGACTCCAGCTTTTCATAGTTGGCTGCCGACTCCTTCACCGTGCCGTTCTCAATGGATGGTGCAATATGCGGCACTACATCCTCTTGCTTACTTGACGTTTCCTGCTTGGCCATCCATTCCTGGAGTCGGGGACTCGCTGCTAATAGTGACGATTGCGGTGTTTCAGGCTTGCTGATTTGCAGGTCAAACTGCGGTTGTACGACCTGGGTGACGACCTTAGCTTTTGGTTGCGTAGCCATGGGTCTGACAATTCCTAAGCCTTGTCGCAATGTCTCTTTTACTGACTGTTCAATTGCACTGCACAATTCATCTTCTTTACTGAATCTCGCCTCTAGTTTGGCAGGATGTACGTTCACATCGACCAGTGACGGATCCATCTCGATCTGCAAAGCCACAATCGGATAGCGTCCGATGGGTAACAAAGTATGATAGCCGCGCATAATCGCATTGTTGATTGAATAGCTGCGCACATACCGACCGTTTACCAGTGTCGAAAGGTAAGAGCGATTCGCCCTTGTCACTTCCGTCTTCGAAAGAAAACCAGACCACTTATAGTCGAGAGTCTCCCCTGCAATTGGTAGCAACAGCTTCGCTACTTGCACACCGTAGATAGCCGCCATGACGTGCAGAAGCTTTCCGTCGCCAGACGTTTGCAAAAGTGTCTTGCTGTTATGAGTCAGCAGGAAGGAAATCGACGGATTCGTAAGTGCAAGCCGATTCACATAATCGGAAATGTGTCCGACTTCTGTGGCGATCGACTTCATGTATTTCAAGCGAGCAGGTGTATTGAAAAACAAGCTGCGTACGCATACTTCCGTCCCTTTTACAGCGGCCTTATCGGAAATCGTTCCGAGCTGCCCACCTTCCAATAAGAGATGAGTACCTACCTCACTACTGGACGTACTGCTCGTCAGCTCCATGCGCGAGACTGCAGCAATACTTGGCAGTGCCTCGCCACGAAATCCCAGTGTACGAATTCGGAACAAATCACGCGCATTGCTGATTTTACTGGTGGCATGGCGCTCAAAAGCCAGCTGACAATCTTCCCGATCCATCCCTTTCCCATTGTCAACGATCCGAATCATCTCCAGACCGCCTTCCTCTACGTGGATCTCGATTGTCGTTGCACTGGCATCAATTGCATTTTCGACCAGCTCTTTGACAACCGAAGCCGGTCTTTCCACTACTTCCCCTGCAGCAATCATATTGGCGAGATGCTCATCTAAAACTTGAATGGTTCCCATGAGTGCCTCCCCTCCGGACGAACCCTATCGCTTTTTCAATTGCTGTTTCCATGCATATAGCTTCATCATGGCGTCCATTGGCGTGGTTGAATTCAAATCCAGCTCGCGCAGTTCAGCCATAATCGCTTCTTCCTCGGCAGACGCAAACTGCATCGGTTCTTCACGTACCGCAGCAACTGGTGCCGTCCATAGCGATTCGAGCGACATTTGGAGGTCACTCGCTGCATTTCCATTCCCTGCACTCCCATTCGCTTCAAGTCCGGTTAAGATGCTGCGCGCCCGTTCAATGACCCAAGTCGGCATTTCCGCAAGCTCTGCCACATGAATTCCATAACTCTTATCTGCTCGTCCTTCTTCAATTTTGTGAAGGAACAAGAGCTTTCCTTCCCGTTCTTCGCATCGAGCATTGACATTCACGACACCACTCAACGTCTCTGCTAACCCTGTCAACTCATGGTAGTGCGTCGAGAAGAGTGTTTTGGCACCGATTTTTTGGCAAATGTACTCAATGACCGCTTGTGCAAGCGCCATTCCATCGTACGTCGAAGTCCCGCGCCCAATTTCATCGAGTAGAATCAAGCTCTTCGCTGTCGCTTTTTGTAGGGCGTGTCTGGTCTCCAGCATTTCCACCATAAACGTACTGTGCCCACCTACTAAGTCGTCAGCTGCCCCAATCCGAGTAAAGATCTGATCGACAATCGCCAGCCTGGCCTGTTTAGCCGGAACGAAGCAACCGATCTGTGCCATCACCGTAATCAAGGCGATCTGTCTCATGTACGTACTCTTACCTGCCATATTTGGACCCGTAATGAGCAAAACTTGACGGTTCGTCTGATCCATTTCCACGTCATTTGCCACGTATTTTTCGCGTTCCAGAACGGCTTCTACTACAGGATGACGCCCTTCTGTAATGACGTATTCGCCGTTTTCCACAAGCTCAGGGCGTATAAAGCCCCGCTCGTCACTTACCGTAGCAAACGCCTGGAGAACGTCCACAGATGCAATGCGCTCAGCGAGGTTCTGCAATCTTGGTATATGCTTCGCGACTTCACTTCTTACCGCCACGAACAGCTGGTATTCCAGCTCAATCATCTTTTCTTCCGCTTCAAGAATGAGCGCTTCGCGTTCCTTCAACTCTGGCGTGATGTACCGCTCTGCATTGGCCAATGTTTGCTTGCGCTCATACCGCCCGGATGGAACATTTGCGATATTGGACTTCGATATTTCGATGTAATAACCGAACACCTTATTGAAGCCAACTTTGAGTGAACGAATCCCAGTCGCTTCGCGTTCTCCCTGCTCCAGTTGGGCAATCCATGTCTTCCCTTCACGACTTGCCGTATGGAGCTTGTCCAGGTACTCATCATATCCCGTCCGAATCATTCCGCCTTCACGAACCGATATCGGGGGATCATCTACGAGCGCATGAGCCAAATAGTTGACGATATCCGTGCACTCATCCATCCCTTGCGCCAGTTCCATTAATACCGTCGTATTCGTCTGGATCATATACTGCTTCAGCTCTGGGACAGCTTCCAAAGACATCCGCAGCTGAATGAGGTCTCGAGCGTTCGCATTCCCGTAGGAAATACGACCCGCCAGACGCTCCAAATCATAGACACGATCCAAGCAAGTCCGCAAATCGGAGCGGAGCAGCATGTCACCCTTCAAGGCTTCCACAGCGCTCAGACGTGCCTCCAACTGATCGCGACTGAGCAATGGACGCTCAATCCATCTGCGTAAGAGACGACCACCCATTGCGGTTTGAGTCCGATCCAACAGCCACAACAAAGAGCCTTTTTTCGTCTTATCGCGAATAGTCTCTGTCAATTCCAAATTACGTCTGGAAAAGCCGTCCATTTGTAGATACTGCTTTGCATCGTACTGCTTTAACAGCCGCATATGGGCAAGACTGCGTTTTTGCGTCGTCCCTATGTAGAACAAGAGAGCATTGACCGCCGCTCGCATGGACGTATCCAGCCCTTTTGCCTGCTCCGCATATTGACTATCCACCGCAAATGCGTCCAGTTGGTGCGCATCCACGACAGTAGATGGCAGTGCTGTCTTCGGCAAAACAGCGAGGCCAAAAAAGACGAGCTCCTTGGGGCGATATTGCAAGGCTTCATCCAGAACAGCCTCTGCCTGTCCCACCAAAGAGGTAACGTACATCTCGCCTGTACTCATATCACACGCAGCAACACCCGTTCGCCCTTCTACTTGGGCCAACGCTGCCATGTAATTGTTTTCCTTATCCGTCAGCCATTTGCCTTCCATCATCGTTCCCGGGGTAATGACGCGTGTAACTTCCCGGCGAACGACCCCTTTGGCTTCTTTTGGATCTTCGACTTGCTCGCAAACGGCTACTTTATGTCCTTTTTTCAGTAGCTCTGCAATATAGCCATCTGCCGCATGATGTGGAACACCACACATCGGTATGCGCTCAGAACCACCACCCTCACGTCCCGTCAGTGTAATTTCCAGCTCACGGGACGCAAGAATGGCGTCATCAAAAAACAGTTCATAAAAATCGCCTAAGCGAAAAAATAAGAAAGTATCCGGATAATCTTTTTTGATAGCCAGATACTGTTGAATCATCGGGGTATATTGAGCCATGGTTTTCTTCTCCTAGCCTACTAATTCTCGTCGCTATTATATCATGATTGTACGGTAATGTTGACCCTGCATCCGATGGTAGATCTGTTTATAGTAGCTTCCATGTCTTGCGAAGGTCTTCATCCGTTTTCCACGATTGGCTTTCGATTAAAAAAGAAAAGTATCGATCCAAATGAATTCGTGACAGGGTATAGCCTGGTAGCTCCTTTAATTCTTGCCAGACTTGGGCAACGTACGGCAGGAGCTTTTCTTTTTCGCCCTGGTAATACGCTTTGATGAGCGGGAGCTTTAGATGAGGCGTTGCTTGTAGCTTCTCGTGATTGGTTGCAACCAAATGGGCCAAATGAAGAATACCTCTAGTGACAAGGGGATCAACGAGCCAACTGGGGAGTGTACGATATTCGAATCCATATTCCTTCTCCCTTACATCCCCCAAAAATCCATATCGCTCTCTGCGACTCATACAGCCTGCATCCTCAATCAGAACAAGGGGAAGAGCCAAGTACGCATCCAACTTTCGCCGAAGAGAAAAAGTAGGGGTAAGCCCGCCAAAATGAATATGCCCGCCGATTGGATAACCTTGAAACGGCATTCCGCCAGCGAGCCATTCGATAGACGAATTCCCTATTTTTTTGTATGCGAGTGCCAGATTATCGTAGATATGCATAAATAATTGATCAGGGTCCTCCGATGGCGCAGGCCTCAACTCTGCAACCGGGTGCTGATGGAGACCTAATTCTTCCCGATAGCGTGTCGTATCACACCCAACCGTGCCATTTATACTCAGGAAGTCAGAAGCAAGTGCCATCTCTCCTGCAGGCTTGCGTAAAGCAAACTCGGGATCAGCCCCCATGCTTTGCAGCTTTTGCGGCTGTTTGCGTATCCGACCTTCCCACCACTCTCGAGCCCGCTGCATATATTCGTCAGCATGCTTGGCTGGCCAATTTGGTTCCACCTCGACGACCTTAAGTCGATGGGGTGAAGCCGCCATGATCGTCACTTGACCCGCATCGGCTCCGGCGGCATACAAACTGCGAGCTGCCAGCCCTTGCACCACCTGAACCTCCGTTTCGGTGGAAGGCAAGGAGACGGAATGCCATTCGGGTTCCTCCATCCGGTGCAGCAGCCATTGTGATTGCTCCTCGCTCCTAGCGATATCCAGTACATAGTCTTGATAAAGGCAGATCCTATATGTCCGCCAGCCCGGTCGCGCTGCTTTTCCTGTCGTTACAGGTATTCTCCCTTGCCGGAGCAACCAGCGCCCGATTTCTGGACGATGCAAATAAGCTACGACTTCTTTAGCGTTGGCCGTCATCGGTTGTGTTGCTGGCGTTTCCTGCTTGTTAGCTCGCTGACTCGCCTTTGTGCGTAGAATCATGCCTTCCACACTCCCCCGCTATTCTCTCGTTATCTTATGACTGCGCCCAGAAAAAAGTGAGAATGGTACGTATCCGAAAAAAAGAAAAAAGAGGAGATAATTTCTCCTCTTTAGTCGAGCTCGTCGAGTAGCGTAGCGGAATCAAAGTCATCAAACTCGTCACTGTTATCTTCAAAGTCGTCAACCAGATGGAACTCTTTTTCATCACAACTATTGCAGACAACAACGCACACTTTTGTTTCTCCAATGACCTCTACTGCATATTCGCTTTCAACCCTGACTGTGATTGTGCCACCACCACTTAACTCCGCTTTTATGCACTTCGGTTGCTCCACGGCGCGTGCAACGATTTCCAGATCGCCTCTGCAGTTCTTGTCGAAGAACGTAAGCGGTACGAGTACGGAGAACTGAACAGTTTCCCGCTTGACTTCGGTTTGCGTGTTATTAGCAAACGAAAACCACAGGTTGACGTCATACGTACCAGATACTTCAACGGCATCTCCGACTTTCTCTGCTTGGAAGTTCGTGTTTATAATCCAGCATCCGAGGATCGTCGAAGGAGTTTGCGACGGTATGATGGTGTGGGTGGTAATAGAAAATTTATGGCCTTTGCCGCAGACTGCTTTCGCGATAAGTTCCCGGCACTGTAGATCTTTGTCTATACCCGACATTTCGTTACCTCCTCCATACAACGTTTCTGTACATTTGTATGCAGGGCATTCGACTAGCGTGCAAACAACCACCTTATATTTGGGAAAGTTGTTGGGTATTCATCAAAACAGCGCCGGGAAGGCTTTTTATCAAGAATTAGGAGCAGCAACCGCCAGATTTTTTCTTTTCAGGCCCGCCACCGGTCTCTCCGGTCAATGGGTTTCCGCCTGTATCCAAAATAATACGCTCCGAAACGGTGTTCGTGATCACGTTCGTGACCATTTGCAAAAGATCGTTCACATCGACCTGCGATTGCTTGAATTCCGTAACGATTGGAATGGAATCCAGCTCCTCATGCAATTGGTTGTACTCGCCTTCCACTTTTTTCACCAGTTCCGGCTTGTTGATGGATTCAAACATCACCATTTGCTTTTGCTTCTGCTTCAAGGTATCAATCAAATCTTGCACACGTTCATTGTGCTTGATTTGCAGTTCGGCACGTTTGAAGAAATCGACTTCATTGGTACGCGCGATCATAGCTGCAAGTTCGCGAGCTTTCTCAAGAATTTCATTCTGGGTATACACGTTTGTTTGTTCCATTATGACCTACACCTCAACTTTGGATACGAGTTCTCCGTGGAGTGTCCACGTTTTCGCATCTGTAATTTTTATGTGCACATACTGTCCGATCAAGGATTTGTCGCCGGTGAAATGGACCAGCTTGTTCGTACGCGTACGTCCCGCAAGCACTTCCGCATTCGTCCTCGATTCTCCTTCCACCAGTACCTCGACAACCTGATCCTGCAGTTTTTTGTTCTGCTCCAGTGCGATGCGAGCCAACACTTCATTGAGTCGATATAAGCGCGCTTTTTTCACTTCCATTGGAACGTTGTCTTCCATGACAGCAGCCGGTGTACCTTCACGTGGTGAGTAAATGAAGGTATACGCAAATTCATACTTGACCTCTTCCACCATCGAAATGGTATCTTCAAACTGCTCATCGGTTTCGCCTGGGAAGCCAACAATAATATCGGTAGAAAGCGAGACATTCGGGATCGCGTCCTTGATTTTGCGAACGAGCTCCAGATAATGCTCACGCGAATATTTGCGCGCCATCCGCTTGAGTACTTCTGTCGAACCGGATTGGACAGGCAAATGGATTTGCTCCACCAGGTTGCCGCCCTTTGCCAGCACCTCGATCAAGTGGTCGTCAAAATCACGCGGATGACTTGTCGTGAAGCGCACACGCGGGATATCAATCTTGCGGACCTCGTCCATCAGGTCTCCAAAACCATACTCGATATCCTCAAAATCTTTCCCATACGCATTGACGTTTTGTCCAAGAAGCATGATTTCTTTAAAGCCTTGGCGAGCGAGATCACGCACTTCCGCGATAACATCTTCCGGGCGTCGACTGCGCTCTTTTCCGCGGGTATACGGCACGATACAGTACGTACAGAACTTGTCACAGCCGTACATGATGTTAACCCAGCCCTTGGTGTTTCCTTCGCGGAGCTTCGGCATATTTTCGACGATATCGCCTTCTTTGGACCAAACCTCAATCACCATTTCTTTGCTGAACATCGCATCGCGCAACAGTTCTGGCAGTCGGTGAATATTGTGCGTTCCAAAAATCAAGTCAACCTGCTGGTAGCTTTTCAGGATTTTCTTGACGACTTTCTCTTCTTGGGACATACAGCCGCAAACACCGAGGATCAGATTCGGATTGTTATTCTTGAGCCGCTTCATGTGGCCAAGCTCGCCAAATACTTTATCCTCTGCATTTTCGCGGATCGCACAGGTATTAAATAGGATGACATCCGCATCTTCGACAGAGTCAGAGGAGGTATAGCCCATTGCCTGCAAGATACCAGAAATCGTCTCCGAATCATGCTCGTTCATTTGGCAGCCATACGTACGAACATGATAACGCTTTCCTTTTCCGATGTTCTGCATGTCTTCTGGGATATTAAAATCGTAATGGACTAAAATCTCTTCCTTACCACGCTTTTTCGCATCTTTCAGAGAGGGGGCCTGGAAGTATTTCGCATAGTCTTCCGTTTTCTTTGGAGACTTATCGGATTTTAAGTCCACAGTCGCCTCTTTCGTTTCCTTCATCATGTATCACCTCAGCTAAAATCATCTACAAAAGTAACCAATAAAGAATTATATCATTTTTGGGGATACAAAAGCTAATGCATAATAACCATTATGAGGCAAAATATGTACGAAACGGCGAGTGACTGTTCCGATCATCTCTGGGTATTCCCGGCAAGAGGATGTGGTTGTTTGGTGAGCTGCTCGCTATGCCTGTTGGCTGCCCGGAAGTCATAATGACGATCTTCGTATTCAAAGAAAGACATCATCGGCGCACGCAAATCGCTTAGGGCAGATTCAGTTGTTATGTTCGCCTGAACCTCCTGGTCTGTGTTTGCTGATGGCGATTCCTCTATTTTTCTCGCCACTCTCCTAGGATAGTGATCAGTTGAGGGATTTCTTCGATGATAGCGTCTGCCTCCACGTTATCCCCCCAAAACATATCCCGCTTCCAAACGGCCTTCATCCCTGCCCCACGCGCACCTTGTACATCGTTAACCGGGTGATCCCCCACATATACCGCTTCACTCGCTTTCACTCCAAGCCGATCCAACGCTCTTTCAAATATGATTAACTCTGGCTTGGACACCCCTTCCCGCTCCGAAATCAAAATGGCATGAAAAAACGGTTCAATTCCAATCGCATTCAAGTTTTTCATTTGAAATTCACTGCGTCCATTCGTAATGATCCCTAGCTTCATGCCCGATTGATGTAAGATCTGAAGTGTTTCAACTACGCCTGTAAATGCCAGACAGTCCTGCCAAAATAACTGTACGTATTCTTCTAATAAAAATGCAGAAGTCATTTCTTCGATCTTTGACTCTTCCACGATGGTCTGATAGACAACATCTTTCCACACATACCCACGCTGGTCCAGCTCATGAAAACGGGACGTGAACGCATTCAGAGACATTCTTTTTTGGAGCGGCCATGTACGCTCGTATTGTCGTGCCAAAAATGCATCCAACGACCGTTCCCGATCCAAAAGCGTTCCATCCAAATCAAACAAGCATGCCTTTACCATTGGTACATGCTCCTCCTTTCCTGCCAATTTTTTTGAAACTCCGCCTTTTTTCCTATTTTCACCAAAATATTTTTTTCTCCTGCAACAATACAAGCCCACTCGCCGTCTGAATAGCAGTCAACAAAAACTACATTGCCATTTTGAGGAGGTTAACATGAAAAGAGCACTAGCCGTATTTTTGTCGGTGTTGATGTTCTTAACGGTTATCCCTGTCGTCGGTGCCGCTTCCACTCCTTCGTTCTCAGACGTTCCACGTAGCCATTGGGCATACAAGGAAATTACGGAGATGGCGGCAAAAGGGATCATCAAAGGGTACGACAATCGGACATTTAGACCGAACAATGAAGTTACCCGCGCCGAATTTGCCAAGATTATGATCGCAGCAGCAGATGTAGATATAAACAAACGCTACGTCGACCAAACCTTTAAAGATGTTCCGCGTCATCACTGGGCATTTCTGTATGTGGAATACGCCAAGCCTTACTTGACTGGTTACAAATCAGGCTCCACCTACACGTATAAGCCAGATCAAGCGGCAGTACGTGAAGACATTGCTGTCGCATTGGTTCGCTTGTTGGGCTACGATCAAAAGTACAAAGCCGACCTGAATCAATTGAAAAAGTTCCGTGATTACGATGATATTTCGTCAGCTCTGCGTCCGTATATTGCAATTGCGATCCAAACTGATCTGATGAAAGGGTACAATGGCAATTTCCGTCCACAAGATCCGATTACTCGTGCGGAAGCTGCTTCTCTGCTCTATCGCGCTATTTTGGATCGTGACGATGATGATGAGATCAAAATTGTATTCCCTACCCCTGGTCAACCGAAACCTCAGCCAGAACCAGAGCGAATCAATATCAGCGATTCCTTCTCTGATTCCAAATTGAAGAACTGGGATACAGACAAAGCGACTGGAAACTGGGAGGTCGCTAGCAAACAAGTGACAGCGGAATCCGATGATGATGATCTGGATCACTACTTCCTGCCACTGGATTGGAATGAGTCTGACAAAGTTAAGAAATACGAATTGAGCGTCGATGTCAATGTCGTAGGCAGTGAAGGCTTAGGAGGCCTTTACTTCAACGGTAAAGACGGAAAAGCCAATGTTGTATTCGTCCAAAAAGATCGCGTTGTTTTAGGAAAAGTGAATGATGTCGAAGAAGACGATATTGACATCATCACTTCTAGCTCCTACAAGCTGAAATCCAGTAATCGCTTAAAAGTAGAAGTTAACGAGAACACTGTTTCCATTTATCTGAACGATCAATACTTGTTCGGTCAACAGTATGTGAAACAAGAAGGCACAAAGCTCGGTCTGTACCTGCAAGAAGAGGCAACTGAAAACGCGCCTCGCAAAACGACCTACCTGGACAATTTCTCCTTCAAGGAGACCAAATAAACAACCATATTTTGACCCGACAAGCTATTTGGCCTGTCGGGTATTTTTTCACTCTACTTGACATGTATGTTCTACCAAACGGAAAAAAGATGGCGAAAACGTAGAAATAACCGCATTTCAAATGTTATAATGGTAGCTATTCTTGTCCTGTGAAGGAGCCTTCTATGTCATTTTCTGTTAATCAACCGTTTCGCTGGATGGACTCCGGTACCTACCAGGATAGTCCACTTGAGCCTTTAATCCGTGATGAAGCGTTGGCAGCCAGCATGCAATCTGAATCTGCAACCCCTGTGATTCATCTCTGGGTGTACGATCAGGCGCTGTATCTCGGCCGCAGAGACGCCAAGCTTCCTCATCTCCAGCAAGCCTTACGTGAATTCGGTCAAGATGGCTTTGGTTGTGTTCTTCGCTCGTCTGGTGGAGCTTGCGTTCCGCTTGATGCTGGCGTACTCAATATGGCTTGTTTATTGCCCGATACTTCGATTTCCATTGACTCCTTTTTCTCGTTTGTAGCCCAGCTTCTTGATGTGGGCCTGCGCGATTACGGGAAGCTGGAATTTGGAGAAGTGACGGGTTCCTACTGTGCAGGGGAATACGATTTTTCCATTCACGGTAAAAAAATCGGAGGTATGGCACAAAGACGCACGCGACACGGCTCTATTTTGCAGTTATGCATTAACGTAGATGATCGGCCACGTGGGGAATGGATGGAACGCTTTTACCGTCTCGCAGGCTTGGATGAAATGCAAAGTCATAAGCCAATTCCTTCCATCGATGCTTCTACTGTTGGCAGCATTGCGAGTTTGACTGGAAAATTGGCCACCATAGATGATGTGAAAGCACGTCTATTGGAGACAATCCGTTCTGAGTGGGCTGTATCACCTACCCCCTTTTATGTGCAAAATAAATTAGTGACAGAGTCGAGGCATCATTTGTCGCAACGATTACATTTATTTTCTTATACCGCAAAAGAACTGGCCGCACCTGACTGGCACTTACCCGAATAACGGGCATTTTACTTGCTTTTGATTCTCCAGGTGCTGCCGGTAAAATTCTGGAGGAATTATGAATAGCAATCGAAAGGGGACGTTTCAGGATCTGAATGCCCTTTTTGTTTTTGGGGCTCTTACTGTCTTGATGATTCACATCCTCAGTTTTTTTCTCTCGAATGAGAAGACGTATCCGTGGAATAGTGATTTACAAGCCGTTCTAATCATCTTGTTAAAATTCGGTCGCTCTTTGTTTATATTTGCAACTGGAATGCTGCTGTTTTACTGGTATCAGAACCGACAATTGGATTGGCGTGCTTTCTGGAAAAAACGCTGGCGCGCGGTTATTTTTCCTTACGTAATTTGGACGGCCATCTTCACCTATTTTAAACACCAAACCTTTGACCCGGCCGTGCTGGTAGGACCTTTTTTCGATAGTCTGTTTACGGGTAGCTCTTTCTACCACCTGTACTACATTCCGCTTTACTTGCAACTGTGCTTGTTGTTTTGCCTGATCAAACCGTGGGTGGAACGGTACTTGAACTTCCGCTGGATCATTGCCCTATTTATAGGACAAGCTGGTCTGTACGTTCTCTACCACTATTTGTTTATCAAGCCTTTATGGGCCATTGATTGGGCTGCAACCCCATTCCTGTCCCTCATAAAGCACAGTTATGTTTACGGACAGCATTATGTTTTCATGTACGTATTTACTTTTGCACTCGGCGCTTATGCAGGGATGAATGTGGATAAATGGCGGACGTGGGTGAAACGCCTTCAAATACCTTCTATCGTTGTGATGGCAAGTGCAGCCGTGTGGATGGCGTACAGCTATCTTTCCGGCTCCAAAAGCTATTACGAGAGCATGAATATTTTCGAACCGCTTTACTTGGTGTACACACTCTGTGTGATCATCAGCTTTTACCCTGCATCCAGTTATCTCGGCAAACTGCCTAAACTCGGTCCTTGGCTTGCCCGGTTGGCCAAACAAAATATGGCTATCTATTTGGTTCATCCGTTGATCTTGTTCTTACTGCAGAGCTACGTCATTCATCGACTAGGCTGGTCAACACCGTCAATAGTTCTCGGCATGTTCATGATTACACCGCCACTGTGCATTTTCCTTTATGAGTTGACGACGATGTCCTTTTGGTTCAATCGGAAAAAACGGGTGGAAGCAAAACCGATTTTCAAAAATCAAACGTATAAAGCGTAAGGGAGAACCTGGTTTCCTCCAAACTCCTAATGTAAAAAGATACATGATCTCCCATACTAGAACTAGGGACGATTGTTCCACACCTCGATTACTTGCCTGGCGTAACTGCCGGGCTTTTTTTCGTCTTATGCCCACCAAAGGCTTGGCGACGCCAAGTTTTCTAAATGTAACCCTACCGTTTGTACCTCGCTTACGGTATCATAGAAGAGGACCACAAGCAGTGCTTGCTGCTATAGACGACAGAAAGAAAAGGTGGTGGATCTGGATGAATCAAGAGATCCCTTTGTTACATATTCCGATCAAAGATCTCATAATCGCGTCCACAAAGGTCGCACATGTGCAGTTAGGTAATTCGCTTGAGCACGCCCTGCTAGTCCTAATCAAGTCCGGTTATTCAGCCGTTCCTGTACTGGATCATCAGTATCGTTTGCATGGGTTAATCAGCACGAATATGATCATGAATAAGACTCTAGGTCTGGAACGCTTCGAGACTGAGCATATGTCCGAACATATTGTAGATGATGTGATGGACACGAAGGTCCCACGATTGCGTGACACCGATGAATTTTTGAAAGCATTGGAAGTGTCCATTAATCACCCTTTCGTCTGCATTGAAGATGACGAGCACTATTTCCAAGGAATCTTGACTCGAAAATCGATATTGGCTTTGGTATATCGTCACTTTCGCAATCTACCCTTTCCTATGGCTGACCAACAACAGCCGGCAGAATCGTAGGTCACCGCATACGAAAAGACGGGGCAATAATTGCCACCGTCTTTTTCACATTCTTCTGCGTTGCTTCTTTAGAACATATAGCTTGGCGATAGCAGCTGATGCTTCCGTTTCTTTTTTTCAGCGAGTAATGTCTGCGCATATTCCAGTGGATGACGGTATGTTTGTTTAAACATCGCCTTCTCTCCAGCCTTGAAAAACGAATAGCGCTGATCACGCACATTGACTTCAATTAAATACGGATTACCTCGCTCGTCAATTCCCATATCCATGCCTAGATCTGCTAATGATGAAAAATGCCGACCGTACTGCTTCGCAATTTCCACCGCCGCTATGCCAACTCTCTCTATGACCGCTTGTTGTTGTTTCACCTCAGCAAAGATGGGTACCAAAGCTTCCGAAAACGGTACTGCTGTCCCTCCTCGAGAGAGATTGCTCAGCTTGTTTTTCTTATTGGCGACCTTGGCAACCATCCCGCTCACAGTCCACTGCTTCTCTTTGTTTTTCTGCACCGAAACACGAATATCAAACGTTTTTCCTCCATAGCGCGCCAAAGGAATTCCTCGCTGGATCAGAAATCTTTTGTTACCGACCCAGCGTCGCACCGTGGAGAGTATCTGCGAATGAGATAAAATCTGCCGTTTTTTCGATGCAATGAAGTGATAATTGCCTCCGTGCCGTTCAATACGTGCTACCCCAATTCCGACTGATCCAATCGAAGGCTTGACGTACACCACCTGGTACTTATCCAAGAACTGACGCAACTGCTCCATGGAATAAGGCACCGTATGCGGGAGATAGCCGCGGATTTGTTCGTTTTTCCAGAGCATCTGGTGTACTTTTCTCTTATCCCGTACAACCAAGCCATTAAACACCGTCTTCTTTTGGCTCAATCTTCGAATCACATTCCTCGCTTTTGCATCGCCTGTCAAAACACGATTGTGGATGACTCGCGGGACTGAAACTAGTTGTGAGACGAGTCGGTTTCCGTTCCAAAAATATCCCTTGACCCTTTCATCTCCTGGCTTCACATGCCGCGGATGGAAAAAAACAGGCTCCAATCCAAGCTCTTTACCGATTTCGACATAATAAGGCAGACGCTCATATGACTTGATGCCATGAATTCCTTTCTCCATAAGGGCCCAATCCAACATTATTCCGATTCTGTCCACGTAGATCCCCCTTGCCACATTGCTCTACATAGGGTATGTGCCAGAAAGGGCAAGAGCGTGCCTATTTTTGTACACCTATCCGCGACCCGACAAAATATTTGCTTTCCCATAGGAATGATGTCGGATGCTGCGCTTGCCCGGGAAAAGATTCCGTTTCGTTCTCTTTATTGTTCCCTGCGTTCGATGGCCAGTAAAAACGGGGCTTGGTTTTGCTGATTGATATATTGGTATTTTAAAACCAAATAATCCAATTGACTTAGCTCGTGGCAAAATGCTTCCACTGCCTCTTTTTCCGTTTCTCCCGCCGAATGTCCCCAGTAAATCATTACCGTCATGATTCCGCCTGGTCTGAGTATCCTCAACCCTGATTGAATCGCTTGAATGGTACTGCTCGCTTGTGTTGTGATTTCTTTGTCTCCACCCGGCAAATAGCCCAAATTAAACATGATCGCCGCGGCATTAATCACCAGCTTGTCAATTTCCTCATGACTGGCGAGCTTCATTTCTACCCTGTTCGCCAGACCTTCTCTCTCGAGTCTCTCTCTCGTTTTCTCAATCGCCTGCGGCTGGATATCAAAGGCGATTACCTTCCCTTCTTCTTGCACCAATTGCGCAAGAAATAAGGTGTCATTTCCATTTCCCATCGTAGCGTCTACAACAGTTTCTCCTACTTGTACCCGTTCACGGATTAATTTACGTGCGACTTCTAATACATTTGGAAACACAGTCAACTCTCCTCTCTATGTACACAAACAACGTTACAAATCGATTTGCAGACCGATGCGCGCCGCATAAACTGGGCCTGCGCCAAAGGCATTGGACTCCGCAATTACTTGAGACTCCTCATAGCCGTAAAACAAATGCGTAACTAATAAAGAACGACAGGATAAGGATTGTGCCAGTTCTGCCGCCTGGCGAACAGACAGGTGCCCATTTGGCTTCGCTGGTAAATTGTAATCCAGATAGGTCCCCTCGCAAATAAACAAATCCGCTTGATTTGCAAACCCTTCCCAGCTTGTACCTGGTCCACTGTCAGCACCGTATACGAGGACACGTCCGTTTGCTTCCAAGCGCATGGCGTAGCATGGATCTCCATCACCATGGTCTGTCCGTAAAAAAGTGATCGAGACGTCCCCAATGGTAACAGACGTTTCTTCGGTGATTGGGGTAAATGTGGTCGCATCGCGATACACCAATGAATGAGCATTGGCCACCGGGAGCGCTGGTGCGAAGATCCGGAGCGGCTTGTCAGCAGGTCTTTGACCAAATAGCTGATGAACCATCAAACCGTACTGCATCACTCCTACATCCGCAACATGATCATGATGATAGTGAGATAAGAGCATGGCATCCAGCTCATAAATGGGCAAATGCTTGCCTAACTGTGCAAGAACACCGCTGCCGCAGTCGAGAAGAATTTTGACACGGTCTGTCTCAATCAGATAACCCGGAGTAGCACCTCCAGGGCCAGGATAAGGAGATTGATAGCCTAACACGGTAACGCGCATATTCGGTTCACTCCCTCTCATAGGATGGAATAAGGTGGGACAGGAGGTCTGAGATGCAAGGAACATGGAGAGCCGCATGGCAGATCGCTTTTACGTATATTGGGACAGTCGTAGGAGCTGGTTTTGCCTCTGGCAAAGAAATTGTAGAGTTCTTTGTTCAATATGGAACACAAGGCTTAGTGGGCATCATTCTGGCGACGACGCTGTTTATTTGGGCAGGCATCCGCGTCATGCTGATTGCCTATCGGATTCAGGCCGATTCCTATCAAGAAGTCAGCACCTATCTATTTGGGCATCCGTTTGGTACTGTATTTAATACCTTGCTTCTAACCGTATTGCTAGGCACTACCTCCGTCATGCTCGCTGCTACCGGCGCGATTTTTTGGGAGTCTTTTCGATTATCTCCCCAAATCGGCATTTGGTTTAGCATGATTTTGATTTTTTTCGTGACGAAAAAAGGGCTGTTTGCCATCCATCACGTGAACAGCATTTTTGTTCCGATGCTCATTGGCTTTACTGTACTTGTCTTCCTTTATACGAAGCCATGGTTAGATACGAATGTCATAGTCGAATCGTTACGGCCTTGGGCGTGGCTTAGTTCTCCCTTTTATTATGTTGCCTTAAATGTCACGCTTACACAAGCGGTTTTGATTCCGATGGGCAGACAGAGTACGAGCGAGAAGCCTCTCATCCTAGGGGGAATCATCGGAGGGTTGGGAATAGGCCTTCTGCTCTTACTCGCCTACGCTTCTCTGTCTGTAAAAATGCCGGGAATTCATCACGCGGAAATGCCCATGATTGCTGTGCTGCAAGGCTTGGGACCGACTATTCCCTTTTTGTTCTCCCTATTAGTGTATGCGGAAATTTTCTCGACACTTGTAGCTAACGTTTTTGGTCTAGCCCAACAGATTAGACAAGTTACCCCCCTTCGAGGTCCGACTATACTTCTCGGGATTTTGCTGATTTGTTATTTAATTAGTTTTATCGGGTTTAGCTCGCTTCTCCGCTTCTTGTATCCACTCTTTGGTCAACTGGTCGTCTTTTTCCTTGTCATGCTCGTGTACAGGCAGTGGCGAGATCGTATGTAATAAAAAAACCTCTCCCGTTAAGGAGAGGTTTTTCACTCTATCAAACTTAAGCAAATTCTTTAACCAATTTTTCGAAGTCTTCTTCAGACAAGCGAATGTCTTGGTTCACCAAACCTTCTTCTTTGAAGCCATTTACGAGAGCTTCGTAAGGTTTTTGCTCAGTGTTTTGGTAGATCAGACCTGTAATCAGGCCTTTGTGTTGCATAGAGGTAGACATTGCTTTGATACGGTCATGTGGATCGTATCCTTCGAGCGTGTCTACTGGTACGATGTTCTCTTTGAACCAGTCGTATGTGTTTACCTTGTTGTAGGTTACACAAGGGCTGAATACGTTGATCAAGGAGAAGCCTTCGTGTTGGATACCTTTTTCAATCAGTTCAGTCAAGCCCTTCAGATCGCTGGAGAAGGATTGAGCAACGAATGTCGCACCTACAGACAGCGCCAGTTCAACTGGAGAAATCGAGGACTCGATGGAACCTGCCGGTGTAGACTTGGTCACGAAACCAGTCGCGGAACGCGGGGAGGTTTGACCTTTTGTCAGACCGTAGATTTGGTTATCCATTACGATGTACGTAACGTTCATATTACGACGGATAGCGTGTACAGTATGGCCCATACCGATCGCGAAACCATCCCCGTCACCACCTGCTGCGATAACTGTCAGCTCGCGGTTCGCCATTTTCACACCTTGTGCGATTGGCAGGGAACGTCCGTGAATACCGTGGAAACCATAACAGTTGATGTAGCCGGAAATACGACCAGAGCAACCGATACCGGAAACAACCGCCAGATTTTCAGGTTCCAGACCTACGTTCGCTGCAGCGCGTTGAATAGCCGCTTGGATGGAGAAGTCTCCACAGCCTGGGCACCAGTTTGGCTTTACGTTATTTCGAAACTCTTTCATAGTCGCCATGTTTTACCAGCTCCTTCACTTCAGCATAGATTTCCTTCGGCAGGAATGGGTTACCGTCATATTTAAGCACGGATTCGATTTTTTCAGCGTTTCCAACGTGTTGTTTGAGCAAGCTTGTTACTTGCGCTTGAGCGTTGTGCTCAACAACAACAACTTTCTTCGCTTTATCTACGAGTGCTTTGATTTCTTCAGTTGGGAACGGATGCAGCAAACGAATTTGTGCATGGTTTACTTTCATTCCCTCTTGTTCCAGACGGCCTTTTGCTTCTTGAATAGTACCAATTGTGGAGTTGATACCCACAACCAGAACATCCGCATCAGCGTGAGGAGCATCTGCTGTTACAGCGCCTTTGAAGCTTTTCAGGACGCCTTCCATTTTGCGCATACGTTTATCCATTTGTTGAATACGGTTTTCAGCATTCTCAGATGGACGACCAGTTTGATCATGCTCAACACCAGTTACGTGGTGCAGACCGTATTTTTGACCCGGAATAACACGAGGAGAAACGCCGTCTTCTGTTACTTCATAACGTTTGAACAGGTCGTTTTGCTCTTTTTCTGGCAATTCTTGTCCAGCAAGCAGTTTTCCGCGGCGGATTTCTACTTTGCTGTAGTCAAATGGAACAACGGTTTGTTTACCCAAGGACAGCGTCAAGTCTGTCATCAGGATAACAGGCAGTTGGTATTCTTCCGCAATGTTAAACGCTTCAACTGCATCGTAGAAGCACTCTTCTACTGTGCTTGGCGCGATAACTACTTTTGGAATGTCACCATGCGTACCGTAGATCATAGCATTCACATCGGATTGCTCGATTTTGGTAGGCATACCAGTAGATGGGCCACCACGCTGTGTGTTCACGATTACAACTGGTTGTTCCGTGATACCAGCCAGACCAATTGCTTCCATCATCAGGGACAGACCAGGACCTGCAGAAGCAGTCAAGGAACGAGCACCCGCGAAGTTAGCACCGATTGCCATCGTAATAGCAGCAATCTCGTCTTCTGTTTGGATAACAGTACCGCCCAATTTAGGCAGCTTTTTAATCAAGTATTCCATTACCTCGGAAGCAGGTGTGATCGGGTAAGCTGGCATGAAACGGCAGCCTGCTGCTACAGCACCCAGAGCGATCGCATCGTTACCGATGAGGAACAGTTGTTTTTGTGGATCAGCCTTTTCCATTTGGAACTCAGGCAGTTGACCACCAGTCAATTCATTTACAAAATCAAAACCGCGGCGAATGGCATCCATGTTCTTTTCAACCACTTTTTCGCCCTTGCGGAGGAACATATCTTCAACAATGGGACGGAAGCTTTCCACTGAAATGCCGAGGATGGCACTGGACGCACCAATCGACACCATGTTTTTCATCAGGGAAGTTCCCAGCTCATCAGCGATCTCAGTCAGTGGTACAGTGAAGAAGCGAACTGGCTTCAAGCCGTCCGGCAACTTTGGATTAAATTTCGCGTCCGCGATAATGATACCGCCTTCACGCAGCTCATGCGCATTGAAATCGATCGTCTCTTGGTCAAACGCTACGAGAATGTCCAGATCGTCAGAGATCGCGCGCATTGGCGTAGTGCTCACGCGAATTTTATTGTTCGTGTGTCCACCCTTAATACGGGAAGAGAAGTGACGGTAGCTATACAGATGGTACCCCATCCGGTTCATTGCCATCGAGAAAATCTCACCAGTACTCTCGATGCCCTCCCCTTGCTGTCCTCCAACTTTCCAGGAAAGTTGACTAATCATTCAGATTCCACCCTTTCAGTGACTGTGAGAAAAGCTGCGCTATCACACCTTGAAAAGACTGATAAGATGTGACATTTCTGTGCATAGACAGTAACAATTGTAGTCCTGTCCATGTCAAATTGCAAGTGCTTTTACTCAACTTACTTTTGACCTGAATTTTAATGTTGAACTTGGTACATTAATATCCTCATGCTTTATTGTAGCATGTTTCCGAAAACACGCAACCAATTTCCTTGCACAAATTTCAATACTTCCGCCTCTTTATATCGTTTTAACAAAGCTTCTAGTAACTGGGAGTAATCTGCCGCGGATGCCATGTCCCCAAACGTCTCGGTAATACCATCGAAATCGGAGCCAAAACCTACGTGGTCTACGCCACCCAACGCGCATATGTGATCCAAGTGGCGCAGCAAGTCATCGATCCAAACCGTGCGCTTGTCCGGCACGGTAAAGAAGTCTACAAACGTCAAGCCAATCGCGCCATCTTTGGCGATTAACGCTCGAATTTGCTCATCCGTCAAATTCCGAGAGTGATTGCATAGGCTTCTCACGTTCGAGTGTGAAGCGATCACTGGTGCTTTCGAGCATTCTAGTACATCCCAGAATCCTGGGTCGGCCAAATGCGAAACATCAATGATCATCCCCAGCCGATTCATTTCTTCTATGACTTCTCGTCCAAATGAAGTAAGTCCACCTGGATTCGGCTCTCCATTTCCACTTGCTAGGGCATTGCCATGATTCCAGGTCAGCGTCATTCCTCGTACACCAAGCCGGAACCACGTACGTAGCTGAACCAGACTCTCTTCTAATGCATGCGCACCTTCTACAAACAGAATAGCCCCTTTCTGTCCCTTTAATACGCATTCAGTCAAATCTGCCTTTGTGAAAATCGGCCGGAATTTATCACTGGCCACCTTTTGATAAAAAATATCGATCATTTCTAGTACAGAATGAAAGCGACGTCCAAACGGCACTTGAGAAGGGACGAAACAGGCAAGCACTTGTATGTCTATGTTCCCTTTTTCAAGAGCGGTAAAACCAGCTTGCAAGAGCTTGTCTTCTTTATAAAAGTCCAGCTCGGGGTTCTGCCACAGCTTGCATAATACATCGCTATGCGCATCAAAGATTTTCATATGGAAACGCTCCTTCTCTTCGATCACTTCGGAGTTCATACTTCTGGACAAACGAAAAAACCTGTTCATTCTTCGAACAAACAGGCAGGTGAAGCATTTGCAGTTGTATCATCTGGGTTCTACGATTAATTTGATTGCAGTTCGCTCTTCTCCATCAATCACGATGTCGGTAAAGGCTGGAATACAAATGAGGTCAACTCCACTCGGCGCTACGAACCCTCGTGCGATTGCTACTGCCTTCACAGCTTGATTAAGCGCCCCAGCGCCAATGGCTTGGATCTCAGCCGCGCCTCGTTCACGAAGAACTCCGGCAAGGGCACCAGCAACGGAATTGGGGTTAGACTTTGCTGAAACTTTTAATACTTCCATCCTTTTTGAACCTCCCGTCTGATAGGAATCCTGTCATCATTAGAATGATATTCGCATAACCCCTAAAAATTCCTGCTAACTTGCTTGAAAGATTCAAAAAATTCTAATCTTATTCCCATTATTCCATAAACGGATGGTCAGAGTCAATTCTGATTCGTTCCATTTTTTTCGCGTGCCCAGTCGTTTTATCTAGAGTAATCAGCACCGCATTCAACTGCGCAGGATCTGGCGCTACTTCAAAGCGAACAGGGAGCTGTGTCAAAAATTTCTTAATAACAGCTTCTCGCTCCATCCCCAAAATGCCATTACTCGGGCCACACATTCCTACATCACACAAAAATCCGGTTCCTTGAGGCAAAATACGTTCATCAGCGGTTTGCACATGGGTATGTGTCCCCACGACTGCCGTTACCTTCCCATCGAGATACCATGACATTGCTTGCTTTTCCGATGTCGCTTCCGCATGAAAGTCTACAAAAATGAGCTTCGTACGCTTCCGAGCTTGCTCTACTAGCTTGTCAGCCATTTGGAACGGACAATCGAGCGGCGGCAAGAACGTTCGCCCCATCAAATTAATGACGGCTAGTTCCCCTTCAGATTGTTTGATATATGTAATCCCTTTTCCAGGAGCCCCTTCTGGGAAGTTCGCGGGTCTAATCATCCGCGGCTCATCATCAATAAAATCGAAAATTTCTCTTTGGTCCCACGTATGATTCCCGAGCGTAATCGCTTGAACGCCCCACGCGAAAAGCTCCTTGGTAATTTTCTCTGTAATCCCGCGACCATGCGCAGCGTTCTCTCCATTCGCTACGATAAAGGTAGGGTTGTATTTTCGTTTCAGTAACGGCAGATATGTTTTCACGATCTCTCTGCCAGGCGAGCCCATAATATCTCCAATGAATAACAACTTCATTACCAAATCACCTCATTGCTAGTATACACAATTCCTCTGCTCATTAGAAAACTTGACTTCGTCAAGCATTTGGGTGTGCTACAAAAAAAGTAAAGTGGCACGCAGCCACTTTACTTTGCATACTCAACTGCCCGTGTTTCACGGATAACCGTTACTTTAATATGACCTGGGTAGTCAAGTTCATTTTCAATTCGTTTCGTGATATCCCGTGCCAGACGGGTAGCTTCCGCATCGTCAATCTTATCAGGTTGAACCATCACGCGAATTTCGCGTCCTGCTTGAATTGCATAAGACTTTTCTACGCCATCGAACGACTCAGAGATTTCTTCCAGTTTCTCCAAACGTCTGATATATGTTTCCAATGTCTCACGGCGTGCACCTGGGCGTGCGGCAGACAGAGCGTCAGCAGCTCCCACGAGCATAGCAATGACGGAAGTTGGTTCGGTATCACCGTGATGAGATGCAATACTGTTCACTACTACGTGATGTTCATTGTACTTCTTAGCCAGTTCTACACCGATTTCAACGTGTGAACCTTCTACTTCATGGTCAATCGCTTTTCCGATATCATGCAGCAAGCCTGCACGTTTGGCCAGCTTCACATCTTCTTTCAGTTCTGCCGCCATTAAACCAGCGAGATGTGCCACTTCCATAGAGTGCTTCAGTACGTTTTGACCGTAGCTTGTACGATAACGCAAACGTCCAAGAATCTTGATCAGATCTGGATGCAAGCCGTGAACGCCTGTTTCGAACGTTGCTTGCTCACCGTATTCACGGATTCGCTCGTCTACTTCGCGACGCGCTTTTTCCACCATTTCCTCGATGCGAGCTGGGTGAATGCGACCGTCTGCGACCAGTTTATCCAACGCTGTCTTGGCGATTTCCCGACGAATCGGATCGAAGCCAGACAGGATGACTGCTTCTGGAGTATCGTCAATAATCAGATCGATACCAGTCAACGTCTCCAGGGCACGAATGTTACGTCCTTCGCGTCCGATAATACGTCCCTTCATCTCATCATTTGGCAGCGTAACCACAGAAACGGTTGTTTCTGCTACGTGGTCTGCTGCACAACGTTGAATGGAGGTCGTAATGATCTCACGAGCACGCTTGTCCGCTTCTTCCTTGGCCTGAGTCTCAATCTCCTTGATCATCACAGCCATTTCGTGACGGACGGTATTCTCCACATCCGTGAGAATGATCGTCTTCGCCTCATCCTGCGTCAAGCCGGAGATTCGTTCTAGCTCTGATACTTGCTCTTTATATAAGTGCTCTACCTTGCTTTGCAGTTCTGCGATGGCACGGTCACGCTCAGACAATTCTTCTTCTTTGCGCTCCAACTGTTCCATCTTGCGGTCCAACGATTCTTCTTTTTGTAGAATTCGTCGTTCCTGACGCTGGATCTCATTGCGTCTCTCACGCAATTCGGTTTCCGCTTCGGAGCGAAGCTTGAACACTTCATCCTTTGCCTCCAGCACCTTCTCCTTCTTAACGGCTTCGGCGTCTCGCTTGGCTTCCTCCACGATCTGTCGTGCAGCTTCTTCTGCACTGGAGATCTTCGCTTCCGCAATCGATTTACGAGTGAAGTAGCCAGCACCCAAGCCGATCAGCAGGGCAACGAGCACAATGACAACAGTAATTATAGGATCCATAGGCTTTTTCGTTTCACCTCCTTATTGTAAGACATCTCCCCGCTTTCCAAGCATTTGTTTTTCATGGAGTGCTCTCACATTTGAACATTCGGCTAAAAAACAAGACCGATTTTACTCGGTCCGCTGAATCCGTACAGTTATCGCACGGTTTTTCAGTTGTTCCATAGGCAACGAGTGAGCAAATCGCAAAAAGATATGATACACCAAGTAAATACAAACCTATTTTATTATTTGTGAACAAGAATTGTCAAGATCATGCAAATAGAGTTGCGTCTAACTATCGCTTCTCTGACGCAATTCTTCACGCATTTGTTGAATGATAGCATGAGAGAATCCCTTGCGCATCAGCATAGACAGCAGCTTGCGTTCTTCATCTGGGTTCGGTGCGCCCTCTATGCGTCGCGCCTTCTTCTCTATCAATGCGCGGGCAGCATCTAGTTCAGCCTGCCTAGACACGCCACGTACTGCGTCCTCTACAATCGCTCTGTCCACTCCACGCTGGGTAAGCTCCATACGCAGCATATACGGGCTCCTCGGCTTCAAACGCAATCGCTCGTCTACCCATTGCTTCGCAAATGCTTCATCATCGATGTAGCCGTGATCCTTGCATCGCTGGCATATCTCTTCGGCAATCTGCGTAGAAAATCCCTTTTCTACCAAATAAGAATGCAGCTGACTACTTGTCCGTGGGCGTATGCTGAGGTATCGCAAAGCACCTAAATACGCTTTATGCTTTTCTTCTGCTATCAGGACTTCTCGGCAAAAAGCTTCATCTAATTCTGTTCCCTTAAATAGGTTGTACTTTACCAGTATGTCTTCGTGTACGGTAATGGCATACTCGCCTTCTACATCGATATGGTAGCGTTGCTTTTGTTTGATATCTCGATGAACGGCAGTGATCAGGCCGCTCTTCATGATGATTCACTCCTTCGCAAAGCTAAAATAACAGCCTGTCTCATCGACAGGCTGCTCTTCTACTCTTCATTACTCCAGATCAAATGTAGGCTCTTCATCTTGCTCTGGGTCATTTACTGCTTCACCTTCTGGAACAGAACCAGGGTTTAGGCTGAAGTATTCGCGCACTTTTGTTTCAATCTGCGATGCAATGTGCGGATTTTCTTTCAGGAAGACTTTCGAATTCTCTCTACCTTGGCCGAGACGCTCCTCATTGAAGGAGTACCATGCGCCACTCTTTTGTACCACATCGATCTCGGAACCGATGTCGAGAATGCTACCTTCTCTGGAAATACCTTCGCCGTACATGATATCCACTTCAGCAACCTTGAATGGTGGTGCTACTTTATTTTTCACGACCTTGATCTTCGTCTTGCTTCCCAAAATATCGTTACCGACTTTGATAGATTCCGCTTTACGAACATCCAAACGAACACTCGCGTAGAACTTCAAAGCGCGTCCACCTGGAGTTGTTTCCGGGTTACCGAACATGACTCCCACTTTTTCACGAAGCTGGTTGATGAAGATGGCAATCGTTTTGGACTTGTTGATGGCACCAGACAGCTTGCGGAGTGCTTGGGACATCAAGCGTGCTTGCAAACCTACGTGGGAATCTCCCATCTCGCCTTCGATCTCTGCTTTTGGCACGAGTGCCGCAACGGAGTCGACTACGATAATGTCTACCGCACCAGAACGCACCAGTGCTTCCGCGATCTCCAAAGCTTGCTCACCAGTGTCTGGTTGGGACAACAGCAATTCATCGATGTTCACACCCAGCTTAGCAGCGTAAACCGGATCCAAGGCATGCTCAGCATCGATAAACGCAGCTTGTCCACCCTGTCTTTGCACTTCTGCGATGGCATGAAGCGCTACTGTTGTTTTACCAGAAGACTCTGGTCCGTAAATCTCAACAATCCGTCCGCGTGGGAACCCACCCACACCAAGTGCAATATCTAGAGCAAGTGCACCGCTAGAAGCTGTAGAAATTTGGATGTTGGATACTTCCCCCAACTTCATAATGGAACCTTTTCCGAATTGCTTTTCTATTTGACGCAATGCACTCTCCAAAGCTGCGCGACGATCTGACAAATGGTACACACCCTTTCAATTTTCGCATCTCTTTTGCTTGTCTTCATCATACCTCGAGACAGAAGTGTTTGCCAAGTATTTTTTGCGAACAAATATTCGCATCACAAAAAAGCAGTCATTTCCTGGTTGTTCCCAGAGAAATGACTGCTTTGTGTAATACTCTCTAATTAGGAACGCTTCGCTCCGCGAGGCTTTGCAGGCTCCAGATTGATTCGTTTTCCGTTGATACGCGTTTGACGCAGTGACTCATATACGAATGCCGCTACCTCTTCTGGAACCTCAACAAACGTGAAGTTCTCGAAAATGTCGATGCGACCTACTGATTTTCCTGGGATACCAACAGATTCAGAGATCTCTCGTACCAGATCCTGCGGCTTCATATTCGCATTGCGACCTACGTTCAGGAAGAAGCGAACCATGCCTTTTGCTGCACCCGTCTCACCAAAGTTGTACGCTTCAACTTCCTGCCCTTGTCCTGCTTCTGTATGGAATGCCAGGTGCAATGCAGCAGCTGCTACTTTCTCAGCCGGGTATTGACCTACGAGAGCATCCGCTACTTTTTGATACATATCTGCGATTGCATCGCTTTCCAAAAGGCTAGTCAACTGTTCACGCAATTGCTCTTGTTTACGCTCAGCAACTTCCTCCAGGGAAGGAACATTGCGAGAGAGCACTTGTGCTTTTGTCTGCTTTTGGATAAACATCATTTGTCTTACTTCACGAGGTGTAACCAACGTCATCGCGATTCCTTTGCGACCTGCGCGACCAGTACGGCCAATACGGTGTACGTAGCTCTCAGAGTCTTGTGGAATATCGTAGTTGATTACGTGAGAAACGTTTCCTACGTCGATACCACGTGCTGCTACATCTGTCGCGATCAAGAATTCAATTGAGCCCTCACGGAAAGAATTCATGACCTTGTCACGTTGTGCTTGTGACAAGTCGCCATGCAAGCCGTCCGCAAGGTATCCGCGGGATTGCAGCACTTCGGACAACTCATCTACACCGCGCTTGGTACGGCAGAAAATGATTCCCAGCTCGACATCCTCACTGTCCAGAATACGGCAGAGGCTCTCTACTTTGTTACGGTCAAACACTTTGTAATATACCTGTTCGATCAATGGGGCCGTTACTTCTTCACGGCTAACCGCGATCGTTTGCGGCTGTTTCATGTAACGGGTAGCCAAACGCTTGATTTCTGGCGGCATCGTTGCAGAGAACAGCAAGGTTTGACGCTCTTCCGGCATATGCGTGATGATCGTCTCGATATCTTCGATAAAGCCCATGTCCAGCATTTCATCCGCTTCATCCAAAACGAGTGTATGTACGTGATCCAGCTTCAATGTTTTGCGGCGCAAGTGGTCCATGACACGGCCAGGAGTACCTACAACGATTTGTACACCTTGACGCAGTGCACGAATTTGATGTCCGATCGATTGTCCGCCATAGATTGGCAGCGTACGAACTTTGTTGTATTTCGAGATGCGCAAGAGCTCTCCCGCAACCTGGATAGCCAGCTCACGAGTTGGGGTCAGTACGATCGCTTGTACACGATTGGCAGGCGTAATCTTTTCTACAAGTGGAATCCCGAATGCAGCAGTCTTACCAGTACCTGTCTGTGCTTGACCAATCAGGTCTCCGCCATCCAGAACTTTTGGAATGCAAGCTGCCTGAATCGGTGATGGCTCCTCGAAGCCCATATCGTGAATCGCTTGCAGAATAGATTTATGTAAAGGAAAATCGGAAAAAATCGTCATGAAAAAAATCACCTTTCTTTTTGCATTTGCAGCGCATAAAACAACGCGTATTTAGCGGCACGCCCAACGATTGCATGCCTTCTTCCGGCAAGGCGCAGCTCTTTTACAACTGTGGGCATTCCTTCTGCCGCGATCCCTACATAAACAAGACCAACAGGCTTGCCCTCGGAAGGATCGGGTCCAGCCACTCCCGTAACAGAAATCCCGTAAGTAGCTCCCAGCTTTTCTCGTACATGTTCAGCCAGCAATTGAGCTGTTCTCTCACTGACTGCCCCATCTGTTTGCAAAATGGAATCAGGTACTTCGAGCAGCTGATTCTTCACTTCATTGGTGTAGCAGACTACCCCGCCACGAAACACTTGCGAGCTTCCTGGTACAGAGGTAATCAACGAGGCAATTGCTCCTCCTGTGCAGCTTTCTGCACAAGCAATCGTCTCATTTCTCTTTTTTAGCTCAGAAACCAGCACATCATGCAGCGACGAGTTCTCGCCCATCCCGTACATATACTGGCCAACACGGCTGAGAATTTCTTTTTCTACAGGCAAGATTAGGGCTTCCCCTTCTTCGACTGTAGCAGCTCTTGCCGTAATCCGCAGCGTTACTTCGAATTCTTTGGCGTATGGCGCGATCGTTGGATTTTCCTGCTTTTCGATCAGATCGAGCAGTTTTTCCTCCAAAGCGGATTCGCCTATCCCGTAGAACCGGAGTAATTGAGAATGAAACACTTGTTTTTCGGGAAGCAAATCGGTCAAGTAAGGCATCACGTAATTCTCCACCATTGGATACAACTCGCTTGGTGGTCCCGGCAACAGCACGAACGTACTACTGTCATGACGGATCGCCATCCCCGGCGCCATCCCGAAGTCGTTGGAGAATACATGGCTGCCAGAAAGCACTAGCGCCTGCTTACGATTGTTCTCCGTCATGACAATCCCACGTTGCGAAAAGAATTTTTCAATTCTCTCCATGGCCTCTGGATTCGTTTCTAATCCAATGCCTACATGCCCCGCCAAGGTTTCTTTGGTCAAATCATCTTGAGTCGGACCTAGCCCACCCGTGAAAATGACGAGATCAGATCGCCCTGATGCCAATCGAATCACTTGTAGCAATCGCTCCGTGTTGTCTCCAACAACGGTATGAAAGTAAACTCCCACGCCAATTTCCGCCAGCTTCTGAGAAAGAAACTGTGCGTTGGTGTTAGCGATCTGGCCTAACAAAAGCTCAGTACCTACCGCGATAATCTCCGCTCTCATCTTCCTCATCCATTCTCTTTGAGAGTAGAAAAGCCTCTAAACTAATAGTTTATCACTTGCAATCGCTCAAGAGAAGAGTCTTGTGAAAAAAGAGACCAATACCCGCATTACGAGTATTGGATCACGTTACGATTTTTCGCAAAGTAGTCGTACCCGGAGTAAATCGTGATGATCACCATCGCCCAAGTAGCTACTTCGTCGAACGGAATACCGAAGAACCCAAATGGGAAGTTGCGAATCATGACAGCCGTAATCGCTACGATCTGCACCCATGTTTTCAGTTTACCCAATGCACTCGCAGCAATTACCTGTCCTTCTGCCGCAGCAACTAGCCGTAGACCCGTTACCGCAAACTCCCGGCTGATAATGACAATCGCAATCCACGCTTCCAGACGCTGCATCTCTACGAGTGAAATGAGTGCTGCAGATATCAACAGCTTATCAGCAAGCGGGTCCAGAAACTTCCCCAAGTTCGTCACGATTTTATTTTTCCGTGCAATATAACCGTCGAGTCCGTCCGTACTGGCTGCTAGGATAAACACCAAAGCCGCAATCAGCTCGTTATACGTCATCGTCAGGCTGCCAATCGTAAATGTCCCGATGTTGTAACGCACCAGCATAAAAAACATTACTACCGGCACCAGAAAAATCCTGGCGAGGGTGATGCGGTTGGCGAGATTCACCTAGACTACCTCCCCGGCTAAATCGTATTCATAGGAGTGTGTAATTTTTACTTTTACAATGGTGCCCAGTTCGCCTTTAAAACCAGTGACGAATACTTCACCATCGATTTCCGGAGCGTCATACTGTGTTCGACCTACATAAATATCGTTACGTCCTTCGTAACGTTCAATCAACACTTCCAAGACTTGACCAACAAAGCGTCCGTTGCGATCTCCGGCTACTTCTCGCTGAATTTCCATCAGCATGTTCGCACGTTTTTCCTTAACCTCTTCGTCTACGTGGTCAGGCAGACGGGAAGCTGGAGTGTCATCCTCGTTGGAGTAAGTAAACACACCCAGTCGATCAAAGCGAATATCCTTCACAAACTCGCTCAGACGTTCGAAGTCTTCCTCTGTTTCCCCCGGAAATCCTACGATCAAAGAGGTACGCAGTGCCACATCTGGAACCTGCGCGCGAATTTTTGCTACCAACGCACGAATGTCCGTCTGTCTTCCAGGGCGACGCATTCTTTTCAGAATATGGTCTTCGGAGTGCTGCAAAGGCATATCTACGTATTTGCACACTTTTGGATTGGTAGCAAAGGTGTGGATCAATTCATCGGTGAAAAATCCAGGGTATGCATAGTGAAGACGAATCCACTCGATGCCCTCGACTTCTGCCAAACGGTTTAAAAGTTCAGGAAGCATCAGTTTTCCATCGTAAATATCCGTACCGTAGTTCGTAGAATCTTGTGCGATCAGACTTACTTCTACGATACCTTGAGCAGCCAAATGACGCGCTTCTTCTACGATGGACTCGATTGTACGACTGCGGAATCCCCCACGCATCAAAGGAATCGAGCAAAACGTACAGGCGTTGTCGCAACCCTCGGCAATTTTAATATATGCGGTGTATGTGCCTTGTTTTACTTTCCGCTTCACTACATCTTCGTACGTAAAAATGGGATTTCCTACAAAAATCGGTCGCTTGCCCTCTAGAGATTCTTCGATAATACCTGTAATCGACATAAAATCGCCTGTTCCGACAATGCCGTCCACCTCAGGAATCTCATTCAAGATATCCTCTTTGTAACGTTGTGTGAGACAGCCTGCCACCACAAGCGATTTCAGTTTGCCGGATTCCTTCAATTCACCCATTTCCAGAATCTTGTTTACGGATTCTTCCTTGGCTGCATCGATGAAACCGCAGGTATTGACGATGACCACAGTTGCTTCTTCCGGGTTATCAACCAGTTCATAACCTTTTTCATCTATCAGATGGGCCATCATGTCCGAATCAACGAGATTCTTTTCACAGCCCAGCGTAACAATCGCTACTTTTTCACGCGTGCCTACCTTCTCTGTCATCTTTTTTCCTCCAATTGGTCACACCAACCCATATTACACCTATCCAGTATAATATAAGCCTAAAGGAAGTGTCAAAACAGAGAAAAGTACGAAAGGCAAGCATATGCTTGCCTACTGGGTGACCGCCTCTTTTACTTTCATCGTAATATTGGACGGCATTGACTTCATTTTAGACGTGTCTACCAAGACTCCGTTAACCTTCAATTCCACTACAGTCGGTTTGCCCAAACGAATATAAGCGGATTTCCCCAGCTCAATCGTTTTTTCCTGATCCTTCTTGAGCGTGCCCTGCTCAACATAAGTTTTGCCTTTTCCTTCCGAAATACCAAACCAGCTCGTTTCTTCTTTCACCTTCAGATAAACCGTGATTTTTTCTCCACCTTGCAAGGAATAGTTATACATCGATCCTTGCTGCGATTCGAATGTGATGGTTGCCTGAGGAGTTTCCGTACCGGTCTCAGGTGAGTTTGTTCCTGTTTCAGGAGTCGGTGTGGTAATAGAAGGAGGCTTCGGTTGTTGAGCAATCGGGGATGTTGCTGCTCCACCACCATTGCCAGGCGTGACAATTTCAGCTCCAGGGTTAACTGCTCCACCCGGCACTGGCTGAGTCAACTGACCTCCGTTGTTGTTGACGACAGCGAAATAAATAACCCCAATAATCAAGGCAATAAATAATACGAGCAAGGTTTTGGTAACCCATCGCCCCGCTTGTAATGGATTGTTCGCTGAAGCAACTCGTCTGCGACGCAGTCGTTCTACTTGCTCTGTAGGTGGCTGGGCCGGCAAATCGGACTGAAAGTGATTCAGGATGTGGTTCGGGTCTAGACCGACAGCTTCCGCATAACTCTTTATAAATGCACGCGCGTAAAAGTGGCCAGGAAGTACGTGAAAATGACCCCTTTCAATGGCTTCCAAATATCGCCGCTGTATCTTGGTGATACGTTGGATGTCGTCGAGCGTGATTCCTTTTTCTTCGCGGGCCCTTTGTAGGACTTGACCTAGCTCAGACACAGCTGCCCCTCCTTAATTCATTTCGAAATTATCAAAGCCGCGATTGTTGATAAGCTCATATGTAATCTCTTCATCCGGATGATGACGCAGCTCAATAATGTAATGGAAATCATCAAGTTGGTACTCTGATTCCCTTACGAATATGTCCGGATGCTCAATGATTTTTGCGGCAGGAAAGTTCATAATCTCCCGAAGCAAGGTGTAGTGCTTTTCTGTCGATCGCAGCGTTGAGACAATTCCATCTATCAAATATACATGATCAGTAGACATTTCATCAATGGCTAAGGAGCTACGCACCGTTTGACGCAACAAAGTAGAGGAAATGAATGTCCAACGTTTATTGGCGGATACGCTGGCAGCAATCATGGATTCAGTCTTCCCTACGCGAGGCATGCCACGAATCCCGATGAGCTGGTGACCTTCCTTCTTCAGGATTTCTGCCATGAAATCGACCAGCAAGCCCAGCTCCTCACGAACAAAGCGAAACGTTTTTTTGTCTTCGCTATCCCGTTCAATATAGCGACCGTGGCGTACAGCCAATCGATCCAGCATGGTCGGGGGACGTAACCTCGTTATAGTTATGTTGTCCATTTTTTGCACAACGTTGCGCAAAACCTCCATTTTTTCATCATCATCGGTCAAGAGCAGCATACCTCGACGCATGGTATCCACACCATTGATCGTCACGATATTGATGTTCAACATCCCCAGAATAGAAGATACGTCCCCTAAGAGACCGGGACGGTTACGGGCAATCTCATACTCCATGTACCATTCTTTCTTCGCTTCCATATGCAATCCTCTCCGCCAACCAGAATTCTCTTCTTATGTAGTATATCACGTTCGTTTCATTCGACAATCGCGAAAAGAAAAATCCCCAAAAGTAGGGGATTTGAATGGCTAGCTGCCAGCGTTCGCGTTATTGCTATTCTGAACAAGCTTCACCATGAGTGATGCCAACGCTTGTTGCTGCTGTTGATCACCTGCGTCCCACAGCTGTTTCAACAGACGCTCCTGATCGTTTTTCGGGTCTACTTGCTCAGACAGATAGCTACCAATTTGATAAGCTACATTTTGAAGCGTTTCGCTTTCCATCCCGGCTTGTTTCGCTTGGTCTACCCTATCTCCGAGAAACGCTTTCCAGTCGCTGAAATTGTCAAGAATCGACATAGGGAAATTCCTCCTTTTGTACGTTGCGAACAGATTTGCTGCCCACACAAAAGGTAGAATTCCATCATTTCTCGTATTTTATTCATGCATACTTCTCTTCTACGTGTACCATCCACCGTTTGGACTAATCACTTGCCCCGTCACATAACTGGAATCCGCCGAAAGCAAAAAGCGCACGACTGCGGCTACCTCATATGGTTGTCCGAGACGGTTGGCAGGTATTTCTTCCGCGATCATTTCCATTTCATCTGGAGCAAAGCGCTCCATCATTCCACCAGCAATAGCTCCAGGAGCAACTGCATTTACCGTAATTCCGTTTGGGGCCATTTCCTTTGCCAAGGCTTTGGTGAACGTATTGACTGCTCCTTTGGTCATGGAATACAACACCTCACATGAACCGCCTGTCAGTCCCCAAATGGAAGAAATGTTGACGATACGCCCATATCTTGCGCGCAGCATGGCCGGAACAGCAGCTTGGCAGACCAAAAAAGCGGATCGAACATTGAGTGCGATGAGTTCATCGAATTTCTCGACAGTTACATCCGTAAATAATCCGACATCGTCCACTGAAGCGTTGTTTACGATCAATAGTGGTGCAGCCTGCATTTGAGCAAACATCGCTGCAATTTGCTGTGGGTCCCGTAGATCAGCTTGGAGGATGCCGTACGGAACTCCCTGCTCTTGGCATTTTTGCACCAACGGCTCCAATTTTTCTATATTTCGATTGTAATGCAGATAAAGGGGAACTCCCGCATCAATCAGGTAGGCAGCGATCGCCTGGCCGATCTCTCCGGAAGCTCCCGTAATTAACGCCCACGGCGTCTCTTGCTTGAACATGAATACATTACTCCTGTGGCGAAGCGGAACGAACGATGGAAACAGCCATCTGCTCGATTAAAAAATGCTCCTTCAAACGTTTTTCCACATCTTCGCGTGTGATCGACTCCAAGGTCGGCACTACGGAAAACAGATCATTTCCGTTAAATTTGAAGCTGGTAAACTGGTTAGCGATAAACTCCACGGAGTTAAGAGAACGCAAGAAGTTTCCGATTTTTTTACGTTTCGCACGCTCAAAATCATCCTGGGCTATACCGTTTTGCTTCAACTGTTCGATTTCTGCTTTGATCGTTTCCACTAAACGCTCCGGATCAGGTGTATCTCCACCAATAATCGTATACGCATAATCCTGCTCGCTGCTGTAGTCAAAATCAAAGCTTTCCGTAATCAGCTCGCTGTCATACAAACGCTCATAGACACCGGAGCTTGTGCCGAACGCGATGTCCAATACCAGTTTAGTAGTCAACTCGCGTTTTAACAAGGCTTCCTTGGTTAGACCGTTTTCCTTTTCTTTGATTCCGATCATGCATTTGGGCAGACCAACTGTTAGAAATGCTTCTACTTTCGCTTCCGCTGGAGCTGATGGCTCTTCTGGAAACACGCGCGTGATTTGTGGCGCAGGAGAAAACTCCTTTGCTCCCTGATTTTCACGAATGAGCTTCATGATCGCTTCTGGCTCGAAGGAACCCACGACCAATAGGAGCATATTGGCAGGATGGTAAAACGTTTCATAGCACTGGTACAAATATTCTTTTGTAATATGAGAGATCGTCTCGATCGTACCCGCAATCTCAATGTTAATCGGATACTTTTGGTACATGGCCTTAAGGAGGTTCATGTACACCTTCCAGTCAGGATTATCATCGTACATGGTGATTTCCTGGCCGATGATTCCTTTTTCCTTTTCTACACTCGCATCTGTAAAATACGGGTCCTGCACATAGTCGAGCAGCAGATTCAGATTGTCATCTAACTTATCTGTGCACGAGAACAAATATGCCGTACGATTGAAGCTCGTGAACGCGTTGCAGCTCGCCCCATTTTTACTGAATTCGTGCATGACATCCCGATCTTTTTTCTCAAACATTTTGTGCTCCAGAAAATGCGCAATGCCGTCGGGAACATTGATTTCTTCCCCGCTTCGAGTCCGGAAATGGCTGTCTATGGAGCCATAGCGCGTAGTGAACACAGCGTATGTTTTGCTGAAGCCTTGTTTGGGAACCAAATAGACTTGCAATCCATTTTGGAGAGTTTCATGATATACTGTTTCATTCACTTGTTCAAAGACAGTGGTCTGCATCTTATGCCTCTCCCTTCTTGTCCCGTAGCAGATAAACCGTGTCGATCGTCACCTTGCTCGCTACTTTCTTGATATCCTCAATGGTCGCTTGGTTGATCCCCGCCAAAAGCTCTTCGATTTTCCGAGGACGTCCGCTAATCACACCGTTGTACGTAAATTCAATCATGCCGCGAGCACTGTCTAATAGTTCACGGAACTGGTTAGACAAAGTCGCGCGCGTCTGGCTCATTTCCTCATCCGATATGGTTCCTTGTTGCATTAGATCAAGCTGCTGCTTAATAATCTCAACCGCACGCTGATATTTGCTAACATCAATCCCGGACATAATCATGAGAATCCCTTTGTGGCTCTCTAGTCTGGATACGGCATAGTAAGCGAGACTCTCCTTTTCACGGACGTTGACAAACAGCTTGGAGTGAGGAAAACCGCCTAAAATCCCGTTGAATAGCAACAGCGTCGGGTAATCGTCATCCTTATAAGTGATCTGTGTGCGGCAGCCGATGTTGAGCTTTGCTTGGTTGACATCGAGTCGATCGATCACTTCGCGTTCAGCTGATACGTCCTTCGCCGTCGATTCGATCTGCAGTTCTCCTGCTTGGGAGCGCTCCAATGGGATATGCTTGCGAATAGCCTCGCTTACTTCCTGCTGATCAACATCGCCCACCACGAACATATTGATCGGATTGGTCGTCGTTACTTCTTTAAAGTATTGATACAGCTCCTGACCGGTGATCTTCGGTAAATCCGCCACGCGTCCTTGGACGAGAAGAGCGAATGGTTCTCCTTTACACATTTCTTCTGTAACGCGTTGGTTCGCATACTTCATTTTGTCGTCGATCAAACTCTCCATCCGTTTACGAAGCGTCTCTTTTTCCTGTGCCATGTACTTTTCGGAAAAAGCGTTGTCCTGTACATACGGTCTGACGAGCATATCTCCAACGAATTCGATTGCCTGCTCCAAAAGTGAGGCTTCATTGGATAAATATTTTTCATTCGGTACTTCCATGTAAATTTGCAGGATTTGCCGCTCGCCTTTTTTGGTGACATCTACATCAAAAATGGCACCATACAGAAAATCCAAATGCGCTCGCAACAGCTTCGTTTCCGGAAAACGTTCACTGGCACGTTTCATGACCATCGCTAGCAACGCTGTTTTCGTTACGTGCTCCTCCGATAACGCCTGTTCAATCATCGTCACGATCGTCGTTGTCTTGAACTTTTCTGTTGGAAGGATATGTACGTTCATCCCATTGATTTGGGAGCTTTGAAATGCAATTTCGGTTGTAGAAGCAGTCATAGTCCAATCTCCCTTCTCCATCAGCTTACTCATACTCTTCTCTATTGTAACCAATTGTCAGGGCATCAAGCATCAGAATCTTCCATTATATATCCCAGTGCTTCATCCTATGCGCTCACGCAAGTCCTATAATACGCAAATCACAGCGCTTCCATTGTATAAAAAAAGAGCGAACGCCACCTTTTTACGAAGGGCGTTCACTCTTTTCCTTACATATCCATTGCATCCCAGTCTCGAGGATCATCCGAAGTGCTATGCTCTTCAACAAATCGACCGCAATCAGACGAGAGACAGAGCATGCCATCCAACTGCTCATCGTGAAAGGGTAAGCCGTGGCTTCCCCCACAGTACGGACAAGTCCACATACGAAGGGCCTCCTTTTATGCGTGAAGGTACTCCGTAGTAGTTTGTCCCAATATTAGAGGGGACTCTCCACTTTATTTTGCTCCCAAATCCGCAAGTAATCATACGGATCGATTGCATTTCCCGAGTTGTTACGATAGAGGCCAAAATGCAGGTGAGGTTCAAACATTCCCACTGTACCAGTTCCACCGTAGCCTGTACCTCCAACAAAACCGATCAGCTGTCCAGCTTTTATCGTTTTTCCTACATGCAATCCTGGTGCATACGCCTGCAAATGAGCGTAATACATCCGATATTGGCCATTCTCATCCGTAATGTTTACTCTCCAGCCACCATACGTATTCCAGCCCACTTTGTTGATCGTCCCATCGGATACCGAGTAAATCGGCGTTCCTTTCGGTGCCATAATGTCGATGCCTTCGTGACTACGGACACTGCCGTTATTCGTCTCGGTCCACTCTCGATCGGACCCGAAGCTATCCCCATACGGCTCATACCAACTATTATCGTGGAAAGGAAACCGAAATTGTTTCCCAACCAATTGGTCATCCGCAACTTTTGTGGCAATGGAATGCTCAGCTCTTTGTGCACCTTCTGGCAAAAATAAAATTTGGCCCACCAGTAACTCATCAGAAGAGAGATGGTTATTTTTCTGAATGGCACTCATGTTCGTGTCGTGGCGAGCTGCAATTTTTGATAAGGTATCACCCTGTTGAACGACATATGGATTCAAGGAGTATTTCACACTCACAGCCTTGTCTTCCACAGGTTTGGATTGTATGTATGCAACGGCCGACGTCTCATCCCATTGAACTTGATAGTCAAATGCTTCGGAGATAAATCGGATCGGAACAAGCGTCCGCTTATTCACAATGATTGGAGAAACATCCATCTTCAAACGTTTTCCATCTACGTGCGCTGTCTGGCTGCCGATCGTAAGGGTTATATGCTTGCCTTTTTTGTTGAGCAATACTTTTTGCGTGTCGGCATCGTAGCTTACTTCTGATCCTGTTGCCTCCGCTACTACCCGTATCGGAACGAGCATGCGCCCATTTTGATGGATTGGCGATACATCTGATTGGACTCCCATTCCATCGACAACGACAGAAATGATCGGTCCTGGCTCTTTTGCTGAAACCATTCCACCGGATCCTGCTATCATCAGGCAAAAAACAAAAGCGCCTAGAAACCTGTTCCATCGATAACTGCTGTACTTATGTAGACAGCGGTTCATCTTTTTCCCTCCCCACAGACAATTTGCAAAAACGGATAGGACCGTTTTATGCGGACCGCAAGCAGTCACAAAAATTATCGCACAGGGGAAGTGACAGGTTCTAGACGCTAAATTTTGTCAACGAATGATTAACGTGATCCCGTATCGTAAGGTTTGCCGAGGGCCGCTGGAGCACTGGATCGTCCTACCAGACCAGCCATCACAAGAATCGTCAGTACGTACGGAAGCATGAAGATAAATTCAGTAGGAATGTAATTGGTCAATCCGAAGATTTGCACCAAAGACTTGATCGCTTGAGCGACACCAAAGAACAATGCTGCTCCCATCGCACCCATTGGATGCCATTTACCAAAGATCAAGGCCGCAATCGCGATAAACCCTTGTCCGGAAACCGTGTTATGGGAAAAGTTACTGGTTGTCGTCAAAGAAATGGTAGCTCCACCTAATGCAGCCAGCATACCACTGATCATAACAGCCGTGTAGCGCATTCTCTTAACATTGATCCCTACTGTATCAGCAGCACGCGGATGCTCACCAACTGAACGCAAGCGCAATCCGAATGGTGTCTTAAATACAACATACCAAGTAAGGAAAACGGCAATGAAAGCTAGATAGCTAGTGGGATACGCCTCAAAAATGGCATGTCCGATATACGGAATTTCACTCAATCCAGGAATACTGAATTTGTTAAACACATTGTTCAATGTTGTTGTCTGACCTGCTCCGTCGAAAATAATTTTGGTCAGGTAGATGGAAAGTCCAGCTGCCAAGAAGTTCAGGGCCACACCACTGACGGTCTGGTCCGCTTTAAATGTAACCGAAGCAACGGCATGCGGAAGTGCAAAAATAGAACCGGCAATCCCTGCTGCAATAAACCCAACCCACGGTGCCCAAGCACCCAGTGAATCTTGGAAAGCATAGGTCATTACGGCACCGGTAAAAGCACCGATAATCATCATACCTTCTAGCGCAATGTTCACGACACCAGAACGCTCAGAGTACAGTCCACCCAATGCGGCAAAAATCAAGGCAGTGGAAAACACGATGGTATCATGAACGAGGTTGCTAAGAATTAATCCCCAATCCATCAGTTTCCACCTTCCTTTTTCTTCATCAAGATCGGCTTAACGAAAATTTTCACGATGCCATGTGCAGCAACGAAGAAAATAACAGAAGCAATCACGACACGAATCAACTCAAACGGTACACCCGCACTAAACTGCATGCCGCTCGCACCAAATGTGAGCACCCCAAACAATATGGCAGCAAGGATAACCCCAAATGGTGAATTTCCGCCAATCAATGCTACCGCGATTCCATCAAAGCCATAGCCCGTATGCTGCGTCATAATCGCTTGATAGTGGAATACGCCCAAAATCTCAGTAGCTCCACCAATCCCTGCAAACATACCACCAATGAACATAGCCTTTACAACATTACGATTCACGTTCATACCGGCATACTCAGAAGCATGCGGGTTCAAACCAACAGAACGCAATTCAAAACCAGATTTTGTTTTCCAAAGGATGATATAGAAGAAAATAGCTGCGAGTACGGCAATCAGTGTACCCCAGTGCAAACGAGCATTATCAAACATTTCAGCGAGCCATCCAATAGTAATGATCGCAGAATCCTTTACCTCTTCAGATGTTTGTTTTCCTGCAGGAATAAAGAAAGCATTCATGACCCAGTTTGCAAAGTAAAGAGCTACCCAGTTCAACATGATGCTGGTAATAACCTCATTGACACCACGGGCTGCTTTCAAATAACCGGCAATAGCACCCCACAAACCACCTGCTACAGCACCTGCAAGGATAGCAAGTGGAGCATGAATGATAGCTGGAAGGTCAAAAGAAACACCTACGACAGTAGAAGCAATCATCCCTACGATAAATTGACCTTCTGCCCCGATGTTAAAGAGACCTGTACGGAAAGCAAACGCTACAGCCAAACCTGTAAAGATCAAAGGCGTAATTTGACGAATCGTTTCACCAAAGTTATACGCGCTTCCAAATACTTTTTTAATCAAAGCCATATAGGCATCGATTGGATTAAATCCACCTGCCAGCATTGCGATTGCTCCAGTCAAAAGACCAAGAATGATCGCAACGGCAGGAACGAGAAACGATTCTTTCGTGAAGACCGCAATAATTCTATTCATCGTTTCCCCCTCCTTGCATTACTTTTCCGCCGGACATCATCAAGCCGAGCTCTTGCTCCGTTGTCGATTTTGCATCGACAATCCCCACAATAGCTCCCTCATAAATAACTGCAATCCGGTCGGACACATTGATGACCTCATCCAATTCTAAGGAAAGCAAGAGAACCGCTTTTCCTTGATCGCGTTGATCAATCAGTCTGCGATGAATGAATTCGATAGCACCTACGTCCAAGCCACGAGTAGGTTGAGCCGCAATCAGCAGATCCGGGTTCTTGTCCACTTCGCGGGCAATAATTGCCTTCTGTTGATTTCCTCCCGAAAGCGCTCGTGCTGGCGTGTAAATACTCGGAGTCCGAACGTCGAATTCTTCGATAAGCTTGGCCGCATGCTTGTCAATGGCGCCATAATCAAGAAAACCGCCTTTGCAAAACGTTGGATGGAAGTACGTTTCCAATACCATATTTTCACTCATGGTGAAATCAAGAACCAATCCACGCTTATGTCGGTCTTCAGGAATATGAGACAATCCTGATTCCGAGATGTTGCGCGGACTTTGATTCGTAATTTCTTTGCCATTAAGAAGGACACGCCCACTTGTTGCTTTACGCAAGCCAGTTAATACTTCAATCAGTTCACTTTGACCGTTTCCGTCGACTCCAGCAATTCCGAGAATTTCACCGGCGCGAACCTCTAAACTGAGATTGTTCAGTGCATTCACACCTCGGTTACCCATCGCAGTCAATTTCTCTACAGCCAATATCGTTTCTTTTGGTTTTGCTTCCGTTTTATCCACGCGGAAGTTCACTTCACGACCAACCATTTTTGCAGCCAGGTCGTCTGGATTCGTATCTTTTACCAATACGGAGTCAATGACTTTTCCTCGACGAATGATCGTAACCGCATCACATACAGCCATAATTTCTTTCAGCTTGTGTGTGATCAGAATAATCGTCTTTCCTTCTTTTACCAAGTTATGCATAATCTCGATAAGTTCATGGATTTCCTGCGGCGTCAATACAGCCGTAGGTTCATCAAAAATCAAGATGTCCGCACCGCGATAAAGCGTTTTCAAAATCTCTACGCGCTGCTGCATCCCTACTGAGATATCCTGAATCTTTGCTCTCGGATCAACTTTGAGCCCGTATTGATTCGACAGTTTTTCTACCGCTTTCTCAGCGCTTTGAATATCTATCTTCAACCCGTTTTTCGGTTCATTTCCTAGCACAATGTTTTCCGTGACTGTAAATGTTTCTACAAGCATAAAATGTTGGTGAACCATTCCGATACCAAGTTCGTTTGCAATCCTTGGACTGGTGATCTGTACAACTTTCTCGTTAATCAGAATTTCGCCTTCATCCGGCTGATATAGACCGAACAAGATATTCATGAGTGTGGACTTACCCGCGCCATTCTCTCCGAGTAGCGCATGAATTTCACCTTTACCTACGGACAGTGTAATACTGTCATTCGCAACAATGCCTGGGAACCGTTTTGTGATCCCTCTCATTTCAACCACTTTTTTTACCGAGTTCATGCATGCTCACCCCATTTTTCGGGTCTATTGTGAAGGTAAAGGACAAGGCCAGTAGCTCGAACCAGCCTTGTCCGTTTGCAGCTTCCTTAGTTTTTACTTGTCAGGAACTGTGATTTCGCCTTTAACGATTTTTTGCTTGTATTCTTCAACCAGCTTCAGTACGTCTTCAGGAACGTTTTTCGTGGAAGTGTCAGCCAGACCTACACCGTTTTCAGCCAGTCCGAGCCATTGTACTCCGCCTTTGAATTTATCCTCAGACAGGTCTTTCGCTACACGAATAACTGCTTCGTCAACACGTTTTACCATGGAAGTCAATGTGATCTCGTCGCCGAAAGTCAGGGATTGGTCTTTGTCAACACCGATTACCCATACGTTCTCGCCTTTAGCTTTACGGTCTTTTGCTTCGTTGAACACACCGTCGCCTGTACCGCCGGAAGCGTGGAAGATGATGTCCACACCTTGACCGTACATGGAGGAAGCCGTAGATTTACCCATGTCTGGTTTATCAAAAGCACCCGTGTAAACTTTAACTACTTGAATGCTTGGATCAACAGCTTTTACACCCGCTTCGAAACCAAGATCAAAACGTTTGATTACTGGGATGTCAACGCCACCCACGAATCCAACCTTTTTCGTTTTGGTCATTTTCGCTGCAACTACCCCAGCGAGGAAGGAGCCTTCATGCTCTTTAAAGAGTACAGATGCTACGTTAGGAGCATCAACTTCAGCGTCAATGATCGCCAATTTTGCGTCTTTGTTTTCATCTGCTACTTTTTTCAGGTGGTCACCCATCAGGAAGCCGATACCCCAAGTCAGATCCCAACCGTCTTTTACGAATTGAGTCAGGTTTGGTACATAGTCAGCATCTGATTTTGATTGCAGATAGTTTACGTTTTCTTTCGGGAGATTCAAATCGGTTTGGAGTTTTTGCAGCCCTTCCCAAGCACTCTGGTTAAAGGAGTTGTCGTTTACACCGCCAACATCTGTAACCATACCTACTTTGATAGCTTTAGCGGCTGGAGCGCCTCCATTGCTACCAGTTTGGCCTTGAGGCTGTGCTTCTGGTTTGCTTCCGCACCCAGCGAGAACGAGCGACAGGCTGAGTGTTGCCACAGAAAGCACGGATAGAACTTTCTTCATCTGAGATTACCCCCTGTTTTTAGTTGATGAAATTGTTGAGTGAGGTCGCCCCCACAGTTACAACCGTCTCCGTACGACATGAAAGTGAATTTTGTCAGCCCTGAAGTAATTATGGGAGTATAGCACTGGCTTTTCACTTTCGTCGTAATGAATCTGTTTGAGCAAGAGCATGGGAGCAGATTTATCGCAATGCAGCAGGTTGGAAACCTTTTCATTGTAGCCCATGGGTTCAATATCGGCTACTGCGTATGCGATCCTTACCCCTGTTACGCTCTCCAGCCATTTGAAGATAGACTCTCCACTTGCCGCATAGCCCCCGGGCACCAGATGTGCAGGAATGCGGTCCACACAATAAACCACAGGCTCACCGTCAGCCGTTCGAATTCGCTCTACTATGAGAACGCCTTCACCCGGATTTAAGGCCAGCCGCTTCCTCTCTTCTTCAGCAGATTCGCCAAAGGATGTTTTCAGGATCAAGGTTCCTGCCGTATATCCTTGACGCTCGATTGCATCCGTCACACTAAAGAGTTCCCCAATCCCGCCTGAAAAAACAGGCTTTGAATTAATAAAGGTACCTACACCGTGTCTACGAATGACAATCTTCTCTTCCTCAAGAAGTCGGAGTGCCTCGCGAAGCGTCGCCCTACTTACACCAAGCTGTTTGGATAGTTCGGCTTCAGAAGGGAGGCGTTCACCAGGACGAAGAAGTCCGGTTTCGATATCACTCTTGATCTTGTCCATTACCAAGAGAAACAGTGATCGAACATTCCCTTTGATGCTCATCATCATTCACTCCTGCTGTCCTTCAGCCATCCCAACAGGTAGGACGTCAGACCTCTGATTCGTATGAGACTTAATAACAACAATTTCCGTCAATCTCTTAAAAAGTTTACATGAGGGGCGAGTATCATGCAAGCCAAATATTTATGAATAATAATGCAAAATGATTAATTTCGACAGGGATTTTTCTACTAAAATAGAAAAAAAGACCCTGCCGATACAAAAGGTGGCAAGGTCTCTCTCTATGAAATATTACTTTCTATGGACGGACGTGGCAGACGAACCTCCCGAGGCTTGCTTCCCTCATAAGGACCGACTATTCCTTGGGCTTCCATCATATCAATTAATCGTGCCGCTCGCGTATAACCGACACGGAGACGACGCTGCAACAAGGATGCCGATGCCGTTTGGGCTTCTGAAACGATTTGAACAGCTTGATCGTACAGTTCATCATCCACGACTGGCTGCTGTTCCTCCTGCACGTCACCGGGGATCATTTCTTCATTGTAGCGAACTTCTTGCTGTTCTTTCACAAAACGAACGACCTCTTCTACTTCCTTGTCAGATACAAAGGCTCCTTGAACACGAGTCGGCTTGGATGCCCCCATTGGAAGCGAAAGCATGTCCCCTCTTCCGAGAAGCTTTTCTGCTCCTCCCATATCCAGAATCGTTCTGGAGTCAGCCATCGAAGATACCCCAAAGGCAATGCGGGAAGGGATATTTGCCTTGATCACACCCGTAATAACATCTACGGAAGGACGCTGTGTCGCGATGATGAGATGAATCCCGGAAGCACGAGCCATTTGCGCAAGTCGACAAATCGCATCCTCCACTTCTCCCGGCGCTACCATCATCAAGTCCGCAAGCTCATCGACGATGACGACAATATAGGGAAGTGGCGTCCCTTCCACTTGCGCATTGTACATTTCTATATTGCGGCTCCCTGTTTTGGCAAACAAATTATAACGCCGCTCCATCTCGGACACGACCTTTTTCAATGCAACAGAAGCTCTTCTCGGATCAGTAACAACAGGAGCCAACAAATGTGGAATTCCGTTGTACACATTCAGTTCCACCATTTTCGGGTCAACCATCATCAGCTTGACTTCTTCTGGTTTGGCCTTGAACAAAATACTCATGATCAATCCGTTAATGCATACTGATTTTCCGCTTCCCGTCGCACCCGCTACGAGCAAATGGGGCATTTTGGTCAGATCTGCTACGATCGGCTCTCCGGAAATATCCCGGCCAAGAGCAACGGTGAGCTTCCCTGACGCATCTTGATACTCGGGAGCTTCCAACACTTCTCGTAGTGATACGACCGCTACCTCCGAGTTCGGAACCTCGATGCCGATGGCTGATTTTCCTGGGATTGGTGCCTCAATCCGGATATCTTTTGCCGCCAATGCCAAAGCAAGGTCATCCGTCAAGCTGACAATCCTGCTTACTTTTACTCCTGTAGCAGGCTGAACTTCATAGCGTGTAACAGCTGGTCCGCGATGTACTTCGGAAACCGTTGCATTGACACCAAAGCTCTTCAGTGTCTGCACTAATTTTGCCGCATTTGAGGTATGATCGACGTCTTTACCTGTTGAACTCGCTTTTGGCCTTGCGAGCATTTGCAAACTTGGGAGCTCATACGGTATAGTGTTCTGTTCTTCTTTAGTATCTAGTGTACCGAAGATTTCTTCTTCTCCTTCGAGCGCAAACGTAATTTCCTGATTCATTTTCGGTTGTGCAGCTCTCGCTTGATGACTAGGATCAACCTTTTCCTCATCCTCATCCAATGCAATGCGATCCGTAAAATCACGTATTAACGGGGCGTTTGGTTTCTGGACTTCTTCCTCCTGAATAGCAGGCTGTGGATGAGATTTTTGCTCTTTCAACGCAGTAACTGCGATGGCCTCGTTCTCTGCCTCCGATTGCTTCTGCTTGCGAGCCTCTTCGGCTTCCTTTGCATCTTTCTTTCGCTTCTCGTTCTCTTCCTGCAAAAGCTGTACAGAGTCCTTCACTGTATCTTTCGCCTTTCCGTAAAACATAGCGAGCTTGTCCTTGGCAAACATCAAAATGTTTACATAAGAAAGATTGAACAGAAACATCAGTCCCACAAGGAAAAGGAAAACAATCACGAGACCAGTACCAATTGTTCCAACAAGACCATTGGTTATGGCAAAAAACAGGGCACCGATCATTCCTCCGCCTACTCCGGTGGTGGACACTTTCTGACCATGATCGAGCCAAATTCTGTCCCATGTAACCTTAATGATGCTTTGCTCTGCAAATTTTCCATCTGCGGTAATTTGTTTGTATAGAATCATGTGATCCCAGGTCAAAATCGCCACACCAATGAGAGCTATCCCTAAGACGCGGTAAGTAAGCTTCGGTGACTTTCTCGTAAACATCATATGTATGGCCATACCGATTAGAAGAACAGGAATAATGAAATCCCATGAACCCGCAATAAACCGAAATAGTAGCGCCAGTACATTTTTGCCCAGCCATCCACTCTCCAAAAGCCCGATCAAGGACAGCACGATGATGAGAAGTCCCAGCAGCTCTATTTTGACAACTGAGGCCAATGCCGCTTGTGAACGCTCTTTTTTTCTCCTACTCAATGGCACGCCTCCTCCTCGTTATTACACTCGTTATGTACCGTAATGGTAAGAAAACCTCTATCGAGGCCTTTTCAACGTAGAGCGACCGCGTTTTAGCGGAAAGTTTCCAAGCGCTCCGGAATTTATTTTATAAATTCCTATTCGTTAAAAAAGGCAGCCGTCGCGTGTTCGGCTGCTGTTCGTACATCACTAGTATAACACAGGAAATTCATAGAAATACAGGACTTCTTAGGCGAGCCACTCAGGATGAAACTGAATTTTTTTTCCGGGTGCGTACTGCTCCTTCAGGTAGTCTTGCGGATCTGGACTAATCAGCCTGACGATTTTTCCTTCAAACGGTCCGGTTTGCTCAATGAGCATCGTGGCATGACCCACCGCGATCTCTTTCAGCTCTTGTTTCTCCACTTGCTCCATGTTCTCAAAAACCGTTTCCATCGGAATGATGGAGTATAAGATCATTGGAGTACACTCTCCTCGCCCTTTTGCGCTTTGATCAGTTCGTTCAGCTTTTTCAGCGCACTACCAAGGCCGCCGACTTCATCAATCAAACCGTATTTAACCGCATCCACGCCAATCACATTGGTTCCGATATCTCGTGTCAATTCACCGGTTCGGGTCATGAGCTCACGGAACTTTTCTTCTGTGACATTGGAGTGTCGGGAAATGAAGCTAACTACACGATCTTGCATTTTATCCAAGTACTCAAACGTTTGTGGCACACCAATCACAAGACCCGTCAAGCGGATCGGGTGGATCGTCATTGTAGCGGTTTCTGCAATAAACGAGTACGAACCAGCTACAGCGATTGGCACACCAATACTATGACCACCGCCGAGTACGAGTGTGACTACCGGTTTGGATAAGGACGATACCATTTCTGCAATCGCCAAGCCCGCTTCCACATCCCCACCAACCGTATTCAAAATAACGAGCACGCCCTCTATTTTGCTGTTTTGTTCTGCCGCAACCAATTGAGGGATGAGGTGCTCGTATTTGGTCGTCTTATTTTGAGGAGGAAGCTGAATATGCCCTTCTACTTGTCCGATAATGGTCATACAATAAATATTGCTTTCGAGCTGTGGGACGTTTGTCTGACCCAATTGCGTAATGGAATCGAGCAGTTTTTTCTTCGGATCTTCTTGTGCAGGTGCTTCAGATGGCGGCGAAGCAGCAGGCTCCTGATCATCAGTTGGTGATTGTGGCTGGGATTCCTTACTTTTTACCTCTGTGTTTGCAAACGGCGGCCTATTTAAAAAATCGTTAAATTGTTGATTCGGCATGGATGATCCTCCCTCACTTTCCTCTGTAGTATGGATAAGGGGAAGAAAAATCATGCGCCCTCAAAGCCAAAAAAAGCCAGAAACCCTTCTTCAAAAGGGTTTCCAGCTCTTTATCAAGTGATCCTACACTTCCATGATAATCGGCAAGATCATTGGACGTCTGCGCGTTTGCTCGTACAGAAAACGGCCTAATGACTCTTTTACGTTATTTTTCAGCGAAGACCATTCATTCACATTTTCTTCCATGCATTTGACAAGTGTTTGGGTCACTATGCGATTTGCCTCATCCAGCAACTCTTCGGATTCACGCACGTAGACGAAACCGCGAGAAATGATATCTGGACCTGACAAAATCGTGCCATTTTGTTTGCTGAGTGTAACGACAACTACCAGTATGCCATCTTGTGACAGTAATTTGCGATCTCTAAGCACGATGTTTCCTACATCACCAACGCCCAAGCCGTCAATCAAAACGTTGCCAGCATGGACTTTTCCACCGTAACGGGCCTTGCCCCCTGAGAATTCAACTGTATCGCCGTTATCCAGCAAGAACGTGTTTTCTTCAGGAATGCCAACCTGTTCAGCAAGTAAGGCATGCGTTTTCAACATGCGATATTCACCGTGAACAGGAATAAAGTACTTAGGCTTCATTAGGTTAAGCATCAGGCGCAATTCTTCTTGGCTACCATGACCGGAGACGTGGACGGTTCCGTTAGGTCCATGGCCACCATAAATGACATCTGCACCAATGCGCGATAATTGATCAATTGTACGCGCCACGTATTTTTCATTCCCTGGAATGGGAGTCGCTGCAATAATAACTGTATCTCCTGGAAGGATGTCAATTTTCCGATGGGCGGATCGGGCCATCCGAGTGAGCGCGGACATAGGCTCTCCTTGGCTTCCAGTTGATAAAATAGCGACTTGTTCAGCAGGCAATTTGTTGATTTCATCGATCTCAACAATCAAGCCCTCAGGGACCAACAAGTACCCTAAGTCTCTGCTGATATTAATGACATTTTGCATGCTCCGGCCGACAACCGTCAATTTACGGTTGAACTGTGCTGCAGCGTCCACCACTTGTTGAATGCGGTGAACATTTGATGCAAACGTAGAAACAACAATACGTCCAGATGCTTTGCTGAACACATCCATAAGTGCTTTGCCCACTGAGCGTTCCGATCCGGTAAATCCAGGCCGTTCTGCATTTGTACTGTCAGAGAGCAAGCACAAAACGCCTCTGTCACCGATCATCGCCATTTTTGCCAGATCAGCTACCTGATTGTTAACAGGTGTTTGATCGAACTTGAAGTCTCCTGTATGAACGATGTAACCTTCTGGCGTATCCAGGCATACCCCTACACAATCCGGGATGCTGTGGTTTACGCGGAAAAAGGTCGCCTTCATCTTTCCGAGAACGACTTCCGAGTCGCTGTTGATCAATACGCGTTTTGTTTCGTTTAGGATGCCCGCTTCTTTTAACTTTGCATCAATTAAACCAAGGGTAAGTTTTGTCGCATAAACCGGGACTTTCAAATGCTTCAGCACGTAGCTGAGGCCGCCGATGTGGTCTTCATGTCCATGCGTAATAATAATACCCCGAACCTTGTCGCGATGTTCCTCCAAGTAGGTGATATCCGGAATAACCATATCAATCCCCAGCATTTCCTCTTCTGGGAACTTCAATCCGGCATCAATCACTACGATGTCGTCACCGCTTTGTACCACGTACATATTCTTCCCAATTTCGCCGACTCCGCCCAGGGCGAAAACGAGAACAGAGTGATTCGACTTTGCCAAAACGTGTAACCTCCTATATTTAGTTGTCATGTCCACTCAAAAAAACCGCCCCAAATCACTTGTTCTTATTATACCCGAAGTGAAATCATGAACACAAGGAAAAAGAGCCATCCCGGGCAGGAATGGCTCTTGAACTTCTATGGAGTTAAACAAGCAGGGAATACACAAATGCTTTTTCTTGTTCGTTCAGCTCGACTAAAGGCAGTCGAACGCCCCCAACTTGAACGCCGAGCTTTTCTAAAGCGACCTTGGTCGGTCCTGGGCTCGGGTAGGCAAACAGGCCTTCAAAAATCGGCAACAGCTTGCGATGGAGTCTTGCTGCCTCCGTAAAGTTACCGGCAAAAAAGGCGTCCATCATGTCTGTCATTGGGCGACCAGCTACGTGACTCGCCACACTGACAATGCCCACTCCCCCGATAGACAGGATCGGCAAGGTTAAGCCATCATCACCACTGTACAGCTCAAAGCCTTCCGGAGCATGTTCAATGATTTGCGACATCTGCGACAAATTGCCGGAGGCTTCCTTGATGCAGACTACATTAGGCAGCTCCGCCAAACGAAGTGTCGTTTCAGCAGTCATATTGACAACGGATCTTCCTGGCACATTATATAGCATCACGGGTAGCTCGGTCGCTTCCGATAATGCCTTGAAGTGTGCGTAAAGCCCTTCCTGTGATGGCTTGCTGTAATAAGGAGCAACCACCATGACAGCGTCTACTCCAATGGACTGTACAGCTTGGGTAAACTCAATGCTTGATGCTGTATCATTACTGCCTGTTCCTGCAATGATGTGGCATCTTCCTTTTGCGTAGGAAACCACATGACGGAAAAGATCGAGCTTCTCCGTACGGGATAAAGTCGGTGATTCACCCGTGGTACCACTAAGTACGATTCCAGTTGTACCATTTGCAATCAAATGGTCAATCAGTCGCTCTGTTTTATCGTAATCGACCTTTAGCTGCTCATTAAAAGGCGTTACCATAGCGGTAACCAGTCGACCAAAACGTGCCACTACCATTCCAACTCCTCTTATCGTGATCAGTAGGTATTAAAGTCAGGATATGCTCTTACATATGTTGAACATGCAGGTTGAACTGCTGATGCAGCGCACGAACAGCCTTCACCATATCCATTTCATGCACGAGTACCCAGATGGTTGTATGGGAGTCTGCCGATTGAAGAATTTGAATGTCTTCTTGCGTAAGTGCCTCCACGATCCGCGCCATCACGCCCGGCACGCCCGTCATCCCTGCACCAATCACGGACACTTTTGCGCAATGTGGCAAAAGCTGCGGCTCGTATCCCATTTCCGTTAACAGACGAGCAGCTTTTTCTCCCATTTCATCATGGACCGTGTAAGCAACACCCATTGGGTTCACATTGATGAAATCTACACTGATGTTATTGGTTGCCATCGTTTTGAAGACTTGTAGCTGTGTATCGTAAGACCCTTCTTTGTTCGCGACCTTGATCTGGGTAATGTTCGGTACATGAGCAATTCCCATGACGACTCTGTCGTGTACAGTGTAGCCCATTTTCCCGATCTCCAGCATTGTCGTAACGAGTGTACCGGGGTCGTCCGAAAACGTAGAGCGAACACGAATCGGCACGTTTGCGTGCATCGCGATCTCCACCGCTCTAGGATGAATAACTTTTGCACCCAGGTGAGCCATGTTGCAAATCTCCGTGTAGGTCACCATACCGAGCCGCTGCGCTTCTTCGACGATACGCGGGTCTGCCGTCATGATGCCTTCCACGTCGGTGAAAATATCCACCGTTTCAGCCTTCAAGGCGACACCGAGAGCGGTTGCAGTCGTATCGCTTCCGCCCCGCCCCAGTGTCGTAATTTCCCACTCGGCTGTACGTCCCTGAAATCCTGGAACGATTACAACTTGACTTTCCTGCAAGTCCTGCAAAATACGACTTGGATCGATCGACATGATTTGTGCATTCGTAAAGTCGTCGCTCGTCACAATATTTGCCTGACCGCCTGTCAAAATCTTTGCTTTAATTCCTCGTGCATTCAGCATGCTGCACATGACTGTTGCAGAGATGATTTCTCCGGTATGCATCAGCATATCCGTTTCTCGACTTGGCAGTTGGTTCCCATTACCACGAACCAACTGCAAGAGTGTATCAGTTGCGTATGGATCACCTTTGCGACCCATCGCTGATACGACAACGACGAGGGCATAGCCCTCATCAATTGCTTTTTCCATATGGTAGATTGCCCGCATCCGGCAATCCTCCGTCGTCAAGGAAGAACCACCGAACTTCTGGACGAGAATCTTCACTAACCTCTCCCCTATACTCTTGCTTTTATGAGTTCTTCAGCGATTTGTACTGTATTCCATGCTGCACCCTTGAGAAGATTGTCAGAAACGATCCACATATGCAGTCCACGAGGATGATGGAGATCACGACGCACCCGGCCCACGAATACTTCCAATTTGCCTGTTGCATCAGTAGCGAGTGGATACTGCTGTTCCTCCGGCACATCTACTAACACGATACCAGGAGCGTTTTTCAGCAGGGCCTTTACTTCTGCCAGATCGTAATCCTGTTTCAGCTCTACATATACCGACTCGCTATGGCCGTAGACCACTGGAATACGTACGCAAGTAGCTGAAACAAGTACAGTGTCATCACCGAAGATTTTTTTGGTCTCACTGATCATTTTCATTTCTTCATAAGTAAAACCATTGTCGGTGAACACATCAATCTGCGGAATCGCGTTGTACGCAATCTGATGATGTACAGGCAATTTGCCTACGGGAAGTACGTTACACTGCGGTTCTTTACCATCCAAAATGTCTCGACTTTGGTCGAGCAATTCATTGATCGCAGATTGACCTGCACCAGATACTGCCTGATAAGTAGAAACGATGATTCGGTCTATACCAAAACGATCATACAGGGGTTTTAGAGCGGCAACCATCTGAATCGTAGAGCAATTCGGATTCGCAATGATTCCATTATGAGCGAGCGCAGCATCCATGTTTACTTCTGGCACAACGAGAGGAACATCCGGGTCCATCCGGAATGCGCTGGTATTGTCAATGACAACTGCACCATGACGCACTGCGTGATGAGCCAGTTCCTTGCTGACCGATCCGCCAGCACTAAACAAGGCAAAATCAACCCCTGCAAAACTGTCTGGAGTCGCCTCTTCCAGTACAATTTCTTGCCCCTTGAAGGTGACTGTTTTTCCTGCAGAACGTCCAGAAGCAAGCAGCTTAAGCTGTTTGATTGGGAAGTTGCGCTTTTCTAATAGTTGAATCATCTGCTGTCCGACTGCACCAGTCGCACCGACTACAGCAACATTGAAAGTCAGTTGGTTTGCCATCTCTTACTCTCCTCCTAATCGCGAAAAAGCAGGTTAATTGTTTTTTCTGTAGTCTTATTAGTAGTTAAATCTTTCGATGAGCAAGGGTTGCAATTGTCGACCTTCCAAAGCTGCTTCGCATGTTTCCAATAGGAGATCCATACGAGCTACAAGCGAGTTCGGTTTTTTATCCGGGGCATCCTGCCCGAACGGCACGAAATACATATTTTTCGCGGCCAATAGCTTGGCAATATTGGCTGCATTTAATCCCAGACCATCATTGGTGGAAATGGCAATCACAATGGGTCGCAGATTACGCATCGTCGCTTTAGCTGCCATCAGTACGGCACTATCCGTAATGGCATTCGCCAGTCGACTCGTCGTACTGCCTGTGCAAGGCGCAATGAGCATGACATCCAACAACTTGGAAGGTCCCAACGGCTCAGCCTGAGGAATCGTCGAAATAAGCTCTTCCCCCGTCAGTTCCTTGATTTGTTGCTGCCAGCTTTGGGAAGTACCGAAGCGTGTATCCGTGGTCATAATCGTATTCGATACGATCGGTACCACCCGTGCTCCAGCATCCACAAATCGCTTAATTTGCGGCATGGTTTCCTCAAAGGTGCAATGCGATCCAGACAATCCAAATCCAATGGTCTTTCCCTGAAGCTTACTCATGTTGCATCCCCTCCTGGCGCTTTCCTTTGATCCGCAATAAGACGAGACAATGTTTGGGCTAAAATTTGTCCAGCGGTTTTCGGTGCAACGATTCCAGGTAATCCGGGAGCAAGAAGAGCTTTGATACCTCGTCTTTCAGCGTAACGAAAATCCGTTCCCCCTGGCTTGGAGGCAAGATCAAGAATAAACGCCGACTGAGGCATTTGAGCAATCACTTCTGCCGTGAGTAATAATTGCGGGATGGTATTAAAAATGAAATCAGCATTCGTAACCTGTTGCCTTACTTCGCTTATATGGAAGGGAGTCAATCCCATCTCATAAATGCGTGCCAAGTGTTCCTGACGTCTGGCCCCAACTCTTACGCGGGCCCCCAACGCATGCAATGCTCGAGCCATGGACAAACCTGTTCGGCCCAATCCCAAGACAATTGACTGTGATCCATGAATCGTAATATCCGTATGTTGAATCGCCATCATCAACGCTCCCTCTACAGTAGGGATAGAGTTATAGATAGCTACGTCATCACGATCCAAGAGCTCCACGAGAGGAAGCTGTGTGGAAGCCAACAGCTTTTTCAGATAAGGCTTTGCCATTCCTGTGTAAACCACGCAATGACTCGGCAGACTCGCCACATGTTCGTCTAGCAACTGCATTTGTTTGGAGCAGAAAATACTTTCCACGTATCCTTGGTCATCGGTCCCTACGATGGGTAGGATGAGGGCGTCCACGTCTTTCAACACATCGCATGTTAATGGTTTCTTCGTTGCCCCTGTAAAATTACTTTCCAGGTTGTCGAAGCCAACTAACGTGACGCTAGCATCCAGTTGTATGCATCGCTTAATGACTTCCAACTGGCGAGCGTCTCCGCCGATGAAGGCAACATGTATGCCCGTTAGCATGCTGCGTTCCCCTTTCCACACATTTTACTGCATTAAATGATCGGAACGCAAAGGTTTTCCATTTGGAAAAGTTGACGGAAATCCATGCGGTCTACCCCCATCCTATTCCGCTCTTGCTACTTCGGTGACAGAAGCGCCTACTTTTGCGAAGCTTGTGCCTCAGGCGCTTGAAGCTGGATGATGACCATATCTGGCCCAATTTTTACGATGGAGCTCCATGGGATCACGAGGTCCTCTCGCTTCTTGCCGAAACCAAAGAAACTGCCACCTGGCAAGATGATGGATTGAATGGTACCGTTTTCGGGATGGATGACTAAATCGGAATCACTGATGACCCCCATTTTCTCCCCGTTGTCCAGTCCGATAATCTCCTTCCCACCCAACTCGCTTAAGCGCATGGAGAAGCCCCCTTTGTCCTTCATTTACTGTTGATATACGCAAAAAAAATCCGGGCTATGCCGGATTTTTGCTTACAACAATATATCGTTCTTTACGTTTTCAGGGAAGCCGTCGAGTGGACTCACCATCGCCATAGACATCTTGGAGCGGAAGAGCTGCTGCGCCACAGCCAAAACAGATTCATGGGAAACACGGTCAATTTTGGCGATGATCTCGTCTAGACTAAGGTGACGGCTCAGCAGGAGTTCATTTTTGCCAAGTCGACTCATACGGCTATTCGTGCTTTCCAAGCTGAGCATCAGGCTGCCTTTCAGCTGCTCTTTTCCTTTGTTCAGCTCTTTATCCGTAATTCCATGATCAGCGACATCGCGCAGGACGCGCGAGACGATGTCAAATACCTGTCCTACTTGCTCTGGTGCCGTTCCTGTATACACGTGGAACGTACCCGCTTCTTTATAGGACGAATGATAGGAATAAACAGAGTATGCCAAGCCGCGTTCTTCGCGAATTTCTTGGAAAAGACGCGAGCTCATGCTGCCACCAAGCACGTTGTTCAGCAAAATCAAGGAGTATACTTCAGGATGCCCTACCTTAAAGCCAGGAAGTGACAAGCACAGATGCGCTTGCTCTGTCGCCTTATGATGCGCGATCACATTTCCAGCAAAATCAGGAGTAGACAAGGTCGGCATACTGCCTGAACGCGAGAAAGTCTGAAAGCGCTTTTGAATGTCTTCAATCAAACTGTCTTCAAAATTACCTGCTACTGTAATCACCGTATTCGTTGGCAGGTAATGCTGATCAATATAAGCGAGCAAATCGTCACGTTTCAAGCTGCGCAGGACATCTTCCGTACCCAAAATCGAATACCCAAGTGGGTGTGTGCTATACGAAGCGCGTGCAATCAAATCATGTACCAAATCATCTGGCGCGTCTTCATACATGCTAATCTCTTCAATGACGACGTTCTTTTCCTTTTCCAACTCATCTGCATCAAACACCGAGTTGAAATACATATCGGAAAGAACATCGAGGGCGATTGGCGCGTGCTGATCCAGCACCCTTGCGTAATAGCAGGTATACTCCTTCGAGGTAAAGGCGTTCACGTTCCCACCAATCTCATCAAAGGTTTCCGCAATTTCCTTTGCAGAACGAGTAGTCGTGCCTTTGAAAAACATATGCTCGAGAAAATGGGAAATCCCGTTGTTTTTCTCGTTTTCATATTTCGAACCAGTCCCTACCCAGATGCCTAAGGCAACGGAGCGAACGGACGGAATCCGTTCCGTCACGATTCGAAGACCGTTATCACACGTATGACGTTGTATCACGTAAATCCTCCTCGGTTGTTCATCTTTCTCTACCCGAAACCTCGGGGAATTTCTTGTAAACACGTCTAACTATAGCAAACTTCCTTTGTCTCCACAATAAATGAACATGTATTTACGGTGACGGGAGTCTACGACTCGATATAACCTCCGAAACAGTCGTCGGCTGTAGCCCCTTCTTTTTGGCGATCGTCAGAAGTTGATCTAAACTTGCCTCGGAGGTAGAAGTTGGGTGCATGAGTACAAGGACACCGTTCTCCATTTTCCGGCTTATTTTATTGATCACATAAGCAGGCGAAGGTTTCTGCCAGTCAATCGTATCTGCCGTCCATAGAATCGTCTTCATTTGATAAGACGAATGCGCGATTTGTACAACGCGTTGGTTAAAAGCACCAGATGGCGGTGCAAACAACGACGGCTTCACTTCCATCGTTTTATAAATAACATCTTGCGTACGGCTTATCTCTTGATGAATCCTCTGTGTCCCCAGTGTGTTCATATCGGGATGGGAATACGCATGATTACCAATCTCATGGCCACGTGCCAAGATCTTTTTTGCTTCTTCTGGGTAACGTTTTACCCAAGAGCCATCCAGAAAGAAAGTTGTCTTTACCTTGTGTTTATCAAGTGTATTGAGCATCGAATCGAGATACTCATTTCCCCAAGCCACGTTGATCATGAAAGAAATCGCTGGTTTATTCGGATTTCCTCGATAGATGGGATGTGCTCCCAATTGCTCAAGCGAAACCGCTGGAGGTACTTCCTTGTATACCAGCAAATCTGGACTGGACACTCCCGCAGCCAGCATTTTATTGATTGATTCTTCTACATCGACTACACGGCCATTATATCCCGGAATCGCCTTCCACGTCTGATCGACGACGGCATCTATCGGCTGTTCCTCTCTGCCCTCTTTCCACTTTTCAATCTGCGCCCGCAAACGCGCTTTTTCGTTTTCGTTACGATCTCCACTCACTACTTGGACATTTTTAATCGTACTGATGTAATGATGAATAGGCTGATAATTCAAGAGAACGATCAGCGCTGCTCCATATATAAATATGAACAAAAGTCTCCTGGTCCTATTCGTCATTAGGGCGTCGCCCTCCTCTATCGATCGTACGAGTCTCTCTTGTCCAATGTATGAGTGGAAGGAACGACTTAGACATACGAAACGGGAGCATCTGTCACATAAAAGAAAAAAGCTTCCGTACACGAATTTCTTCGAGTGACGAAGCCTTTTGTTTTTCTTTATTCTGCTTTTGGTGGTGTTTCAGCAGCTTGTGCCGCAGCAGCTTGCTCTTTCAAAACTGCTTTGCGAGAGAGATTCACACGACCTTGGTCGTCGATCTCGGTCACTTTCACTTCTACTTTATCACCAACTGCGACAACATCTTCTGTTTTGGCTACACGCTCTTCAGCCAGTTGAGAGATGTGGCACAAGCCTTCTTTACCTGCGAACAACTCGATGAACGCACCATACTTCTCTACGCGTTTTACTGTTCCCAGGTACACCTGACCAACAGCTACCTCACGAACCAGATCTTCAATGATTTGTTTCGCGCGCAGATTCGCTTCGTGGTTGATGGATGCGATGAAGACTCGTCCATCTTGTTCGATGTCGATTTTTACGCCGGTTTCTTCGATAATCTTATTAATGACACGACCTTGTGGACCGATTACATCGCGAATTTTCTCCGGATTGATCGTCATGGTCATGATTTTTGGTGCATAAGGAGACAGTTCTTTACGCGGTTCGGAAATCGTGCTCATCATATGTTTCAAGATGTGCAAACGACCTTCACGTGCTTGCTCCAAGGCCAGCTCTAAAATCTCACGGTTAATACCGGAAATTTTGATGTCCATTTGGATTGCCGTTACGCCTGCTTCCGTACCAGCTACTTTGAAATCCATGTCCCCCAAATGATCTTCCATACCTTGAATGTCAGTCAGGATCGAGAAAGATTGCTCATCTTTACTCATGATCAAGCCCATCGCAATTCCGGCTACTGGTGCTTTAATCGGTACACCTGCATCCATCAAGGCAAGTACGCTCGCGCAAATCGACGCTTGCGATGTGGAACCATTGGATTCAATAACTTCTGATACGAGACGAATCGTATAAGGGAATTCGACCTCAGAAGGAATGATTGGCTCGATTGCACGCTCACCCAACGCACCGTGTCCGATTTCTCGACGCCCTGGAGGACGCAACGGACGGGCTTCACCTACGCTATATGGCGGGAAGTTGTAGTGATGCATGAAACGTTTCGATTCTTCCAGACCGAGACCATCCAGAATTTGAACATCTCCCAGCGCGCCCAATGTGCAAACGCTCAGCGCTTGTGTTTGACCACGAGTAAACATAGCGGAACCATGTGTACGAGAGAGTATGGTTGTCTCGCTGGACAGCGGACGAATTTCGCCAAGTGCTCGTCCATCTGGACGGACCTTTTCATCTGTAATCAGACGGCGAACTTCATCTTTGACAATATTTCCAAGTACTTCGCTAATCATTTTTTCCTGCGCGGTATAAGCTTCAGGATCTTTGGCTGCGAAATGTTCCTTGGTTTCGGCCTTGATGTCGTCGATCGCATCGTAGCGCGCTTGCTTTTCTTCAATACGGACAGCTTCTTTCAAACGAGCTTCCGCAAATTCGCGCACTGCTTGATCGATTTCAGGATCAACCTCATGGAGGATGACTTCCATCTTCGGTTTGCCGATCTCTGCTACGATCATGTTTTGGAATTCTACCAGTTGCTGAATAACCTCATGACCTGCCATGATGGCTTCGAGCATAACTGCTTCCGGTACTTGATCTGCGGCAGCTTCTACCATGTTAATCGCTTTTTGCGTACCAGCGACAGTCAGGTGAATATCGCTTTTCTCCGCTTGAGCTACAGTAGGGTTAATGACGAACTCACCGTCAATTCGTCCTACGATTACTCCTGCAATCGGACCTTCAAAAGGAATCTCCGAAACGCATAGCGCTGCGGAAGTACCGATCATCGCTGCGATTTCAGGTGAGCAGTCTTGATCCACAGACAGAACAGTATTTACGATTTGTACATCGTTACGGAATCCTTCTGCAAAAAGAGGGCGGACAGGGCGGTCAATCAAGCGGCTAGCCAAAATTGCTTTTTCACTTGGTCGTCCTTCTCTTTTAATAAAACCGCCAGGAATTTTCCCAACCGCATAGAGACGTTCCTCATAGTTAACAGTCAACGGGAAGAAGTCAAGAGGTTTTGGCTCCTTCGAGACTGTAACTGCGGATAGGATTGCTGTATCGCCGTAACGAACCAAGACCGAACCATGCGCCTGTTTAGCCATTTTGCCAAATTCCAGGGTCAGTTTACGGCCTGCCAGTTCGAAGTCATATGTACGGTATTGTTGCTCCATGATGCTAGCAGTCCTCCTTCACAACAATGTGCATTTCACACTTTGTTTTCTACCTATATGTATTATTTCCTGCCATCATAAAAATTAAATGGGTACCTTTGGCAGTCGTTCTAGATAATAAAAAAAGCTTCTTTTGTGAAGCTAATTTAATCAGACAAATTGGTTCCAACTCTTTTTACTCGTTTCGGATGAGCTTAGCGCATTTCTACGCTAAACCCTCCTACACGATAGAAAAAGCGGGCAGAACCCGCTTTTTACAAAACGCTGATTAGCGGCGCAGACCCAGGCGGTCTACTACCGAACGATAGCGTTGAACATCTGCTTCACGCAGGTATGTCAACAGGTTACGACGTTGACCAACCATTTTCAAGAGACCACGACGGCTGTGGTGATCTTTCTTGTGCGTACGCAAGTGTCCGTTCAGATTGTTAATGTTTTCGGTCAAGATAGCGATTTGCACTTCCGGGGAACCGGTGTCGTTCTCATGAGTACGGAACTCTTGAATCAGTTGAGTTTTACGTTCTTGAGTCAATGCCATCATGACTCACCTCCTCATTTTTTATACCGTTTGCCGAGTCTGCCGTCGGTGAGCATCGGACAGCCAAGCTACGGTTATCTGTACAACGTTTTGAATTATAGCATACCATTTTGTGAAAAGCAAAGAGAATCCTTTACGAGATTCCCTCTGCGAATTTTTGCTTCGCCGTCTGCACATCTCGTCCAATTTGAGCGATAAGTGCATCCACACCAGCGAACTTCTGTTCTTCACGAATGTAGAAAAGGAACTCTACTTCTACTTCTTTGTCATAGATTTCACCAGAGAACTCAAAAATGTGCACTTCTAGTGACTTTTCTTTTTTCTCCAGTTCAAATGTAGGCTTGATCCCTACGTTCATGACACCATAGTAGCTGTGTTCATCCACAGTAAAGCGAACACCGTAGACCCCATTCTTTCCGATCAAGTACGGCTGATTCACTTGGACATTCGCTGTAGGAAAGCCAATGGTTCGACCGCGTTTGTCGCCATGCACGACTGTCCCACGCACTTTGTAGGCACGGCCTAGCAAATGGCGAACCTGCTCGACATCCCCATGATGAAGATATTCACGGATGATTGTACTGCTCACTTTTTCACCCAAGCGATTTACCGGACCCACTATGTCGAGCCCATAGCGACCTTTGCTCATTTCTTGCAAGGTATGGGCAGTCCCCATTCCGCGATAACCAAAGGTGTAGTCGAAGCCAACAACAATATGGCGGCATTCCAATGGGAGAAGGCACTCCGCGATGAAATCTTCTGGATAAATAGCCGCAAAGCTAATATCGAACTTCATCACATAAGTGGTGTCTACGCCCATCTTTTCGAATTGCTCGAGCTTGTCTGCAAGTGGTGTCAAATAGCGGGTATAACCGCTTTGCCCCAATACTTCTCGAGGATGCGGATCAAAGGTCACTACCGTACTTTGCCATCCGTTTGCTTTCGCTGTATCAATCGCCTTTTGGATTACACGGCGATGCCCAATATGTACACCATCAAAGTACCCCAGTGCAATCGCACAAGGATTCGCTTGCAGGTCAGACGGAAACGGGTATGTCAAGTAGATCGTTTTCACGGATTACACCTCGGCTGGAAAGACTTTTTCTGGTTTGGCGAAAAGTCCTTTGTCTCCACGGCATACGCGATGGATGCCAAGTAATTCTTCCCCCGCAAACAAGCAAATCAAACTTCCTTCCTCCGTAGTGACGCCCGGAAGCGCGGTCGCAAGTCCATTACGTACTGCTTTGATCCGTTCTGGCTTGACCTGAAACGATGGTAAGAACGAGATTGCCTGAGGGATGGAGACCAAGTGACGGGAAATGTCTTCCCCGTTTGATGCCTGTTCCTCAATTTGCTGGAGAGGGATTGCCTCTTGCTCCTGGAACGGGCCACTTTTTATTCGCCGCAACAGCTTCATATGGGCAGGATAACCCAGAGCGCGTCCGAGGTCAACACATAAGGTGCGCATGTATGTGCCTTTTGAGCACGTACACGTGAATGCAACATCGACAGTGTCTCCATCCACGCTAATCTTATGAAGTGTCAGCTCATACAGCATCACTTTCCGAGCCTGCCGCTCGATCACGGTACCTTCACGAGCCAGGTCGTACAGCCGCTTGCCGTTTACCTTTACCGCAGAGAACATCGGAGGTACCTGCTCCATTTCACCCAAAAAGGATTCGAACAGCGCTTGAATACGCTCCGTCGTAATCGATACTGTATCTACTCCAGCTTGCTCCACCACTTCTCCGGAAGCATCTTCCGTCGTGGTCGTAGAGCCGAGGCGCATGACTACATCATATCGCTTAGGCAGCTCTTGCAAATATTCAACTAGCCTCGTTGCGTGTCCCACACAAATGGGGAGTACACCCGTTACATCTGGATCAAGTGTACCCGTATGCCCCACTTTTTTTGTTCCATATAGTCGACGAATACGTGCTACACAATCATGGGAGGTCATACCAGCTGGCTTGTCGATAACCAGCACGCCGTTCACGTTACTCATCGAATTTCACTCCTACTGCATCGTCCAGCACAGTCCATACTTTTTGCTGTACTTCTGGAAGTGGTCCTTTGATCGTGCATCCTGCTGCTTTTGCGTGTCCACCGCCACCGAGCTGCTTCGCAATGACAGCTACGTCAACCCGATCGCGAGCGCGCATGCTCACCTTGACCACTCCCGGTTCCGCTTCCACAAAAGAAACGCCGACCTCGACTCCTTCAATGTTGCGGCAGTAATTCACTAATCCACCAGCATCTTCTCGCTCGGCACCCACTTCGGCAAAATCTGCGGCTGAAACAGTGATGGAAGCAACCAAATTTTGATGGGACAGTTGCAAGGTTTGGAGCGCATGTCGCAAAACTTTCACATGGGCAATAGTGATTTCCTCCAGGCAGCGCTCTGCTACGTCTCCTGGCTTCACACCGTATCCGAGTAATCGAGCAGCGATCTCCATGACGCGCGGCGATGTATTGGAATAGCGGAAACCGCCTGTATCCGTCAGAAGACCGGTATAGATGCACAGCGCAAGCTCTTCATTGAAAGAAACCCCTGCTGCTTCTACCACATCAAACAAAATCTCTGCTGTTGCGGCTGCATCCGGACGAACCAGATTTACCGTGCCAAAATGATCGTTGGTCGGATGGTGATCGATATTCAGCAAAGCAGCGCAAGACGCAAATAAAGACCGTACATCGCCCATCCGCGACTCATCCGCGCAGTCTACAGCGATTACGGCCCCGAACGTCTCGTTCAGTGATTGTTTGCGCAGGTTATAAAGACGGTCAAACCGCGGCAAGAAGTTGAACTTGATCGGTGTTTCCCCTTCGTTTACAACCACATACTCTTTTCCCAACTGCTCTAGCATGAGCACGACTCCCAAAGCAGATCCAGTAGCATCTCCGTCAGGACTTACATGAGAGAGAACCAGGAAGCGGTTGTGCTCCTGCATAAACCGCGCCGCTTCCTGTACTGCCATTTGATTAGGATTCATCCTGTTTCTCTCCCTCTGTGGAGATTTCCCGCAGGATTGATTCAATTTTGCTGCCGTAGTCAATGGACTCGTCCAGCTTGAATACAAAATCAGGAATGTGACGCAGCTTTACGCGTTTCCCGATCTCCGTACGCAAATAACCTTTTGCTTTTGTCAAACCAGCAAGAGAAGCTTTACGCTCTTCCTCACTGCCAAAAATGCTGACAAAAACCTTCGCTAATTGCAGGTCACTGCTTACCTCTACATCCGTTACTGTTACGAAACCGACACGAGGATCTTTCAGTCCACGCTGCAATACGAGGCTCAGTTCTTTTTTGATTTCTTCGCCTACTCGGCTAATCCGTGTTTTATTCATCGATTTTTCACCTCCGCTGACTGTTCATTAATCGTAGTATTCCGTATCCACACGAATCAACTCTACATCTGGATGGTTCTCTACAAATCGAACGACAGTCTGCATTTCTTGTTGTAAAAAAGAGATCTCATTAGCAACGGCAGCGATACCCAACACGGTACGCTGCCATTGCTCGAGATAAGCCACCTCTGCCGCGGAGACGTTAAATCGGCTCCGCAGCTTGCCGATCAAACTTTTGACGATGGCCCGTTTTTCTTTCAGGTTTTGGCTAGCGGGCAGAAACAGTTCAATCTGCACACCTGCTATCATTATTGTTTCACTTCAACCATGACGAATGCTTCGATTACGTCGCCGATTTTGAGGTCATTGAAGCGTTCCAAAGTCAGACCGCACTCATAGCCTGCTGCAACGTCTTTCGCATCATCTTTAAAGCGCTTGAGGGTATCGAGCTTACCTTCATAAATCACAATGCCTTCACGGATCAAACGTGCACCAGCATCGCGGCTCAATTTACCTTCAGTCACATAGCAACCTGCAATGTTTCCGACTTTGGATACTTTGAACACTTCACGAATCTCAGCTTGGCCGATGATATTTTCTTTGAAGACTGGATCAAGCATCCCTTTGAGAGCAGACTCGATCTCTTCGATTACAGTATAGATGACACGGTGCAGGCGAATGTCGATCTTCTCTTGTTCAGCCATGCTGCGTGCATTTGGCTCAGGTCGTACGTTGAAACCAATGATGATGGCATTCGAAGCATTTGCCAGCGTAACGTCGGATTCCGTAATCGCCCCAGCACCTGTATGAATAATTTTCACACGTGTACCGTTGACATCAATTTTCTCCAAAGAACCACGCAGAGCTTCTACAGAACCTTGTACGTCACCTTTTACGATCAGGTTCAGCTCTTTGATGTCGCCTTCTTGGATGTGCTGGAACAAGTCATCCAAAGAAACGCGGGAGCTCTCACGACGCTCGGATTCACGCTGCTTGGATGCACGTGCTTCCCCGATTGCGCGCGCCTTTTTCTCGTCTTCAAAGACACGGAATTGGTCACCTGCTTGTGGTACATCATTCAGACCAGTGATTTCAACTGGCGTAGATGGACCAGCTTCCTTCAGACGGCGTCCTTTGTCGTTCACCATTGCACGTACACGTCCGAAAGCGGAACCTACTACAATTGGGTCACCAACGCGTAGGGTACCTTGTTGAACCAGAATGGTTGCAACAGGACCGCGTCCCTTGTCAAGCTCAGCTTCTACAACAGTACCGCGAGCACGCTTGTCTGGATTGGCTTTCAGTTCTTGTACCTCGGATACGAGCAAGATGTACTCAAGCAGTTCTTCGATACCTGTACGCTGCTTAGCGGATAATGGGGAGAAGATAGTTTCGCCGCCCCACTCTTCGGCAACCAGCTCATACTCGGTCAATTCTTGCTTAATACGGTCCATATTTGCTTCTGGTTTGTCAATCTTGTTGACCGCTACGATGATTGGTACATTTGCTGCCTTCGCATGGCTAATCGCTTCAATCGTTTGCGGCATGACACCATCATCTGCAGCAACAACCAGAATAGTAATGTCTGTAATTTGCGCACCGCGAGCACGCATGGTTGTGAAGGCCGCGTGACCTGGCGTATCGAGGAAAGTAATTTTCTTTCCTTTGATCTCTACTTGATACGCACCAATGTGCTGGGTAATTCCGCCTGCTTCGCCTGCTACTACGTTGGTAGAGCGGATCGCATCCAGCAAAGTCGTTTTCCCGTGGTCAACGTGACCCATGATGGTCACAACTGCCGGGCGCTCCAAAAGGCTCTCTGGTGCATCTACTTCTTCCAACGTTTCGAAGTTAGTCTCATCAATGATGATTTTTTCTTCGACTTCAATGCCATAATCTGCGCAAATGAGTTCGATAGCTTCACGGTCAAGGTACTGGTTAATCGTTGCCATGATCCCCAAATTAAACAGCTTTTTGATGACTTCTGCTGGTTCTTTGCGTAGTTTTACAGCCAATTCGTTAACGGTCAAAGACTCGGTAAAGGTAATTTTTGTTGGTGGGTCAAATACTGGACGTGGAGCCTTTTGGCCACCACGATTGTTATTGCCACGTCGATTATTTTGGTTATAGCGGTTATTACCACCGCCACGGAAAGGCTGACTCTTCTTGTTATCTTCAAAAGTCTTTTGAGTCTGTGGACCCTTTTTGATTTTCTCACGTTTTTCTGTACCAACATTGGATGGCAGATTTACTTTATCTTCAAATTCTTCCCCTGTACGTCCCTCTGTTTGATTAGCAACAGGTTGTTGTGCAGGACGCTGTTGGTTTTGTGGTCGTTGCTGATTGTTCTGTGGTCTTTGTTGTCCTTGACCCTGTGGTCTTTGTTGTCCTTGACCCTGTGGTCTTTGTTGTCCTTGGCCTTGTGGTCTTTGTTGTCCTTGGCCTTGTGGTCTTTGTTGTCCTTGGCCTTGTGGTCGTTGCTGATTACCTTGTGGCTTGCGGTCATTCGGCTTTGCGGGTTGACTTCTCATATTGTTTGGTTTTCTCTCCTGATTCTTCCCCTGATTTTTTCCATGCTGAGGACTTTGCTGATCGGAATTGGCACTCGCACTGTTGTTAGCTGGACGATTGATGTTTGATGTGCTTCCTCCACGATCGCTGTTTGGTCTGTCATTTCTAACCAGTTGAGCTTGCCCCGCTTGTTGTTGGGGTTTGTTCTGTTGTCCTCTGGAGTCGTTGGGGCGTCGTTGATCTTCCGTTTGTTTGGGTCTTGCATCACTTGACGTATTCTCTGGTTTGGCACCAGAACGCAATTTGGCCATGTGATCCTCGATCCTTTTGATCGTCCCTTCTTCCATGATACTCATATGATTTGCTACTTCTATATTCAATCGTTTTAGCAAATTGAGGATTTCCTTACTGCTCATGTTGTGCTGTTTGGCATACTCATACACACGTGTCTTCAAATATACTTCACCCTTTCTAAGTTAGGTGAGCAGACGCTGAATGCTTTCGGCCAATTTCCCATCGGTTACCGCCACGGTAACGCGCCCATCTTTTCCGATTGCGTGTCCCAATGAATGTCGGTCGCCAGTGGTTACACATGAGACACCGTAATAGGAACATTTATCCTTTACTTTCTTGGCGGTATTGTCTGATGCATCTGATGCGAGCAAAACCAGGCGGGCCTGCCCATTACGAATAGCGGTAATGACCAGTTCCTCCCCGGTAACGATCTTTCTCGCACGCATCGCCAATCCGAGTAGTTGTGCTGCTTTTGGGATCATTTTCCCATCATCTCCAACCATTTCTCACGGAAAGCATCATACTTTTCTTGGGAGATGGACATATTGAGGGCACGTTCCAGCACTTTTTTCCATTTTCCCGATGCGAACGCATCCGGCTTCAGACAGCTTTCCTGCCGACACACATAGGTACCGCGTCCCGCCGCCCTTCCAGTAAGATCAATGACGATCTCTTCTTCTGGCGTCCGGACGACGCGGATTAATTCCTTTTTCGGAAACATTCCTTGGCAAACAATGCACTTACGCAACGGGATCTTTTTTTGCTTCATGATTATTCGTTGTCCGTCCCTTCATCGCTCTCTACTTCTTTTGGATAAGCGATGCCTTCTTGGTCGGCTTGGGACTCGCTCTTGATATCAATCTTCCAGCCAGTCAGCTTGGCTGCAAGGCGTGCGTTTTGGCCACGCTTACCAATCGCCAGAGACAATTGATAATCAGGAACGATCACACGTGTAACCTTCTCCGCTACGTTAACCTCAACATGCAGCACCTTTGCAGGGCTGAGAGCGTTAGCTACGTACTCGGCAGGATCTTCAGACCAACGAACGATGTCGATCTTCTCGCCTTTGAGTTCTGTAACGATCGTTTGGACGCGCATGCCCTTTGGACCGACACAAGCCCCTACTGGATCAACATCTGCGTTGATGGAATGCACAGCGATCTTCGAACGATCACCTGCTTCACGCGCTACAGACTTGATTTCAACCACACCGTCATATATTTCTGGCACTTCTAATTCAAAGAGGCGCTTCAAGAGCCCCGGGTGAGTACGGGAAACGACGATTTGCGGTCCTTTAGTGGTTTTCTCTACTTTGATGATGTATGCCTTCACGCGATCTTGTGATTTAAAATCTTCGGATGGCATTTTTTCAGTGATCGGCATAACAGCTTCCGCCTTACCCAGATCAATGTAATAATTGCGAGCGTCCATACGTTGAACGACGCCAGTTACGATATCGTCTTCACGCTCAATAAACTCGCTGTAGATCAAACCGCGCTCCGCTTCGCGAATGCGCTGTGTAACCACTTGCTTCGCAGTCTGAGCGGCAATACGACCGAAATCACGAGGCGTTACCTCGATTTCGACGATATCCTCCAGACGGAAGTTAGGATCGATTTCTTGTGCTGCTTCTTGAGAGATCTCAAGGCGCACGTCCAAAACCTCTTCGACTACGCTCTTCCGCGCAAACACACGCACCATACCTGAATGACGATTTACATCCACCCGCACATTTTGGGCCGAGTTGAAGTTACGTTTGTATCCAGAGATAAGAGCCGCTTCGATGGCCTCGATCAGTACGTCTTTGGTGATGCCTTTCTCTCTCTCAATGGCTTCTAAAGCCTCGATAAAATCGCCGTTCATGACTTTCGTTGCCTCCTCCTTTACTTACCACGGGCTAACACTGGCCGCGACAACTAAAAAATAATTGCCATTCTAGCCGTGTCAATTTGCTCTTGGGAAATTACATACGTTTTCTTTGCTTCTTTTACTGTCAGCTTGCCATCCTCATAGGATACCAGTTCGCCTTCGAACGTGGTTGCACCTTCTATTGGCTCTTTTGTTGTGATATGCACATTTCTGCCGACAGCTTTCGTGAAATCCTTATCCTTGCGTAATGGGCGCTCAGCACCCGGCGAAGATACTTCTAAAAAGTATGCCGTAGGGATGGGATCTACTTCGTCTAGTTTTTCGCTCAGCTTCTCGCTGACAAGGCGGCAGTCATCGATGTCGATGTTGCCAGTTTCATTGTCGATAAACACGCGCAGAAACCAGTTGCTGCCTTCCTTTTTGTACTCGATGTCAACTAGCTCCAGGCCCACTTCTTCAACAATGGGCGTGACGAGTTCAGTGACGATGCCTGTTACCTTGCTCAAGCAAGTACCTCCTTCTCATTTGAACCATGAGGTGTAGCCAGAAAGAAAGAGTGGGTTTCCCCACTCTCGATCAGCCATGCGTATAAAACCAGTATTTCCAAAAAAATTATAGCATAACAGCCCTCCGCTGACAACCTTTGGATGACTGTGAGCCTTGACTGCACGCCTTAGAACAAGGACAGCTGGTTGGATTCTGGCAATCCTTTCAAAGCACCTTGCTCGTCCAAGAACTCCAAAATGGTCTTGGAGATGCGGGAACGGGATAGGAGGTCCTCCTTGGACAAAAACTCTCCATGCTCTCTCGCAGCTACGATGCTGATCGCCGCGTTCGTCCCTAAACCAGGCAGGGCGTTAAATGGAGCGATCAGCGAATCTCCCTCGATCAAGAAGCGCGTGGCGTCTGATTTGTACAAATCAACGTTGGCAAAGCGGAAGCCCCGCTCTATCATTTCCAACGCCATCTCCAAAACAGTCAGCAATGCCTTTTCTTTTGGCTGTGCATCGTGTCCCTTGCCCTCGATCTCTTCAATCTTTTGCTTGATCGCCGCTGAGCCTTTGACCATCAGCGGAATGTCAAAGTCGTCTGCGCGAACAGTGAAATAGGTTGCGTAAAACTCCAATGGACGATGTACTTTGAAATATGCGATCCGCACAGCCATCATGACGTAAGCAGTCGCGTGCGCCTTCGGGAACATGTACTTAATCCGCTGGCACGACTGAATATACCATTCTGGCACATTGTTATTGCGCATTTCTTCCTGATCGTCCTCAGGAACCCCTTTACCTTTACGCACGGACTCCATGATCTTAAAGGCGCGAGAAGGCTCTAGCCCTTTATAGATCAAATAAACCATGATATCGTCACGACAACCAATTACGTCTGGCAGCTTGCAAGTACCGTTGCGGATCAAGTCCTGGGCGTTGTTCAACCAAACGTCCGTACCGTGCGAGAGTCCAGAAATCTGAACAAGCTCGGCAAACGTAGTTGGTTTGGTGTCTTCTAGCATCTGACGTACGAATTTGGTTCCAAACTCAGGAATGCCCAGTGTGCCCATGTTCGTACCGATTTGCTCCGGTGTAACCCCCAAGGCCTCAGTCGAACTGAAGATGGACATCGTCTTTTTATCATCCAGTGGAATCGTCTTCGGGTCCATTCCCGTCAAGTCTTGCAGCATACGAATGACGGTCGGGTCGTCGTGTCCCAGAATATCGAGTTTTAACAAGTTGTCATGAATGGAGTGGAAGTCGAAATGGGTTGTGCGCCATTCTGACTCATTATCATCAGCCGGGAACTGAATCGGACAAAAGTCTTCAATCTCCATGTAGTCAGGTACTACGATAATACCGCCCGGATGCTGTCCTGTCGTCCTTTTTACACCTGTACAGCCGTTGACGATCCTGGATATCTCCGCATTGCGCAACGTCATGCCTCGTTCATCGGCATATTTGCGCACGTAGCCATACGCTGTTTTTTCCGCAACGGTACCAATCGTTCCTGCACGATATACGTAATCCGCTCCGAACAGCTCTTGTGTGTACTTGTGTGCTCGCGGCTGATAATCACCAGAGAAGTTCAAGTCAATATCCGGTACTTTGTCTCCTTTAAAGCCGAGGAATGTCTCGAATGGGATGTCCTGGCCGTCCTTGGCATACATGGTTCCACATTGCGTACATTCTTTATCCTCCAAGTCAAACCCGGAGGCGATTGAACCATCTGTAATAAACTCGCTGTGCTTGCAATTTGGGCAGCGATAGTGAGGAGGCAATGGGTTTACCTCTGTAATCTCAGACATCGTGGCAACAAAAGACGAGCCTACAGATCCCCGGGAACCTACCAGGTAACCATCATTCAACGATTTCGTTACCAAACGCTGCGAAATCAAATAAATCACACCGAAGCCGTGCTTGATGATACTGTTCAATTCTTTTTCCAAGCGATGCTCGACCAGTTCGGGCAATGGGTCACCATACAACGACCTTGCTTTGTCATAGCACATTTGACGAAGCTCTTCGTCCGCCCCTTCAATGATCGGCGTGTACAGCTTGTCTGGAATCGGACTAATATCCTCAATCATATCCGCAATGGCATTCGTATTTGTTACGACAATTTCTTTTGCGGTCTCTTCCCCCAAAAAGGAGAATGCCTCTAGCATCTCTTCCGTTGTATGAAAGTAAAGCGGCGGCTGATTGCCTGCGGTTGGATCACCTTTTGACAATAAGAAAACATCGCGGAAGATTTCATCTTGGGGATTCAGGAAGTGCACATCCCCTGTAGCAACGACCAGCTTGCCGAGCTCTTTTCCCATTTCGACGATCTTTTCATGGTAGCCTTTCATCGTCTCCAGCGAAGGAATTTCTTCATTACGCAACAGTGGTGAGTAATGAGCGACCGGCTGTAATTCCAAATAGTCGTAAAAAGCAGCAACTTCCTTCAACTCTTCAGATGACTTACCGCGAAGAATCGATTGCATGAGTTCTCCGTCTTTACACGCCGTACCAATTAGCAAGCCTTCGCGGTATTTGGTCAGCTGGCTTCGCTGAATTCGGGGCCAACGGAAGAATGTTTCCACATGAGAACGGGTTACGAGCTTGTACAGGTTTTTGAGGCCTTCTTTATTTTGAACGAGAATCGTCGCATGGAATGGACGTCCACTCTTGTAATCCGCCTCTTTGTTGCTTTTTTCATTCAGTTCAGCAAGCGATTTGATTTCCGCTTCTTTTATGTCCTTCAACATTTGCTGGAACACCTGAGCAAGGGCCACAGTATCGTCTAACGCACGGTGAGCATTGATGAGCTCGACGTTGAACTTTTTCGCTAATGATCCCAAACGATAATTACGCATTCCTTTGTACATCAAACGAGCCAAAGGCAGCGTATCTAAAAATGAATTGCTCCATGGTTCCATGCCAATCCGTTTGGCGCAGGCGTTAATAAACGCTTTGTCAAACTCAGCATTATGCGCAACCAGGATGGCGTCACCAGTAAAGTCCTTGAACTTGCGGAGTACCACATCGAGTGTCTCTTGCCCGCGGAGCATTTCGTTGGTAATCCCCGTAATCTCGGTTGTCTTTGGCCCAATTTCCAATTGCGGGTCGATCAGCTCCGTCCATTGGTCGACAATTTCTGAGCCTTTCATTTTTACAGCAGCGATCTCGATGATAGTATGCTCTGACGCGTTTAAGCCCGTCGTCTCCGTATCAAACACGACGTATTCGGTATTCTCATCAATGGAAAGGTTATTGTCTGCATGCAGGTTATAAACGATATCGATACCATCCTCGACTACGTATGCTTCCATACCGAGAATGCATTTGATGTTGTTCTTTTTGGCTATGGAATACGCCTCTGGAAAAGCCTGCACGACACCATGGTCAGTGACAGCAATTGCTTTATGACCCCACTTCGCTGCCGTCGAGACCAGTGATTTTACCGATGCAACGGCATCCAGCGCACTCATCGGCGTATGGCAATGGAGCTCAACACGCTTTTCTTCCGCGTGATCTTTGCGAATGACCTGCTCAATCTGGTTCAAATCATTGGCATTCATCACGAGATCGCGTACAAATGTGTCATGCTGTACACTTCCCCGTACTTTCACCCACATACCGTCTTTCAGCAATTCAAGCATTTTCACGTCTTCTTTATCGCGAGAGAACATCTTCACTGTAAGAGAATCCGTATAGTCTGATACGTTGAACGTGAGCAAATGGCGTCCACTGCGAAGCTCTTTGACTTCTACGTTAAATACGGTTCCTTGGATGACGATACGGCGTTCCTCATCTTGAATCTCGCAAATCGGGATCGGCGCATCTTTGATTTCATAGCCCATCATGAGCGTAGTGACAGCATCAGCTTTATCAGACGATTTGCTCTCCTGTTGAACAGCCGTCATCACAACTTCGACGAGAGCACGCTCTTCCTCTTTACGTTGCTCCTCAAAGGCCTTATACGCGTCATCGCTTTCTTCCCCATGGAAAGTAAAGCGCATCGAGCAATCGGTAGCTTTCTGGAAAGCAGCCAAAAGCTCATTATCCGCTCGTTTACGCTTGGCAACCTCAACGGACATCTCCGTTGGCAAGTATACCTTGACTTCCTGCTGTTCGACTTGTTTACGTGCTTGACGCATCGTAACTGCCAAGGAGTTCAGAGTCGGCTCCAGCCCCGCCAGCAAGACGTCCCAATACTCTTCGACTACTTGATCGAGAGACGGCTTTTGCAGATAGCGAAATCGGGTATCAACTTTGGCTAGATGTGAAAATGTATGCGTCAATCGCTTGGTAAAAGCTGCATAAACATCCGCAGGTATCATTCTCGGGAGGGCAAAGTGAAAAACCCATTCTTTGTTCTGCTTATACAGCTCTAACTTTTCAATCTGAGCATCAAGAAAAAATCGCTCCACCCATTCGTCAGGAACTTCCATTTGCTTGACCAATAGGGAGAAGCGATGTTTTTGCTCTTGTAAACGGTCCACGGTTTTCCCACCTTCCCTATAAGTGAGCGTTTAAACAAGAAAAAGAGGCACTCCCCATTAATCTAGGGGAGTACCCCGTAAAAATTCGACAAAATCCTTCTTATTCCTGCATGCAACTAATTACCGAACAAGGCAGCTCCTGTTTGGTCAACACGAGATAAGAGACCTTTCACTTCATCGACCAATTGATCCAGCTTCACATCATGTGTTTCACCGTTTTTGCGGATACGCACTTCCACTGTTCCTTCTTGTGCCGCTTTATCGGAAACCGTAATACGCAGAGGCAGTCCAATCAAATCAGCGTCTTTAAACTTCACACCAGCACGCTCAGGACGATCGTCAAACAAAACTTCTACGCCAGCCTTGCGCAATGCTTCTGTAATTTGTTCGCTAACTTGACGTTGCTCTTCTACTTTAACATTGACCGGAATCACATGCACATGGAAAGGTGCAACAGATACTGGCCAAATGATACCATTTTCATCATTGTTCTGCTCGATCACTGCCGCAATTGTACGAGATACACCGATTCCGTAGCAACCCATGATCATTGGTTGACTGCGACCGTTCTCATCCAAGTACGTAGCACCCATCGCTGTGGAGTATTTCGTACCCAGTTTGAATACGTGACCGACCTCTACACCACGTGCAAACTTGATAACACCACCTGTACGAGGGCACTCGTCACCTTCTGTAATGTTGCGCAAGTCAGCGTACTGGGAAACCGTGAAATCACGGCCAGCAACTACGTGAGTCAGATGATAGTCTGTTTCATTGGCACCGACGACACCATCATAAACATCTTGAACAAAATTGTCCGCAATGATTTCCACTTTTTCAGGATCAATGCCAACTGGGCCAACAAATCCTGCAGGCGCTCCTGTTACCGAAACGATATCCGCTTCAGAAGCCAGCCCTACGATCGTTGCATCATACAAGTTTTTCAGCTTCACTTCATTGATCTCATGATCACCGCGTACCAGCACCATAACCAGCTTGTCGTCTAGGCGATAAATGAGACTCTTGATGATCTGCTTTGCTTCGATTTGCAGTGCTTGTACCAATTGGTCGATCGTTTTGGTACCAGGCGTATGCAATTTTTTTCGAGCTGGCGCTTCTGTTGCTGGCTTTGCAGATGGTTTGTACACGACTTCTGCCTTTTCCAAGTTGGCTGCATAATCGCCTTCTTCAGAATAAGCAATCGTGTCTTCCCCAATGTCGCACAACGCCATGAATTCGTATGTGCCTTTTCCGCCGATTGCACCTGCATCCGCTTCTACTGCACGGAAGTTCAAGCCTACACGGGTAAAGATGTTCGTGTACGCATCATACATCGCCTGGAAGTTGCGATCCAGACCTTCCTGTGACGAATCGAAAGAGTAAGCATCCTTCATAATAAACTCGCGGCAACGAATCAAACCGAAGCGTGGACGCACTTCATCACGGAACTTGGTTTGAATTTGATAAAGGTTGATCGGGAGTTTTTTGTAAGAGTTAATCTCATCACGCACGAGACTCGTAATGACTTCTTCGTGGGTTGGACCCAAGGCAAAAGGACGATCATGACGATCACGCAGGCGAACGAGCTCGGGACCGTATACATCCCAGCGACCCGTTTGATGCCACAACTCAGCTGGTTGCATCGCTGGCATCAACAGCTCTTGTCCCCCAGCATTGTTCATTTCTTCACGCACAATCGCTTGGATTTTGTGTAGGGAACGGAGCGCCAGGGGCAGGTACGTATAAATACCGGAAGCCAGTTGGCGGGCCATACCTGCGCGGAGCAGCAGCTTGTGGCTGGCAATCTCAGCGTCGGATGGCACTTCCCGCAGGGTAGGGATCAACATTTGACTTTGCTTCAACACGTGCGTGTCCTCCTTATGCCTTTCAGCAATCAACGTGCATTATCCTACAGTTGTAGGTTTTTGCTCGTTTACTATTTCGTTAATTTCTTTCATCAGCTCTTCAAACAACTCGGTTTCTTTTACTTTCCGAACAATTTCACCATTACGGAAAATCAAGCCCTCGCCATTTCCGCCGGCAACGCCTACATCTGCTTCACGAGCTTCACCAGGACCATTTACCGCGCAACCCATTACCGCTACTTTTAACGGTACTTTCAGCGTGGAAATCGCATCCTCGACTTTTGTTGCCAAACCGATCAGGTCAATTGCGCATCGACCGCAAGATGGGCATGCAATGACCACTGGATCGTTGTTCACGATATCCAAGCTGCGAAGGATTTGTTTTGCTACTTTAATTTCTTCAACAGGATCAGCCGTCAGGGATACGCGAATGGTGTCACCGATTCCCATCGACAATACCGTTCCGATTCCAACTGAAGACTTAATGCTACCGGAGAACTGTGTACCTGCTTCTGTTACACCGACGTGCAGCGGATAGTTGCGTTTCTGTGCCATCAACGAATATGTTTGGATCATCGTTGGAACATCGGAAGACTTCAAGGAAATGACGATGTTGTCGTAGTTCAAGTCTTCGAGAATTTCCACGTGGTCTATCGCACTTTCTACGATCGCTTCCGGAGAAGGGTAACCGTATTTTTCCAAAAGTCTTCTCTCGACTGAACCGGAGTTGACCCCGATACGGATCGGAACATTGCGCTCGCGGCACGCTTCCACTACGCGTTGCGTTTTTTCTTTCGAACCGATGTTTCCTGGGTTAATACGAATTTTATCAATCCCGCTCTCCAGCGCAATCAATGCCAGCTTGTGGTCGAAATGAATGTCGGCAACGAGCGGCAACGGGGAGCGTTCTTTAATTTTTTTGATGGCACGGGCTGCATCTTCATTGATGACGGCCAAGCGAACAATTTGGCAACCGACATCGTGCAGTCTCTGAATCTCAGCCAGAGTTTTCTCAACATCACGCGTGTCTGCTGTCGTCATCGACTGGATGACTACGCTTTTTTGGCCCCCGATTTGCACTCCACCTACAAAAACCGGTTTCGTCTCCTCGCGCTTGAACATTTTGCACCATCCTTTTAGGTATGTCTGTTTTTCTCTCTATCGTGTTAGTACGTGATTAGGAGAACAATCGTTGCAGATCATTCCACGTCACTACCAAAATCAGCAACATCAAAAAGGCAAAGCCCAAGAAATGAACCATTCCTTCTTTATGCGGGTCAACAGGTCGACCACGCAGCGCCTCTACTCCCAAGAATGCGAGACGTCCGCCATCCAATGCTGGCAGCGGCAACAGATTGAACAATCCGAGGTTAATGCTCAATACTGCAGCCCATTTCAAAAGAATCGCCATACCTTGTTGAGCAACCTCTCCAGTCATCTTGAAAATACCGACTGGACCACTCAAGTCCTTCAGTCCGTATTCACCCGTTACGAGCATTCCCAAGCTTTTCAGGATCATCATCGTAAACTCGTAAGTGGAGGTTGCACCGTATTTGAGAACTTCCCCTGGGGCAAACGTGAGTGCATTGGTTACCATGATTTTGCCCACGTTGTTTTCGTCTTTCCCTACTTTAACTGGCACAGTCATACGCTGGCCATTGCGCTCGTACTCAAATGTTAATTGTTGTTCCGGCGCTTTGCTAATCTTCTCTACAACGTCTTTCCACGAGGATACAGGCTGACCTTGAATCGCGATCACCTTATCACCTGGCAATAATCCAGCTTGAGCAGCAGGTCCTCCCGGGATCACATTCCCCAGATAGCTGCCATTCGGTACGCCGTACAAGAAACCGATCACGATAAACAAAACAAACGCCAGCAAAAAGTTGGCTGCAGGTCCTGCAAAAATCGCCCAAAAACGTTGTGAAACTGTCTTGCCTTTGAACTGTCTGTTTAGAGGGGCAATCTGTACTTCTTGTCCATCCTTGACCAGCTGAGCTTGTGGATGAACAGCAAACGTCTTCTGCTCTCCATCTAGTTCAAGCACGATATTTAAATTTTGCTCCAGATCAAATTGTACCACCGTACCAGTGATCGCACGAGTAGAACCAGAACTTGGCCCATCGAGCAAAATATGTGTGACCTTTCCTAACGCATCCCGCTCCACGCTTACTTCCATGTGCGGTTTCAACATATCCATCTCCGGGTCTTCCCCCGCCATGCGAACAAGACCACCGATGGGTAACAGGCGTAAGGTGTATTCCGTTTCTCCCCGCTTCACGCGAAAAATTTTTGGCCCCATTCCCAGTGCAAATTCACGACATAAGATCCCCGCCTTCTTTGCCAGAAGGAAGTGTCCTAGTTCGTGCACAAAGACAAGTACCCCAAATACAACTACAATCGCGAGAATTGATTCAACGGAATCCAGGTTGGGCAAAGGCAAGTGAACAGCCACCTTTCTGTCAAGTATCTAACACTCATATTCCTTAGATGGAGACGAGCGCATAAGAGCGTGCCCACTCATCAGCTGCGAAAATATCTGCAAGCTCTGGACTCGCTACACCAGGGTGAGCTTCGCATGTTTTTCGGACGACCTTTTCGATGTCCAAAAAACTGATCGCTCCCTTCAAGAACCTATCAACTGCGACTTCATTGGCTGCATTCAGTACTGCAGTATGCGTACCTCCTGCCATGCCGCACTCATACGCTAATTTTAACAGAGGATAACGCTCATAATCCATGGCTGCAAAATGAAGCGTGGCGATCTTGACCAAATCAAGTGGTTCCGTAGGTAGTTCTTTTCTGATGGGATAGCTCATGGCGTACTGAATCGGAACCTTCATATCTGGCGTACCGAGTTGGGCCATGACCGCTCTGTCTTTGTATTCTACCATAGAGTGTATGATACTTTCATAATGCAATACGCATTCGATTTGCTCATAAGGTAAATCGAACAGCCAATGAGCCTCGATCACTTCAAAACCTTTGTTCATCATGGTAGCAGAATCGATGGTAATTTTTGCACCCATGCTCCAATTCGGATGAGCCAATGCCTGCTCTACTGTCACTTGCTGTAGATCCTCGCGAGAGAGGTGACGAAAGGAACCGCCTGAAGCGGTCAAAATAACCCGCGCCACATCTTCCTTGCGTTCGCCTTGCAGACATTGGTAGACAGCTGAATGCTCGCTGTCTACTGGAATAATCGATACACCTTTTTCTTTCGCTCGTTTCATGACGACAGGGCCAGCGCTCACTAGTGTCTCTTTGTTGGCCAGTCCAATTGTTTTTCCCGCCTCAATCGCGGCGAGTGTAGGTGCGACCCCTACACTGCCGACAACAGCGGTCATAACGAAATTGGCAGCTTCATGACGGGCAACCAGTTCCAATCCTTCCGCCCCGTAAACGATTTCTGGATGAGACTTGCCCGCCAATCTTTCTCGCAGTTCAACGGCAGCCTTCTCATTTCCTACAGAAACGAGCTCGGGCTTGAACTTTTCCACCTGGCGCGTCAATAGATCGACGTTTGTTCCAGCAGCCATAGCCACCACCGAAAAATCCTCGGGATGCTGGTCTACGACTTCAAGCGTGCTCGTTCCAACTGACCCCGTTGAACCTAAGAGCGCTATTTTTTTCACGGATTTCACCCTCTATATCTCTTTCTATATGCAAAAGGTTTTAGACAATACCTAATAGATGTAGAACCGGAAAGACGAGCAAAAAACTATCAAAGCGATCCAAAACGCCCCCGTGACCCGGAATGAGCTGTCCTGAATCTTTTACATGGAAATGTCTCTTGAAAGCCGACTCAACCAGATCCCCCAATTGCCCGACGATCCCCGCAACAAGTGCGATTGTCAAAGCTTGATCAATCGCAAAATGTCCAAAGCTTGCATTGATGGAAAGAACAATCAAGACAGAAGCGACGAGACCTCCTAAGGCCCCTTCCACCGTCTTGTTTGGACTTATTTCTGGCCACAGTTTACGCTTACCTATTGCTTTTCCGACAAAATAGGCGCCAGAATCAGTCGACCAGATTCCCATAATGACCATGACCGTTAGCATGAATCCTTCAGGTAGGTTTCGGGTAGCGGCCATATAAGTAAAACCGTAGCCTATGTATAACGCCCCCACCAACGTAAGGGCGACGTGTTCAATGTGAAACTGATTTTTCCGTAAAACGGAGTAAATCAACAAGAGCAGGATGACGGGCAGCATCAGATCCGGCATGCTGATACTGAGCCAATCCGAAAATAATAGAGACGGCCACAAAATGCTTAACATCAATACATATCCGAGCAATCCTGCCAAATAAAATGACTGAATGCCAGCCATTCTCATAAATTCATAATAGCCAATGACAGCCAGTAAAAACACCAATAGTGAGTACCAAACTCCACCAGCATACATCAATAATAGAAAACCAGCCCCACCAATCAGGCCTGTTATTATACGTTGCTTCAACTGATTCCACCTCTCGGCTATACCGCCCCGTAGCGACGAGCTCGGCCTTGGTATTCCACGATTGCTTGATAAAAATGTTCACGGGTAAAATCAGGCCATAGCACATCCGTAAACCATAATTCTGTATATGCCAATTGCCACAGCATAAAGTTACTCAAGCGAATCTCCCCACTTGTGCGAATCAAGAGGTCTGGATCGGGAATTTCGCTTGTATACAGGTGGCTCGATATCAATTCCTCAGTCAGTTGCTCTGGTTGAAGCTCACCTGCTTTTACTTGTGCTGCCATCACTGAAAATGCTTTTGCAAGTTCATCACGCCCGCCATAATTCAGGGCAAAATTCAATTGCAAACCGCTATTGTCCTTCGTTTTCTCTTCTGCTTCCAGCAGCGCTTTCAACGTATGAGAAGGCAGCTCGTTTTTACTACCCAACATGCGTATGCGGACACCACGTTCTATTAATTCATCCAATTCTGTCGACAAAAATTCCTGCGGAAGTTTCATGAGAAAATCCACTTCATCACGTGGACGCTTCCAGTTTTCGGTAGAGAATGCGTACATCGTCATATACCGAACGCCGATCTCGTCTGCAACCTTCACGACTTCTTTTACTGCTTTCATACCTGCACGGTGCCCGGCAACCCGGGGTAAACTGCGCTTACTGGCCCAACGACCGTTGCCATCCATAATAATTGCCACATGCTCCGGAATTTTACCGGAACGATCGAACTCGGCTGGCTCCGATTGCTTTTCTTTGCGGCCCCATTTGCGCGCCAGATGTTCTAACATAAAGTGTTCCCCCGTAATGAGAGATATAGACGTACATCCCCCTCAAACGAGGGGGATTACCATTACCTATACTTCCAAAATGTCTTTCTCTTTGTCCTTGACGACCTTGTCAACTTCAGCAATGAATTTATCCGTTGTTTTTTGGATAGTTTCCTGGTGACGACGGGAATCATCTTCAGAAATGGTAGCAGCCTTTTCCAGCTTCTTAATTTCATCGTTTGCATCACGACGGATGTTACGAATCGCTACCTTTGCTTCTTCTCCACCTTTTCCAGCCAGCTTCACGAGCTCTTTGCGACGCTCTTCTGTGAGTGGAGGAATCATCAGGCGGATAATCACGCCATCGTTGGATGGAGAAATTCCCAAATCCGATTGCTGCAGCGCACGGTCAATTTCTTTGAGCGCTGTTTTATCCCATGGCTGGATAGTCAGCATACGTGGTTCTGGTACGCTGATGTTAGCCAATTGGCTAATCGGCGTTGGAGTACCGTAGTAGTCTACTGTTACGCGGTCCAGCATCGCTGGGTTCGCACGTCCTGCACGCAGGCTGGACATGTCTTTTTTCAAAGCATTGATCGCTTTATTCATGCGATCTTCCATGTCTTTTAGCACAGATTGTGGCATAATTATTCCCCTTTCACTAGAGTACCGATTTTGTCGCCCATTACTGCCCGACGAATATTGCCTTCTTCAGAAATGTTAAAGACGATCAATGGGATACTGTTATCCATGCACAGGCTGGATGCTGTAGAATCCATGACACCTAAACCTTTGTTCAGCACTTCCAGGAATGTCAACTGATCGTACTTCTTGGCGTTCGGGTCAAGGCTTGGGTCTGCAGAGTACACACCGTCTACCTTATTTTTCGCCATCAGGATTACTTCAGCTTCAATCTCAGCTGCACGCAGAGCAGCAGTCGTATCCGTTGAAAAGTAAGGGTTACCAGTACCTGCAGCGAAGATGACCACGCGCATTTTTTCTAAATGACGAATGGCACGACGCCGTATGTATGGTTCTGCTACCTGTCTCATCTCAATCGAGGTTTGAACACGAGTCGGGACGTTCACTTTTTCTAACCCATCCTGCAAGGCGAGTGAGTTCATAATTGTGGCCAGCATCCCCATGTAATCGGCTGTTGCCCGATCCATACCTTTAGAGCTGCCGGAAAGTCCGCGCCAGATGTTACCTCCTCCGACGACTACTGCGACTTGTACACCCAATTCTACGATTTCCTTGATCTGGTTAGCGACGGAGAAAATAACCTTTGGGTCAATACCATACCCTAAGTCCCCCGCCAAAGCTTCCCCACTCAACTTTAACACAACCCGTTTATAGGCAGGAAGTGGCATGTGAAACGGCCTCCATTCATGAATCATTCTCTGTGCCCAGTCTTCATTCCTTCTACAAGGGTACAGGTACACATTGCTCTTTACATGCAGAGAGTTTCACATTAAGTGAAACTCTCGCTTTGAAAATAGGGAACACGAAGGTGTTCCCTATAACCTTTATTACTGCTTATTAACTTGTGCCATAACTTCAGCAGCGAAGTCTTCTTGTTTTTTCTCGATACCTTCGCCTACTTGGAAGCGAGCGAATCCTTTCAAGGTAGCACCTGCTTCTTTCAACAGAACAGCTACTTTCTTGTCAGTATCTTTTACGAATGGTTGCTCAACCAGTACGTATTCTTCGAAGAATTTGGAAAGGCGGCCTTCTACCATTTTCTCAACGATGTTAGCAGGTTTACCTTCAGCCAATGCTTGGTTTTTCAGAACTTCACGCTCGCGCTCGATCTCATCAGCGGAAACTTCATCACGGTTAGCAAAACGAGGGTTAGACGCTGCTGCGTGCATGCCCAGGTCGCGAGCCAGTGTTTCGTCTTGTGTACCTTCCAAAGTTACCAGAACACCGATACGGCCACCCATGTGCAGGTAAGCACCGAAAGCGCCGTTGTCTGATTTCTCGGAGAGTGCAAAACGACGGAAGGAGATGTTTTCTCCGATAGTCGCGATTTTCTCGTTGATTACATGACCCAAAGTCTCGCCAGCACCTTTGAAAGGTTGCTCCAAAGCTTCTTCTACAGATGCAGGACGTTGGGATACAACGTGCTCAGCGATGTCTTTAACAAGTGTTTGGAACTCAGGGTTTTTACCAACGAAGTCAGTTTCGCAGTTTACTTCTACAACTGCTGCAACGTTTCCAGCTACCGCAGTTGCAGTCAAACCTTCTGCTGCAATACGTCCGGATTTTTTCGCTGCTTTCGCTACACCGCGCTCACGGAGCAAGTCAATTGCTTTTTCCATGTCGCCTGCTGTTTCTTCCAACGCGCGTTTGCAATCCATCATACCTGCGCCTGTACGCTCGCGCAGTTCTTTAACCGCTTGTGCACTAATTGCCATTGAGTGAAACCTCCTCGGAAAGTTACGATCCTATTATAGTCGAAAAGCAAGCCGCCTGCTAACACCTCAGCGACGCTAATCAGCAAAAAAGGATGGACGGGGGTTCTGACACCCTCAGTCCACCCTTTAACACACATGCTTACGCAGTTGTTGTTGCTTGTTGCTCTGTACCTTGGTTTCCTTCTTGCAGAGCGTCTGCCATTTTAGCAGTGAGCAATTTCACAGCGCGAATTGCATCATCGTTACCTGGGATCACATAATCGATTTCATCTGGATCGCAGTTAGTATCTACGATCGCTACGATTGGGATACCCAATTTACGAGCTTCTGCTACAGCGATGCGCTCTTTACGAGGATCGATGACAAACAGAGCGTCAGGCAATTTATCCATGTGAGCGATACCGCCCAAGAATTTTTCCAGACGATCCATTTCTTTGCGCAGAACGATAACTTCTTTCTTAGGCAATACTTCGAAAGTACCATCGTTTTCCATACGCTTCAGCTCAGCCAAGCGAGAAGTACGCTTTTTGATAGTAGTGAAGTTTGTCAGAGTACCACCCAACCAACGTTGGTTGATGAAGTAGTGACCTGTGCGTTCTGCTTCTTCTTTAACGGATTCTTGTGCTTGTTTCTTCGTACCAACGAAGAGAATTTTTCCGCCGTCTTGAGCGAGTTCACGTACGAAGTTGTACGCTTCCTCTACTTTTTTAACGGTTTTTTGCAGGTCGATAATGTAGATTCCGTTACGTTCGGTGAAGATATAGCGAGCCATTTTCGGGTTCCAACGACGAGTTTGGTGACCGAAGTGTACACCAGCCTCGAGCAATTGTTTCATCGAAATTACTGCCATATTTCACACCTCCTTCAAAAATGGTTTTTGTGATGCCTACCTCCGTCTCACCGCATGTTCCAAGCAATTCTGCCATAGGCAGCACCGTTGCCGGAATTGGTGGACGTGCGATTTCAACACCGTATATGAATATATCATATGGGAGTTTCAATTGCAACAAACCAATTCCATTTATTTCGTAAAAAAAGTTTTGACCCTTTTTGGCAGACGACAAATGGACACATTTGGTTACATTGAAAAAACCGCCTATTTTTTAGGCGGAGTTGTTATCAACTTGACGATATCTGCTTCCTTAGCGGCGGTCGACACTTCATAGGTACCGACACGAATACGATTTAGCTTGTCGCTTGCACGTAGCTGGGCCACAAATTGATTGTCGGCAGGAAGAATTCCTTCTTTGACTAGAACCTGCGCTACATCCTCTGCAGTTGCTTTGTAAGGAACAGTGAAAGATACCTTCTTGTCTGCTACTGGTGCTTCCACTGTCGGAGCTTTAGGAGCTACCATATTGGGTGACGTTGGTGTCTGCGTATTCGGTACGGTTGGAGTAGGCTGGTTGTCCTTACTCACTGGATTTGTTGGCGGAATCACCTTTTGCTCTGATGAAGTTGCAGGTGTCGTAGCCTGTACAGCTGGCGTCTGCGGTTGCTTTGTCACAGGCGCCACTGTTTGACCTACCTTTGGCGCAACTGGCGCCTTAGGCACTCCAGGAGCTGGCTGTACGTTCACTTTCTTTTCTTCCTGCCACTGTTTGTACTCTTCTGCAGTAAGTACGACCATTTCCAGCTCTTGTGCAGCTACTTTCATTTGATCGACAGTCATGGCTGGGGCTTGCGCAGTTTGCTTAGGCGCTAACAGTCCGATAATGGAGGTAGCGACAATCAGTCCTGCTCCAAATCCAAATAATAGCTCTTGTTTACGCATCGGCAAGACCTCGTTCATGCCTGTCAGCCAAGGAAAAGATCAAATCGATTTCCCCTCTGCCGGCACCGAGTCGTTTTGCGATCTCATCCCGAGACAAACCTTCTTTACTCAGCTCAAAGGCACGGCGATAACGTTCTCGCAGTGCCAGCATATCCACCTCTTGAGCTTGAGGTGCTGGTTCTATCCTATTCGTATCCTTTGGAGCTTCTTGCTTATGAGTTTCACGCTTTTGCCATTGTTCTTCCACATTGTCTAATCGCTTGCTCAAACTAGCGATATCCTCGAGAAGATCCGCTCTCATTTCCTGCCATTCTGCAGCAAGAAGATTGGTTTCTTGCTTTACCTGTTTTTGAAGACGCTGCACGCTTTTTTCGAGCTCGTCCTTGTCCGTCGTGCGTTGTGTCGGTATTGAGGAAAAGGAGTCAACAGGCTGCTTCTTTTTAATGACAAAAGCAAGAAGCATGCTGATCATTCCTGCTCCAATCAGGATGGGATACACTACGTCCATGTTGTCCACCTTTATTTCTGGCTTGACTTCGTTTATAAAGAAATATCTATAATACGTCCACGCAATGGATCTCTCATGAGATCAGCATTCGTAGATACACCTTCGCTCGATTCGGACAATTGACTTCCAGCGGATTCTTTTTTGTCCTGATGTTCTTGCTGTCCTTGCTTTTTTTCTCGTTCACGTATCTGGTTCTTTTGTGATTGCTCAAGATCGCTCGGGCGCTGGCGCATATGTTCATCCAGGTCTCTTCGCTGATCAATCATTGATTGCTGCTCATGCATGGTTCGTTGTTGCTGATGCTCCTGAATTCGGCTGACTTCTAGCGTGCGTGGTATTGCCACCTGCAATTCAACCGCTTTCAAACTCATATGGCCCCAACTCCCTTTGTCACACTAAGTATGTAAGCATCCTGGATTAGATAAGAGTTGCTGTGCTAATTTCACCGTCCAGCACAATAAATCGCGTTCTCGCATACTCGTGCTTGATAAAGTGAACCAGTTTTCCAAACGTCATTTTAATTCCTGGATACATCACATGATATGCCTCAATAGCTGCTGGTCCTTCCCCTTTCAGCTCGAGTTCAATATCATTTCTGCGTGCTTCTAATTCCTTGCTTTCTTTTTCCAGAACCAGACGAGTATTAGTTAGCTTGATTTGCATGAGACGTTTGTCTGCTGGAAGTTCTTTGCTGACTTGAAGGATCTGATTAATAACGCCCAGACCTTGATCTGTTTTGCGTAAATTTTCATACACATTTTGTAGTTCTTTTTGAATGTTCGCCAGTTCTTGTCTTAATTCCGGTTTTACTCCTACTTCGAGTATCGTAGGAGTGGCGCTACTGTTCCCAAATACTCGAGCCACAATCTTTTCCCCAGCTTGCAACACGCCGCCAATGATGAAGCCTTTTGCCCCTTTGCAAATGATTTGCTTTCCGGCTCGTACGGTTGAGAACATGATGCTTTGAGAAACAATCACTTGATTGCCAGCCGTTACATTGGCGTTTTGGATAAAGGATGTCCGGACATCTTTCCCCGCAACAATGCAGCCCTTGTCCTGGGCAACAATCCCGCTTTTGATTTCAATGGAGCCTTCCGCGTACAACTCGGCCCCTTCTACACTACCAAGTACGCGTATATCTCCTGATGACTTTACGCGAAAGCCATTCAATACGTTCCCGCGAATGACCACCGTTCCCACAAAATCAATATTGCCAACACCAAAATCAACATCCCCGTTTACTTCAAATACGGGAAACACGTTCATTTTTGCCTGTTCCGTAAAGGAGACTTGTCCGTCAATAGCGGCGTATAGCATTGTCCGCTCTTGATTAAGCACAACATTTTTCCCAGGCTTTATGTTTATTTCCTTGCCGGCTTTGGGAGCGATGGGCTCTCCGGTAACTGCTGTGCCTGGTTGTCCCTGGCTTGCTGATATTTTACGTGCCAAGAGTTGCCCTTTTGCCACATTTGGGATTGTCGTCACATTATAAAAATCAACCCGGCCATCCTCTAGCTCTCTTGGACCTTCCCCTTCATTAATAGATGCCAAATAGGGGTACTCGATAGTCCCATCGGTTCCGGCCACAGGTGCAATCCCTTGAGCAACCTTTACTCTCGCGTTTGCATACTTCGCGGGTAAGGCACATAAGTTCTGAACTACATCGTCGAGAATTCCATACTTCACATTGCTTGTTTGTAATACTTTGTATACATCTGTTTCCAAAACGACAATTTCGTCGATATCTTGTTCGTCCATACGGAGAAGTAACTCAGCCTCTAATTTATCAGCTGAAATTTTTACTTCTAATTTATATTTCCCGATCCCTTCCATCATTCTACCCCTCTCAAGCTTGGGTAATGTCCCCTTACATCAATTGCGATTTCCATCTGGACAACGCAGAACGAAGTCGGAAAAGAGCTTTGGAGTGCAACTGGGATATTCTTGAAGGTGACAAGCTCATGATTTCCGCAATTTCTGATAAGGTCATTTCTTCAAAATAAAACAAGGAGACAACCAATCGTTCCTTTTCAGGCAATTTGTCGATGACCGTTACAAGAACCTCTTTTAAGCTGGATACTTCCGCCACGTTTTCAGGGCGAGGTGTGAGCTCGTCGATGATATACGAATGTCTTGCTGTTTTTTGTTCGTCCTCATCCCCTACTGCCTCATCGATAGAAACCATGCTGGCAAGAGAGGTTTCCAAGAAAACCTGTTGAAGCTCCTTTTTGCTTATTCCCAGATAATCAGACACTTCTTGATCGGTTGGCATTCGCAGCATTTGCTGTTCCAAGGTGGTGTATGCTTCTTCGATTTTTTTGGCCTTGTCTCGAACAGTACGAGGGATCCAGTCGTTCTCGCGTAGTCCATCGATCATTGCACCACGAATCCGCCACATGGCGTACGTCTCAAATTGGAGACCCCGGGTATGATCGAATTTAGCCAAAGCGTCCAATAGCCCAAAGCGCCCATAACTAATCAAGTCATCCTTGTCCACATTTGCTGGCAGATTAATTGCCAACCGATTTGCCACCTTATCTACCAGTGGCAAAAACCGCGTGATCAAGTCAACCTCCGCCTCGCGACTTCCCTCTTGCTTCCACATGACCCATTTATCGAACTCTTTTGCTTTTTCTTGACTGGTTAGCCGTGCCACGAATAGTCACCAACCTTTACTCATCTGATAAGCGCCTAACGACCTCTGCAACGGTGGCTGGATCCTCAGTAGGATGAACCCTTTCCATCTTGTTGATTGAGAGTGGTGCAAATGTTTGATCTTCCTGTTCCAAGTGTTGTCCAATTTCCAGAACGACTCCACCTTCTGCTAGAGGAGAGCTTGTCCCCTCTAGCGTGTCCGTAACCATTGGTGGAGTAGATGACTGTATGAACGTTGCGAGCAGCCAACGAATTGGAAATGCAGCGAGGAAGAATAGGACAAATGCGATACCTGCTCTCTCCAGTGATACGAGCCAGACATTACTCGCCACAGCCGTACCCAGCGTCACAAGAAATGCGAGCATTCCTAATCCAAAATTAATCCAAATGGTTCCTAACATTTGTTATACTTCCTTCACACCTTGATTTACGGTCCTGATTTGAAGAATGCCGTTTGTGGCATCTAACTCTATTGTCCGACCGCAGTTTCCCCCTGTATCTTCTGCCACGATCTTTATATGAGCATCCTTCAATACAAGTTTGCATGCCTCTACATTCCGAGGCCCAATCCGCATGGTGTCATTATTCCCTAAAAATGCGAACATTTGTGCACCGCCAGCCAATTTCGCAACTGTGTGTCTGGTCTCCGCGCCAGCCTTCACCATCAACTGAATCAGATGGGGGATTGCTGTATCCGCATACTTGCCTATCGTTAGCTCCCCGCTTTTAGCCAAAGACGATTCTGGAAGCATAACATGTGCCATACCTGCAATTTTATGGATATGATCGTAGAGCACTACCCCTACGCAAGAACCTAAACCGGTAGTTCGGAGCTTACTCGGCGGCTTTGCCACACCAAGATCAGCCATCCCTATCTTAATAATCTCCATCGAACGGAACCCCTAATGAACGAAATAGTATTGGGAGCGATTCAGGATCAGGAATTAAGAAAAAGTTCCCTTTTACTTGATCATTGCCTTCGAAAAAAGCGGTGTCAATCGTGAGGGCAAAGTCACCCGCTTGACCCAACGCTATTAATCCATAACTTAGAATAGCTCCAGCCATATCCACAGCGAGTGCAGGTACGGACGGCTGTAAATTTAATTGTGTAAAATCAGCTAACGATGATAGATAAGAACCTGTTAAGATGTTGCCAATCTCATGCAGCGCTGAGATCTCCAGCTCTTCCCACTCGTACACATCTTTATTAATTCCTGTAATTTGTTCGAGCAGGTGCTTGGCAGAATCCAAATCAAGGATGAAAAACATGTTCCCTGGACAATCGCCTTCAACCCGGAGGAAGACGGTCACTACTACAGTTTCCGCTCCTCCTACACAATCTGCAACTTCGTCGAAGGGGATAATCTTGACTTGTGGAACTTTCATATCGATTTCTTTTTGTATGAGCTTGGAGAGAGCCGTGGCAGCGTGACCAGCACCGATATTCCCGATTTCCCGTAAAACGTCAAATTGGAAATCCCCAAACTTCGTAAAATCGCCCATTTTACTTACCCCTCAATTGCGTCCAACTGCTTGATTTCCTCAGTGCTCAATACTTTATCGAGGTTTAAGAGGATTAACAGTCGTTTATCCAGTTTAGCGACGCCTCGCAAATAAGCAGCTTCCACTCCTCCAACAACCTCTGGAGGCGGTTCAATCGCATCAACTGGTATATCAATGACATCATTAGCAGCATCTACAATGAGACCCACTTCCAACTCGCCTACGGCCACGATAATGATTCGAGTTGCTTCGGAATAGACGCTTTCTTCGAGACTAAAGCGATTGCGCAGGTCAATAATCGGTGTCACAACACCACGCAGATTAATAACCCCTTTGACGAAACTAGGCGTTCGAGGAACTCTTGTGATGTGCTCCAGCTTTTCAATGGATTTGACCTGATGAACCTCTACGCCGTACTCTTCGTCCTTCAATCGAAAGACAATCACTTTCACTTCACTAATGACTTCTTTTTGATCGAGCATGTGGCTGCCCCTCCTTCTACTTAATCAGCGAGTTACAATCTATGATGAGCGCGACCTGACCGTCTCCCAGAATCGTTGCACCTGAAATGGCAAATACATTAACCAGATATTTGCCGAGAGATTTTAGAACAATCTCTTGTTGGCCGATGAACGAATCGACGACTAGGCCTGCCATTTTCTCACCTTTACGTACGATGACGACTGCCACTTCATCTTCCATCGTTTCCGCATTATCAGGCACTTGGAAAATGTCCTGAAGCGAAACGAGCGGAACTACACGTCCCCGGAAGTCGATCACTTTTTGGCGGTGAGCCATCATGATTTGATCTTTTTTAAATACAGCCGTCTCAATGATGGAGCTGAGTGGGACAGCGTACTTCTCATCTTTCACTTGTACCAGCATCGCGGAAATGATAGAGAGCGTAAGTGGCAATTGAATGAGGAAAGTCGTGCCCTGGCCGCGCACAGAATCTACGCCGACACTACCGCCCAACGATTCAATTTTGGACTTAACGACATCCAGTCCAACACCACGACCGGAAATATCAGAAACAACTTCCGCGGTACTAAAGCCTGCTGCAAAAAGCAACTCGTGGATTTGCTTGTCGCTCATGCTATCTGCAGTAGCAGGATTGACAATGCCTCTCTCAAGCGCTTTTTTGAGAACTTTATCTTTATTGATTCCAGCACCATCATCTTTTACTTCAATAAATACATGGTTCCCACTGTGGAAAGCGCGGAGCTCGATTTTACCTTCCTCTGGCTTACCCGCCTTTTTCCGATCTGCTGGAGACTCAATTCCGTGGTCAAGCGAGTTACGCAGCAAGTGATTGAGTGGGTCCCCGATTTCGTCGATGACGGTTCGGTCCAATTCTGTCTCCGCACCGATAATCTCCAGATTCACTTTTTTATTCAGATCTTTTTGCAGATCGCGAATCATACGTGGGAAACGATTGAATACTTGCTCAACCGGAACCATCCGCATGGTCAGAATGATGTTTTGCAAATCGCCACTAATCCGGCTCATGTGCTCCACGGTTTCCTGCAGTTCATTCTTTCCGATCTCGCGTGCCAACTGCTCCAAACGACCGCGATCAATGACTAATTCGCTAAACAGATTCATCAAGATATCCAAGCGTTCGATATCCACACGAATTGTTTTTCCACCAGCCGTCGCCTTCTTCACAGGTGCCTGAGGAGCTTCTGCTGCTCCTTTTTCAGCTGGTGCTGGTGTCTGTTGCACTACGGGAGCAGGTGGAGCTTCACTCTTCAATTGAATCGTTTCGATTGTCACATCTTGGATTTCCGAAATGTTAAGAATCGTAGTACGTACTTTTTCAATCGATTGCTCCGTCACATAGGCAATTTCAAACGATTGTTCAAATCGCTCGTTCTCGATATCTTCAACAGCTGGCTTCGTTTTGATCACTTCACCCATGGATTCCAATTGATCAAAAACCATGTAAGAGCGAGCAGCCTTGAGCAAGCAGTTTTCATTCAATGTCACTTTGATCCACAAAACGTTGTTTCCGAGCTCCTGAGACTGCTTCAAGACCATCATTGCATAATCATCCAGCTCATGATCTTCAGCTGGCGTGCTTTCCTCTTGCGGTGCTTCCACTTCCATAGTAGCAGCTGCTACTTCCTGCTCGGCTGAAAAGTCTCCAGCTACAATCGCCCGTAGCTTCGTTACAATAGCGGATACATCCGCTGAACCGTCTCCACCTTCTGTGATATCGATGACCATGCCTTCAATCAAATCTACGCTCTGAAAAATAGCGTCCATGATATCACTGGTAATCGTTAACTTCTGATTGCGAATCAGGTCAAGTACATTTTCCGCTTCGTGAGTCAAACTCGCCATGTCTTCAAAGCCCATGGTCGCCGACATACCCTTCAATGTATGAGCGGAACGAAAAATCTCTTTGACGTGGCCAATATTACCCGGATCACTTTCCAAGAGTAACAAGTTGGCGTTGATTGCCTGTAGGTGTTCCTTTGACTCCTCAATAAACATGTCCAAATACTGATTCATATCCATAGGTGATCCACCTCCCAAAAATCAGTGCAAGAGCTTGCACAACAGCTCTGGAATCTTTTCTAATGGGGCCACGTTGTCTGCCAAGCCTGCTTGAATCGCTGCTCGTGGCATTCCATATACGACACAACTCGACTCATCTTCGACAATGCTTGTGACACGGTCAAGCTCCTTCATGCGTTTTAGCCCTTTAGTCCCATCATTTCCCATGCCTGTCATGATGATTGCCCATTTGTCTACATTTGTCAATTGACTGACTGATTCAAACAGGATATCGACAGACGGTCTGTGACCGCCTCGTGGCTCCTCTTGATGTAAATAGGCCTGCAGTCTCCCATTTACTTGACGAACTTCGAAATGAAAGCCGCCTGGAGCTATGTAAGCTGTACCATTTTCCAAATACTCGCCATCGACAACCTCGGTTACTCGAATTTGGCATAACGAGTCTAGCCGATTTGCTAACGATTTTGTGAAACCTGCTGGCATATGTTGAACGATGGCAATTGGTGCCGGAAAATTCGCCGGAATTGCAGTCAGTACACTCTGTAATGCTTTAGGACCACCCGTGGAAGTACCTAAAACCACCAGTCTTGCCTTTCCACCTACTTGTGACCGCATCACGGCAGGCGAGCTCGGTATTTTCGTACGTATTACTGGAGAGGCCGGTGCAGCTTTTGATTCCGAAGATACCGGTTTGACTACGCGAGAGATCTGCTTTTTCAAACGTACTTTCGATGCTGCCGCAGCCTTCACGCGCTCGATAAGACGATCGCCCACTTTGTGGATGTCGAGAGAAATTGGACCAGAAGGCTTCGTTACAAAGTCAAACGCGCCTAGTTCCAACGCATGAATCGTAGCTTCGGCCCCTTCTTTTGTCAGGCTGCTCAACATGACGATTGGAACCGGGCACTCATTCATCAGCTTTTCCAGAGCGTCCAAACCGTTCATAACCGGCATTTCAATGTCGAGTGTGAGAACATCCGGCGCCAGTTCTTTACATTTTTCAATACATTCGAGTCCATTCTTAGCTCGATCAATCACTTCAATCTCAGGATCCGTAGATAAAATGTCCGAAATCACTTTACGCATGAATGCAGAATCGTCCGTGACGAGAACGCGGATTTTGCTCATTCGAATGTCGCTCCCTTCCTACTTTTATGTCTCATCGTATGAAGTGCCTCAACTTCGCAAGAAACCCTTTGAGACCACTGTCAGAAGCATCTGAAGTAACTGGACCATCCAAATACCGTTCTACCAGATTTCGTATGCTTCTCGCGGCTTGCGATTGTGGATATGTAAGTAGAAAAGGACGCTGCAGTTTAACTGCTTTTGAAACATAAGGATCATCCGAAACATATCCAAGCGACTGAATATCCATATTCAAAAAACGTTTAGAAACCATCGCAAGCTTGTCCGCCGTCATCTTCCCTTCTCTCTCCGAAGACGCTCTGTTTATCACCAATCGAATAGAGACAGCGGGATTACGTGCGTGTAGCATCTTAATGACTGCATATGCATCCGTTATCGCTGGTGGTTCGGGGGTGGTAACGAGGATGACCTCGTCAGAGGAGAGCATGAATCGCATGGATTCTTTTGAAAAACCTGCTCCCGTATCAAAAATAATTGTGTCGGCATAGCCTTGCAACGGGTCCAGATGCGAGAATAAGCGATCTAGCTTCTCATCATCTAACTGCATAATCTGCGTAAATCCAGATCCACCCGCGATGAATTCTAAGCCTCCTGGCCCATGCTCGATAATGTCCCAAACAGTCGTATCTGGCTCTAACAAATGAAACAGATGCTTTTTTGGGGTAATTCCCATTAATACATCCAGATTTGCCAGACCCAGATCCAAGTCAAACAAAACCGCCTTATGACCCTTCTCAATCAAACCAAGCCCAAAATTCAAACTGAAATTGGACTTGCCGACACCACCTTTTCCACTCGTCACTGTCACCAGTCTAGTTGGTCGTGTCTTCTTGTTTTGTAGCATCCGCTCACGGAGTTGCTCTGCTTGGTCACGCATCTGTTTACTCTCCCATAATCATCGTTGAAACCATCTCGGGTGTAGCTACAACGATATCATCTGGTACATTTTGACCTGTGGTTACATAGGAGAGCTGTAGATTCATCTCCTGACAAACATTCAACATCGTGCCAAAGCTGTTCGTTTCATCCGCTTTTGTAAAAATGACTTGCTTCACTTGAACTTCCGCAAAATTTTGGACGATTGCTTTCATATCGTTGAATTTGGAGCTCAAGCTAAGTACTAAGTAGTTCACGCTGTCTTTTCCATGCTCCAACAATTCACGAATGCCTTCCACGTATTCATCGTTGCGAAAATTCCGTCCAGCCGTATCGACAAAAATGAGGTCACAATCACTTAAGCGTTCCATGGCTGACGCCATTTCTTTCGGTGAAAAGACAACTTCCAGCGGGACATTCAAAATGTTTGCATACGTCTTTAATTGTTCTACAGCTGCCATTCGATACGTATCAGCCGTGATAAAGCCAATTTTTCGTTTTTCCTTCAACATGCTGTTCGCCGCAAGCTTCGCAATGGTCGTTGTTTTTCCAACCCCTGTCGGACCGAAAAAGAAAGCGTACCGTACGTTCTTACCCAGCTTTGGCGAAGATGCTGTATATGGCTCGATCATCGAAGTGATGATCGTTCGGCATGCCACAAACGCTTCCTCCTCCGTCCACTTTTCACCCGGTTGCGGCATTTCCATTACTTTTCGAATGATTTCCGCTGTTAGCTCTTCAGTCACTTCTTGCTTCAATAACTTTGCACGAATAGACTGTATCGCCGGAGGAAGTTGTTCACTTAAGTCATGCACCAACAGCTTTTGAAACATTTGACGCATATCTCGCATTTCAGTGGCAATCGCGTCATGATTGCTTGCGGGTAAAGCTCTTTCTTGGGATGTCGTGACAGGAGCATGCTGCTCAGTTGGCTCTCCTTGCTTTTGCACAACTCTCGTATCTGGGATCTCTTCTTTTGGAGGCGTCGCAACCGCGGTTTGTGTCATCGCGGCGACGACCTGCTCCCTACCTGTTGATTCAACTTGTTGATTCTCTGATGTTTTTGTCACAGTCGGTCTTCGATACGCTTGAGCAGCCGTGTACGTACCCGTCTGCGATTTGGGCAAAACGTTGTTGGTTCGATGTTCAGCTGCTACTGTGGGATTTTCTCGCTCGGATGCCTTTTCATCGACAGCAGCGATTACTTCGATTCGTTGTTTGCCAAACATCCCGAACAATCCACCTGTTTTGATCGGCTTGGAATTAAGAATCACTGCATCCATTCCTAAGTCCGTCCTGATTTTTTCCATTGCTTCTGGCATCGAATCGACAATGTAACGTTTTACCCTCACGAAATGTTCACCATCCCTACGCTTTGCACTTCAACATGTGGTTCGAGCTCGCTGTACGACAAAACGGGAACGTCTGGCATCATGCGATCTACTAATTGACGCAAGTACATTCGGACCGCTGGTGATGAAAGAATGATCGGCTGTTGACCCGAGTTGATCATTTTGCTCACTTCAGTCGACATGTTTTGGAATATTCGCTGAGACGTTTCCGGATCCATCGCCAGATAGCTTCCTTGCTCAGACTGTTCCACACGTTCAGAGATTGCTTTTTCCAATCCTGCTCCAGCTGTAAGCACATGAAGTGGTTGCCCTGGCTCCGTAAATTGGAGTGTGATCTGTCTCGCCATCGCTTGTCTCACATATTCTGTGAGTACATCTGGATCTTTTGTATACATGGCTTGATCCGCAAGTGCTTCAAGGATGACGTGGAGATTTCGAACAGACACTTTTTCACGCAACAGCTTTTGCAATACTTTCTGTACGTCCCCAATGGCGAGCAGACTTGGAATCAGCTCGTCTACGAGAACCGGTGCTGTCTCCCGTACATTGTCGATCAGGGCCCTTGTTTCCTGGCGACCTAACAATTCGTGGGCATGTCGCTTGATGACCTCTGTCAGGTGTGTAGCCACAACAGAAGGCGGATCGACAACTGTATAGCCAGACAGCTCAGCAATCTCCTTATTCTCTTCTGTTACCCATAATGCAGGCAATCCAAACGCAGGTTCTACGGTTTCTATCCCAACAATGGAATCATCTTCGATCCCCGGGCTCATCGCCAGATAGTGATCCAGCATGATTTCCCCTTTTGCGACCTGGTTGCCTTTTATTTTGATCATGTATTCATTCGGTCGAAGCTGGATGTTGTCACGTATACGAATGACCGGTACAACGATCCCCATCTCGAGTGCGATTTGTCTTCGAATCATGATGACCCGATCTAACAGATCTCCTCCCTGCTTCACATCAGCAAGTGGAATTAAGCCATAACCGAACTCGAATTCGATCGGATCGACCTGTAACAGGTTCACGACGCTTTCTGGACTGCGTACTTCTTCCATTTGCTGCTCTTCCACCTTGTCGGCGGATTCTTGTATTTCCATCTTTTGGTTCTTCTCCATTTTCCATGCAGCAAATGCCATTATCCCACATACCGGAAGTACAGGCAGAATTCCAATCGGTGTAAAGAGCCCCAGCAAAAGCATGCAGCCGGCTACGATATAGAGAAGACGCGGAAAGCTGAACATTTGCTTGACGATATCTTCACCAAGACCTTCACCAGAAGTAGAACGCGTTACAATAATACCCGCTGCGGTCGAGATTAAGAGCGCTGGAATCTGGCTCACCAGTGCGTCACCGACAGACATGGTAGTGAATCGAGAGGCAGACTCGGCAAAGCTCATATCGTGAATGAGCATCCCGATGATAAAACCACCGATAATATTTACGATAAAAATGATAATACCCGCGATGGCGTCCCCTTTTACGAATTTGCTGGCACCATCCATTGCTCCATAAAAGTCAGCTTCGTTCTCAATCTTTTTTCTTCGGACACGTGCGTCTGCTTCTGTGATCATTCCTGCATTCAAATCGGCGTCGATACTCATCTGTTTACCAGGCATCGCATCGAGCGTAAAACGTGCTGCTACCTCAGCGACACGCTCAGAACCTTTGGTGATTACGATAAACTGAATGATGATCAAGATCAGAAACACGACGAAACCGACGACTTGATTACCACCGACTACAAAGCTACCGAACGTTTCAATAACTTTACCGCCTTCACCGTGCGATAAAATATTTCTCGTCGTCGACACATTCAAGGCTAGTCGAAAAAGTGTTGTAATAAGCAAAACCGTCGGAAAGATCGAGAATTCCAAAGTTTCTTTTGTATACATCGACACAAGCAAGATGGTCAATGCAAGGGAGATATTCAAAATCAACAGCAAATCAAGTAGCGCTGAAGGAAGTGGGATTACCATCATGACAACAATGCTTATGACAAAAAGGATCGTACCAATTTCTTTAAATTTGAATCCCACTGGTTATCCTCCTTCCATTTATTTCACTTTCCCTTGCAGCTTGTAGACGTACGCGAGAACTTCCGCGACCGCTTTAAACATCTCTTCGGGAATTTGTTGCCCAACTTCAACTTGACTATAGAGAGCCCGGGCCAAGGGCTTGTTTTCCATGGTAACGATACGATGCTTTTTCGCTACTTCCCTTATTTTTAATGCTAGATAATCTTGCCCTTTGGCGATTACCGTAGGTGCACTCATCGCACTTGCGTCATAGCGAACGGCAACGGCAAAGTGAGTCGGGTTCGTAATAATGACATCCGCTTTGGGAAGCTCCTGCATCATACGGCGAATGGCCATACTTCTTTGCCGTTCACGAATCTTCCCTTTAATGAGCGGATCACCTTCCGCTTGCTTATGCTCGTCCTTGAGATCCTGCTTGGACATCCGCAGATTCTTTTCATGCTCATAACGCTGATAGGCGTAGTCCAGAATCGCGAGAATGAAAAGCAATAACCCGAGATAGATTCCCAGCTTTGTCACCTCTTCGGCAGTAAACGATAGGACTGCTCCGATAGACAATAAGGAAAGCTGTACAACTTGTTCCTTTGCATTCCACAAAATGACGTACGCGACATAGATGCCTGCGCTTATTTTTAATAATGATTTCAGTAGCTCTACGAGCGAGCGTAAGGAAAAAATTCGTTTTGCCCCTTTAATCGGATCGATCTTTTCCAGTTTCATTTGAAGGGGTTCTGTACTAATTAGCCAGCCTACCTGCATGTAGTTCACCGCAAATGCGACAAGAAAACTCAAGCCTAGGATAGGTCCTACAATCTTTATCGCTTCAAATGCGAGCTGCATCACGATGACTTTTAAATTTTCTTCATTTATTTGCCACGTCGTGTATGTAATCAATGACTCCCGCATCAAATCTTGAAATATGCCTAGCATAGTAGAGCCAAGCATCATTAACAGAAAGAAAAATGCTGTCAAAGATAGGGCTGGGGAAAGATCCTGACTTTTCGCGACTTGCCCTTTTTTTCGTGCGTCTTGCTTTTTCTTGGGCGTAGCTTTTTCTGTCTTTTCCCCATTAAAAAATTGAAGATCTACTTGATAAGAAAGCCTCAATTGATTCATGGTGATCCTCCGAGCGATTTCATCATTTCTGCAAGTGCCCGGAACATGTTCCCAAACAATCCGTTCAGAGTCAGCAAGAACGCAGGCATCACCACGATAAGCAGTAAATAGCCGGCAAGCAGTTTAATGGGCAAGCCCACCACAAAGATATTAAACTGCGGGACAGATTTGGCGATAATACCAAGAGAGAGATCAACCAGAAACAATGCAACGACGATCGGTGCCGCAATCATAAACGCACTCGTAAACATCGTTTGAAATGTTTTTATTGCTGTCATCATGACGTTTTCGCTTCCGAAAGCCGCCCACATGATGTCCACCGGTATAACCTGGTAACTGCTTATCACACCTCGTATCAGCATGTGATGCCCGTCAATACTGAAAAAGTACAGGACAGCGAGAATGTTTTTGAAGTTACCTGTTACCGGGATATATGCACCCGTTTTAGGGTCAATCACGTTTGCCATGGCAAGACCCATCTGCATGTCCATCAATCCACCGGCAACCTGAATGGCGATAAACATCATTTCACATATGTAACCAAGAATGACACCAACAAGTGCTTCCTTCATGATATACAGAATAAAAGTCAAATCCATCGGAATCTCGCCTTGTACCGGCAAGGATTGAAAACTGATGACGGCAAGGATAAACGCGAGACCGATTTTAAACTGATTCGGTACACCACGAATAGAAAAGAACGGAGCCGTTACAAAAAAGGCACTCATTCGGACAAAAACAAGCAAGAATACGGGCAGATACATCAGAAAAAGATTCATATGCTACCCAACAAAACGATGAAGGTTACCGAAGATCCCCATCGTAAAATCAAGCAGTACCCGAAGCATCCATGGACCAACAGCCAAGATCACGACAAATACGGCCACGATCTTTGGAATGAAAGCGAGTGTCTGCTCCTGAATTTGTGTCGTTGCCTGAAAGACACTGACCATCAAACCGACCAGTAAGGCGACCCCAAGTGCGGGTGCCGAAACCAGCAGGATGGTATAAACAGAGCTTTGGGCAATCTGCATAAGTAATTCTTGTGTCATGCTCTACCTCCTGAGGCATTCGGAATGTCGCTAAAAACTAGTCAAAAGTGATCTCACAATGAGATACCAGCCGTCCACCATAATGAACAATAAAATCTTAAACGGCAATGAAATCATAACCGGTGGTAACATCATCATCCCCATCCCCATCAAAATACTGGAGACGATCATATCAATTACGAGAAATGGGATGAATATCATAAAGCCGATCTGAAAAGCCGTCTTCAATTCACTAATGGCAAAAGCAGGTACCAGCGCATTCAACGGAATATCTTGGATCGATTTTGGTCGTTCGGCTTTTGTGTATTCCAGAAAAAGTGCTAAATCTTTTTCACGCGTCTGCTTTGCCATAAATTCCTTAAAGGGGATGACCGCTGCGTCCAATGCCTGCTGTTGTGTTAGCTTTCCTTGCATAAACGGCTGCACGGCTGTTTCGTTCACTTGTCCGAGTGTCGGAGCCATAATGAAAAATGTCATAAACAACGCAAGGGCAATCAATACCTGGTTCGGTGGCATTTGTTGAGTTGCCAACGCATTTCGAACAAAAGACAAGACAATGATAATTCGCGCAAAACTGGTCATTAAAAGCAAAATCGCTGGAGCTACAGATAGTACTGTCAAAATCAGTAACAGCTGAATGGCCGTCGATGTCTCCTGCGGTGTTCCTGTTCCGCCGCCTATCTTCAAATCAATACTCGGAACAAGCGGTGTACCCGCTGGCGCCGCCATGACCATATCAGGTACGGATAGCAACACTCCGACAAGCATCAGCACCTGCAAAAAATATTTCATTTTTGGTCCCCTCTGTCCTGAGCTTGCTCTTTCTTCCAATGTTCTGTTTGGTTTGGACGATTTTTCAAGTCGTTCCATTGACCCTGTAACAGATCTTGAAAGCTTTTGCCCTCCATATCAGAAGAAAACAAGATTTCTTCTTCTGCCTGCTTTTTCTTACCGAATGGGAGCCATTCTAGCGAGAATGGGCTTTTCATCGGTTTGATCTCTGCGTCAGCCAAGATCAAATCTACCTCTTCGCCCGGTTCGATCCTACGAAGCAATTGAACGTCTTCTCCAACTCCCACGATGTACAATGACTCGCCGATCATAACAACCTGAAGTGTTTTGCCATTGCCTAGCGCAGTAGCGCTAATCACTTTAATCGGTCCATGACTTTGAGCCCCTTGACGTCGACCAAGAAAACGGAGCAATAAAAAGATCAGTACTGCAATAAAGCCAAGTGAAAAGATGACTTGAACTAGATACCCGATCATACTTCCTGTTCCGCTGCCCGGAATGGCCGCCGGCTGTTCACTGCCGGCGGACGCATTGCTAGTTGGCACTTTTCCCTGGTTGTACGCATCCGCTACTGAACCTTCCGCAAAAACGGTACTCGGCAGGGAGGAGACGAAAAGCAACAGGATCAGACTGAAGGCTAAAAGGAGTCTTGCCCCTGCATTCCGGATCATCATCATTAGCTCATTGTCTTTTTGATCGCTTCCAGAACGCGATCCGCTTGGAATGGTTTTACGATGAAGTCTTTTGCGCCCGCTTGGATCGCATCGATTACCATCGCTTGTTGTCCCATCGCGGAGCACATGATCACACGCGCGTTAGGATCCAACTTTTTAATTTCTTTCAATGCAGAAATTCCATCCATCTCTGGCATGGTAATATCCATGGTTACGAGATCAGGTCCCAATTCTTTGTACTTTTCAACTGCTTGTGCACCGTCACTTGCTTCCCCCACGACGCTGTACCCGTTTTTCGAAAGAATTTCCTTGATCATCATACGCATGAATGCTGCATCGTCTACGATTAAAACTTTGTTAGACATGAATAGCTCCTCCCTAATACTTCCCTCTTAATTGTATTATTGTAATTTTTGAACACGATCTATCTGACTGATGATGTCTGTAACACGAACCCCAAAGTTCTCATCAATGACGACAACCTCGCCCTTGGCAATTAATTTGTTGTTCACCAAAATGTCTACATGCTCACCTGCCAGCTTGTCCAACTGTATAATCGATCCAGCGGACAAGTCAAGAATTTCTCTAATAAGCTTTTTCGTACGACCTAACTCAACTGTTACTTGCAATGGAATATCGTGAAGCAAGTTTAAGTTCTGTATGTCTCCTGTATACATAGGAGCACCTCCAAGCGGAGCAAATTGTGCTGATACTACATTCGCCTGACTAGCTGCAGGACCTCCGAAATGCTGTGGTGTTGGCGGAGCCATTGGAGGCTGCTGATACATTCCTGGGTATGGAGCGTAGCCAGGTGGCATCATTGGTTGTCCATACGCGTCAGGATACATCGGCGGCTGTCCTGGGTAACCCATCGGCTGTGCGTAACCCGGCGGTTGCTGATACATCGGCTGTTGCTGTTGTGGCGGCGCTACAGGCGGTACGTGGCTCTGTGGTTGCTCTTGCGCACTCGGTTGGATAGAAGGAGCCGACATACTCATAGCAGGCAGAGAAGGCATCTCTATCTCATCTATGAGGGCTGCCGCTGCTGCTTCATCCCCTGTACCTCCAACCAGTCTATCAATCATCTTTTTCGCAAAGGACAGCGGAAGAAGCTGCATAATATTTGAATCGATAAGTTCGCCTTGCTCTCCTACCTTTAAGCGGAAAGATACTTTCACCAGAGGACTGTCATCATCAGAGAAACTGTCTCCACCCTTGCCTTGCGCCAGATCCATTACATCAATGCCTGGTGGCGTAATATTAATAAACTGGTTGAAAATCGTCGACATGGACGTAGCAGCGGAACCCATCATCTGATTCATCGCTTCCTGAACCGCGCTGATATGAAGCTCAGACATTTCAGTGTTCGCTGGTCTGCCGTCTCCGCCCATCATCAAATCCGCGATAACTGCAGCATCTTCCATGCGAATGACTAGCAGGTTAATTCCTTTGAAACCATCTGTATATTCCACGTGGACGGCCACGTGAGGAATCGGAAATTCGCTTTCCAATTCATCGACATTGACTACGGAAACAGTAGGGGTTGTAATATCTACTTTTTGACTTAACAAAGTAGATAACGCAGTAGCCGCGCTCCCAAAGGAGATATTACCAATTTCTCCAAGTGCATCCTGTTCAAACGGGGACAGAAATTCAGCAACATCCTGGGTCACTGCCGACACAGCTTCCTCTTCGTCCTCAACCAAGTTGTTCGCACGTAACAGCGCGTCAATCTCGTCTTGAGAAAGCATATCTCTACTCATTTTGTTCCTCCCCCTCCTCTATGACTTCATCAATCTGTACGGCGACTCTTCCTTTATGTGTTCCTGGTTGACCCAAGAACTTTAAGTGGTCGCCCACTTTAATTTTCAGCTTGTTGTCGATCGATTGATCTAATTGAATGACATCGCCTTTTTGTAGCTGTAGGAAATCTCCTACTGTAATCGTAGCTGTTCCCATTTCAGCAACAATCGGCAATTTTGCAACTTTTACTCGCTCTTCTACACGCAGGCGCTCTTCTTCATCCCGCGTTTTCTTTTGTTTGGAGAACCAGTATTGTCCAGACAGCTTTGTCATGATTGGCTCCAGTACCACGTGAGGCAAACAGAGATTGATCATTCCTGTTGTATCGCCAATTTTGGTACTAAAGGAGATTACCACGACAATCTCGTTAGGTGAGACGATCTGCATGAACTGTGGATTCATCTCCAAACCTTCTTGATATGGATCGAGCTCAATGATTTGCTTCCATGCCTCGTGGAAAGTATCCAGCGCTTTGCCGAATACGCGTTCCATCACCGTTGTTTCAATTTCCGTAAGGGCGCCCATCTTTTCCGGAATCGCCCCCTGTCCTCCCAGAAGTCGATCCAGCATGGTATAGGCGATGTTTGGATTGACTTCCAAAACCATTCGTCCTTCCAGTGGAGGAGCTTCAAAGATGTTCAAGATGGTCATCTTGGGAATAGAACGTATAAATTCGTCATACGGCAATTGATCGACGGAGGCAACCGTAATTTGCACGAAGGTACGGAGCTGAGCTGAAAAATACGTAGTCAACAGCCTCGCGTAGTTTTCATGGATTCGCGTTAGACCACGGATCTGATCTTTTGAGAACCGCAGGGCGCGTTTGAAATCATATACTTTGATTTTACGCTCAGTTTCTTCCTTTTTCAGCTCGTTGGCATCCATTTCGCCCGAAGATAGGGCGGCCAACAGCGCATCAATCTCACTCTGTGAGAGAACCTCGGCCATATGTCGTCACCTCCTTGCTATGTATACCATAATCGCTTCCTATGACAAGACGCGTTTGGTTGTCACTACTTGAACAATCTTACCTTCTTGCATCAGGGAGCTGATTTCATTCATGATTTTAGCTTCCAGCTTGTTCACACCTTCAGTTCCTTTTATGTCTTCTGGTGTCAACCCCGCCAATGTTTTAATAATCACCTGATTGACTTGCGGCAAACGCTGCTCCAGCTCTGTTTTAGCATCAGCACTGTCGGCTGTAATGCTAAAGCGTACAATCATGTAATTATTCGTTAGCAAGTTCGTAGTAATTTCGCCAGTGTCAACGGAGAACTCTTTCATTTCCTCTGCCGTGAGCGTCTTCACTTCTTGCTCTTCCGTCGTGGCTGTTTGCGCAGCCGGAGAGAGATATGTTTGCCAGAGAACAAACGAGATCACTCCCAGTAGCGATATCGCGATGATAATGATTAGAGCCATGTTAAACAATCGATTTTGAAACATCGCTAATGCCTCCCGCTATTCATTTGAATCACCCGGCATTTTCGGTACAGATGTTGCCGGAGGAACATTATGATAAAAAGCCTGAACACGTTCAGCGATGGATTCCACCGAATCCTTCACGATGTACTTTCTGTCGTTGAACAGCGTGATTACGCTATCCGGAGTTCCTTCAACAGTTTCAATGTGAGTAATGTTCAGATAAAAAGTAGAGCCGTTAAACCGCGTTAACTTAATCATTGGCTGCTCCTTTCCAGATCAAGCTGGGGAAGGCTTAGAACACTTCCCCGGCTTTTTTCCGTTAAACGAAATTATCGTTTCAGGTTCACCAGTTCTTCTAGTACTGTGTCAGATGTCGTGATGATCCGAGAGTTTGCTTGGAAACCGCGCTGTGCCACGATCATTTCTGTAAATTCTTCAGAAAGGTCAACGTTGGACATTTCCAGTTGTCCTGCGATGATGCTGATTCGAGCATCAGCTGGAGTAGCTGGAGTCATTGGATCATCATCACGTGCACCGGCGTTCACTGTGTTTTCGTAGAGATTGTTACCGATCTTCTTCAAACCACTTGGGTTGTTGAAGGTCATTACGCCAATGGTATTGTCCGAAGCAAGTGCTCCAGTATCATCCACAGTCGTAACTACGCCATCCTTGCCAATGGAGTAGGAAACAATTCCATCTGCTTGGTTGATTTGGATTGGAGCTGGGTCAGTGTTCATCAACTTCATCCCTTGGGAGTTCACCAAGAAACCTTGGGCATCACGAGTGAAGTTCCCTGCACGCGTGTAATAAATGGTTGCCCCTTCATCAGGACTGACCATGAAAAACGCGTCCCCTTCGATGGAAAGGTCTGTCGGCAGGTTCGTTGTCATTGGGCTACCAGCAGAGAAAACCGTATCAATCGAACCAATGGAAGCACCAAGGCCGATTTGCGTCGGGTTTGTACCGCCTTTACCACCATCTGTAGGAGCACCAGCCCCTTGAACGTTTTGGCTCAAAATATCTTGAAACATCACACGACCCTTTTTAAAGCCAACTGTGTTTACGTTCGCGATATTGTTACCAATAACGTCCAGTTTTGTTTGAAAACCACGCATACCTGAAATACCTGAGTACATTGAGCGAAGCATATTTATTTCCTCCTTTACCTTCTCATTTACAGCGGCTACCTCTGTCAGTCGGTAGCCGAATGGGCTTCCTCAAAAGGAGGTCCAGCCCAGTAAACAGCAACCTACACGAAAATGGCACTGTCGATGTTTGTAAATACGTTGTCCTTCATGCTGCCATCGTCTACGGCGGTAATAATTTTCCGATTTACGATGCTCACGACGTAGGCCACATTATCCATCATAATGAGAGACTCTCTGGCGCCTTTGGCGGCTGCTTTATGCACAGCGGACTCCAAACGCTCCATCTGCTGTCTTTCTAGCGTAATGCCCCGCTCCTGCAAGCGATTGACGGCATGCTGACTAAAGCTAAGTGGCTCCGACTTGGTTGCAGCGCCAATCGATTCCGTCAAATACTGCTGAAATAACTTGTTGTTTCCCGGAGCAGTTTGGGTAGTAGCTTTTGCGACGTGATTCGTATTCGGAGGAAAATAGGGTTGCCCCACACGAAAATGGTTCATGGCGCTTCCTCCTTATATCCAATCCTAGACGATGTCGTCAATGCCGCGAGCCGTGTCCCGCAATCGATTCCATAGCACTTCTGTTGATTCATTGCTGTCTACTAGGGCATCGAGAGCAAATTCTTGCTCGTCATTATCTTGCTGTTGTCGATTCTCTTGTTGCTGTCGTGCTTGTTCACGCTGCTGTTGGAAGTTAAAAGCTGTATCCTGTTGCTGGTTTACTTCCAAACGATCAACCTGCAAGCCTTGCTGGGTCAAAGCAGCTCGAAGCTGTGGAAGCTGATTGTCCAGCATTTCCTTTCCAGCCTGTGTTTCAGCATGGAACTGTGCTGTAATCACTCCATTTTGGGAAGTAATCGTAACATCTACTTGGCCCAAAGATTGTGGATTCAGAATCAGCTTTGCCTCATGGACGCCATTATTTTGCGTCAACTGCATCTTGGACACGAAAAGCTGTGTGACTTGCTGTGTCAGTTGATTGGCGTTCACATGATGTGTTGGAACCGACTGTTGCTGAAAGGTCTGTACAGATTGTGTCTGCGTATTAGAAGAAGCAATAATCGGTGTCTGACCATTTCCATTCAACATGCCCTCTTCTGCATTGCCCTCTTGATTCAAAAGGCCGCTTTGAAGGGTAGACTGTACTGTCTGGGACTGAATCCCTGCCTCTAGCTTGTAAGCCGAGAGACCTTGATTCAACCGCAGTGGAGAAATCGTCTTAAACGTGTCCTGTTGCGTTGTGTTCATGTTTGCCATCACATCGGATCGCAAGTTCAGTCCACTTCGTTTTGACTCCTCAGTATTTCCTTTTTGATTCTTCAGGGATTCGAGAAGAGCTGCCAGCTTATCCAGTTCGTTTGGAGTTGCTTCCCCTTTTTTCAGGTTAGCTAGAATCTGCTTCAAATCCTCACTCACTTGACCAGCATTTCCTTGCGCTTTACCCAAAAGTTGTTCAATAGCAGTTGCAAATTTTTCTTGGGCGTCAGGCGGTAATTCGTCTTGCGTAGTTTGGCCAGAGCCAAGCAGTTGGGCAAATAATGCCATGAGCTCAGCTAATGCTAGCATTTCCTCTTCACTTAAACCCTCTGGGGCCACCATAGTCTCTTCTGCGTTCCCCACCTGATCCAACACCTGCATCAATTGCATGGAAAACATTTGACCTAAACCAGTTCCTCCCGCATTTGCTACAGGTGTCGCTGTAACAGATCCTGCTGATCCTACGGCAGGAGTCAAATTGGCCACATTCATCTCGTTCACCTCCTCTTCTTGATTTGTTGCTTATAGAAACGAAAACAGATGATTACTCAATCTATTTTCGAAGCAACTCTGTCGTGACGCGAGCCGCCAGATTATCTGGTTCTTTCTGCTTCTTGTCGTCATTGGCGATCGCTGAGAGAGTTTGTGCCCGTTTATCCACAGGCAAATCTTTCATTAAAGCAATAGCTTGACCCTTGTTTGTATCCATGAGTGAACGAATGATGGCAGCAGCATCCGCTGGAGGCAATTGAGCGAACGTCTTTTTTAGATCCTCTGCATCAGAACCCTCACGCGTATCGCTTAATGCCCTTGTCAACACATCAACACGTTGTTGCAAGGCCGCAATGTCATCATCTTTGTTCACTACTGAATCTTTTAATAAGATCGAAATATCGGCAGCTTTCTTCGGTTCCATCTTGGCCAAAATGTCTGCCTGTTGTGCAGGCTTCATTTTTGTCATAACGGCAACTGACTCTTGCAGTTTTAGGTTTTCAATGATGGCCGCCGCATTTTTCGGTGACATGGTTGTATACACTTTTGCCAAACCTGCAAACTGCTTCTGACGCTCTTCCTCAGTCGCACGCTTGTCTTCCATTGCCTTGTTTATGTCATCCAGTTGTTTTTCCAGCGCCTCAATGGTGGCGTCTTTCTTTGCTGACTCTTCTTTTAAAGTGGAAATCTGCTGCTGATTTTTTGCATGATCTTGCTGTAGGGTTGCCACTTGTTTGTCCATGTCAGGTTGTTCTTCTGAGTTGGGAGTTGTCGCATATTCGTCTGGAACTAATTTTTCCACGTACGGTATGGAGTTAGCCCAGTGGAGAACATTCCCTAACACATTTACTCCGAGCAAGCTCAGGAGCACACCGCCAAGGAGGCTGGCAAACAGTGCAGGAATGACAATCATATAAAAGAACCATTCCCACCTGCCGTATTCCCGTTCTTCTTGGATTTCTTCCATTTGGAACCTCCCTCAGTAACTTCGGCGAAGATAGAGTTGCGTACCGATCTCATCCAACTCTTTTTGCTCTCTTTGCTTCTGGTCGTCCAGAAATTGGTGGAGCGACTTTTCCCGAAGGCGTTGCCATAGTTGGGACTCTTTCATACGTTCCGTCAATCGTGACTGACAGCGTTCCACATCCTGTACACAACCGTGCAAAGTACGTTGCTGATTCTGAATCGATCTTGCAACAGATTGCTGATATTGCGTAATGGTAATGAGCTGTGCAGCACTGCATGTCTGCATCTGTACTTCCTGGAGCTTCACCGTCATCTCATCATGATGCTCGGTTAGTTGAGAAAGCTTCCACTCTTCTTCGTTTTTACGCTGGATCGACTTTCCGAAAGCCCACTCTGCTTGTTCTTTTTCTTTTTCCTTTAAATCAAGAACCTTTTGGAGATGAAACTGAAACACACGCACGTTAGTTCACTCCTCCGAAATGAGCTGTCAACGCTTGGATAGTGCCCTGTAAAGTAGATGGCTCATGCGTTCCTTGTGCCGTAAAACCAGAAATGATATCACGATAGCGAATGGCTGCATCAATTTCCCGATTGCTCCCAGGCTTGTACGCCCCAATATTTATGAGGTCCTCCGCTTCACGAAACGTAGCCAAATGCTTTTTCAGCTGACGAGCAGCATCCAAATGGTTACTATCGACAATTTCATTCATGACACGACTCACACTCGCCATCACATCAATCGCAGGAAAGTGTCCTTTGTGAGCGATTTTTCGGTCAAGAACGATGTGACCGTCCAAAATCCCCCGCGCCGCATCTGCAATCGGATCGTTCATGTCGTCAGAATCAACCAATACGGTATAAAAGGCCGTAATACTTCCCTTATCCGCTGTTCCTGCGCGCTCCATCAGCTTTGGCAGCATCGCAAACACTGATGGCGTATAACCACGTGTAGCCGGCGGTTCTCCGATTGCCAAGCCCACTTCACGTTGTGCCATGGCAAAACGCGTGACGGAATCCATCATGAGCATGACATTCATTCCGCGATCGCGGAAATACTCCGCTATGGAAGTCGCAATCATTGCTCCCTTGATTCGAATCATGGCAGGTTGATCGGAAGTAGCTACGACAACAACAGATCGCTTTAGTCCTTCTTCCCCAAGATCACGCTCGATAAACTCCATGACTTCACGGCCGCGTTCTCCAATTAGACCAATGACATTGATATCTGCCGTAGTATTTCGGGCGATCATTCCCATCAATGTACTTTTTCCTACCCCTGATCCAGCGAAGATGCCGACCCGCTGACCTTTCCCAATGGTAAGCAGACCATCTATCGCTCTCACACCTACACTCAATGGTTCTTGAATGCGCGGTCGAAGGATCGGATTTGGCGGCATATTGTTCGTAGGATAAGACGTCAGCCCAAATGGCAGTGAACCTTGATAGGGTCGGCCCAGTCCATCGAGGATCGAACCCAATATTTCAGGTCCAACTTTTACATCTAGCGAACGTCCTGTCGCGACCACATCACAACCTGGACCAATTTCGTTCAATTCGCCTAATGGCATTAACAGCACTTTGTTTTCGCGAAAGCCAACTACTTCTGCGATGATCGGTTCCTTTGTGTTAGCCGGATATAGATGGCATATCTCGCCTAATCTCACTTCTGGCCCTTGCGACTCAATAGTGAGCCCAACAACCTGTGTCACTTTGCCATTCACGCGCATCGGATCTAATCCATGCAGCATGTGCTTGTACTTCGAGAGATCTAGGATGCTCATGGAGCCTCACTTCCTCTGGCAATCGTAAGCAGCGCCTGCTTAATCTCCTCCATTTGTGTATCAATGCGGGCATCGACACTTCCCAAAGCAGTACGGATGACACATCCACCATCTTGTACTGTATAGTCAGGATAAATGGAGAGCTCTGCTTGTCCATCTAACAATTCCAGAAAACCAGCACGATGTTCGAGCACATAATCAAAGTACTTATGGTTGACGCACACCGTTATCTCGCCATGAACACGGGAACGGCGGAGTGCCTTCTTCGTCATTTCCAGGACCTGCTCGGGATGCTGTTGCAATTCCTGTCCAATGATTTTTTTTGCGATTTCCATACTGAGTTCCACTAGAAAAGGCTCCGCCTCAGCTATAATCTGTTTTTTTTCGGCAAACGCCTGTTCCAGAATGGTTTTTGCTTGGCTGAGTGTAGCTGTTTGCTCCTCGTACGCCTCACGTTTACCCGCTTCGAAACCTGCCTCTTGCCCTTCCGTCATAGCCTGCTCTTGTACTTGTTGAAACAGTTGCGCAGCTTCCTGACGCTTTTGTTCCCACCATATTTCCATCTGAGCAAGAGTCTCTTGTCTTAATTGCTCTACTTGCTCCGAAGCTTGCTGCAGGATGTTTTGCGCGGTCTCTTCTGCATCTGAGATGATCGTTTTCGCTTCGATCTCAGCTTGATTTAAAATTTCTTGATTTTCTTGCAACCTTTCGGCAACTTCTTCCGTCTTAAGTGGTACAGGCGTCACCGAGAGGAGAAAAGATTCCTCAGAAGGCCGATAATTGGCGCTTTTGATGATTCTAGACAATGATATCATCTCCTCCACCGCGGGCGATGATGATCTCACCAGCCTCCTCTAAGCGACGGATAATTGCAACGATACGAGATTGTGCCTCTTCTACGTCGCGAAGGCGAACTGGGCCCATAAACTCCATTTCTTCTTTGAAGGTATCCGCCATCCGTTTGGACATGTTCCGGAAAATAACTTCCCGAACTTCTTCGCTGGATACTTTGAGAGAAAGTTGCAGATCGGCATTTTCCACATCGCGGATAACGCGCTGAATCGAACGGTTGTCGAGTGTAGCAATATCTTCGAAGACGAACATACGCTTCTTGATTTCTTCTGCCAGCTCTGGATCTTGAATTTCGAGGGAATCCAGAATCGTGCGTTCGGTTCCACGATCGACACCATTGAGTACCGCCACGATCGCTTCGATCCCGCCTGCTTGGGTGTAATCTTGGGTAACAGTGGCAGAGAGCTTTTGCTCCAATACCTGTTCAACTTGGGCGATTACTTCCGGTGAAGTACTGTCCATAGTCGCAATACGTTTCGCAACCTCTGCTTGACGTTCTTGCGGAAGAGCGGACAGGATCATGGCTGCTTGTTGAGCTTCCAGATAAGAAAGCACCAAAGCTATCGTCTGCGGATGCTCATTTTGGATAAAGTTAAGGATCTGACCTGGGTCAGCCTTTCTAGCAAAGTCAAACGGTCGAACTTGAAGGTTTGCCGTCAAGCGATTGATAATATCCATCGCTTTGGTCTCACCCAAAGCTTTTTGCAAGATTTCTTTGGCGTATGTAATCCCGCCTTGTGCAATTACCTCTTTGGCAACTGCTATCTGGTGAAATTCAGATAAAATTTTATCTTTTTCATCCGTATCCACTTTTCGCACATTGGCGATTTCTAATGTCAGTTGCTCGATCTCATCCTCACGCAAATGCTTAAACACCTGGGCAGAAACTTCCGGCCCGAGTGAGATGAGGAGGATAGCTGCTTTTTGTCGTCCTGACAACTCTTTAGCGCCGCGAGCCATACCATTCACTCCTTAATCTTCTGCTAACCATGTACGAAGCAGAACAACAAACTCATCTGGTTTGCTTCGCGCCAATTTTTCAAGTTGCTTTCTGACCACTACCTGGTCTCCATCTTCTTGGTAAATCAAGTCTGGTATTTCGCCCGCGTTTAACGGTGTCAGCAAGTCTGGCAATTCTTCTTCTTCTTCTTGTTGCTTCGCTTGACTGCGTCTGCGATAAACGAGGAAGGCAACAGCAGCAAGTGCCAAGACTGCAATACCGCCAACAGTCCAAAGAACAGCAGGACTTAGTGCACTGGAATCCTCCATCTCAGCTTTTCCTGAGAACTGACGAGGGAGTACGGAAATATGCTTATCCAACTCAGCATCCGTTAAATCAGAAGCCTGATCACTTAATGTGACACGAACAACATTGCGTAACACTTGCTTGATGCTTTCGAGCGTAGCAGCATCCAACGTGCCACCATCTGGCGGTTCTACCCCAACGTTGATTGTGATGTCTTCGATCTTGTACGGGCTTGATGTAACATTTCGTGTGATGCGATTTACTTCACGGTTAATCGTATCATTCAACTCTTCGTATTGACTGTTACTTCCTTGTGGGGTAGCCCCCGGGTAGTTCGTAACTGCATTGTTATTAGTTCCTGCAATTCCCCCTGGAGGTTGACCTTGTCCAGAGAAAGCTTTTGATAATTTTTGAGAAGAAATGATAAGTCCTTCGTTATTCTCTTTGTCAGGTGCCTCGACTATGTTCTCTACGCGATTTTCTTTGTCAAAGTTCATTTTGAGGAACGTATGGACGATGACTTTATCGCGGCCCATGATTGTACCCAACAAGTTGTACAGGTTTTGTTGAATTTTCTTTTCAACATCTGCTTTGATTGTTTCCTGTTGCTTAAAGCTACTCAATGTGCCTTCGTTTTCATTGCCTTCGGAACGTTCTAGCGGATTGGAATACTGGTCTGTAATCGCAATCGCTTCCATCGGCAATTTCGGAACGCTTCGGGAAACAAGCAGATAAAGCGAGTTAATTTGCTTTTGATCAAGCGTTGTTCCAGGTTCAACATCGACGATAACGGAAGCCGTAGCTGTATCCGGAGTCTCCGTCACCCAAACGCTTTCCTGCGGCAATGTAATCATCACTTGTGCGGAGCGTACACCTTTTACACGTTCCAGCATCTTGCGCAGCTCTTGTTGCAAAGCCTCTTTCTTCATGACATCAAATTGGCGATCTGTAACTCCAAGGGTACTGGAGAAAATTTCTGCATTAATTCCTGCCTGACTCGGAATACCTTGTGCAGCCAAATCGACAATGACATCTTGTGCCATCTTTTCTGGAACCTCGATACTTGTGCCATTCCCCGTGATACGATAAGGGATTTGTGAACCTTCCAACTCTTGCTTGATAGTCCCGATTTCTTGTTCACTCAATTTTTGGTTGTAGAGTGGTTTGTACACCGGCTGAGAAGCGATGTATATGTATAGACCAAGCGAAATCAAGAGGAAGAGCGAAATACCGAGAATCATCCATTTTTGTTTCTTGGAAAATTGGTTCCATTTTGACGCAAACTGGTCTTTGTATACTGCTAAACGTTCGTTCATGTTTCACCTCTCAAAGGATACCAACAACGATCAAATCGACATGCGCATGATTTCTTGATAAGACTCAATCATCTTGTTCCTGACCTGCATAGTCATTTGTAGCATCACGGAAGCTTTTTGACCTGCAACAGTCAATTGGTGCAAGTCGGTAATTTCTCCCGCTGCAAACTTGTCGGCAAGATTCGACGATTCTACTTGCGCCTGATTCACTTTATTTATGGAATCCGATAGAAACGATGAGAATTCTTGGGAGACTTCAGCTGGAGTTGGCTTGTTCACACTCGGCGTACGAATTGGCGTTAGTTGGGAGATTGCACTCATTTCCATTCCTTACTGTCACCCGCTTTACTTGATTTCCAATGCTTTTAACATCATCGATTTGGAAGCGTTCAGTGCTGTCACATTGGCTTCGTATGATCTTGATGCGGAGATCATGTCCACCATCTCTTTCATCGGATCGACATTCGGCATCAAGAGATATCCGTCTTGATCTGCATCTGGATGAGATGGATCAAATACTCGCTTAAACGGAGTATTGTCTTCTTGAATCGCTGTGACCTTCACTCCTTGTCCACCCCGACTTCCTGAGACCGTCCCTACGGCTGCTTGCAGGAAGTTATCAAATGTTCCATTTGTTTGAGGTGACAACTCCACCATTTTCCTCCGATATGGCTGCCAGGCGCCATCTACGAAGTTTGCTCGAGTGGTTTCCGCATTTGCAATGTTGGAAGAAATCGTATCCAACCGCAAGCGGTTAGCTGTTAAGGCAGAAGCACTTGTGTTAATTCCCTGAAACAAGCTCATCTTTATTTACCTCCACCTTCAATTACACTGCGTAGTTTTTGAAAATGTCCTGCTGTCAATTGCGTTAAACCGCTGTACCAAATTTGGTTTTTGGCCAATTCTGTTGTTTCTGTTTCCAAGTCAACATCATTGCCACTGTTCTGAATGAAGTTATTCGGATTGGACACAACCTGTGGTACTGCAACGCCCCCTACATTTCCAAACGGGAGGTGTCGTTGATTGGTCCGATACGCTTCTAACTTGCCATTTCCCGCTCTTGCGTTCAACTCATCTTGCAAAAAGCTCTCGAAGATGACTTGTTGACTTTTGAATTGAGGGGTGTCTATGTTGGCAAGGTTGTTTGCGATCGTTCTATGTCGCAATGTTGCAGCGTCGAGTGATCTCTCCAGGACCTGCAGATGGTAACTATCCAGCATTTTTCCTTCTCCCCCAATATGAGTCAATTGCTTTCCCTAAAACCACCTATATTTCCTGTATTTTCGACATCCTAATACGATTCAATCATAGCAAAATCAATTTGGACAAAAAAGCCCCTTTTCATGACGTTTTTCAAAATGATTCAATGGGACTAAATCCCTTATCCTTCCTGTTTTTTTACTGCATTTTACAAGGAATCCATATTCAAACCATTGCAAACATCGAGGCATGCATTAAAAATCAACATATAATTTATGGTAATAATGTGTCGTTTTTTGCAATAAACAGGACTAAAGTCCCATGAAGAAAGGTGCAGCAACATGAGTTGCTACACCTTTTGTTTACTTTCGTGTAACTTTTGGCAAGGTATATTACGAGCTTTTGAGCTTCTCTAATTCAGGCAACAGCTTTTCATTCAGCACTTTAATGAAGGTACCTTTCATTCCCAAAGAACGGGATTCGATAACACCCGCACTCTCCAGCTTACGCAGTGCGTTTACAATTACAGAGCGAGTAATTCCTACGCGATCCGCGATTTTGGAGGCTACGAGCAAGCCTTCTTTGCCTTCGAGTTCTTCAAAAATATGTTCAACTGCTTCCAGCTCACTATAAGAGAGGGAACCAATCGCCATTTGTACAACCGCTTTGCTGCGCGCTTCTTCTTCGATTGCTTCAGAACGCTCACGCAAGATTTCCATACCTACTACAGTTGCCCCTACTTCTGCAAGAATCAGGTCGTCATCGACAAATTGATCGTTAATGCGTCCCAAAATCAGCGTACCGAGACGATCTCCTCCACCCATAATTGGAACGAGCGTCGTCCAACCTGTTCGGAATACTTCTTTCATTTCAACTGGGAAAATGGTGTATGGGCTATCTACATCCAGGTTCGCAGATGTTTCATCTACTTTCAGTAACCCAATGCTGTACTCTTCTGGAAAACGGCGCTCTTCCAGCATTTTGCGCATACGGCTGTTATCCATCTCTTGATGAATCGCAAAGCCGAGAAGTTTTCCTTTGCGGCTTACAACATAAGTATTTGCTTCAATAACGTCACTCAAAACTTGGGACATTTCATTGAAGTTCACGGCATGACCCGCAGATTTTTGCAACATGCGGTTAATTCTTCTTGTTTTTGACAGTAGATCCATCTGTATTTCCTCCTAATTATATGTGCTGCCTATCCAATGTTTATAAAATATATTGACTCAAGTCTTTGTTCCCCACGATTGTACCTAATTTCTGTTTGACATAATCGGGGGTAATCTGTACTACTTCTAGGTGGATTTCTGGGGCTTCAAAAGAGAGATCCTCCAGTAGCTTCTCCAATATGGTGTGCAATCGTCTAGCACCAATGTTATCTGTGCTCTGATTGACCTCAGCAGCGAGACGAGCGAGTTCCTGAATGGCTTCCGGTGTAAATTCAACACGCACACCTTCTGTTTCCAAGAGGGCCACGTACTGCTTAAGCAACGCGTTTTTAGGCTCAGTCAAAATTCGGACAAAATCTTCAACGCGCAAGCTAGTCAGTTCCACCCGAATCGGAAAACGGCCTTGCAATTCAGGAATTAAATCTGATGGCTTTGCCATGTGAAAAGCACCAGCTGCGATAAACAGAACATAATCTGTTTTGACAGGACCATACTTGGTCATGACAGTTGAGCCTTCCACAATCGGTAAAATATCACGCTGGACCCCTTCACGGGATACATCCGGGCCACGCCCATCCTTACCCGCAATCTTGTCAATTTCGTCAATGAAGATAATACCGTGTTGTTCAGCTCGACGAATTGACTCCTGCGTAACTTCGTCCATATCCACCAGTTTTTGCGCTTCCTGCTGAATTAATACCTTTCGCGCATCTTTTATTCGCAATTTTCGTTTCTTCATCCGCTTAGGCATCAGGCTGCCGAGCATATCCTGCATTTGCATCCCCATTTGTTCTGTACCCGGAACCTGGAACATGTCAAACATCGAAGGTGATTGATCTTCGATTTCAATCTCAATCATTTCCTCTTCTAACTGGCCATTCGTCAACTGCCACATGGTTTGTCTGCGTTGCTGTTGGATCGACACTTCTTCTTGATCAGAGGTATCCTGCTGCTGTTGCTGCTGTCCACCAAAGAACATCTCCAACGGATTTTTGAACGAGCTCGACTGCTTGCGAGATGGGACAAGTACGTTCACAATCGCTTCATTCGCAAGCTTCTCGGCTTTCTCTTTCACCGACTCTACTTTTTCCTGTTTGACCGTACGGATAGAAGCTTCCACCAGATCACGGACCATCGATTCCACATCTCGTCCTACATAACCGACTTCCGTAAACTTCGTTGCTTCTACTTTAATAAAAGGAGCACCTGTCAGTTTTGCAATCCGACGTGCGATTTCCGTTTTTCCAACACCAGTAGGTCCGATCATCAAGATGTTTTTTGGAACAACCTCTTCAATCATTTGCTCTGGCAAACGACTGCGACGATAGCGGTTGCGAAGCGCTACAGCAATGGCTTTCTTGGCTTGTGCCTGCCCGACAATGTATTTATCCAAATGCTCTACGATCTTACGCGGGGTTAATTGCTCAAGATTCAGCACAGTAGGTTCCTCCCTTTCGCTCAATTCAACTCATCCACAACAAGATTGTTGTTTGTGAACACGCAAATTTCAGCAGCGGTACGAAGCGATGCTTCCGCAATTTCACGTGCGCCGAGATGAGGCGCATATGTTTTCAATGCACGACCTGCTGAAAGGGCAAAGCTACCGCCAGAACCAATTGCAAGAATCCCATCATCAGGCTCAATGATTTCGCCATTTCCGGAGATAAGCAACAAATGCTCCTTATTGGCAACAATCATCATTGCTTCCAAACGACGCAAAATTTTATCCATGCGCCACTCTTTCGCCAGCTCTACAGCAGCACGCTGCAGATTGCCGTGGTACTCCTCCAGCTTTCCTTCAAACTTCTCAAAAAGCGTAATGGCATCAGCAACAGAGCCAGCGAATCCTGCTAAAACTTCGCCGCGATATAGACGTCTTACTTTTTTGGCACCGTGCTTCATTACCATGCTGTTGCCAAAAGTAACCTGACCATCTCCGGCCATCGCTACAGACCCGTTGTGCTGTACAGCAAATATGGTTGTTGCGTGAAACTGTTCCATCACTGATTCCTCCCGTTATGTCCGATTGGCGGAACCTGTATTGCCCGGGTTTGCTCGTGGGTGAGCGGTGTCATATACATGCCGAAGTCGCTCTTTGGTCACATGCGTGTACACCTGTGTCGTCGAAACATTGACGTGGCCCAGTAATTCTTGCACGGTACGCAGATCAGCGCCGCCGTTCAACATATGGGTCGCAAACGTATGACGAAAGGTATGCGGTGAAACCCGCAATTGAAGAGCGTACGTATCTACGTATTTGTCTACAATCCGCCGAACACTGCGGTCGGATAACGGTTCTCCCCGATAGTTAACCAGCAAATTACCGTGTTCTACTTTTCCAGCCAACAGTTTTTCTCTTCCATATTCTAGGTATTGCCGAAGAACGTCGCAGGCATAACTTCCAACCGGCACATACCGTTCTTTCGCTCCTTTTCCATAAACCAATGCGACTCCCATGCTCGGATTCACATCATTCACAGATAAAGTGGTGAGCTCCGTAACACGCATGCCGCTTGCATACAACAGTTCAAAAATCAGCCGATCACGAATTCCCAATGGAGTAGTGGTATCAGGCAGATCGAAAAAAGCTTGAACTTCTTGCGGATATAAAAAGGAAGGAAGTTTCTTCTCCATTTTGGGAGTGGAGACTAGTTGAAATGGATTCTGTTCCAGTTGATCTTCACGCAACAGAAATCGGTACAAGCTACGCAAACTGGATAGCTTGCGGGCAATACTTCGTCGGGAAAGCCCCCTGCCAGCCAATTGCGCGAGAAAGGAGCGACCATGCAAATAAGAAACAGCAGCAAATACGGTGATTTGGTGCTGTTCCATAAAGGAGACAAATTCGCTGATATCTGCCACATACTGCTTCACCGTATGAGGAGAGGCGTTTTTTTCAACTCGCAAATAGCGGGTAAACATCTCAATATCCGCAGAATTTTGTTGCGAAATGTCCATACGGGATGCACCCTCCTCGAAGCACCTATATAGTAACACAGACGAAAATCGGATATCAATGTTAATTGTGTCGTTCTTGTGTAAAATTCTGAATTGTATCTAGCGCCCGCTCAGCGAGCTTTTCATTTTTCAAACGCTTGTCTCGGATTCTTTCTGGCCATTCCGGTACTAACCCGAAGTTTGCGTTCATTGGTTGGAAATGCTTTGGATCTGCCGTTGTAATATAACGAGCCATGCTGCCCATAATTGTTTCTGGCGGAAGTTCGATCAATTCTTCCCCTTTTGCGAGTCGTGCTGCATTTATCCCCGCAAGCAAACCAGATGCCGCTGACTCTACATATCCTTCTACACCAGTCATTTGACCAGCAAAGAAAAGTGTTTCCCGGTCCTTATACTGATACGTAGGCTTCAACAGTTTTGGCGAGTTGATAAAGGTGTTGCGGTGCATCACACCATAACGAACGATTTCGCAGTTTTCCAACCCAGGAATGAGTGAAAAGACTCTTTTTTGATCCGGCCATTTCAGATGGGTCTGGAAGCCTACGATGTTATACAATGTCGCAGCACTATTATCCTGACGAAGTTGTACAACTGCGTAAGACTTTTTGCCTGTCCGCGGATCAACCAGACCTACTGGCTTCATGGGACCAAATGTCATGGTTTTGTGACCACGCTTTGCCAATACTTCAATCGGCATGCAGCCTTCGAAGAAGATTTCCTTTTCAAATTCCTTCAATGGAACTGTTTCTGCAGAGATCAGCGCATCATAGAAGCGATTGAACTCCTCTTCTGTCATCGGGCAGTTCAGATAGGCTGCTTCACCCTTATCATATCTGGAAGCAACGAATACCTTGTTCATATCAATCGAGTCTTTCTCGATAATGGGCGCAGCTGCATCATAGAAGTACAGATATTCTTCACCCGTCAGCTCTTTTAACTTTGTAGACAAAGCTGGAGAAGTAAGTGGCCCCGTCGCAATTACGACAATCCCATCAGGAATTTCGGTAATCTCATCCGAAATGACCTCCACCAATGGATGATTACGAACGGCATCTGTAACATGAGCCGCGAACTCGTGTCTGTCTACGGCAAGCGCGCCTCCAGCTGGAACCGCGCAACGATCTGCCGCATCGATAATGACAGAGTTCAATCGACGCATTTCTTCTTTTAATACACCCACTGCATTCGTCAACGTGTTAGCACGCAATGAATTACTGCATACCAACTCTGCAAATTTATCGGTATGGTGTGCAGGCGTTTGTGTCTTCGGTCTCATTTCATACAGCTTTACTTTTACACCCGCCTGCGCGATTTGCCATGCTGCCTCACTACCAGCGAGGCCGGCGCCCACTACTGTAATTGTTGGTTGTGACATGCTGTTAATCCTCCAAACTACAAAATCGAATCAGGCTGCTTAGGAGTCTGCCTCTTCTTGATAATCACACTTGGTGCAAACAATGCTAACTCCTTGCTTCTTACGCTTTTTCTCCACCAGCATGCTGGAGCATTTTGGACAAGGTCTGGCAATCGGTTTGTCCCATGATACAAAATCGCATTCCGGATATTGATTGCAGCCGTAAAAAATACGACTCTTCTTAGATTTACGTTCGATAATCTCTCCGGTTTCACACTGCGGACACTTTACGCCGATTTCTTTTACAATCGGCTTCGTATTACGGCAATCCGGGAATCCAGAACAAGCTAAAAACTTGCCGAATCGGCCAAGCTTATATACCATCACACGGCCGCAAAGCTCGCATGATTCATCCGATTCTTCTACTTTCAGCTCTACTTCTTTCATTTCTTCTTCTGCAACAACTACGCGCTTTGCAAAGTCTTGATAAAAATCGTCCAGCACCTGCACCCAATTGGTGGCTCCTGCTTCGATATTATCCAAGCCCGATTCCATATGCGCAGTGAATTCTACGTTGAGAATCTCTGGGAAAAACTCCTCGACAAGCGTGATCACAATCTCACCCAACTCAGTCGGGACAAATCGCTTCTCCTCTAATGCTACATATCCCCGCTTTTGAATGGTTTCTAATGTAGGCGCATAGGTAGACGGACGTCCAATTCCCATCTCTTCCAGCGATTTAAGCATGCGCGCTTCGGAGAATCGAGGTGGAGGCTGTGTAAAGTGCTGACTCGGTTCGATTTCTTTTTGTTCGAGGATTTGTCCTTCTTCAATGGGCGGAAGGAAGCTTTCTTCTTCTGCGCCATCATCGTTTCCTTCAATATATACCTTCATAAATCCAGGGAACTTCACTTTTGATCCAGTTGCTCTGAAGGTAACTCCACCTGCGTCAATATCTACGCTCATCGTATCAAGAACAGCAGATGACATTTGACTGGCGAGGAAACGCTCCCAGATTAATCGATACAAGCGCAACTGATCTCTCGACAAGTATTCCTTAATTTCATCCGGTGTACGTATCACACCTGTTGGACGAATCGCTTCGTGAGCATCTTGAGCATTTTCGTTTTTCGCCTGATTGCGTGGCTCAGATAACACATAGTCTGGACCATATTTCTCAAGGATGTATTCTCTTGCTTCGTTCTGTGCAGTTACAGATAGGCGAGTAGAGTCTGTACGCATATAGGTAATCAAACCAACTGCGCCTTCTTTATTGCCAACGTCGATTCCCTCATAGAGCTCTTGAGCAATTCGCATGGTCTTAGAAGTGCGGAAATTCAGCTTACGCGCTGCCTCTTGCTGTAAAGAACTCGTTATAAAAGGAGGTGCAGGATTGCGCTTGCGCTCACGCTTGGTTACCTTTTGTACCACATATGGTTTGTTCTTCATTCGTTTCAATACCGCTGCTACATCATCTTCCGAATGAAGCTCCACCTTTTCAACGCCATAACCATAGAACTTCGCGTTAATTTCTTTACCGTCGCTGATCAATGTACTCGCAATTGTCCAATACTCTTCCGGGATAAACTCTTGGATCTCCCGCTCACGATCCATAATAAGCTTTACCGCAACCGATTGAACACGTCCGGCACTCAAGCCTTTTCGAACCTTTTTCCATAAAATTGGACTGATATTGTAGCCAACGAGTCTGTCGAGAATGCGACGTGCCTGTTGAGCATTTACCAAGTCCATGTTTATGTGTCGTGGATGCTTGAACGCTTCTTTAATGGCATCTTTGGTAATCTCATTGAATACCACACGAAGCGGTTGATTCAAATCGAGACCCAAGTATTGTGCCAAATGCCAAGCAATTGCCTCCCCTTCGCGATCCGGGTCGGCTGCGAGATATACTTTTTTTACTTTTTTAGCGGCATCTTTTAAGCCCTTCAATACATCGCCTTTGCCGCGAATGGTTATGTATTTGGGTTCAAAATTATGTGTAACGTCTACACCCATTTGACTTTTCGGCAAATCGCGTACATGCCCGATAGACGCTTTCACGATATATTTACTACCCAGGTATTTTCCAATGGTTTTGGCCTTCGTAGGGGATTCTACGATTACTAGCGTATCAGCCATTTTTTTCCTCCCCTTTTAGTAAGGAATCTTCCCTATTATTAAATACCCTCATCCGGTTTGTCAAACACTTGTGCCTCTAAGCATTGCCAAAAAGCTAGCGGATATGCTATTGTCGTGCAAAATAACCGCCAGGAAGTGCCACGATGGCCCCTTTTGCTTCCAAACGAATGACCAGCTGATGTAGCATCCTGTGTTGTTCTTTTTCTAAGTTACTCATTAACTCATCCAGATGAATCCCATCATATGTTACGGCTTCCACAATAGCTTTTTCTTCATTAGATAAGGGAATAACATCGGTTGCATTGCTTTTTTCGGCCTGCTGCATCTGCTCAGCTACTGGAAGATGATGTTTGATTTCCTCCCATATATCGCTACTGCACGTTACTAGCTTTGCACCTTGTTTGATCAAGTTATGCGGTCCCGCACTCATCAATGAAAAAATCGGACCAGGAATTGCAAAAACTTCCTTGCCCTGCTCAAGTGCACAGTCTGCCGTAATCAAGGATCCGCTTTTTTCTGCTGCTTCCACCACTAATACACCGATAGAAAGTCCACTTATGATACGATTTCTCTCTGGAAATAATCCAGAAACAGGTGGAATATGAGGAGGATATTCGCTGAGGAGTAGGCCAAAAGATTCAATTTCGCGATAAAGTTCTCGATGTCGAGAAGGATAAACGTGATTCATTCCGCAGCCGAGCACGCCAATAGTCTTACCGCCTGCTTTCAAGGTAGCTCGGTGAGCCTCCGCATCAATTCCATACGCTACCCCTGAGACAATGACAAGACCTGCTTGTACCAGTTCTCGGACAAAAAAGCTACAGCTCGCTCTTCCATATGGTGTCGGTTTGCGCGAACCAACGACGCCAATCGACAATTTATCCAATAATGTGTGATCGCCACGATAAAACAACGTCCAGGGAGAATCAGGGATATTGCGGAGCGAAGCAGGATAAGCATCGTCAAAAGGACATAAGAAGCGCGTTCCCTCTTCTTCACGCTTTTCCAATAGTGCCATAGCTGAAGCTACATTGCTATGCTTATCAACCTGCCCAGTGATCGAGGAAGTCAATCTGAGCTCACGTGCCAATTCATACCAATTTTCGATTGCAACCTGAAAAGAACCTGTGCTTTCAAAAATTTCTCGGATTTTCTTTCTTCCCAAACCTGAGATCATCGTTAACACATACACCCAGTCTCTCTCGTCGAGCTTCGCCTTTTCCACTCCAAATCCTCCTTCATCCCGATCACAATTGTCACAGCGGACGGTATTGAAAGCTATTCTATCGAAAGAAAGAGGCTGCTTCAAAAATAAAAAAGCGGACAAGCCTGAGCCTGTCCACTTCTGTCTTATCTGCTTACTTGCCCATTACTTTCTCGAGCATACCGCGCTCTTTCAGCAATTCAACAAGTGTTTCACCGATAACCGCAGGTGTTTTCGCTACGCGAATACCGCATTCTTCGAGCTTCGCGATTTTCTCAGCAGCTGTACCTTTACCACCAGAGATGATCGCACCAGCGTGGCCCATACGCTTTCCTTCAGGAGCAGTTTGTCCCCCGATGAAGCCTACAACTGGTTTTTTCATGTTCGCAGCGATCCACTCTGCTGCTTCTTCTTCCGCAGTACCACCGATTTCACCCAGCATGATAACTGCTTCTGTGCCTGGATCTTCGTTGAACATTTTCAGTACATCGATGAACTCCATACCTTTTACTGGGTCTCCACCGATACCTACAGCTGTGGATTGACCAAGGCCGCGAGTAGAAGTTTGGTGAACTGCTTCATACGTCAAGGTACCGGAGCGAGATACGATACCCACTTTACCTGGAACGTGGATGTAACCAGGCATGATACCGATTTTGCACTCACCTGGAGTAATTACGCCAGGGCAGTTAGGACCTACGAGAAGGGTTTTCTTGCCTTCCATGTAGCGCTTAACTTTCACCATGTCCAGAACTGGGATACCTTCAGTGATGCAGATTACCAGATCCAGTTCAGCGTCAACTGCTTCCATGATCGCGTCAGCAGCGAAAGGAGGAGCAACGTAGATAACGGATGCAGTCGCACCAGTTGCTTCAACCGCTTCTTTTACTGTGTTGAAAATTGGAATACCGTCAACTTCGGTTCCACCTTTACCAGGTGTTACACCGCCCACCATTTGTGTACCGTATTCAACGGCTCCGCGAGTGTGGAACAGACCAGTTGCACCCGTAATCCCTTGCGTAATTACTTTTGTATTTTTATTAACGAGAATACTCATCGCGTAATTTTCCCACCTTTTTTAACGTATCTACTCGAAATATCTTACTTCACCAAGGATACGATTTTCTCAGCACCATCCGCCATAGATTCTGCAGCTACGATGTTCAAACCGGACTCATTGAGGATTTTCTTACCCAAATCTACGTTTGTACCTTCCAGACGTACAACGAGAGGTTTGTCCAATTTGATTTGTTTTGCTGCATTCACTACGCCGTTTGCGATAACGTCGCATTTCATGATGCCGCCGAAGATGTTGACGAAAATACCTTTTACTTTTTCGTCACGGAGAATAATTTTAAACGCTTCCGTTACTTTCTCTTCAGTAGCTCCGCCACCAACGTCAAGGAAGTTAGCTGGGTCTCCACCGTAGAATTTCACGATATCCATCGTTGCCATCGCCAAACCTGCACCGTTTACCATGCAACCGATGTTACCATCAAGTGCGATGTAGGACAGATCGAACTTGGAAGCTTCGATTTCTTTCTCATCTTCTTCATCCAGATCGCGCAGAGCTACGATGTCAGGGTGACGATAGAGAGCGTTGCTGTCGAAGTTCAGTTTCGCATCCAGTGCCATTACTTCACCGTCGCCAGTTACAACCAGTGGGTTGATTTCAGCGATAGAAGCATCTTTATCAACAAAAGCTTGGTACAAGCTCATCATGAACTTGGCAGCTTTGTTAATCAATTCTTTTGGAATGTTGATTGCGTAAGCCAGGCGACGAGCTTGGAAGCCATTCAGACCTGTTACTGGATCAACTACTTCTTTGAAGATTTTTTCTGGATTGTTTGCTGCTACTTCCTCGATGTCCATACCGCCCTCTTCGGAAGCCATCATTACAACGCTTCCAGTAGCACGGTCAACTACTACACCAACGTAGTATTCTTTCTTGATGTCGCAGCCTTGCTCGATCAGAAGGCGCTTAACTTCTTTACCTTCTGGTCCTGTTTGATGAGTAACCAGTACTTTGCCAAGAATTTCGCTGGCATATGTACGAACTTCATCAAGATTTTTTGCAACCTTTACACCGCCAGCCTTACCACGGCCACCAGCGTGAATTTGCGCTTTTACTACGTTTACTTGGGTGCCCAGTTCTTTCGCTGCTTCAACAGCTTCTTCCACTGTGAAAGCTACGCGTCCTTCAGGAACTTTTACACCGTACTGCTTAAGTATCTCTTTACCTTGATACTCATGAATGTTCATTCTCCATCCTCCTATGGCAGATAAAGATCGGCAGGCTTTTAGACCGGTTCAAAGACGTCTGTCTTTTTCCGGTCATAACCTCCACTATCAGTGCAACGTAACTATTCTACGACAAAAACTGCAAAAGTGGTAGTAATATGTTCTTTTTATCGTGACCAGAAATGCGAAACTTCATGAGGAAATTCCTCATTTTCGTAGAAATTGAAACAATTTCCACTGGTTTTCAGCGAGTTCATCGTGAATGTACCAAGTTTGGTCATACTTAAAGTAACGTGGATATAATTCAATTCTCTGTTCTGTATCATTCACCAAAAAATGAAGTTCGTATTGTTTTGAGCCCAGATCTTTCGGTAGAGCATTTAGTGGATCTGCATTTTTTAGCAATCGGACAGATTGATGGGCAATTCCTTGCTCGATCGTCGTTTGGGTGACATCCAACTCTGAGTCTTGGACGTTCATCTCGCCATTTGCTGTGATGCGAATCCGTGTAGATTTAAATAACTGGTCGATTCTGTCTTCCTTACGATTGCTTGGCGGCATCCATTCCGTTAAGCGCGAAAAGAGGCTACCCTCTACGTGAAAGAAAAACGTTTCTCTCCCAAATGGAACCGCAATCAGCGTCGGCGTCAAAATGGCCACTTCCACCGGTTTGTCAGCAGAATTTATTCTCATCCGATAGTTTGGGTAGAGTGGATACTGCTTGCTACGACTGTCCACCTCCGGGACTGCCGATCCCATTACTTTCCTGATGTATTCTGCTTCTGCTTCGTTCAACACGCGCGCCTGACCAAGGTCCTCTGCCGCTAAACGCACGCTCTGAATTTTTTGTGAGAGCACTCCTCTGCCAGTTAACTTGTTTACCCACTGATAAAAATAGCTGGCACCCGCTCCACGATACGTGTGTCCTCCAATCTCACTTGCCGACTCACCCACTGTCACCACGAGTGGAGCCTGCTGAGTTCGGTAGAGGACAAGCGTAAAACGTACATCTTCTTGCTTTAAAGGCTCGGATGATATTTGTAAATCTTGTCCCTGTCCGGACAGTTCTTGCAAAAACAAGCGCGAGTCCAGTAGTACTTCCTGTCCATCTGTTGACATCACCGTTACTTTTTCAACGGCACCAAGCTCTGTCTCGATATGATCTTTCATGTCATCAGAAACCTTGCCCGACTGTGCACAGCCAGTGACGAACAAGCTACTCACCATCATAACCAGTAGACACGTACGTAAAGACGATATCACGCAGTAACCCTCCTCGTGTATTCCTGTAAGATAACGCTACAGAAGTCCCAATCGACGGCTGATCTCACTGCCAAGCTTTCGTTTCACGTAAATTTCACCAATTTGGTGCGGATCTTTCACGATAACGGAGCGATTGTTCGTACGGATCACCACATACTTTTCATTGTTTTTGTCCAAACCACAAATTAAATCAGATGAGGCTTCTACAAAGATAGCTACCACCGTTTTCCCATCTATTTTTTTCAACGAAATTTTTGGAAATGGGGTCACAAATGGTGACGTCTTATCTTGGATGTATTGCGTAATGGCAAGAATGTATTTGTCCGGGTCTCCATACTGCTCGATCTCATGATCAATCCCGCACACTGTCCCCTCATCTGTAATCCCTAAAAATAAATTCCCGTTGTTTGAATTCGCAAACGCCACAATAGACTTAATAATTCCCGTCTTCGAATAAAGAAAGTCGCGTTTGAATTCAATCATGTCGTTTTCACCAAGTTTTGTTGCTGTTACGGGATCATCGATTCGGCCTAAATAGCGAAAGCGACTGATGGCTCCTAAGCGATAGACGTATTCTTCAAATATATCAGCAGGCAGAGAAAGGTCTTCTATGCTTGCATCTGTGTTTTGCCACAATTTATATGTTTGTGGAGCAAAGCACATGTCAAACAATACATTTCCACCAAGCGAGCGTATGTTCATACCGATGGAAGCAGGCATGATCTTCCCCGGCTGATATGGAGCATCTGTTTCCACTTCCAATACTCCTGAATGAATTAAATAATCGAAATAATGACGCGGTAATTGTGCATGATGCTTTAATAACTGACGTTCTGGCTTGGATCGTCTGATTTCTTGATAAAAATCAAAACGCACAGATTGTTCTTCCAGTTGGCTTACCATCGCAATCAATGAACAAATATGGCGCATGTTTCCCCTCGTTTTATGTTAGAGTAGGTGTCATTGTTTGGTCATATTTTAACGCAACCTTTTAAGAATTGACTAGTTTTTTCGTTATTTTTGTGATTGATAGTGATGTAAAATTGTTTGCAATTTAAACGAAAGTCCCATTTCTCCGCTAATTTTTAGCTTACCCGTTACAAAAGCAACGGTGGGATTCAAGCGTCCCTCTACGAGCTTAATAAAATCTTTGTCAGACAACTCCAGCTTGCAGCCTGCTTCCCTTGTCACACCCAGCTTGTAGTCCGCTTGATTATCGGCAAAGACAACCTCGTAGGTGCCCACCTCTTCTCCACTTAGGACAAAATGGTACACCGCATGTAATCCAGCGATCCCTTGTGGCTGGGCGTTTATTCTATCCGATAAATCCTGAAGAGTTTTTTGTACTTGCATGCTCACTTCTCCTTGCATTCTATGTACTAGCACCCCATTAGGTAAAAAAAGAAAGCCGGGTGTTTACCGGCTTACTTCACACGTACAGCTGTGCCTGTGGCAATAACCATCATCATACCTTCTCGCAATGTTTCGAAGTCGAGATCAACCCCAATCACTGCGTTTGCACCTAATACCCGTGCTTTTTCTTTCATTTCACGCAAGGCCAGTTCACGACCTTCTGAGAGCTTGCTCTCATATGAGCCACTTCTGCCTCCGATGATGTCAGTAATCCCTGCGAGAAAGTCACGGACTACGTTTGCACCCATGATTACCTCTCCACTGACGATATCCAAATACTGCTCCACTTCTTTTCCTTGGATCATGCTGGTAGTAGTTACAATCATGTCATTGCCTCCTCATATCGATCTATTCACAATATGTATTACGTACCATAAAATAATCGGTTGCAAAGAATGATCTTAGCCTGTCCAAAAGTGTATGCGCATTGCTGGCAAACTATACTTTTCCTATCCCACCGTGGGAGTAAGTGTTTTGGATAATTTGGCAGCTGAGGAGCCTAAACTTGCTTCAGCGATTAATTCCCGCCACGATCTGGCGAAGAAGTCTGGTGTTTGGTACCCGTTCACATGACCAACAGCTGCAGATACGAAGATATCCAGAACGTTTGTTGGACGTTTAATGAGCGTAATGTATTCCTGAATTTGTTCATCGGAAATCGTAGAGATCAAAACAAACTCGTCCCCTGCATAACGACATAAGTAATCCCCCTGTTCTTCCGCCAAAGAAGAGAGGACCGAAGAATAGGTGCGGATGACATCATCCCCGAATGGATGGCCATGCAGCTTATTAATTCGGCCAAAGTCGTTCAAATCGATGAAAAGCAAATGGAAAGGTTTTCGCTCCTTTAAAAAATTTTCCCCAATAAACTGGATGTATGGAGCGCGATACAAACCCGATAATGGGTCTCGATATTCTGCTATTTTCATCTCTACGATTTCTTTTGTGATGAATCCGATCAGTTGATCCTCGTGTTTGACCAAAGCAAGTCCATTTTGTTCTTGATGAAGCGCGTGATAGGCCTCCCAAACATTGTGATTGGCTGACAGATAGAACGGCTGACTACTCATGGCATCGGCAACGATTCGGTTTGGATGAGCTGACAAAACATCTCTTGTCGTAACCATTCCCAGTACCTCTCCGTGATCCATGACAACTAACGAATCAACTTGAGATTCGTTCATTCGCTCCGCCGCATAAGAGACACTTTTGTCAGAGGTGATGGTACAAATCGTCGTCGTCATGATGTCGGAGATATTCATAAGAGATCCACCTCTCGTTGAACAGACAATGCTATTTTCAACTCAGATCGCAGAACCATAGAGTCGCTAATCATACGCTCTGCCTCTTCCAGAATGATTTTCATCAACAATTTTTCATCAATCATTTGCAAAAGGGTATTTCTTAACAAAACCGCCTCAATCTTTGGATGATTCATTTTCAGTAAAGTAAACTGCTCTGGTGAAAGGGCATCCGCCATTCTCCTTGCTGCCTCAGGGCCAATTGGTGCTTTCCGTCCGATGATCAACAGATCTTGCATCGGAGGGACTTCAAACTCGGATATTTTTAAGGAAAGCGTTGCCTTCCGCGAATATACGTTGTTATCACTAGCCATAAAAATTCCTCCAATTCTGCATTGCCCTCTTATTCGTCCGGCAAACTGCCTGGTTTACCAAACAAGTATCCCTGGCCGATTGCAACGCCCAATAAAGAAGCACAAGCAAAATCCTCTTCTTCTTCAACTCCTTCGAGAATGAGTTGAGGTGCATCTTTGCAAAAATCGACAAACAATTTTACAGTCTTTTGCTTTTCTAATGAACTTGAGAGCTCTTGCGAAAAAAAGCGATCAATCTTGATGTAATCAGGCGAGATATCTTCAATTTTACTGAATATGTTTGCGCCATCTCCGACATCATCCAACGCAATTAGGAACCCCAACTTTTTCAATTCAGCTATGCGTCGTGTAAAAACGGGTTCGCTCCAGCATTCTCCTTCCATAATCGATTCGTTGATCTCCAAAACGATTTGGGTTAAAAAGGGATGGAAGGAACGAGCGATCTTTTGAATGAAGCCAGGAAATGTGTCTTCTATTATGGTAGAAGGAAAAATATTCACAAATAAAAGCTCGTTTTTGTGTTCAATCGACGAATGAAAAAAAGTCAAGAGCGCATAATGCAGGGATTGAGCGTCGAGTTCTGGCAGCATTTTGTTTTCCTTCGCCAAAGAAAACAATGCCTCTGGATGGATCCCCGCTTTACTGCGAAGTAATACTTCATACCCTATCCTACTTTTCTCAGGAAGCTGACATATGGGCTGAAATGCGTGGTAGTACTCTTTTTTCTTAAATAATTCTGCAATGCTCTCCATCAATTTTCCTTTCCCTTTCCTAGCAAGTATGAACACAAAGAAAAAGCTTCTTCTATGCGCGAGATATTCTGCGCCATGGAAGTGCTGGGAAATGTACCTACATGCACGAGCAAAAGAAATTCTACTCTCTCTGGATAATTCGGGTCATAACAACAACTAGGTAATAAAGATTACAAATAACAACAGACACTTCGACAATATATGTCTTTGTCCCTACATATTCGCCAGCATCTTGCATATTCCTTTCCAGATCATACTAATTGTTTCAAATTAATTAGGAACATTGTACGTATAATCAATATTTTCTATCGTTATATTTTCGCAAAATGATAGATCTATCAAGTAATTCCACAACTTGTAAACGCACTGAATCACATGAAATAAATGAAAATAAATTTTTTACTGCTTGTTTCGTCGTTAGCAGCTATCAATCTTTTTTCATATGGTATGGAAAATGGGTATCGACATCATCCAAAGGGGGGAAAACCAGTGGTCAAGACCTCAACGTATACACTACAAGTTCAGGAAGGCCACTTGTTCACGATTACGCTAGTGGCAAATCCCTCAACTGGCTACCAGTGGGACTTGTCTAATCCAGTGGATGCTCGCTTTTTATCGTTGCATGCGAATCATTTTGTTCCTCCACCATCGCCAGCTCGTATTGGGCAAGAGGGGCATCAGGTGATGTCCTTTCAGGCTTTGCGGCGAGGAATGACGTCGATTTCTTTGAAGTATTGTCGGCCTTGGGATAGTGGGGATTGCGGGGAATTTGTGTTTTATGTTGTTACGGTTCTATAGGAGATATGTTTTAAAAAATACTTACTGTTACTTACTTGGTAGTGAAGTGGTTAGTCTGTATGTGCTGTGTTCATTTACAAGCGCATGCAGACTAAACGATTTTCCTCGACAATTTAACTATCTGCCATTTGGACAGGCGTTGACATCTTTGCAGACGTGGCCATGCAGTAAAGCAAACTGTGCATCGAAGCAACATTAGTTGAGGAGCAAAAGTCGAGGAACACAGAAGGAGCATGATCAGCATACTGATTCAATCTGCGCATATTGATAATCATCCAGAAGGATATGGTATAATTTGGATGAGGTGAATAATATGGGTTTCATTGCTTTATCTGCATTGTACCTTAACCCTATTCTGGCTATTTTGTTCTTTGTTAACTTTACATTTATTATGAAGAAAATTGTCAACAATAAGGATTATAGGCGACATGCAGTCTTCGGATCATTGTTGATCGTATGGATCTTTTTTTCTTATGGATTGCTCATTATGGCAAGGTAGTTGATTCACTGTTGAGAAAATTATCTCTTGGTTTTAGGAAGTGAGCAAATTCAAATGAATACAAAATTTACTTGTCCATGTTGCGGTTATAAATGGCTCTACCATGATGGAGAATTTGATGTCTGTTCATTCTGCTTCTAAGAGGGTGATCTCCTTCAATTTATGGACCCAGATTCAGATAGGGGCGCAAACAAAGTATCCCTCCGAGAGGTACAGGGAACCTTTATTCGTTTTGGGGCTTGCGACGATCATGGCAAACCATTTGTTTGAAAGCCTACATACGATGACGAAAAAGATAAAAAGTGAATGCCACTTACTTGAGACTAAATGTAATGATGCGAGTGATAACTACTGCCCTACTCTGTTTTCTTAACCAAAATGTTGAGGATTTCTACTTTCCACAATATTGGATACTTGGAGTTGAGAGTATTGTTCAAACGCTATACAAATAAATACGCTCGATGGATTCGGATTCTGGCGTCTGTTATTACTATAGTTGGTTTTATCGTCGGGTTATATATTTGGTTCGACGATCTTAATGATAATTTTCTTCATTTTCTAACCAGTGTGTTTTATTCCATCATTCCTTCTATATTTTTGCTTGGATTTGCTGAAGTAATTGAAATCTTGTATCGTATTCATTTGCGATTAGAATTTACTGCTGAGGATAAGACTTTGTTTGATGAAACTAGTGAGTCTGAATGAGGTTAAAATTTACATGTATACACCTAATATTAATGAAAATGATGGTTTCTTCCTCAAGACATCTATGTTCTTTCTTTTCACCATAGCAATGAGGGTAAATGTCCATTTCTTTGATGTATTAGCACTGAGACGTCAAAATTTAACGGTTTTTTTATATATTCAGGACTCTTAAAATAGTAGCCCTCGATCCAATGCTCTGTAGCGAATTGCTTCCGCTACATGTGCAGCATCAACACGAGAAGCCCCATCTAAATCTGCAATCGTTCTCGCCACTTTCACAATCCTATCGTAGGCTCTTGCACTCAAACCTAATGTCTCGAAGGCAAGCTGCAACATCTCTTGTCCTTCCTTATCCAGCTGAGCGAATTGACGCAGCTCTTCTCCATTCATCACACTGTTAAAAGGACATCCTGGACGATAGTGGTATCTTTCGCATTGGACAGCTCTCGCTTGCTCTACTCGCATCTGAATGTTTTTTGAGGACTCCTCTGCTTTTCTGTTGTGAAGAAGTTGAACGGGTACTCTCGGAACCTCGATGTGCAGATCTATGCGATCTAGCAAGGGACCTGAGAGCTTTGAACGGTATTTGTAGATTTGTTGGGGAGAGCACGAGCAGGTTTGCTTCTCTCGAGTACCAAAGAATCCACAAGGGCAAGGATTGCACGAACCGATTAACAGAAACCGAGCAGGGAAGGTAAAAACCTGCTTAGATCGTCCAATCGTGACAACCCCTGATTCCAGCGGCTGGCGCAGTACCTCTAATACATGCCGAGAAAACTCGGGCATCTCATCAAGGAAGAGGATACCACCGTGAGACAAGCTACACTCTCCGGGACGCGGGATTTGCGCACCACCGCCAATTAGTGCAGTAGCGGTAATCGTATGGTGCGGGGCACGAAAAGGTCTCTCCTCGACAAGCCCACTCTCCCGCTTCAATTGACCAGCAATACTGTATATTTTCGTCACTTCGTAAGATTCATGAATGGTCATGTTAGGCATGATGCCAGGCAGGCAAGTTGCTAATAGGGTTTTCCCTGAACCTGGAGGCCCCACCAATATCACATTATGAAATCCAGCTGCTGCGATCTCCAAGCCACGTTTTACAAATTGCTGTCCGTAAACATTGGCAAAGTCGGGAGGCAGCTGGTTCGCATTTGTCTTGCCTTTCTCTGACTCGGGAAAAATATAGTCGGAGTTTTTACTATGAAGTCCTTCTTTCCAATAGTTCACGGCCTCTTCCAGATTGCTCGCAGGTAATACGGTAATGTCGACTAGCCGTGCTTCCGCTGCATTTTGTTCGGGGAGAATCACGTGGGTAAATCCTGCATTTTTGGATTCTAGCAGGATGGGGAGTACACCCGTTACAGGGCGAAGAGAACCGTCTAATGCCAACTCTCCTAGAACAAGGATTCTCTCTGCTCTAGGGAGCATTTGCTTCGATGCTAGTAAAATTCCAAAGGCAATAGCAAGGTCGAAACCAGAACCTTCCTTACGCTGGTCTGCTGGTGCCAGGTTGACAGTGATCCGCTGCATTGGGTAGTCGTATCCTGCATTGCGCAAGGCAGCACGAACGCGATCTCTCGCTTCTTTAACTGCTGAACCGCCAAGCCCGACCAAATCGAATTGAGGTAAGCCATTTGCTATGTCTGTTTCTACAGTGACGACCATTCCGTCAATGCCAAGCACAGTGCCTGAATAACTGCATGCGTACATGTTCTCTCCCCCTCTGGTTATAGGGTAGGAAAAGATAGAGGGGGTGGGCAAGTAAATTGGGGCTTTTGCCGAAACGTTTATACAAACTTGTCAAAAGTCTTTTATTCTGGACTTCATTTGCATTGGGTATAGAACAGTAAAATGCTTTTATTGATAGCGGACCACATCGTTAAAGAATTCTCCTGATTGCTATTAATTCTAATAACTCTTAATCTAACTCATTTCCAAACTTGACGTCTGCACTCTCCCCACGTAGCTTCTACTCCCCCATACATTTATGGAAAACTTTCACTCCAACAGGTATACTGCAAATAAACAGGAAAGGGGTTGGTTCTCTTTGATTTTTACTGTTGATCGCCATCAAATTTCCATCCACTACGAACATGCTGAACCTGTTCAGATCGACTGGGACGAAGTATACGGTGTCTCTTACTATAAGATCGATTGCATTGAGTACGAAATGGGTTACCTCGTTTTTGACTTGGTATACGGTGAGTTCATTGAGATTAATGATAGTGATCAAAATTGGGAAAAAATCGTAAATGACCTCGAAAAATACTTACCCTCGCAAACAAGCGATTGGAGGCATTCATTACGTTGTTGGTCGATCGACGACGGTATTTTTTATCTTTATGAAAAAGCATAAAAACGAAGGTGAACTGGACCGCATCACTTTATCCAACGATTTAGAACGGGTATTATTGCTGAAACCATTTGAATACGATGGGGGACGACACCGTGCCCGATGGATGTAATTACAGTTTACTCCGGATTAGCGATTTTCCACTCATCGATCATCATGCAGAATACGTAAAAAACTGCTTACTCCAAGCCTGTCGTGACAACTGCGCAGTCGTGCTCAGTCAGACTTACCTCACTGCTTTCTCTTCAATTCATTCAGTAGTTCAATGATTCGCTGGTTTTGATCCACTTGTGTTACGATGTTCTGGTTCATCTTCCGAATCGCGTCGTAAATTGCAAAAAGTCCTGCCAACAGTAGAAAAGCAAACAACAATTCCATGCCGCTTTTACCTCCTTACGATTAACGTTGATATAAAAAAGACCCGCGATCGAATGCGAGTCTTTTCTCATGCTGTGTTGTTTCTTCTTGAGCAAATCGAGCTACTTCTGATAGACGGTGATGTATTCTTTTTGCACGTGATCTGCTAACCAAACGAGCTCATTTCCATGGTAAAACCTCACACCATCTTGCCAAGCTTGCCTCGCATCGATTCGCAAAAGTACGGGATGATCGTCTCGCCTTTTCCCAACCTGCTGTGCTGTTTGGACGTCTTCAGACAGATGCACATACTGCCTTCCTTTTGGAACAAGCCCGCTAGCCAAAATAGAATCGAGGAATTTTTGCGGCGTGCCATGAAAAAGATACGCAGGCGGTTCTTTTTCTTCCTTTTGAATCTTTTGCGGCACTGAATGTCCATAGAGGGCGCGAATTTTGCCTTGATTGATCTCATGACGCTTTTTTTCTGATAACGCAATCATCGTATGTAAATCTTCTTCGGTAACCGCTCGCCACTTGGGCTGTTCATGAAGTGACAAAAGCAATTGCTTGATAGGTACCCATCCTAGTTCGTCTAACTCAAGCTCATATTCATGGGGGGCATGACGAAGCGCATAGGACAGTTCTTTACTCAATTTTTGATAATCCATACACTCATCTCCCATTTACAGGTCATAGCCACTTCTTTACGCAAAAAAGTAACCGAGACTCACTATTGCAGCAATAAATAGGTGAACGATGAAATTTCCTGTTAGTCGAACCCAGAGCTGTTGGCTTTTCATCGTCCAAAATCCATAAAGGAGAGCAACGATCAGGTAAGCCAGTACATAAACGAAAAACACAGGACTGCTCTCCTCTTTAGGACATTTCTTTTTTTATGTTAGCAATTAGCTTGTCAGCATTGTTTTCATCGTTATCAAACATAACCAGGTCTTGCAAAGCAATTCCTTCCACGGATTGAATTGCTGTGGACATAGAATCGGCCAGTTGCTGCATATCAGCTTTGTCTGCTACTTCAACATCTAGAACCAGTACAAGTTTTTTCTTCATGGTGAAAATCCTCGCTTTACGATAAGTATGGATAGTGCGATCGAGCCATATCATCCCCATTATACATAATAATCCGGTATACATCGACAACGGGTAATAACAGCTTAATCCGGAATCTCTATATATGCGCAAACACTCGATTTTAATATCTCGATCAGTTCCTCATCCATGTATATGTATTCATCAGGGATGCCCAAGCAAATGATCCTTTTATCCATCAGTTCCGAGCCAAACTTTTCTTGTAACCGCCTTACATGTTTTTTCTCCATACAAAAAATGAGATCAGCCCAGCCGATAAGACCACTTGTTACTTTGATACGCGCCCCAGTTTCAGTACCTGCTGATCTTACTTCATAGTCATTGATCCCATGAAAAATCTTTTCTGCCGTTAAGCTCCTCCATTTATTTCTGCTGCAAATGAACAGTAGCTTCATTCTTCCTCCTCATCCAAATCTTCAAACTGCCATTCCTCTGGTACCGGAAAATAAGCGTCATACTCTTTCTTGGCATCCTCGCTCATTTCCTCTAGCCATGGCCAATAATGCATGACATAGTCCTCACCAAAACCCATCCGCCAAAACAAACTATAAGGATGCTCTTCTGGAAACACAATCCACGGCGGCAAATAGAAATGCGGTTGATATCCATCTAAGCTTACACGTACTTCCATCCACAATCTTCCTAGTATATTTGAATCGTTACTCGTACGATCGATTAAGGCTGCATCCCCAGTAGAGAGCAGAATTTCACGAATGACAGGGTACTGTTCTACTTTTGCTTGTAATGCCTTGCGCATGATCTCTTTTTCAAGAATAATCCCTGAGACTTTCTTGGCTTGCAGATAGTGTTCCGAGGTTGTCCATAGTTCTCCTTCCAACTCTATTGGATGACCGGAGAAATTGGAGAAGCAGCCGTAAGGTTTGTCTGGTTGATCGAAGTGAATTTCGAGAGGTTGCTGCATATGTTTTCGAATATGATCCTGCATGAATATTTGTACCTCCCTATCTATCGTAACGTTTCCATCATGACTAACTGACGTTCCACGCCCTCTGTAAATACTTCCGAAATATCTCATCCAGCTTGTCTGTTGGGTCCTCCAGATCCCTTGTATATTGACTAGTGAGTGCAGTCAGACGCTCAATTTGTTCCTCAATAAAATGGTGAAGCTCTTCGATCCTTGGCTCCAAGTTCAACTCATCCCCAGCTATTTTTCTTTGGAGCAGCTCAGAAATTTTACCTTTTAACGTAGAATCGGTTATCAGCTCTGCAACTAACCGATCAAATCCAATGGGGGGATTCGTATGATACGTTTCGATCCATATGCATGCGAGAATCGGGCGTAACACATAAAAGTATTTTTTGATTTTGACTTGCTCCCCTTGCAGATAGTCCCGAAAATTCCCTTTTGCCATACTGAGGTAATGATGCATGGAAGCCTTTGGCGAAAATACTTCCCCTTGCAACCTTTCCAGCTCATCTCGAAAGCCAAGTGTATCGAGATAAACAATATCTGACACAAGCCATTCTTGTAGGGGCGGATTCGATTTTCGAAATAGCTTAAGCGCTTTTCGAATATCCCAGCCGTTAATATCTAAGAGATCATTGATCGGTACTTCTACAACATCCCGTTTGTCGTCAATGGACAAATACCATTCGGGTTTCTTCACATAAACAAAACGTACATCGTAATCGCTATCTTTTGACGGAAATCCCCATGCTCGGCTTCCTGATTCAACAGCGAGCAATATTTTCAAGTCATGCTCTTGCTCGATTTCTTTTAACTTTTCCAAGATGGTCTCTCTCAAGGTTCATTCCTCCTCCACAACAAATATCAGGCTTCCCTTTCTTTTTGAAAAAAACTCGCTGAACCAATTAAGATTCAGCGAGTTTTCTGTACTATCCTATTTTACAGTAACTTCAATTTCCACTGTATAGCCTTTGTATTTTGCTGTAATAGTGGCCTTACCTTTCTTTTTCCCTTTTACAGTTCCATTGTCTGATACGGTGGCTACAGAAGACTTGGAGGACTTCCATGTAGCTTTGGAACCACTGATATCATCGCCATCATATGTGAGCTTGATCTTTTCGGAGTCACCTTTTTTGAGCGAAATAGTGTCGTCATCTGCCTCCAACTTACCTGAGCTTGAGCCGTCAACTTTTACCTCAATCTCCACTTTTTCGCCTTTATACGTAGCTGTAATCGTTGCCGTTCCTTTTCCTTTTGCAGTAATCGTACCACTGCTGCTGACAGTCGCTACAGAAGTTTTAGAGGATTTCCATGATGCTTTAGAACCACTGATGATGTCGCCATCATACTTCAATACAACGATTTCTCTGTCACCTTTATCCATGGTGAGGCTGGTATCATCCGCTTCCAGTGATGAGGATGAACCATCAACAGTTACATCAATATCAACTGTTTCGCCTCTGTAACTAGCTGTAATCGTTGCCTTACCCTTACCTGTCGCTGTAATAGTACCGCTGCTGCTGACAGTTGCTACGGAAGATCTAGAAGTTTTCCAGGTTGCTTGGGAATTACTGATCACTGCACCATCGTAAGTCAGAATAATGATTTCACGATTTCCTCTCTTCATGGAGAGTTTGGTGTCGTCCGCTACCAGCTTACCTGAGGTATTTGCATCAACTTTTACTTGGATCTCTACCTTGTTACCTTTGTATTCAGCTGTAATGTAAGCAGTTCCTTTACCTCTAGCTGTTACAACCCCGTCACTTACAGTTGCGATAGACGAATTGGATGTTTTCCAAGTTGCTTTGGAACCAGACAATTTTTCATCGTCATATCTTAACTGAATAGTCTCTCTTTGTCCATCTTTCAAGGAAATACTAGTATAATCCGCTTCCAGTCTACCTGAGGCATCTGTATCGACATAGATGTCAATTTCTACCTCGTCGCCCTTGTATTTGGCAGTAATCGTAGCTGTACCCTTGGCTCTAGCAGTAACGACCCCATCATCACTGACTCTTGCTACGGAAGTATCCGACGATTTCCAAGTTGCTTTGGAACCAGACAGTTTATCATCGTCATAAGTCAATTTGATTGTTTCTTTATCGCCTTTCTCCATCTTGAGTTTTGAGACGTCTGCTTCCAGTTTCCCATCTGAGTTGCTTTGACCAACATTTACTTGAATTTCTACTGTTTGGCCTTTATATTCCGCGGTAATGATTGTGCTTCCAGAAGATACACCCTTTATTTCACCATCATCCACAGTAGCAATGGATTTATCCTCAGTACTCCAATCTGCCTTTGATCCAGCTAGAGTCTTATCAGCATATTTCAAACTAATTGTCGATTTCTTACCTTTTTTAATGTTGATTTCAGAACGATTTGCTTCCAAAATCTCAGCTTTTGAAACGGTGACTCTGATTGTTACTTTATCTCCATTATATTTTGCTGTAACAAAAGTCGATCCTGCCTTTTTACCTGTCACGACTCCATTGTAAACAGTAGCGATACTAGAAGTGCCTACTTCCCAGTTAACCAGTCCATTATCGATGGTGCTGCCATTATAAGTAAGGCGAACCGTTTGTGTTGAACCTACGGAGATATTCATTGAACTCGAGTTGGCTTTCAGGCCTGAAGTACTTGCTACCACGCTATAAGCTTGTAAAGGTTGTGGTGTCGTGACTTGTGCAGAAGCAATACCTGTAACTGAAAATTGAACAGTACAAATTGTTGCAACCGCTAAGGAGACGTTTTTCATTAAGTTGCTTTTGATCTTTTTCATGTTTTTACCTCCAAATTATTTCCTATACTTGTATTGACGTATGAGATGGAAAAATGTCACACCAAATATGCTCTTTTTTTGAAAAATATTTGTTTTTATTTCAAACAATTGTTGGTAACCCAAATACAAAAGCAAAAGTGACACTAGTTATGGGCTTGTCTGTACGAATCGAATCGATCCGTTTCATCAAAAAAAATGCTTTCCAGCTTTGAGCCGGAAAGCGGATATTGATGCTTGGAGGAGTTTCATCGCGTCGAGTACAGTACATAGTACGCTGGCTCTGCGACTGATGCTGTAGACGTATCCCCAATATATCCGTAGTCGAGAGCCCGTTTTTCCTAGAAAGCACTCTCATAATGCTCAATGACTGGCTTCATGATGTCTCCACCTTGCGTTGATGTACCCGTGTAAATCGCGATGACATCAAAACGAAAAGCAGGGATTGGCTGTGAGGTTTTTTGCAAGTATTCGATGGCAAGCTCACGCAGCTTCTGTTTCTTCTTCCAAGTAATGGACTCGCCTGCTGTTCCAAAAAATTGGCTGCTCCTCGTTCGAACCTCAATGAAAACCAAGCAATTTCCGTCTAGAGCAATCAAATCCATTTCCCCTCGTTTTGTTCGAACATTTCGATCGACAATACGGAAACCCTTGTTCACTAAAAAGCTTTCAGCAAGCTGTTCTCCTCTTTGACCAAGAAGACGGCGGCGATCGCTCATTATTTGGTTCCTCCGCCTTTATCGATGCGATAGACAAAAGCAAGGATTTCTGCCACAACTTGATACAGCTCCGGAGGAATTTGTTGATCCAAATCCAGCTTGCCCAAAACCTCTACGAGTGATGGGTCCTCTTGTACCGGTATATCATGCTCCTTAGCTGTCTTCAGTATATTGTCAGCCACGTATCCCTTGCCTTTTGCCACAATTTTTGGCGCTTCCATGGTACCCGCCTGGTATTTTAGCGCAACTGCCTGTTTGCGTTTTTGCTCTGAAGAGGATGGCGGCTTCATATGCGAAGGTCAACCCCTTTATAGTCAGCCAGGATGGGGCCTTTGGTTTGAATCGGACTTATTGACTTGCCGCGCTCGGCCGGGACTGGCTGGACACGCATAGCCGATAGATGGTAACCAACGTCCTGTAATTGGTCAGCAAAACGATCCTTGGACCCTTGAATGAGTGCTTCCACCCATGGCGTATCGTTAAAAATTTGCAGGTTCACGATTCGATTCACGATACTTACATCAATCATGGTTGTCCCCATACTTTGGAGCTCCAAATGAAAGAACAGACGGCAGTTCTCCGGATCAAGCTGTCCAGAGCCTTTCTTTTTCGACTCAATTTGGACAAAAGCCGTCTCATCCCCTTCTGCTTGGCGAATCGGAATTTGCATAACGATTTGAGACAAAGCTTGGTTAGAGGGCTGTACCATCATCAACTGTTGTCCGGTCACTTGTTGCAGCAGTTGATCTGCAGCTTCACGCAAGGCGGTTGGAAGTGCCTGAGCTGGCGCTTGACTGATTTGCAGCAAGAGGGATTTGACTGTATCCATCTGCTTTAACGAATGGGAATCGCTTGCCCCCTGTGAAAGTGCCTGTCCCATCAATTCTCTCTCGTGGGTTACGCCTAAATGACGAAACAATTCAGCAATCGGGTTAGCAGCTGTGGCTCCATTCGCTGCACTAGATGCTTGAGACATCATTTGTGGAATGACTTTTTGCCCAGCATCTGTCACTACGGCCCTTTGCTCTGCCATCTGCTTGTTTTGGATCGTGTCCTGATTCATCTGTAATGACTGAGGAGTAGGCAATGGCTCGTTTCGAGCAATTTTTGACTCGATACTTGGACCACTGGTCTGGTTAGGCAGCAACTGATAACTCTTTCCGGTCATGGTGTTTTGCTGCGATTCCACCTGCTTACCGGCGGTGTTTGGTGCAGGTACTGTCTCAGTGGAAACAGTTGACAAAACAGCTTGTGATGGCGATGGTATGTTACTGAAAGCCTGCGTTGATGGTTGGGGCGATGTCTGCACTTGCGATGAAGGCTGACCGCTCTGTCCAGGCAGCGGCTGAGTCTGGCTTCCTCCAGTCGCGTTCTGCGAAGCAGCTTGATTGGGCTGATTCCCTTGTGGCATTTGTTTGACTGCCAGTCCCTCGTCTGTACCATCGTTCCCCGCGATAAGGAAAGAGAGTCCCGTCAACTTTTCTTTTAACTGACTAACAAGCTGTTTGACATCTCCCGTTGCTACATTAGCTTGTCCGGGGACTTGCTGTGATTGGCTTTGAGGCACCTGCCCTGTCGGCTGTGAAGGCTGGCCCTCTCCCTCTAAAAAGAGCGAGGCTTGCTGCAGCAGGTTTTGCATGAGCTGCCCCATTGGTTTGTCCGATAAAAAAGCTTTGAGCCCTGCGATTGTATCGGGAGACAGTGGCAAATTTCGTTTCATGGCAGTCATGAATGCCTCAATAGTGGCATTGTCTACTCCTAATCGCCCAGCCACGGCTGAAAAAGCTTGTATCGTTTCCTTATTCACAGGAAGATTGGCACCAAGCAGGGCTTGCACGATCGCTTTGTTCTCTTTTGTATCGGCAATCCCTAGTGACCGCATTAGCCCTTCTAGAGATGCGTCTTTGCCAGCTCCTTCACCGACGCTTTCCAAAACCTTCAACGTGACGACACCTGTTGATGGTTGGACTTGTAGCCAAGCTTTCTGGCCCGGTTCCAGACTTGCTTCCATTTTCGCCTGAACCTGCATTCCCCCGACTTGTACGAGCGCCATATTGTCCGGGTAATGCTTGATTACCGTGCCTTTAAACACTTGTCCGGGAGTAAGCTCAACCGGCTTCGGAGCGGATATGGGTGCTTTTTGCACGAATGATTGAATAAGTTGCGACGGGGAAAACATGCAGATCCTCCTCCTGTAGGCAATATGTTACTAGCACTTTTTAGGCGTGTTCTTTTACGCCAGTGAATGTCTTGCGATGAATCGGTGTAGGTCCAAATCGAGCGATTGCTGCCAGATGCTCAGGGGTGCCGTAGCCTGCATGTTTGTCAAAGCCATAGGCTGGATATTGTTCGGCATACTGGGCCATCAATCGATCGCGGGTGACTTTGGCTACGATCGATGCGGCTGCAATCGAGACACTCTTGGCATCTCCCCCGATAATCGGAACCTGCTCGCAATCCATTCCGGTTAGCTGCACAGCGTCAATCAGTAAAGCATCTGGAGATTTACCTGCCTGTTGGATCGCCAGCTTCATCGCCTCTTTTGTAGCAGCCAATATATTGATCGCATCGATTCTTGCTGCATCGACAATTCCGATTCCCACAGCAAGTGCATCTCTTTGAATGATTTCGCAAAAAGCTTCCCTAGTGGATACAGGTAGCTTCTTCGAGTCATTCAGGCCTGGCAAGTAAAAATCCTTGGGCAGGCACACGGCACACGCGACAACTGGACCAGCCAATGGTCCTCTTCCGACCTCATCAACTCCGAATATGTACTGATGCCCCTTCTCAAACATGGCTTTCTCATATACGGTCATGTCAGCCCACATCTGTGCGAGCTTTTCTTGACGCACAATCGCTGCTTCCACCTGCTTCGCTAGAGCCTGCACACCCGCTCTTTTATCTTCTTTCAGCAATTGTAAAAAATCTTTGGGTACCTCGTCCAACTTTTCCATCGTCACTCGTATTTCTTTTATCGACATATCCGCTAGATTCATTGACTCATTTCTCCTTACCGATCCTCATAGTAAAAAACCTGCCTACCGTATATATCGATAGACAGGTTTTTGATGGCTGGAAAGCTTATTCTGGAAAAGATACTGGCTTACCAATCGGTTCGTCCATTTCCCAGTCAATCGGGCGCTCGACAGAGATCGTTCCCAGCTTGCCGGAACGCAGCTCACGCAGGAAAATTTCCGCTGCCTTGTCGTAGTCGATATTTCCACCAGAAACGAGGCATCCACGCTTCTTCCCGATTTCTTCAAGCATTTCTACTCGATCCTCAGGCAATTCTTTTAGCTTGAAGCGTTCGATCAGGCGTTCCGGATAGTAGTGCATCATGTAGCTGATAACAAATAATGCTACCTCCGTAAAATCGATGAGCTCGTCTTTAATTGCCCCACTTGCCGCCAATCGCAGACCTACCATCTGATCTTCGAATTTCGGCCAAAGAATACCAGGCGTATCGAGAAGCTCTAGTGTATCGCCCATTTTTACCCATTGTTGCGCCTTGGTTACCGCTGGTCGATCACCTGTTGCCGCTACCGAGCGCTTGGACAAGCGGTTAATAAGGGAAGACTTGCCGACATTGGGGATTCCCAAGATCATAATGCGGATGGCACGACCTTGCATCCCCCGCTCACTGCGCTTTGCCAGCATGTCAGCAGCTAGCTCCTTACACATTTCTGGCAGCTTGCTGACACCTTTTCCACTCAGGGCATCAATCGGCAATGTGCGAATGCCTTGTTTGCGAAAATAAGCAATCCACTCATCTGTTGCCCGTTCATCCGCCAAATCTGCTTTGTTAAGTAATATCAAACGTGGTTTATCACTGACAATCTCGTCAATCATCGGATTACGGCTGGAAAGCGGCAGACGTGCATCGAGAAGCTCAATGACTACATCGATTAACTTCAGCTTTTCCGTTACTTGACGACGTGCTTTAGCCATATGGCCAGGAAACCATTGGATCGTCATGATGTCTCACCTACCTTGAAGCTTTGCGTTATCTAGTCAAGCGAATTCCCGCAACCGGCCAAAAAGTAAATTCAGCTCTACCAACAACCGTACTGACGGCAACAGGACCAATGGCTCTGCTGTCATGACTGTTCAACCTGTTGTCGCCCATCACAAAGATATGGTCTGCTGGTATTTGGACCGGGGGAAAATCGTGGGTAAAGAACGGCTCTCCCTGCTGCTTCGCTTGTTCTTTGAATTGTGCAAGATACGGTTCCTCTACCACTTTGCCATTGACCAGCAGCTGATCGCTTTTGACCTCTACTGTATCACCCTCAACAGCAATGACTCTCTTGATGTAATCTCGTTCCTTTTCAGCATGGAACACGATGATTTCACTAGGCTTCGGATCTTGCAAAAAGTAAATCGCCTTGTTCACAACTAATTTTTCGCTGTTATGTAATGTAATTTCCATGGATTCGCCTTCTACAATAAACGGGGCGAACAAAAAGGTACGAATGAGAAACGCCAAGACTAACGCGATCCCAAGTGCCTTTATCCATTCCCATAGTTCATTTTTCTTCTTATGACTGGAGGTAATTTCTTCGCTCATGACTTACGATCCTCCCATGAAAGCTCGTCCAACCTTAGCTGTAACATATGTCAAGATGAACTATTTTATTTCAAGATCGTTAAATGGAAAAAAGAGGCCTGGCAAGCAGGCCAGTCCTCTTTCTAAGCGTTACGCTTATCGACGAATTTCTTTAATACGAGCTGCTTTACCTACGCGATCGCGCAGATAGTACAGTTTCGCACGACGTACTTTACCATGACGCACGATTTCGATCTTGTCGATCTTAGGCGTGTGTACTGGGAATGTACGCTCAACACCTACGCCGTAAGAAATCTTACGAGCTGTAAATGTTTCGCTGACACCTGTACCGCGACGGCGAATACATACGCCTTCGAACAGCTGGATACGCTCACGCTGACCCTCGATAACCTTAACGTGTACACGAACAGTGTCACCAGGTCGGAACGCAGGAATGTCCTGTTTCAATTGCGCTTTTTCCAGTTCACGGATAATTTGGTTCATTTGAATTTCCTCCTTCCGATAGACGTTCTTACTCGTCTAACCCATTTAGTAGGGTCAACCACAAGTAGTTGAGATACGAGTAGCGGACCGCCTTAGTCAGCGGGCAAAATTGCCACAAGAAATATATTAACACAGTAGGTAGTAAACCACAAGGACGTTCTATCAATTGTCCCCTACTTTTTTTCCTGTTCCAATTCAGCTAAAAGCTTTTTCATTTCCTTCGTCAGCTCTACTTTATCCAATAAATCTGGACGTCGTGCTTTGGTTCTCCGCAGCGATTCCTTTAACCGCCAACTGATGATATTCGCATGGTGTCCAGACAGTAAAACATCTGGAACCTTCCAGCCACGAAACTCAGCCGGTCTCGTGTAATGAGGGTATTCAAGCAACCCCGTTGAAAAGGAATCCTCCACGGCTGACGTCTGGTTTCCTAATGCCCCTGGTTGCAAGCGGACAACACTGTCGATTACGACCATCGCTGCAAGCTCCCCGCCGGTCAGTACATAGTCCCCAATCGATATCTCATCCGTGACGAGATGCTCCCGAATTCGCTCGTCGTACCCTTCATAATGACCGCAAATGAAGACAAGGTGCTCTTCTTGCGCTAACTCTTCTGCAAGCTTTTGATGATAAGGTACACCCTGTGGACACAGCAGAATCACTCGAGGTTTTTTCTCTCCTGACAAGGCTTCTACTGCCCGGAACAACGGCTCTGGCTTCAAAACCATTCCACCGCCACCACCATAAGGGGTGTCGTCTACTGTACCATGCTTGCTCTCAGAGAAATCGCGAAAATTGGTGACGTGAAAATCAACCAGTTCTTTTTCGCTTGCCTTTCCCAAAATACTGCTGGACAAAACACCTGTAAACATTTCGGGAAAGAGCGTGAAAATATCGATCCGCATCTGAAGTTCCTCCTACAGCAAGCCTTCCATCAGATGGCAGACCACACGTTTGTTCGCGATGTCCACTTCCTTGATGCATTCATCGATATACGGCAGCAAGATTTCTCCGCGGTTTCCCTTCACTACCCACACATCGTTTGCTCCTGGCTGCATGACATCCACGATTTTCCCCAGTTCTTCGCCCTCGTCAGTTACTACGACGCAACCGACGAGCTGATGAATGTAGAACTCGTCCTCTTCTAATTCCATCAGCGCTTCCGCTGGAATCTTCAACTCTCCGCCCTTGTACTTTTCGATATCGTTAATATGCTCGAAGCCATGAAAGCTCACAATCTCAAAATTTTTATGCGAGCGACGGGAAGCGATTTTCAATTTTAGCGGCTCACTGAGTGTCGGATGGAACAAGTACAGTTCATTTCCTTTGTGAAAACGCTGATCTGGAAAGTCAGTCGTCGGTGTTACACGTACTTCACCACGCAGGCCATGCGTATTAACCAGTTTGCCTACTCCGTAAAAACTATTTTGGCTCAACGTGTTCATTCCTCCTTTTCTTTGTTCCCATTTTTCGTTTGTAACCGAATCTCATGTACCAGGCCATCTTTTATCATGATTTCCGTTCCGGACATAATTTCATCCCATACATCGCCCTCTTGAATCGTGACAGGGCTTTGAACAGTCTGGTAATCGATCTCGCTTCCCTCTGGGAGATTTTCTACCTGCTGGAGGGTATATGTCAGATGATCTATCTTTTCCTTGCGTCGACGCTCTTCTTGCGCGATTTTTTCCTGCGCCAACGCATATGTATCCGCAGACTTTTTCTTCGCCTCGGTTAATAGCTTTTTCGATTGAAACTGCCACTGCTCCCACTCTTTACGCTGCAAACGAAGTCGTTGGCTATACTGATCAATGAGAGCAGCCCGTGATGCTTCCGTAATGATCAGTTTAACCTGTACCGTCCGAAATATAGTAAGCACCTTTCGCCACTCCTTTCGGAAAAACCATCATGGTTTATGAGCATCTTGGATACTAGAAAAAAGACTGGGAAAGCTCCCAGCCTTTTCTCATACAATTTCAACCGTGACACGCTTGTCCGTTTCCACGGATGCGGCGATCACGACCGTGCGCAGGGCTTTCGCGATTCGACCTTGCTTGCCAATAATCTTCCCCATATCATCAGGGTGCACAGACAATTCAAAGACGAGAGTTCGCTCTTTGTCCACTGCGTTAACACGAACCTCATTCGGATGATCGACGAGAGCTTTAGCGATCGTTTCGACCAGCGCTTTCATCATCAAACCTCCAGATGACCGACTTACTTGCCGTATTTGGTTTCGTGCACTTTAGCCATAACGCCTTCTTTGGAGAGAAGGTTACGAACGGTATCAGTTGGAGCTGCACCATTCAGGATCCATTGTACCGCTTTGTCGGTATCAATTTTCACCACTGCCGGTTGTGCAACCGGATTGTAGTAACCGATTTCTTCAATGAAACGGCCATCGCGTGGGGAACGGGAGTCAGCTACTACTACACGGTAGAAAGGAGCTTTCTTGGAACCCATACGCTTCAGACGGATTTTTACTGCCATGTTGTGTCACCTCCTGTATTAATCAACGCTAGAAGAACATCTGCGTTGGTGCTACTATATCTGAACCATCGCGTCCATCTGATAAGTCAGTGTCGCGAGAGATCATGCCTACTTACTTGAACGGTGGCTTGAAATTAAAAGGGAAGTTCATGCCGCCTTGGTTGTTACCTCCGCCTTTGCCCATGAAAGGTAATCCGAAGCCTTTTTTCTTCGACTTCTTGACCATCTTGTCAGCAGCGCCTGAGAATTGCTTCATCATCTTTTTCATTTCCTCGAACTGCTTGAGGAAGCGATTGACTTCTTGAATACTCGTTCCGCTTCCGCTTGCGATGCGCTTGCGACGGTTGGCATTCAATAAATCAGGATTAGCGCGCTCTTGTTTGGTCATGGATTTGGCGATCGCTTCAACGCGGGCAATCTGCTTCTCATCCACGTTCATTTTGCCCTTCATCTTGTTCATTCCTGGCAGCATGCCGAGAATGTCTTCAAAAGGACCCAGGTTGCGAAGCTGCTGCATGGAGTCCAAGAACATGTCGAAGGTAAACTCACCTTGACGCATTTGGCGTTCCATATCGCGTGCTTTGTCTTCATCCACGGATGCCTGTGCTTTTTCAATCAGGCTGAGTACGTCCCCCATACCCAAAATACGGGAAGCCATACGATCCGGATGGAACGGTTCGAGCGCATCCAGCTTTTCACCCATCGCCGCGAATTTGATCGGCTTGCCAGTGACAGCTTTGACGGACAGTGCCGCACCGCCTCGGGTATCACCGTCGAGCTTCGTGAGAACCACACCAGTCAGTTCGAGCTGGCTATTAAAGCTCTCTGCTACATTGACGGCATCTTGACCTGTCATCGAGTCCACGACGAGCAAAATCTCATCGGGCTTGGTTACCTCGCGAATCTGCTTCAACTCGTCCATTAGCGCTTCGTCAATATGCAGGCGACCTGCGGTATCGATGAGGACTACGTCGAGATGATTCGTCTTCGCGTGTTCAATCGCTTGGCGAGCGATATCGACAGGACTGACTTGATCACCGAGAGTGAAGACTGGAACATTGAGTTGGTCCCCTAAAACCTGAAGCTGCTTGATCGCAGCAGGACGGTAAATGTCTCCTGCTACCAGAAGCGGCTTGCGGTTTTGCTTTTGCAAATACTTGGCCAGCTTACCTGTTGTGGTCGTTTTACCTGCCCCTTGCAAACCTGCCATCATGATGACGGTCGGCGGGCGGTGCGCCATCGTGAGCTGAGCGACGTTACCACCCATCAGAGCGACCAGCTCTTCGTTCACGATCTTGATCACCATTTGACCAGGCGTCAGGCTTTTCATGACTTCCTGACCGACTGCGCGCTCCTTGACACGAGCAACGAAGTCTTTTACTACTTTAAAGTTAACGTCTGCTTCCAGCAGGGCCAGACGAACTTCACGCATCGCTTCATTCACGATGGTCTCGTCTATTTTCCCTCTGCCGCGCAGTTTGTCAAATGCGTTTTGCAGCCGATTGGCTAAGCTCTCAAACGCCATGCGAGCCCTCCTAATCCATCTCTGACAGTTGGTGGAGCAAAGTGTTCAGCTCGTCTCTTGTCTCGCTCTCCGAAAGCTCACTTACAAGTTCGTTCATGCGATTCAACACGTCCATGCGCTTTTCATGACGCTCAGCGAGGCAAAGCTTCTGATCGTATTCAAACAGTTGCTTCTCTGCCCGCTTGATATGATCATAAACAGCTTGGCGGCTGACCTCATGCATCTCGGCAATTTCTCCGAGCGATAAATCGTCCAGATAATACAGCTCAAGATATTCTCGCTGCTTGCCCTTGAGTAGCGGCGCGTAAAAGTCAAACAAGAGATTGACTTGATTGGTCTTTTCTAACATGAAACCAATCCTTTGCTATGAGGTACTCGTTTCAAACTGTAAAGGCTTTTTCTTTACAGCACGTAGATTATAGTACCTAATTCCACACCTAGTGTCAAGGTTTTTTATTGACATCATTTTTTTATCTTCGAAACACTATGTTTTACGCATTTTCCTGCTCTTCTGTTTCATCTTTTTGGATCAATCCAGCAAACAGCGCATGAACAAATTGCTCGGGATCAAACTGCTGCAAGTCATCCATTCTTTCCCCCAACCCGACGTATTTCACTGGAATGTTCAGCTCGTTGCGAATCGCAATGACGATACCGCCCTTTGCTGTACCATCCAGCTTGGTCAGGACTAAACCTGTTACACCAGCAGACTGACCAAACGTTTTCGCCTGCGAAAGCGCATTTTGTCCAGTCGTAGCGTCCAAAACTAGCAAGACCTCATGCGGAGCTCCTGGCAATTCACGCTGCAATACGCGGTGTACCTTCGCCAGCTCTTCCATCAGATTGACTTTATTTTGCAAGCGGCCTGCGGTATCGCACAACAGCACATCAACCTGTCGGGATTTCGCTGCCTGAATCGCATCGTAGATCACAGCAGCTGGATCAGAGCCTTGCTGTTGCTTGATTACGTCAACTCCTACACGCTCTCCCCAAACCTCTAGCTGTTCAATCGCTGCTGCACGGAACGTGTCACCTGCTGCCAACAGCACTTTTTTATTTTGCTGCTTGAACATATGTGCCATTTTACCGATTGTGGTCGTTTTCCCTACTCCGTTTACCCCTACGAACAAAATGACGTTCAGACGACCGTCCTCTACGTTCAGAGTCGTATCCGCCGCATCATCATTTTTCAAAAGGGCAACCAGTTTTTCTGAGAGAATCGGCTGCAGGTCGATCGCATTCTCAATTTTTTGCTTGCGTACTTCTGTCCGCAGGTCGTCAATGAGCTCCATCACGGTATTGACGCCCACATCGGACGTAATCAAAATTTCCTCTAATTCATCGAAAAAGTCATCGTCGATCTTTTTGTAGCGACGTACCAAATCCTCTACTTTTTCTACTAACAGGTCTCTCGTTTTAGCCAGACCATCCGTAAACTTCTGGGTGACCTCTTCGGACTTTTGGACAATAGCATCACGAAGGCGCTTGAAAAAACTCATGTTCATCTTCCTTTGCGGGTAGTATCAATTGAATGGCAAATCCGTTTAAGAGGCTGATTCGATAAACTTGTCGCTGTCCTCCAGCTTCACGGAGACGAGTTTGGACACGCCGCCCTCTTGCATCGTGATACCGTATAGCACGTCTGCGCTCTCCATTGTGCCTTTTCTGTGCGTGACGCAAATAAACTGCGTCTGGTTACTGAAATGGTGCATGTACTCGGCGAAACGGTTAACGTTTGCCTCATCCAAAGCGGCTTCTACCTCATCCAATACACAGAATGGTACTGGTTTCACACGCAGGATGGCAAATAGCAAGGCCATCGCAGTCAAAGCGCGTTCGCCCCCGGATAAGAGCGCAAGATTTTGCAGCTTCTTGCCAGGTGGCTGCGCCACGATATCGATGCCCGTCTCAAGCAAATTATCTGGATTGGAGAGTACAAGATCTGCTCGTCCTCCTCCAAACAGTTGGACAAACACGTCGCGGAACTGCTCCGAGATCGCATCAAATGTTTCTTTGAAGCGGCGCGACATCTCTGCGTCCATTTCTTGGATCACTTGATAGAGCATGTCTTTTGCTTCATTCAAATCAGCTTCCTGCGAGCTTAAGAACTGCTGTCGCTCGGACAAGCGCTCATATTCCTCAATCGCGCCAAGATTCACAGTGCCAAGTGCCCCAATCTGTTTTTTGAGACGATTGACCACTTGTGTCTCTTCCTGAATTTCGCCACGTGCCGGATATTTTTGCTTTGCCAGGTCGTAGCTCATTTCGTATTCTTCGGAGAGTTTATTCAACAGATGATCGAGCTCTACCTCGTTACGGTTTACTTTTACTTCTTCCTGATGAAGCTTTTCCTCGAGCGATTTGACCTCGCGGCGGATTTCCTTCACCTGCTGTTCCACTTGCTCCTGTTTGTAAAAGAGAGTCGCCCGCTCACTTCGCCGCTCTTGAATCAAGCCAGCTACACGGTCTTTATCCTGACGCAATTCGCTAATGCGCTGATCCAGCTCAAGCCCGGACGATTCGTTCGTACGCTCCAGCTCATCAAGAGATGCCAAGTTCGCGTTTTGTTCTTCCCATTCGCGCTGCAATTGGCTTTTTTGCTCCAGCAAACGCTCTGTTTGCTCCAATCGTGATTGATACTCTTGCTTGACCTGCGCATTCAGTACTTTGAGACTTGTTATTTTTTGATTCATTTCTTCTTTGGATTCGAGCTGCTCTTGGCGTTTCGCCTCTGCTTCTGCGATCTGCGCACCGAGCTCTTTTTCCTCTTGCTCCATGGCAGCCAAAGAGGCTTGCAGCTGCTCTTGCTTGCGTTTGGCTTCTTCCATCTCGCGGCGATAGCCTTCAATATCTTGTTCAACAAGCTTTGCTCGCTCGCCCAAGGATCTACCTTCCGATTCTTTTTGCTTCAAAAGCCCTTTTACTTCCTGTTCTTTCAGTCGCAGACTCTCGCCTTCTGTACGCAGAGCTTCTTGCTCCTGCTGCATTTGCGTCAATTCCTTCGTCAGCTGCTCCATAAGGGTAGTATGCCCAGAAATTGCCTGGTCGATTTCTACCAGCTGTGCTTCCAACTCTTCTGATTGACGGTTGCGTCCAAGTAGGTTCGTGCTGTTCTTTTTCAAGGCCCCGCCTGTCATGGAACCGCCAGCATTCACGATATCGCCTTCCAGCGTCACGACACGATAGCGGTAGCCAAGGGTACGGGCCACTCGGTTTGCCTGCTCCAGCTTTTCCGTAATAATGACATTGCCCAATAGACTTTCGAGGATGGGTCGGTACGCTTCCTCAAAGGACACGAGCTCACTCGCGATTCCAACAACTCCGCTTTCCGCCTCCAGCTGGCGCTTATCGCTTGCCTGCAAGGTGCGAGAACGGATGACATCGAGCGGAAGAAATGTCGCCCTACCCGCATTGTGCTGCTTCAAGTGAGCAATGGCTGCACGACCGGATGCTTCGTTGTCCACGACGACGTTTTGCAGTGCGCCACCCAATGCGACTTCCATCGCTGTCTCGTATTGCTGTGGCACGACAACGAGCTCAGCGACTGCTCCATGGATCCCTTTGAAGCCCCGCTCGCGTGCTTTCAAAATTTCTTTTACCCCTTGCTGAAACCCTGCGAACTCCGACTGCATTTCTTTTAACAGGTCAAAACGCGACTTCGCTGCTTCCCGCTTTTGTTCCCAGTGGCGCAGCTCTCGACGAGTTGTTTCAAGGCGTGCTTGTCCTTCGCGCATGCCCTCAACCAGCTCTTTGTATCTGACGCCGGTTTCTTCAATGGTAGAAACGATCTTCTCCAGCTGATCTTGGAGCTGGCTCAACTGAGCTAGTCGCTGCTCTTCTTCTTCATCCAGCTGTTTTTTTCCAGACAATTGGCGTTCAACTCTGGCCTCGCTAGTCTTGAGAAGCTGCTCTTGATGGCGATTTTCGTTGCGCAGATTCGCCATTTCGTTAAGCTTTTCGAAGTAATCGCTCTTCAAACGCTCGACATCATCTGTCAGTGATTGCACCATGGAAAAAAATTGACCTTCTGCTTCTTGCAGCGAAGCGTGGGCTTCGGTCATTCGACGATCCGCTTCCTTTGCCCGCTCTTGTTCTTCAGCCAGTTCGGCCTCAATCCCGTGCTGCTTCTCGGTAATCCGATGCATCTGCTCCATCGTCTGCTGGCGATTGGCATTGAGATTGCGCATACGCTCCCGCAATACCTCACGTTGTCCTTCGACTTTCTCGGTCTCTTCACTGACTGTCAAAAGAACTTGTTGCAGTTCTTCGATAGATTGGTCGATTTGGGTGACATGAAAACGCGCCTGCTCCAAGTCAGCTTCTTGCTTGGATGCTTCGGTCGTTTGTCCGATTAACAGATGCTTGAGTTCCTCTACGCGTCCTGTGGCTGCTTCCCACTTCGTATGAGCTGCTTCAATTTGCTGCACGTAAAGAGCTACTTCATGCTCAACCAGCTGGCGATGAAGCTCCTTGTACGTCTTGGCTGTTTCTGCCTGCTCTTGCAAAGGTCCGATCTGCTCTGTAATTTCACTGACGATATCGTGAATACGCACCAGATTTTGTTCGGTGTCATCGAGCTTTTTCTCAGCCTCGCGCTTGCGCGTTTTGTATTTGACGATTCCGGCTGCTTCTTCAAATATTCCACGGCGATCCTCGGACTTGGTACTGAGAATTTCCTCAATTTTTCCTTGACCAATAATGGAATACGCTTCTTTACCCAGCCCGGTATCCATGAACATCTCCATGATGTCTTTTAGACGGCAGGATCTGTTGTTTATGTAGTACTCACTGTCACCAGAACGATACACTCTGCGGGTAACGGATACCTCCGAATACTCCACATCGAGCGAACGATCTGTATTGTCCAAGGTGAGTGTCACTTCTGCGAAATTCACTGGCTTGCGCTTATCACTGCCCGCGAAAATAATGTCTTCCATTTTCGCTCCACGCAACGACTTCGCGCTCTGTTCCCCCAGCACCCAGCGGATCGAATCAGAAACGTTACTTTTCCCGCTTCCGTTCGGTCCCACTACAGCTGTTACCCCTGGTACAAATTCCAATTCCGTGCGATCGGCAAAGGATTTGAATCCAGCCAGCTCCAGGCGTTTCAAATACATACGTACGGTCCTCCTTAAGAAACCATCCAGACTGCCTGCCAAACTGACAGACTTAAAAACATGCAAGGTTCGGATGGTACCCGAAAAGAAGCCCCTGCATCAAACAGGAGCTACCTACTACGAGCCTACATGGTCATCTATAGGTAAGTGTATCATAGATAGCGGTCATCTCGCAGTATTTTCCCTATGTTTCCCACCCGAAAGAAAAAAGCTGCACCATCTTGTAGCAGATGATGCAGCCCTTCTCGCTGACGAGTGATTATTTATCCCCCAGCTTGACCAACGCTCGTGCAGCAGCTTGCTGTTCCGCTTCTTTTTTGGAGCGGCCAGAGCCGATGCCAAGCGAACGATTGTTCAAAAGCACCTCAGATACGAATTCTCGATTATGAGCTGGTCCTTTTTCTTCTACTATTCGGTAATGGATGTCTCCCAGATTGTCTTGTTGAACAAATTCCTGCAACTGGCTCTTGAAGTCGGTTACCTGGGCAAACTCTCCTTTGTCGATGCGCGGGTACACGTATTTTTCCATAAAGGAAAAGACCGCGTCCAACCCCTGATCCAAGTAAAGCGCACCTACAAACGCCTCAAAAACGTCCGCTAGCAAGGCTGGTCGCTGACGTCCACCTGTCAGCTCTTCCCCTTTTCCCAGCAATACGAGATCGCCAAAATTCAACAGTTCAGCAAACTTAACGAGAGAAGGTTCACAGACAATGGCTGCACGCAGCTTCGTCATTTCCCCTTCGCTCATCTTCGGAAAAGTTTTATACAAAAACTGGGAGACAGTCAACTCCAGCACAGCATCCCCCAAAAACTCTAGCCGCTCATTGTCTGATATACGTTTGCCGCGTTGCTCGTTCACGTAGGAAGAATGGGTGAATGCCTGCCGCAAAACACTTTCATCGCGAAAGCGAAAGCCTATCGTTTCTTGCAGCTGTGCAAAATTCATCACCCTCACCACCATTCCAGGAGACTGCCTACTTTTTCTATCAGTAGGGCTCATTTATGCTTCGTATCGCTTCAGGATTACCGTTGCGTTGTGACCGCCGAATCCAAATGTATTGGAAACAGCCACATTGACGGTCGCCTTGCGCGCATGGTTCGGAACATAGTCCAGATCACATTCTGGATCCGGATTTTCCAAGTTGATTGTTGGAGGCAGTACTTGATCACGCAGCGCATATGCCGTCGCGATTGCTTCGACACCACCAGTAGCACCCAGCAAATGGCCTGTCATCGATTTAGTCGAGCTGACAGCCAGTTTGTATGCATGCTCGCCAAACACACTCTTGATCGCTTGTGTTTCTGCGATATCTCCTTGGCCAGTAGAAGTACCATGTGCATTAATATATTGGACTTCCGTTGGGTCAACGCCAGCGTCTTTCATTGCGCTTGCCATGCAACGCGCTGCCCCTTCGCCACCAGGAGATGGAGAAGTAATATGGTGAGCATCTGCACTCATCCCGTAGCCAATGACTTCCGCGATGATCGTTGCTCCACGTTTTTTCGCATGCTCAAGCTCTTCCAAGATCAGTACACCAGCACCTTCGCCCATTACGAAGCCATCGCGGTCTTGGTCAAACGGACGGCTTGCTTTTTGCGGCTCCTCGTTTCTGGTGGACATCGCTTTCGCTGAGCAAAAGCCTGCAAATGCCATTGGACGCACCGTTGCTTCTGCTCCACCTGCGATCATGACATCTGCGTGATCGAACTGGATCAGACGCAGCGCATCACCGATCGCATTTGTACCTGTCGCACAAGCGGTAATCGCGCTGGAAGTTGGTCCTTTTGCACCGTATTGAATGGATACTGCACCAGACGCCATGTTTGCAATCAGCATCGGAATGAAGAATGGACTCACGCGACGCGGTCCTTTTTCCAACAATACGGAATGCTGTTCTTCCCATGTAGTCAGACCACCGATTCCGGATCCGATGTATACACCCACTCGTTCCGCATTTTCTGGCGTGATCTCCAGTTTTGCATCTTCTACAGCCATTTTGGCAGCAGCTAATCCAAACTGAACGAATCGGTCTGTACGTCGGATATCTTTCTTGTCCATATACTGCTCAGGATCGAAGTTTTTCACTTCGCCTGCAATTTGTGTCGGATAATCAGAAGCGTCAAAGGCAGCCACACGGTCAATGCCTGATTTTCCTTCCAGCAAGCTGTTCCAGAAAGTCTGTGCGTCATTCCCTACTGGAGAAACGACACCAACGCCAGTAATCACCACTCTGCGTTTCATTGCAATCACCTCTATATGAAAGTCAGCAGTCAGCTTCTAACATTCACTGCATGCAAAACGTGTATTTATTTGGATTATGTAACAGGTGGCTATTGAAGGAGAAGTCCCGTATGGTACGGGACTTCCAACAGATCAACCTACTTGTGAGATTCTATGTATTTAACAACCTCACCAACAGAAGTGATCTTTTCAGCATCTTCGTCGGAAATCTCTAAATCAAACTCATCTTCGAGTTCCATTACGAGTTCAACCACATCCAGGGAGTCAGCGCCCAGGTCTTCTTTGAAAGAAGCTTCCAAAGTAATTTTGGACTCATCTACACCCAGACGATCGACGATGATTTTCTTTACACGCTCCAAAGTATCTGCCATCTTGCTTCACCCCCTCTCCCGTATTATAGTGGATGAGCTTTCAAAAAACCAGTTTTCGTGAAAACGCTCGATTGAGGTTTTCTTCCTACATGTACATTCCGCCGTCTACGTGCAGGGTCTGCCCTGTCATGTAGTTGGCTGCGTCAGATGCCAGGAACAGCACGACAGATGCGATATCATCTGTTTGTCCCAAACGGGCAAGCGGAATTTGGCTTGTGAGCCCTGCTTTGACATCCTCCGGCAATACAGCAGTCATTTCTGTATCGATAAATCCTGGCGCAACAGCATTCACCGTGATATTGCGGCTAGCCAGCTCGCGAGCAGCCGTCTTCGTCAAGCCGATAACCCCAGCTTTTGCCGCCACGTAGTTTGCTTGTCCTGCGTTCCCCAAAACCCCTACCACAGAAGTGATGTTGATGATTTTGCCTGAACGCTGCTTCATCATTGGGCGGGTCGCTGCCTTTACGCAGTTGAATACACCCTTCAGATTCGTCGCAATGACATCGTCCCACTCGTCTTCTTTCATGCGCATGATCAGGTTGTCGCGAGTAATTCCCGCGTTGTTCACGAGGATATCGATCGCACCAAAATGATCCAAAGCAGCTTTGAACATGTCGTTGACATCTTCTGTAGAAGAAACGTTCGCGCGAATCATAATGGCATCGCGGCCCATTTCTTTAATAAGGGCAACAGTTTCACTCGCCGCAGCTTCACTACCTGCGTAATTGACAACCACATTAGCCCCAGCTTCTGCCAGCTTCAATGCAATCGCACGCCCAATACCACGGGAAGCCCCTGTGACCAGTGCTGTTTTTCCTGTTAACATAGTACCCCTCCGTTCAAAAGCTCAGTAAGCGAATCCATATCCTGTACAGAGATAATCGTTGTATCCGCTGGTGCGATTTTCTTGATCAATCCAGCCAAAACTTTTCCTGGACCGATTTCTATAAAGGTCGTCACGCCTACTTCGACCATCCATTGTACAGAATCCTCCCACAAAACTGGAGCTGAAACTTGTTGAACCAATTGATCTACAATGATTGTAGCCTCAGACACCGGTCTAGCCGTTACGTTTGCCACAACAGGCACAGTCGCTTCTTGTACCGTTACTCCAGCCAAAACCGCTTGCAGTTTATCTGCTGCTGGCTGCATCAAGCTCGAGTGGAACGGACCGCTTACATTCAATGGAAGGACACGCTTTGCGCCCGCTTCCTTCGCTTTTTCACCGGCCAGCTTCACACCTTCAGCAGAACCAGAGATTACGATTTGCCCTGGGCAGTTCATGTTTGCTAATTGAACAGGATGTCCAGATGCTGTTACTTCTTCGCAAACCGCATGCAGTGCCGCGCGATCCATGTTCAAGACAGCCGCCATTGCACCTTGTCCCGCTGGCACTGCCTCTTCCATGAACTGACCACGAGCTCGCACTGTTTTGACTGCATCTGCAAAGGACAAGGCCCCCGCTGCAACCAAAGCAGAATACTCACCCAAGCTGTGACCCGCTACGAACGCAGGCTTATAGTCAGGCAACTTTTCGTTCAATGCTGCCATAACAGCGATGCTTGCTGTCAAAATAGCTGGCTGTGTGTTTGCTGTCAGCTTCAATTCCTCTTCTGGTCCTGCAAAACACAGTCCCGACAAGGAAAATCCGAGCGCTTCATCAGCCTGCTCAAATATGTGACGGGCAGCTTCCGATTGTTCAGAGAGAGCTTGCCCCATTCCTACAAATTGTGAACCTTGCCCTGGAAAAACAAAGGCTACTTTTCCCATTCCTACTTGCTCCCTTCTGCCGGAGTCGTGCACCACTTCAAGAGCGTCGCTCCCCAAGTCAAGCCACCACCAAATCCAACCAGAATCAGGTTATCGCCTTCTTTTACACGACCAGCCTTTACTGCTTCATCCAGCGCTACTGGAATGGAAGCAGAAGACATGTTTCCATAGCGATCCAGGTTGATCGCAACTTTATCCTCAGACAGACCGAAACGCTGTACAGCAGAGTCGATGATGCGTTTGTTTGCCTGATGCGGCACCAACAGGTCGATCTCATCCTTCGATACGCCCGCTTTGGACAAGACAGCCTCTGTTGCAGAATTCATAACGCGAACGGCGAATTTGAAAACTTCTCCGCCTGCCATGTAGAGATAATGCAGTCCTTGTTCGACAGACTCAGCGGATGCAGGTGTTCTGGAACCACCTGCCGGCATGCATAAGAGGGACCCGCCTGATCCATCTGCGCCGAGCTCAAAGGACTGGAAGCCGTAGCCCTCGGTAACTTCACCGATAACAGCCGCACCCGCGCCGTCTCCGAACAAGACACATGTATTTCGATCTTTGTAATTCGTAATTTTAGACAAGGTCTCAACGCCTACGACCAACACTTTTTTATACAAACCGTTTTGGATGAACTGAGTCGCTGTCGTAATTCCGTACAAAAAGCCTGTGCAAGCCGCGGAAAGATCCATAGCAGCCGCACGCGTAGCACCCAGCTTTTCTTGCAGCAAGCAAGCAGTAGACGGGAACGACATGTCAGGCGTTACGGTAGCGACAATGATCATATCCAACTGTTCCGCGCTGATGTTTGCTTTTTGGAGCGCTTCTTTGGCAGCCTCGTAAGCCAAGTCGGAGGAAGCTTGCTCCGGTGAGCTAATGCGGCGTTCTCTGATTCCAGTACGGGAAACAATCCACTCATCAGAGGTTTCCACCATTTTCTCCAGATCAAAGTTCGTCAACACCCGCTCAGGGGTATAAGAGCCTGTAGACAAAATCCCTACTGAACGCTTTGCACTCATCTGCTTCACTCGCTTTCTCCCAAATTATTTTTCTGTAATGATTGCTGGATAACATCATTCACGTCCTGCTGAATAAAACGCGTAGCACTGACGATCGCGTTTTTCATCGCGCGTTCATTTGAGGAACCGTGGGCCTTGATCACTGGGGATTTCAATCCCAGCAAGGGAGCACCACCGTATTCCGCATAATCCATTTTCTTTTTAAAGCGAACCAATCCAGGTTTCAGAATGGCCGCTCCTAGCTTATTAATCAGGCTGGAAGTAAACTCCTGCTTCAACTGCGAAAAGATTGTGGAAGCAGCACCCTCTACGGCCTTTAGCAAAACATTTCCTACAAAGCCGTCGCATACGAGCACATCACAGGCTCCTTGCATAACATCGCGTGCTTCCACATTTCCTACAAAGTTCAAGTCAGCTTCTTGAAGGAGAGGAAAAACAGCCTTCGTCAATTCGTTCCCTTTTCCTTCTTCTGTCCCGACATTCAGCAAGCCTACTGTCGGACGCTCGAAGCCCAACACTTTTTCAGCATACAAGCTCCCCATCACCGCGTATTGTACAAGCTGGTGCGGCTTGGCATCCATATTGGCTCCGACGTCCAGCGTCAGTGTTACTCGGCCTTTTGTATTCGGGATATAGGCACAAAGCGCAGGGCGCTCGATTCCATCCATGCGACCTGCGTACAACAAGCCTGCTGTCATTAATGCGCCCGTATTCCCAGCCGAGATCATTGCGTCGACTTTTTTCTCACGCGCCATCTCAACAGCTACGACCAGTGAAGAATTTTTCTTACGCCGAACAGCTCGAACCGGTTCATCATCTGGCAAAATCACTTCCGCTGCAGGAACGATTTCAATGTTTGCCGGAATATCCTGCGGCAAGTGGTTCCGAATAGCCTGTTCATCTCCCACCAATACAACTGTAATGGCCGGGTTTTCCTTGATGGCAGCAAGCGCCCCTAATACGGTACTCTTCGGTGCGTGATCGCCGCCCATCGCATCCACTGCAATTCGCAACCGTGACTCCTCCTTACTCGTCATTCATGCTGTTATGGTAGCTCGACATTTCAACTACACGGAAGGTTGCGGTAAAGACCAATTCACCTTGGACCTTCGTCTCTACACGCACCTTACATTCGTCGCCGTTACGACTTCTCACCACTGCTTTGGCAACCAGCTTCTCCCCTGCTCGTACAGGACGGACAAAGCGGATTCTCGCCGTAGCTGTCAACGCTACGTCTGCGTTAATTACTGCTACTGCCAATGAGTTGGCCTGAGCAAATATATAATGCCCTCTGGCAATTTGTGTTTTCGAAAATACGTGTTCTTCTTTTATTTCCAATACGGAAATAGCCTGTGAATCGAGCTGTAGATCAACCATTTCACCGATGATTTCATCGACGCCCAATGATTTTACAGGATCAAGACTTTTCTCTGCGACCGTCTTGATACGTTCACGCAGTTCCGGTATTCCTAATTCCAGTCGGTCTAAACGTATGGTTTGAATACTGACATGAAATAACTCAGCCAGATCTTCGTCCGTCGCAAATGGATTATCCGCCAGATACTGCACCAAGCGGGACTGGCGATCTTTTTTTGGCAAGCGGGCGATGCCGAACACCCCCTTAAGCAGGATTCAATTGTACTATGTATGATTGCGATCTGTTTTTAATACCTGGTACCAAAACACAGTATAAGGGAGAAGATGTGGAATTACAAGTATTGTTCACGAAATTAGGTAGCCGTCCCTAACGATAAATGAGGCGAATGATCTCCTCAATCCCCGGTTCTTTCATCTGAATGTCCAGAGGCTCCCCCCACCCCGCGACTTCGGCAAGGATTCGCGGGGAAGAAATTTTTCCTTTGTCGAAGTAAATCGAAAGTACATTTTCTGATAGCTCCATCCGCTCGATTCCCTCTAGGTCGTAAAGCTTTTCGGGCCGTTGTCGAAATTCGATTCGAATGAGGCTTGGCAACCCTATCTGACGTCGCAAATCGGCCAAGCTCGTATCCATCATCTTTTTGCCATGATTGATCACGATGATTCGGTTGCAGAGTTGCTCGATATCGTCCATATCATGAGTCGTCAATAGAATGGTCTTCTTCTGGGATTGATTCACTTCTTTCAAAAACGCTCTGATGCGAGTCTTCGCGACCACATCCAACCCAATCGTAGGCTCGTCTAAAAACAGGACAGGCGGATCATGTAGCAGTGCCGCCGCTAAATCAGCTCTCATCCTCTGACCCAATGACAGCTTACGCACTGGCGTATCAAGGAATTCATGCAGATCCAGCAGTTCCTGATACGCCTCCATCGATCGCCGATATGCCTTGTCCTCAACCTTGTACATCGCTTGCAAAATTTCGAAGGAATCTCTGACCGGCAGATCCCACCACAGCTGTGTTCGCTGACCGAACACCACACCGATTTGTGAAGCTACTTGAATTCTTTCCCGCTGTGGACTATATCCGCCAATTCGTATTTCCCCCTGACTGGGATGAAGAATTCCTGCGAGCATTTTGATTGTCGTCGATTTTCCTGCGCCATTCGGCCCGATATATCCCACGAACTCGCCTCTATCAATGGAAAAAGAGATATCGTGGACGGCTTTGACTTCCCTTTGTTCTCGAGAAAAGAGTGTTCGTAGAGAAGCAAAGCGCCCCTCTTTCGCTTGATTCAGGAAAAATGATTTTTCGATGTGCTTTGCTTCAATCATTGTTACCCCTCCTTAGCTCCCTGTACTATGGTAGTGTCGAATCCCGACATTCCACAGCATACGAGCGAAATAAAAAGCAATCGCTGCAGCTACCGGGGTGAGTATCGGATAAAACCATTCGCCCCCTTTGCGCAACAGCGTCAACATTGGCAAATAATTCATATACGCGATCGGAATCGCTGAGAAAAACAACCATTTGAGCCAGTTTGGATATAGCTCGATCGGATAATTGGAAGCATTGGCTGGCGCATAAATGGTAAAGGTCAGCATGTCTTTCATCTGATGCGTCCAAAAGGCAACCCCTGCCGTAGCAAGCCCAATGGAGAAATAGATTACTCCGCCAGACAATATGGCAATCGGTGAGAATAGCACCAACCCCATGATCGATTTTCCTTCCGCCGCAAGACCCGACAATGAGATGACCAAAACAGACACCCCTTGCACCAAGCCTCCCACTCTCGACAAATCAAGATTGCGTGTCAATAGCAGAAGCAATGGTGAAACGGGAAGGATGAGCAATTGATCGAGTTCCCCTTGTACGATGTACTTCTCAAAGTCGTTGATTTCCGGGGCAAACATTCGATACAAGGAGACAGATGCCGAGGAAATCCCGTAAAGCATCCCAACCTCGTAAATATTCCACCCCACCACATCGTGAAATCGGTACAAAATCGCAGAGAGAATAATAAAATCAAGCACCATAATCATTCCGGTCGTGGCAGCGCTCGTGACAAAATTTATCTTGTATTGCATTTGCGAGCGAATGCTGGCCGTAATCAGCTTGCGATAGAGGGCAAACATGTGTGGTTATCCTCCTTGAATTTCTAGCTTTCTTCTTGCCATGTTCGTCACCAATAAAGCAACTGCCGTTAAAACGAGCGCCCAGCCAGCTTGTACAAGCATGCCATAAGGAGGCGCAAGCTCTAGCAAGGTCATGACTGGATAATAAATCATCGCGGAAAAAGGCAAATAAGGTGCTACCTTTCCAATCATCCCGGGCATCAAGTCTATCGGAATCATTTGTCCACCTAACCCAAAGATCAATGACAAAAGGATGAGGTGTACCCAGCGAATTTCTGTCGTCCAAAAGGAGGAAATCCCCGCGAGATAAAAGAGCAACATACCTACGTAAGTTCCTAGCAGTAGCGAGAGGATAAACGAGAAGTAAGTGAACGGATGGGAGGGAAAAAAGAAGCCTACCGCTAATCCTAGCAGCAAGCCAATCGGAACACTTCGGTAACAAGCGTTGTACAAAAGTCTTCCAAACTCCTGACTAAGCATGTACCAGAGGTAATGAACAGGCTTGATCATATCCAAACTGACAGCCCCGCTTCTTACCGCTATTTGCACATTCAGGCCCGGCGATATAAATGTTGTCATCCAGAGAACACTTTGGCAAATCGCGATGTAATATCCCATCGTTTTGACATCATAGGGACCGTATACTTGTTTTCCAGAAAGGACACCCGTCCAAATGGCAATAAAAACAAGCCCAAAAATCGAGCTTGCGACATTGTTGATGACATGCGATAAACGATACTGAAGATTTCGACGATAGCTCTTGCGAATAATCCGCCAATAGACCATATAACCCTCCTCTTGAAAAAGTCAGGATTACTAGAATAGCAGGGGCCGTACACAAATGCAAGAAAAAAAGAAAGAGCCCTTCCCATTTGAAGGACTCTCTCTGATAAATCCATTTGCTGTCACGCTGGTCACCCATTCACGCCAGCCAAATGGAAATTATCCTCTTTTTTATGGATCAATAGCTTCATGTGGAAGCTACAATCACCTCTACATCGTTGGCGTGCAAAGCCTCAGCTATTTCCTTTTCAGGCAGCTTATCGGTCACGATAATATCGATCTGCTCAAAACCTGCAACGCGATACAGCATGCTTTTTCCAAACTTGGTATGGTCGGTGAGTATGATCACTTGATCGGCGCGCTTGATCATTTCTTTGATCAGAAAGCCGTGATCTTCCTGCGTGGACATGAGCCCTTCCTTTGTAAGACCGCAAGCACCAACCAGAACCTTATCCACATGAAAATCAGCGAGGTTTTGAATCACGCGTGAACCGAGCACACATTGATCTTCAGCATGTACGTCTCCACCTAAAAGCTTGACAAGAACGCCTTCTTTTCGGGACATACTGGAGGCAGCCGCTAATGAATTCGTGATGATGACATGGTCGCGGGTCTGCAAGGATTCCACTGTTAGCTGAACAGTTGTGGACGCATCGAGCAGCAAGTAATCGCCATCTTTGATCAGACTGGCCGCCGCTGCTGCAATACTGCGCTTTCCTGTCAAATCAAGCTGCATTCGTTCCTGATGGGAGTAGTTCTTTTTGTTGAGGCTGGGCAATACTGCTCCTCCCCTAGTTCGCAGAATTTGCCCCTGCTCCTCCAGCTTGACGATATCACGCCTCGCTGTGTCACGGGAAACCCCAAACTGCTCAACTACTTCTTGCACGCTGATTCGCTGATACTCCTGCAAATACGCAAGAATTGCAGCGAGCCTCTCCTCTTGAAACACGAAGCCTCAACCCCATCCTTATCTTGACTTCATTATAAGTCATTTAAGTAAATAATACAAGTGATAATAAGCACTTGTAAGTAATCATAAGCAATAGGAAGAAACAAAAAAAGCAAGGCGATTTCTCACCTTGCTTTCTTAGCAGCGAATATTACTTCGCTACTTTCACGCCTTTGTAGTGACCGCAGCTTGGGCAAACACGATGCGCAAGCTTGTATTCGCTGCAATTATCGCATTTGATCATGCCTGGAATCTCTAATTTGAAGTGCGTACGACGCATTCTTTTACGGGTTTTGGAAGTTCTCCGTTGAGGTACTGCCATCTTCCTTACACCTCCTTCAACTGACAAATGCTAAGAAGCTCTATTGGGTGGACAGTATAGGCAAAATGCTTATGCCATCCTTCAAAAATGAGACGCTGCCACGAATGGTCGGCGAATCATCTTGAATACAGTAAGAATACTTATTTGCTGTCTTTGAAAAAGTCAGCCAACCCAGCCAAACGCGGGTCAACACGCTCATTCTTGCAGCTGCATGCCACTTCATTACGGTTCACACCGCAAGTCGGGCACAGACCCTTGCAATCCTCCTCGCAAAGCGGGAAGGTCGGCATTGCCAGTAAGAAATCCTCTTGAAGCAGTGAGTCCAGCTCGATTTCATCGCCTTCCAAAGGAAGGATATCGCTGTCCTCGTCATCTTGCAGGATTGGATCATCCGCAAGCGCAAATGTCTCAGAGAAATCTACTGTTGCCTGATCGACAAAAGGATTCAAGCATCTCGCGCAGACAAAATTCACATCTGCCTTCATGCTTCCTTTTACGTAATAGAGATTGCCCAGCTGTACGGCTTCACCACTCGCAGTCACAGGAGTAATCCCGCGAATCTCATCATGGCGCTTCTTTAGCTCATCTGCTTCCAGGGTTACCTGGAATGGCAACGGCTCTCCTTTTCGGTGCTCTAACTCTGCTAACTTAATGTTCATAGCATTTCACCTCATGCACAACAAAGATGATTATAGACCCTGCCCAAAGCTTTGTCAACCATTTTTGCTTGACAGCTAGTTTGCTCAGGTAGATTTCGGTTTTTGTCCATTCAAGTACGTAATCGCTTCTTCTACCGTCTTGACCGGAACCACTTTCATTGAAGTTCCAATCCGCTTGGCAGTCGCTAACGCCTCCTCGTAATTGGAGTTCGTATCTGGCGTATCCTGTGGAGCAAAGAAGATCTCTGCGCCCGCTGTGTCCGCTGCGATTACCTTTTGATTAATGCCACCGATCCTGCCTACTTTTCCGTCTAACGAAATCGTGCCTGTTCCTGCAATTTTATAGCCTTTTGTCAAATCCGTCTCCGTATTTAACTGGTCATAAATCTCCAGTGTCATCATTAATCCAGCAGAAGGACCACCAATCCCTTGAGAGGCAATGGTTACTTCTTTCGGAATGATGATTTCCTGTTTGTTGTCAGGGCGTACACCAATTCCAACTGACTTGGACTCAGGTAGTGGTTCCAAGGTTAACATCGTTTTGGCCTCTTGTCCATCTCTTGTGTACGTAATTTCGACTTGATCGCCTGCTTTTTTTGTAGAGAGGGCTGTCAGCAAATCTTTTGCCTCAGACGTGCGAACCCCGTCTACATACGTAATGACATCACCGATTTGCAATTTTTTATAGGCAGGGAACCCTTCCAAGGTACCCATCACCCACACACCCTGCTTCTCGATTTTCACTTCGAAACCGGCAAGACGGAATGCGACTGCCTCCGCAATTTTTTGTGAATTGTCCATGACTGCTTGTTCTCGACGGATAAAATCTTCGCTGTCCTCGCCCTTGCTGACAACGAGCTCCTTGGGCATCAATTCAACATCCTGCGCCACTTTTGCATACCAATACCACGGCAAATTCGCTTCGCCCATTCGAACTGTCGTGAGCATGAAGGAGCCGGTCTCGTCTTTCTTGCCACCTTCCACTTGAATCATCGGCCCCAACTCAATCGCTGAACCCGGTCGACTCACGTAATAATTCGTCGGTACAAAAAAAGAAATACCCAACAAGACGAAAACCAAGGCAAGTATCCAGCTAAAGCCTCTGGTTCCTGTAGATCTGCGTCTATTGGCATAAAGCTGTTCCTCACTCATTCTTGTGCCTCCCAATTTGCAATTAGTTCCTGAATGCGTTCGATATGCTCAGTACCCGCACGTTCGCCTAGCTCGATAATTTCTTCGACACCCGTGTACGCGATACTGCTATAGTGTCCAACATCCGGCCTGATTACGATGTCTGCCGCAATGATTCGATGTCGCAGAATTTCCCTTTCCATCACATCAATCGTCTGGGCGATGACATCAAAAATACTTTTGACCTCCATCCGTGTATCGAATTGGGCGACATCTACCGCAATTACAATATCAGCGCCCATTTCACGCAGCACCGTCACGGGCACACGATCAATGACGCCTCCATCGACTAAAAGCCGACCCCCTACTCTTTCAGGTACGAAGATGCCTGGAATGGATATACTCGCCCTCACAGCTTGATCAATTGGGCCTTCTCGAAATACGACTCGCTCTCCGGATTCAATATCCGTCGCCACAATGGCAAGCGGCTTGTTCAGCTCTTCCAAGCGCTTTCCGTGCGTTAACAGACGAATCAATTGCTTGATCTTTTCCCCCGTAACAAAGCCCATGCTGGGTACGGTTAAATCGAGCCAATGCTTGCGTTTTAAATTAAGGGCAAGCTTTCCCATCATGTGCGGTTCAATTCCGTTGGCATAGACGGCCCCAATCAAACTGCCCATACTGGAGCCAGCCAGCATGTCAATCTGGATGCCATGTGCTTCTAACGCGTTCAATACACCAATATGCGCAAAACCGCGAGCGCCCCCAGAACCCAGGGCTACACCCACGATTGGTTTACTCTTTGTCTCCATGGAAAAACCCCTCCCCGTAACCAGCCTATGTGGTAAATCGCTGTATCTTTCACACTTGGGAGATATTCGTCGACCAAGCTTACGCATAGTTCTCCCGCCTGCCACGTAGACATGTACTACTACTTTTCTTCGATTCAGGAGGAATCCATGTCACGCCACTCACCCGTACTTACTTTGTTGCTCGCCGTCTCGACAGTTTTCATTGTTATTTCGTTGATTGCTTACTCGCAGATTTCTTTTGAAGCTGCCGTACGCGGTCTGAAAATATGGTGGGAGGTAGTTTTCCCCTCTACCCTTCCCTTTATTGTGCTGTCTGAGGTGTTGATGGGTCTGGGCGTCGTTCATTTCGTCGGCGTGTTACTGGAGCCATTAATGCGTCCACTGTTTAACGTTCCGGGCACTGGCGGGTTCGTACTGGCTATGGGCTTCTCGTCCGGCTATCCGGTAGCCGCAAAGCTGACAACACGCCTGCGTCTACAAGGCAATGTAACGAAGGCTGAGGGTGAACGTCTCGTCTCTTTTACAACGACGGGAGACCCCTTATTCGTCATGGGAGCAGTGGCAATCGGATTTTTTCACAGTGAGCAAATGGGCATCACACTAGCTCTGACTCATTATTTGTCAGCTGTACTCATGGGCGTAATCTATCGTTTCCATGCGCCTTTTGCCATTACTTCAGCCCCATTGGAGAAAAATTCACTGCCTCTTCCTTTACGCGCCTTGCAAGCGATGCATCGGGCACGTGTCCGCGATGGACGTCCGTTCGGAAGATTAATGGGGGAAGCGGTGCAATCCGCCCTGAATACTTTGCTCATGATCGGTGGCTTCATCATTGTTTTTTCGGTATTAATTCAACTATTCTCCACAATTCATCTGACACAGATCATCAGTACGCTTCTCTCGATCATTCTCGGTCCCTTTGGTTTTCCACCAACTTTTTCCCAAGCAATCGTGGCTGGGTTGTTCGAAGTAACCCTCGGCGCACAAGCAGCGAGCATTGTGCCTGACAATGTTTCCTTGGTCTGGAAAGCGGCCATTGCCAGCGCTATATTGTCCTGGGGCGGTTTGAGTGTTCACGCGCAAGTCGCGAGTATCTTGAGTGAAACGGATATTCGTGTCGCCCCTTACTTGATTGCCAGAGCGCTGCACGCTTTTCTAGCTGCGATTTTGACCTTTGTCTTTTGGGGTCCTCTTGCCACAGTCAGCTCCTGGTTCGTAGAGAAAGCCGTCCCCGTATTTATGCATGTGAAATCTGAGATTCCGGCGACGAGTTGGTGGGAGACCTTGCTCCTATCAGGGGGAATCGCCATCGGCGTCGGTGCGATTCTGTTGTGTACCAGCTTGACTCTTTCGCGCATGAACCGAAGCAAGACACGATAATCTACTCGGCCATTTTTCGCTTCAGTGCCTCTTCTACGATCGGCGGCACCAAATCGGCGACACTCGCCTTGTATTTCGCAACTTCCTTTACAATACTTGAACTTAAGTATGAATATTGATTGTTCGTCATCATGAAAAACGTTTCGATATTTTCGTCGAGCTTTTTATTAATCGAGGCGACTTGCATCTCATATTCAAAATCAGAAACAGCACGAAGGCCACGAATGATCACCTGTGCACCCTTTTTGTTCATATAGTCAATCAACAAGCCGTCAAAAGAGTCCACTTCTACATTTTTCATGTCAGCCGTTGCCTGACGAAGCAAATCGACGCGCTCTTCTACGCTGAACAATGAGTTTTTCTTTGAATTGATCAAGACGGCAACAATGACTTTATCAAAAACGTTGGCACCCCGCGCAATAATGTCGAGATGCCCATACGTAACAGGGTCGAAGCTTCCTGAACATACGGCGATTGCCATAGCGGGTTATCCTCCCTTGGTGCTCTTTTGCACCTTGATTTGAAAATTAGGCTTGTGGCTCCAAAGCGTAATAATACACGGTAATGGCCGTATCCCCATACTTAGCCGCTCGATCCTTTACACAATGACCAATCGCATCTGGAAAGGAGTCTGTGATATCATGCTCAGCCACGATCCATGCTCCGTCCGCCAACATTCCCAGCTCCTGCAACATCTCAATTTCTTCGACAATTTTTTGCTGGGCGTACGGCGGGTCCAAAAAGACGAGATCAAATTTTTGATTGCTCGTACTCAGTGTGCGAATGGCGCGGTCCGCATCCATTCGATATAGTTCTGCATAATCGTCTAGCCTGCAAGTGCTGACGTTTTGTTTTACCACGGCAAATGCTTTGTGATCTCGCTCCACGAAAACAGCTCGATCCGCTCCCCTACTCAATGCCTCGATCCCGAGACCACCTGTTCCTGCGTATAGGTCCAATGCCCAACCGCCATCGAAATACGGACCAATCATATTAAAAATCGATTCTTTAACTTTATCGGTTGTCGGTCTGGTTCCTTTGCCCGGAACTGCTGCCAACCGTCTTCCTCTGTGCTCTCCAGCGATGACTCGCATACTCATTTCACCTGTCTGCTTTCCTATGTATGTTGTAAGAGGTTGTTCAAAAAGATGACTTTTTGAACGCGTATTGTTAGACGCAATTTTCTAAGACTGAGAATGATATCATACTATCACAACTGCATACACCCGTAAAATTAGCAACTGGAAAAATTTATGTGCAAGAAAGGTATACAACCCATTTCGATTGGAAAAGATGATGAATAGCGACGCAACGGTGTCGCTGACAACCGCGGAGAAGACTTACGTTTCCCCATAAGCTCTTCCTCCGGTTTCTCCTCTCCCATAATTGAAAGGCTGTTCACTCTGGCGCACGACGTGTCTGATAGGAGCATTTCGTGCCATCGCTCCCTTCATCGGGAGGAGTTGAACGGCTGCCCCTCGTCATTTGGCGATGGGGTATTTTTTTGTGTGCAGCGCATACTACATGTACCTGCAACACCCCCCTACATGTAGATTGCCTGAAAGGAGTGAGTCGTTCATGGCAGAAAAGCGACCGTCTGCACAAAAGCTGAAGGCGTCCAAAGCCCAGTCCATTGCGGACCGTACTGGCAATGATGTCGAGCTGGCGCGAGACATGCAATCACGTGCAGATCAATCGGACATCGTCAAACATGGGCAGTAGCTATACAAGAAGCCAGCCGCATCGAATCGGCTGGCTTTTTACTTTTCCACCTTCAATTCCCTCGGCACTTCTTCGATGCGGTTACAGATACTATAAAAAAATAGCTGTGAAGGAGGTATCCGCATGCATACGGTGTGGAAGGGCTCGATCAGCTTCGGCCTCGTCAATATACCTGTTCGCATGTTTACTGCAACGGAAGAGCGCGATATTCGCTTTCGCCAACTGCATAAAGAGTGCAATACCCCGATCAAGTACACGAAAATGTGCCCGCACTGCCAGCGCGAAGTTGATACGAGCGAAATCATCCGTGGCTTCGAATATGAAAAAGGACACTTTGTTATGATTGACGATGATGATCTGGAAGCCATTACGCCAGAAACACGTAGAGCCATTGAAATTATCGACTTCGTAGACTTGTCGGAGATCGATCCGGTTTATTTTCATAAAAGCTATTTCCTATCCCCACAGGACACTGGTGAAAAAGCATACGCCCTGCTGCGCTCCGCCATGGAACAGACAGGCAAAATCGGCGTTGCACAGGTGACGATGCGCAATCGGCAGAGCCTGGCCGTTATCCGACTGTATGAGCATTGCATTATGCTGGAGACGATCTTCTATCCAGATGAGGTACGTCCCGTCAGTCAAGTACCTGCCTTGCCAGAAGCCACTGTACCGTTGGCCGAAAATGAACTGAAGATGGCAACTGAGCTCATTAGCAATATGACGATCCCTTTTGATCCGGCAAAATATACAGATGAATATCGATCCGACCTGCAAAAACTGATTGAGAAAAAACTGGAGGGCCAGGAGATCGCCACCGCACCTACCGTGGCAAGAACCAATGTAATTGATCTTATGCAGGCTCTAAAAGAAAGCTTGGAGTCTACAGCTGGTCAAGCCGCACTTCCCATCAAAATCGAGCCTGAACCAACTCCGTCAAAGCCTGCGCGAAAACGTACCACTGCTGCCTCTTCGTCCGATAAAGAGCAGGCATCGAAAAAGGAGACCGCAGCCAGTCTGAAAAAGACTACGACTACTTCTACAACCAAAACCCTGCGCAAAAAGAAGGCTACCCCTGTTTAATTGCACCTAAAAAAACCTGCCCACTATGGACAGGTTTTTTGCATTCACATCATGGAATCTAGTTTGGCACCATCTTCTTGCATGGTTCAATATGGATATGAACGGCGTTAATGCGGTGAATCTTGCGCATCTGTTCTTCAATTTTCTCGGTGATGGTGTGGCTCTCCACCACATTCAGACCTGGATCTACATGGATCACAACATCCACCAGCACGCTGCTGCCATGGTAGCGGGCTTTGATGTCACTGATATCCTTAACTCCCGAAATCGAGGAAATGGTAGCCCGCAGGTCCGCAAGCTCGCTCTCGTCAAAGCCATCTGTCAAACGGTGAGTAGCTTCCCTGAAAATGTCCCAAGCAGTCTTCAAGATGATGAGACCAACAACAAAAGCAGCTAAAGGATCAAGCCAGTGCAATTGAAATTGTGCGCCAGCTACCCCGATAAACGTCCCGATACTGACGAATGCGTCTGAACGGTTGTCAGCGGCCGCTGCATTTAATGCTTGGCTGTTTGTTTTGATGGCGAGCTTTTTATTATAGCGATAGACGAAAAGCATAATGACTGCAGTCGCAAGTGCTGTCCACCCTGCCAACAGGTCAGGAGCCTCATGCTTTGGGTCCAATAAGGATGGTACGGCATTCGTAACGACTTGAACTCCGACAAATAGCATAATAAATGATGCGACAAGTGCTGAAATCGTCTCCGCCCGAAAATGACCATACGGGTGATCTTTATCAGGTGGTTTCCTTGCAATACGAAGCCCGATCAAAACAGCAATCGATGCGACGACATCCGTTGAGTTGTTAAGACCGTCGGCCATTAAAGCTTCCGACGCAGTGACATACGCAACTCCTATTTTTAATACAGAGCAGAATATGTAGGCGAAAATACTTACCCACGCTCCACGTTCTCCTTGTTTTAGATCCGAATAGACATCCATACCTCATCACCTCAAAATACTTCTCCATCCTGCTTCGACAACGAGAAAAATCAAAGCGCTGGAAGCAGTTGCTTTTTTTCGAACTTCATCGTAACAGATAGGATTCATGTGGGTCTACAGAAACAGTTTTAGTCCGATTCATGAGAATAGGGGGGAGGAAAATGTGTTGCACACCCGCAATTTTTTCACTGGAAAATTTCCCTTGAAATTAAATGGACTTCCCGTTATCCTATTCTTGCAATCCAAAATAAAAAAAAGCACGGGAGCTTGGAAATCACCAGGCTGAGAGGATGGTACTGTGCCATCGACCGTTGAACCTGAACTGGGTAATGCCAGCGGAGGAATGTCATATACGACACGAAAAGATGCGTGTATTTTTAGGATACCCGTTTCTTCTCTACTCTCGCGTTGGCGTCGCATGTTGTTTATGCGGCGCTTTTTCGTGGGATGTTTCTTTCGCCTCCCTAAACGGTTCTCGCTTTCGTGCAACCAAAACAAGGAGGTTTTTCTTATGTCATTGGTGTCATCTTTTCCAGGCAGTCGCAAAGTATACGAAACAGGTAGTCGTGCGGACATCCGTGTCCCGATGCGCGAGATTTCCCTTCATCCTACCGAAGGATTGTCTGGTTCCACACCCAATCCTCCTCTTCGCGTGTATGATACGAGTGGCGAGTATACCGCAACGGGTTACGTTCCTGACATTCAAGCAGGACTGCCCTCCATTCGCCACAAGTGGATCGATGAGCGAAATGATGTGGAAACGTATGTTGGTCGCGAACCAAAACTAGTTGACGACGGCATCCGAAACGAAGAGAAGGCAGCCACCCTCCCTACTTTCCCTCGCGAGGGCTACAAACCAAAACGGGCAAAGCCAGGGAAAAATGTTACCCAGCTTCATTATGCCCGAAAAAATATCATCACACCGGAAATGGAATACGTTGCCATTCGCGAGGGGGTCTCCCCTGAATTTGTACGGGCAGAAATCGCCGCTGGACGTGCGATCCTCCCTTCTAACGTCAACCATCCTGAAAGCGAGCCGATGATCATTGGCCGCAACTTTCATGTCAAAATCAATGCCAACATCGGAACGTCGGCCGTCAGCTCTTCGATGGAAGAAGAAGTTGAAAAAATGATTTGGTCGGTCCGTTGGGGTGCCGACACCATTATGGACCTCTCGACGGGAAAACATATACACACTACGCGGGAGTGGATTATCCGCAACAGCCCCGTTCCAGTCGGTACTGTCCCGATTTATCAAGCACTTGAAAAAGTAAATGGGAAAGCCGAGGATTTGACATGGGAGGTTTACCGAGACACCTTGATTGAGCAAGCAGAACAAGGCGTCGATTACTTCACGATTCATGCTGGCGTTCTATTGCGCTACATTCCTATGACAGCTAACCGTGTTACTGGTATCGTCTCTCGCGGCGGATCGATTTTGGCCGCATGGTGCCTGGCCCATCATGAGGAAAACTTCTTGTATACGCATTTCGCTGAAATTTGCGAAATTCTGAAGGCCTATGACATTTGTGTATCCCTCGGAGATGGACTACGTCCTGGCTCTATCGCGGATGCGAATGACGAGGCGCAGTTCGCAGAGCTTGAAACATTGGGAGAACTCACAAAAATTGCGTGGGAACACGACGTACAAGTCATGATTGAAGGCCCTGGTCACGTCCCGATGCATCTCATTCGCGAAAATATGGATAAACAGTTATCCATTTGCCATGAGGCTCCTTTTTACACACTTGGGCCACTCACGACAGACATCGCACCCGGCTATGATCACATTACTTCAGCGATTGGCGCCGCCATGATTGGATGGTTCGGAACAGCAATGCTCTGCTACGTAACGCCCAAGGAGCACCTCGGCTTACCCAATAAAGAGGATGTCCGCAACGGTTTAATCGCATACAAAATCGCAGCGCATGCCGCTGATCTCGCAAAAGGACATCCGCGGGCAAAACAGCGAGACGACGCCTTATCCAAAGCTCGTTTTGATTTTCGCTGGAACGATCAATTCAATTTGTCCCTGGACCCAGAGCGCGCTCGCGAATATCACGACGAAACATTGCCAGCAGAAGCCGCCAAATCCGCTCATTTTTGTTCCATGTGCGGACCTAAATTTTGCAGCATGAAAATATCGCACGACATTCGTCACATCGCCAATCAACAAGGGTCTGCCCAAGATCCCGCTATTCTTGCAGGGATGCAGGAAAAATCGCGTGAGTTCCGCGAACAGGGAAGCCGTTTGTACCAGTCGTAATGAAGGAGGATGCCTATGGAGGAAGCTAGTCGTTTACGTGAAAAGATTAGTCGATTAGAAGCTGAGCTAGAGCAATCTAAACAACAATTGCGGCTGATTCAACAGGACTGCAGCCACGTCTATATCGAAACTCCACTTACGCGAACATGCTCCAAATGCCAGCAAACCGAAAGCCTCTATTATTAATAGAAAAAGGTCGAAATCCCTTTGGAGGATCTCGACCTTTTTTCTTGCTTATTTCGTCATTCCGACTTGCAACGGAAGTCCTTCTTTATAATAGAGAGAGGGCGATAGCAGAATGAAGAAAATATGGACATGTAGAAAGCCTTGCTTCTTCAAAATGCCGTGTATGGCACTAGCAATCGCGTCATGCTGCTTTTGTTCACGTGGAAACATCATGATCTCTACGGACAAAGGACTGTTTGTCAATTGTTCTACCTGAAGCAGCTCTAATTTCACCTTTTCCTGAGCTACCTGAGCAATTTTGGAAAACTCTTCTATAAGAATCTGAGAAATGGGCTCTATGTCTTGCTTCGCAAAGCCTTTAAACCGAAGAAACGGCAAGTCAATTCCTTCTTTCGTAAATGAGTTCGCACAGTCATTATAAACAAGTCTCTAATTGTATATCAATGAAAAAAGGATTAAAGAAAGTGAACAACAAAAATTCCCAACCGGACCGAAACACAAAGAGGGCCATATTAGAGAGTAGCTTCCTTCCCATGAGGTGTGGTGGACGTACCACGGAAGGAGGAAGCAGCTCAACCAGATACAGCCCAACTCGCTAACCCATCAGTTCCTTTAGATACAAGTAGTATAGCTCGAATTCAATACTTAATCAATAAAAAAGTTTCGTAAAATTCGCACAGGAATTCATCCACCTTCACCACTCGTATAGATCATGCCCATCCGTGAAACTGTATTAGAAAACTGGGCAAGTCCCAACTAAACATAAAGGTGGCAGCTATGGAACTAACCCCGCTTTTTCCTTTTGAGCCTACCAGCACGGAAGCTATACCTGTAGGACCACAATGGATAGGCCAAGTGAAATGGGATGGCGTTCGCATTCTTACCTACTACGATGGACAGGAGGTCAAACTGTTCAACAGAAAATTAAACGAACGGACTTTCCATTATCCTGAAGTGACCGATCTTCGCTCGTATTGCCGTGCCGATTCTGTGATTTTGGATGGCGAAATAATCGCTCTTGGCCCGGACGGAAAGCCTTCTTTTTATGAGGTCATGAGGAGAGACGGGCTGCGCCGTTTAGAGAAAGTCCCCCCGATACAAAAGCTTGTCCCTGTCACATACATGGTCTTCGATGTACTGTACTGGAATGATGAATGGGTAACTTCCTATCCACTATCAGAGCGCCAACAAATACTGGGCAAAATCATCACTCCTACTTCTCATGTGCAGCTCGTTGAAAATTTTCCTGATGGAGACGCTCTTTACCGTGTCGTAGAAACTCAAGGCATGGAAGGAATCATTATGAAGGATACGTCAAGCAGCTACTTGATCAATGGGAAAGATAAACGCTGGAGAAAGATAAAGTATTACCGGGATCTCATCGCTGTTGTAGGCGGCGTTACGCTTCGGAATGATATTGTCAATTCTTTGCTTCTGGGCCTCTTCGATCAACAAGGTTCTTTTTGGTACATCGGTCATGCAGGCACTGGAAAATTGACCCAAACGGACTGGCGTGCTTTAACGGAGAGAATACAGCCCCTCGTCCAACAGAAGATGGCTTTTGTTAACAAGCCACCACGCGCAACCAATACCTTATGGATACAACCGGAAATCACCGTCAAAATCAAATTTGCGGAGTGGAAGGAAGGGCATTCCTTGCGACAGCCAAGTATACAAGGCTTTGTTGATGTCCCTCCTCACCAGTGTGTTTTGGAGTAAGGAACTCCTTGGCTTTCGACCTCATTGCCGAAAAGATCCAGCCTGTTTTGCCTTTCCCAGCTTTTGCTTGCCATGATTAAGCGCTTGCATTTCCCCGTAGCTCGTCAACAGCGCTATAAGTAAGAGGGAAATGTACACAACAGCTGTCGCAACCCCTCCTACCGCTGATTTATCCTTAAAAAAGTCCCCAATAAAAATCACTAGCACACATCCACTCAAACAGAGTTTCGTGATCCACACCATCGACCGGTAAAATCGATAAAGCTTCGTTCCTTCGGGAATGAGGCTTTGCTCTCTTCCTTTATTCTTTCGCCTTACGTGAATAAGCAAAAAGATCGCCAACGGCAATTGAAAAACGAGCACGATCAACGGCAAACTATAACTAATAAATTGATCGATATGCGCTACATTTGGAAACGCAAATATGGATGATACAACGATAAACCATCCACACGGAGCATTGAATGTATTGTAATGCCGCTGTCCTCCAAATGATCCCACCCCCACTAAAAATGCCAAGTAAGCAACTATGACCTTGATTGTGAAAGCGGGGAACCACACGCTAAAGAGGATCATTTCGACCCTGTCCAGAAAATCTGTGATGTGGATTTGCTGGACGAGAATATAGATGGGGAAATTCAGTCGACCGGCGATAATGAAGCCCATGACCCCGAGCAAGACGAGCAACATAATCGTCGTCCCAAAGCCAACAATGATGACCCCGTGCTTCATCGCAGCATAAAATAGTCGCGGCTCTACAATGGCATGTAAGAATGCCCCAATGAGAAAAATATCACCATATACACCCACTGGTAAAAAGTTGCTGACCACGATCCGATCCAACCTACTGGTCAAGATTGGTTCCAATCGCTCTACGTTGTATTCATTAATCAGCAGGAAATATAGCGAAATGCACATGATGAAATAAAGGGGAAAATAAAACTCATTTACCCGTGCCGCCACCTCAAGACTCGTTTTGCCATAGTACATCATTAGCAGGACGAAGACGAGTAAGATGACCTCCAATGGTGTGGTTGGCAATAACGAGATATGTAAAAAATCAGCAGCCCCTTTAATATCGATCGCCAGGATGATCCAAATGTAAAACAAAATGAGTAGATTGATAGCTCCACCAATCCACTTCCCGCCAATGATAAACAAGATTTCAAAGATATTTTTCCCGGGGTATGCTTCAACCAGCCCACTCAAAACGTAGGCGATAAAAAGCGCATAAAAGATGGGGAAAATTTGAGAGAACCAAGCATCCATCCTTGCTACCTGAACGACAGACCGCAAGAAACTGATCATCATTCCTGTCATCAAGACACTGCCGACCAGCCAGGCAATTTGTCGATGGTTGACAACTTGCTTGTGAATCATACTTGGGGCCTCCTTATACGAACTGATCCACCCACCGCTTCACATGAGGAGATAGAAAGTTCATCAAATTACTCGTGGGTAGCACTTGATAATACTGGAATTGTAAAGCAATCAGAAAAACAATGGTTAGGGTGTAGAAAATAACAATGACTCGCTGTTGTCTTCCATCCATGCCTTTTCGCTTCAGGATGAATTCTCCAAAGGAAAGTAACAGCATGAAGACAAAAAAGACCAGAAATATTCTATTCATGATCATCTTCACCTTGGGTTATATTTTTCGTTGTCTGCCCGAAATTGGCCATGTTCACTTTGGTTCGGATTTCATATGTGATTTTCGGAAGCTCCTCATTCCACCTGTTCCGATATCGGTCTCGCCACTCTCGCGGATAATTCCTTGACAATGCGATTCCTAACCCGATGAAGTCTGATTGTTTCTGTTGGATCGTTTGCATCATATGTTTCACACCGTTATTGATTTGCTCGACGAGCTTCGCTTGCAGCATTCTAATATTTTTCTCTTCCTCGAGATCGAGGTTTGAAATATTCTCCACCACAACGGCAGAAGCGTAGAGGTCAATTTTGAAATGGATGTGGCCTTTCCTGATTACGGGCTTGATATTCGCCCTTCCTTTCGAAAGAGTTATCGTAAGCCGTTCGTGTTTGTTAAGGGACAACACAACAGAAAACGGTGTAAAATCGCGTTGGAACAATCGCAAGCCGAGCAGTTCTTTGGGCTTCGCGATGGTTACGAGCTTGTCGTGTCGAAATAAGCCTACCCCCGTCGCCTCTATTTCTTTTGACTTTCCTTTCGGATGGGAATCCACTGCTGCCAGAACGGGTAAAATGGCATCAATCCCTGGTGTACCGAGCATCTGGGCCACATCCTTCAACGTTACCGAAATCCCCCCCATCTTGACCAACTCACGCATCGCCTCTCCTGAAAAACGTTCAAATTGCGGCTGGGCGGTTAGTAATTCGATTCCTTTGCCTTTTGTCATGACAATGTAAGCTGTCAGTCTGTTTTCTGGAAAGCGCGCCACAATATCCAGCACCTCCGACATTCCGTTCTTCGCCAGTTCTTCGCCTATGACGATCATCCGGTGATGGGAGTAGTAAATTTCTCGAGACATTCTTGCTTGGATCAATCCATTCGCTTCCCGAATTGTCCTGCCTACTGCGGAATCAACGTAATAACTCTTATCACCACTCGTCCCACCGCCACCTCCGGACTGTGCGCCTAGACTGCTGACCAGTGGGACCTGAATGGATAACCGATACCTGCCGTCTGGTTCCTTATCCATCGCCATTGCAATGACGATGGCCATATCATTTACTTCACGGCGATCCCAACATCCCGATACTAGGAACATACAGAGCGACACTACCAGCACGCGGGTCACAGTCTTCACGATTGCCCCTCCTCACTCTGCTGACGGTTCCCTGTCATCCCTGATTGCCCTCCTCTTTGCTGGATAGAATTTGCATAACCATCGTTCATGCGCCTTGCGTTTTGTACGCCTAAGAAGCTCGGGCGTTTTTCCATCATCGACCATGGAGCTCTTATCAGTACGTCTTTAAGATCGCCGATCGACATCGGTCCTAGTGGCGATAAATAAGGGACACCAAAAGAGCGCAGGTTGGCCATATGCCCGAGGATTAGCAATAACGATACCAGCATTCCATAGATGCCGAGGATCGAAGCGGCAATCATGATCGGAAAACGCAGCATTCGCAGTGAAATCGATGCATTAAAATGCGGAATGGTAAACGAAGCAATCCCTGTAAGCGATACGACGATAACCATGGGGGCAGAAACAATCCCTGCCTGCACGGCTGCCTGACCAACGACCAGCGCGCCTAAAATACTGACGGCTTGCCCGACCGTTTTCGGGAGACGAATCCCGGCTTCTCGCAAGGCTTCAAAAGAAATTTCCATGATAAAAGCCTCCACAATAGCAGGAAAAGGAATAGACTCGCGCGCAGCCGCAATACTTAAAAGGAGCGTGGTTGGCAGCATCTGTTGGTGATAAGTCGTAATGGCCACATATAAGGCAGGGGTAATGAGCGAAATGATGAGGAACAGATAACGCAACAGTCGAACAAACGTAGCCATTTGAAATCGCTCGTAATAATCCTCACTCGCCTGCATCATCATCCAAAACGTAACAGGCGCTATCAAAACCATCGGTGTCCCATCCACAAATATCGCGACACGTCCCTCCAGCAATGCCGCAGCAACCGTGTCTGGGCGCTCGGAATACATCAGCTGTGGAAAAGGCGAGTACGTGTTATCCTGGATCATCTCTTCGATATATCCGCTTTCCAGCACAGCATCCATATTGATCTTGCTGATTCGACCAGTGACCTCCTGTACGATCTCTGGATCAGCAATCCCATCAAGAAAGGCAACCACCAGATTGGTGTTCGTCTCACGTCCAACTACCAAGGACTTCATTTTCAATCGAGGTGTTCGCAATTTGCGCCGCAGCATCGACGTGTTCGTGCGAATATTTTCGATAAAGCCCTCACGCGGCCCCCGTACGACCGCTTCTCCTTCTGGTTCGTTAACGGAGCGTTTTTCTGCTCCACGAATGCCGAGCGTGAGCGCTTCTGTATTTCCCTCTACAAGAATAGCTGTATCACCTGAAAGCACAGCTTGTAGCAGCTTTTTATAATCGTCTACTCTTCCCATCTGGGAAACGGGCAAAAGTGACTCTTCTATCACTTTTATATCTTCATCGCCGTCTTCAAGCACCATTAACGATTTCAGTGCAGAATTGACCTCTTTGGTATCAATTAACCCATCTACGAAGACAGCAATCGCTCGGACACTGTTTTTTTGGCGGAATTCTCGTATGACAAAATCGGAGCAATCAGCGAACATTTTTTTCAACAGATCAATGTTCTCTCCCAATTGAGGCGAAATCGGTATACCCTCCAGCTCAATCAAGCTGCAGGCATTCATTGTCTCAATCAGTTCTTTCATTTTATCTTTCTTCTTGAATTTCATTTCATCACCAGCCATTAGAAAGCTACCCGTATTATGGTTGATTGGCAGGAAATATATGCAAAGAGGTATTCCTTTTACATAGAGAAACACGGATGGGAGATAGTAGGAACACCTAAACCGTTTAATAAGGAAGGTGAAAACGCCATTGCGTACTGCAACAAAAGAGTACGAGCTGACGATCGACAATCACACATTGTCCATTACAAATCCTGACAAGCCTCTATGGCCACAGGCCAAGGTAACCAAGCTAGATTACTTGCGCTATTTGCTGATTGTCGCAGCCCCACTTCTACGGTATAGCAAGGATCGGCTGTTAACCGTCATTCGCTACCCTCACGGAGTTGGCGACAAGCACTTCTATCAAAAAAACGCCCCTGACTATGCGCCTGACTGGATACAAACGCGTATGTGGGAAAATGTCCGTTACGTACTGTGCAATGATCGGGGGACACTCGTGTGGATGGCAAATCAAGCAGCATTGGAGTGGCACGTCTCCTTTCACCTCGCCAAGGATGAGACTCCGACAGAGCTCGTATTTGACCTCGACCCTTCCACAGATGATTTTGCCGTTGTGATAGAGTCTGCCCTCTTATTGAAACAGCTGCTCGATGAATTACAGCTGCCTTCATGGGTCAAAACATCTGGTTCCAGCGGCTTGCAAGTATACGTTCCGATTGAACTCCGCTATACGTTTGAACAGACACGCCAGGTCGGACATTTCATCGCATCCTATTTAGTCAGCAAGCATCCCTCACTTTTAACCATTGAGCGACTAGTGAAGAATCGGGGAGATAAGCTGTACATTGACTATTTGCAACACTGGCGCGGGAAAACATTACCAGCCCCTTATTCAACCCGTGCAAAAGAACAGGCAACCGTATCAACACCACTCCTGTGGGAGGAGGTTCCCCATTCTCATCCCACAGACTTTACCGTTTATACGGTGCCCAAACGCCTGGAAGCATTCGGAGATTTATTCTCATCCGTATCTGCTCCGACGAAACGAGCCTCCCTTGATGCCATCCTCGGCTTTTTGCAGTCCCAGTAAGCCATTAGTTGGAATCCAGCAGCCTATTTGTGCTATACTTGGCACAGATGTTTTGAGGCAAGGAGGCACATTCATGATTGATCCGATCGCAATTGCAATCGGCCCCTTAAAGATTCACTGGTATGGCATTATTATGGGGCTGGCGTTTTTCTTGGGTACTTATCTCGCGCGCTACAATTCCAAACGTTCTGGCATTGATCCTGATCACGTCTTGAACATGGTGGTTCTGATCATTCCAGCAGCCATCGTTTGTGCAAGATTGTATTATGTAACGTTTGAATGGGAGCAGTACAAAGACAATCCACTGGACATCTTCGCAGTTTGGCAAGGCGGCTTGGCTATTCACGGTGGATTAATCGGTGGTGTTCTGGCAGGAAGCTGGTATATTCGAAAACATAATCTGCCGTTCCTTCGTTTGGCTGACATCTTTATGCCAAGTGTCATTTTGGGTCAAGCCATCGGACGGTGGGGAAACTTTATCAACCAGGAAGCGCACGGTGGTCCCGTCTCTGCTGAGTTTATGGAAAAGTTCCCTGCATTCATCCGCGAACAAATGTTTATCGGCGGACAATATTACCACCCTACGTTTTTGTATGAATCACTTTGGAACCTTTTCGTTTTCGCCGTTCTCATGTTCATGCTGTACCGGTTCAAAAAATTCGATGGACAGGTATTGTTTAGCTACATGATCCTGTATTCACTCGGTCGCTTCTACATTGAGGGAATGCGTACAGACAGCTTGTTAATAGCAGATACCCTGCGTGTCGCTCAATTAGTCAGTCTGTGCTTAATTGCTGCCGGTGTCATCTTGATGCTCGTGTTTGCACGCAAAAGCAAGCAGACAGGACATTCCCAAAACTCAATTGAATAACGTCAACACGCTATATCCATTACCACTCAGGTCAGTCCGACTGGGTGGTTTTTTCTTTACCTTGTCTGAATTGTCGCAATGCAGGCAATAACTAGGAGAAAGAATGAAAAAAGGAGGAGAATAACATGGATGATGGAATTTTGGAAGAGTATCTCGATCGCTACGTACGTATTCATTTTGCTCCTGATATGATCGGTCAAGGATTATCCGCATATGCAGAAGGCAAATTATATGATTACAGCCCAAATGGGATTTTAATTGAAGAGCGGGATGGCTCGCTGGACTACATCCCATTCTCTGCCGTACGCCTCGTACAAATTAAACCCAAGCCCGGCTTATGGGAGCGTTTAACTGGATCAAATTAATGAAAAAGACACCTTCCCGCGTACTCTACACGGAAAGGTGTCTGTTGTATAAAGATGTAGCTCTACAGGAATACGTCATACACGACGTAGCATGCTGCAGCCAAAAGTCCGGTAATCGGAAGGGTAATGACCCAAGTGACCAAAATTCGGCCAGCCAAGCCCCATTTTACTGCGTTTAGCTTTTGCGATGCCCCAACCCCCAAGATGGCGGATGTGATCACATGCGTTGTGCTCACCGGCAGTTTCAAAGCTGTAAAGATTGTGATAATCAAGGCAGAAGACAGGTCTGCTGAGAAACCGGAAATTGGCTTGATTTTCATAATCTTACCACCCAAGGTCTTGATGATACGCCATCCACCAAAGGCTGTACCTAAAGCCATTGCAATAGCAGCTGAGAGTTTTACCCACAGTGGAATGACGAATTCGCCCGGTTCTTGTATCAAGAATCCTCCAGAAATCAGAGCAAGGGTGATTACGCCCATTGTTTTTTGCGCATCGTTGGCTCCATGGCTGAAGGCCTGCCAAGCTGCTGACACGACTTGCATCGAACGGAAATTTCGATTGGTTTTGTGGTACGCTGAGTTACGAACAAACCAAGACACAAGCTTGATCACGACAAAACCAACAGCAAAGGCAACAAGCGGTGATACGATCAACGCTTGGATAATACTAATGAAGCCTGACCAGTTAATGGCACCACTTCCTGCGGCACCAAAAGCAGCACCTGCAACACCGCCGATAATCGCGTGCGAGGACGAACTAGGAATTCCGAACCACCAGGTGATCAGGTTCCACAAAATCGCAGATGTCAACGCGGCCAAAACGACGACCAATCCATTTTCCAGTTTGAATGGATCGGTAATGCCTCCCCCGATTGTCTTCGCTACACCTGTATACGAAAGTGCACCAAGCAAGTTACACACGGATGCAATAATAATCGCGGTTTTCGGACTTAATGCACGCGTCGAAACAGAAGTCGCAATTGCATTCGCTGTATCGTGAAAACCATTGATAAAGTCAAAAGCTAGCGCCATGATGACGACGAGTACCAGAATAAGCAACTCTGGCGAAAGATCAGGCATTCTTTAACACGATCCCTTCTACCAGGTTGGAGACGTCCTCAGCAAAGTCAGCACAGTCTTCGAGCTTATCGTAAATCTCTTTGAGTTTGATCGCTTCCATTGGGTTGGTATCAGGAGAATTCAACAAATCAGATACCATTTTGCGGTAGTTGGAGTCAGATTCATGCTCCAAATCTTTGATTTCCCCAGCGATTTGTGTAACGACTTTATGATCCAGCTTGCGCAGTGTGCGAATCAGCTCGATCAGCTTAGCCGAGCATTTTACCAAAATATTTGCTTGTGCCAATACACGTGGATCTGGTTGAGTCACTTGGTACAGATACATACGATCAGCGACACCGTCAATGTAGTCGATCATCGAGTCCATCGTATGAGCGAGTTGGTGAATGTCTTCACGCTCAAGCGGAGTGATAAAAGTGGAGTTTAACTCGTTCATGATGCGACGAACGATCTCGTCTCCTTCTTTCTCGACAGCCTTGATTGCCTTAACCTTTGTTTCTAGATCTTGATAGTTTCCTATCATTTCATAGAAAAGATGAGTTCCTTTGTGCACAGTGGCAATCTGCTGCTCGAACAGATCAAAGAAGATATACTTGTTTGATTTCAACATACGGGACTTCTTCACTCCTTTGAATAAATGACACCTTACAGATTATATCGAAAGTTATTGTTTCCGTAAATTTAAAATCAAGGTCAAGTGTGTATATTTTTCTTTAAGGAATTGTTAAGTTTTTGTAAATGCCCTTTACAATCAAAAAAAACACCCGTGTCAAGAGAGATGACGAGTGTTATTCTTGCCAATATTTATCTTTTCATTCGAAGCAACCATCATGCAATCTTTCCTTTTTTTCGCTTCATACATAAGCATATCTGCTTTTTTCGCTAACTCTTCCGCTGTTGAAGCATGGTGTGGGTACGAGGCTACTCCGATGCTGACCGTGACACCTGAAAGAGCGTGCCTCACTTGATTTTGAATACGTTCTCCGATTGCCAGTCCTCTTATTGTGTCTGTATGTGTTAACAAAACGACGAATTCTTCCCCACCCCATCTTCCAACCGTATCTTGTTTACGTACACTTGTTTGCAAGAGTCTTGCAAATTGGCAAAGGAGTCGGTCGCCTTCCAAATGGCCAAATGAATCATTGAATATTTTGAAATTATCCAAATCAATAAACAATAAAGTAACAGATTGATGATTGCTTTTTGCCAACTCTACTTCTTCAACCAACTTGTCCAGAAATCTGCGATTGACGAGAACGCCTGTAAGTGAATCGTGATAAGCCATCTGCCGCAACTGATCTACATATTTCCCTATTTGATAGGCAGCAAGCGACTGAATGATAGCCACAAGTATAAGAAAGACAATCATACTCTCATCCGTCGGCAATCCGTATCCGATCAGCCAAACCGAGATGATCACACAGGACACACCCAAGCTTATCCAGCGTGAGCCCAAAGTACACTACCCCCAATCTATCCGATGTAACCCTATTTCAATTCAATTCGGACATTAGACCTATCTAAACGAGTTTATAGTAGGTCTTTTTTCGTATAATCAGGAATATTTTACCTATCTTTTTTTGTAAGTTCAAGCAAAACCACGAAACTGTTACTTATTCATTCAAGCGAATCTTGGAAAAATCCTGACAACCAGCCTGTGGTCTATACACATGGTGCAACATGAATTGGAACCAATTGGAAGGGATAAGCTAATGGCTAATGAAGACAGACGGGAGTGAATGAATGTATGCCCCGTATTGAAGCAGTGGCTACAGCAGTACCTTCCCACGAGATTACACAAGAGGATTCCATGAAGCTGGCACGCCTATTTTTTCAAGATGCTTTTCCTGACATAGACCGTTTGTTACACGTATTTGCACACAGTCACATTCAGAAGCGATATTTTAGCATGCCAATGGATTGGTTTTTGGAGGACCGGCCCTTTGCAGAGAAAAATCAATTGTATATCGAACATGCAGAAGCCTTGGCCGAGGAAGCAGCCCGAAAGTGTTTGACAAAAGCTGGTGTCGAGCCGTCATCCATTGATTGTCTGATGTTTGTATCAAGCACTGGCATTGCGACCCCAAGCCTTGATTCCCGCTTGCTTCACCGTTTAGGACTCCGTCCGCAAGCAACCCGTGTACCGTTGTGGGGCCTTGGCTGTGCCGGTGGAGCGATGGGATTGTCGCGGGCATGTGAATACACCCAGGCTTATCCCTCACGGCGAGTATTGCTTGTGAGCGTAGAACTGTGCGGCTTGACCTTCATCCGACAAGATTTGTCTAAAAGCAATTTGGTCGCAACGTGCCTATTTGGAGATGGAGCTGCAGCCGCATTAATAGAAGGAGACCAAGTCTTGTCCTCTTCTGACGCACCTAAGGTTCAATTTTGTGATGCGCGAACGACAACATGGCCCGACACCGTAGATGTTATGGGATGGGAATTGACCGATCCAGGGTTAAAAGTCATTTTCTCTCGCGACATCCCTACTCTCATTCGTTCTTCGATGCGAGAAAACGTCGAGAGCTTTTTGTCACCGCATGGGATGTCTATTGATCATCTGCGTCATTTCATTTTCCATCCAGGAGGAGTCAAGGTATTAACGGCTTACCAACGGTCTCTGGGCATTGGTACAGAGGCCACTCGTTTGTCTGAAGATGTCTTAACCAATTTTGGAAATATGTCTTCCCCTACGGTTTTGTTCGTCTTGGAAAAAAGCTTGGAGAGGGCGTGGGAGCCAGGAGATCGTGGTTTGGTCGCTGCGCTTGGACCTGGATTTAGCTCCGAGCTCTTACTTCTGGAGGCGAGATAGTCATGTTGCTCTTCTTTGGATTCGTCATGGTTGCAGTCGTGTTGCAGCGGCTGGTCGAGCTTCTCGTTGCCATGAGGAATGCCCGCTATATCCGGTCAAAAGGTGGCTACGAGGTTGGGGCGAGTCATTACAAATACATCGTCCTTCTTCATCTTTTCTTTTTTCTCTCGCTTATTTTCGAGGTGGTGGGAAAAGGCAGCGCCTTGGTTCTGCCCTCTTGGTGGGCGGTTCCGTTCAGCCTTTTTTTGATCGCGCAAGGACTTCGTTACTGGTGCATTCGCAGCTTGGGCAAACGCTGGAATACTCGCATCTTCATACTCCCGGGGGAGGCTCCGATCAAGCGAGGTCCTTATCGGTTCATTCGTCACCCCAACTACTTGGTCGTATCGCTTGAGCTGCTCTTACTCCCCCTAACATTTTCCGCTGTGACAACTGCCCTGACGTTTTCACTCTTGAATGCCTGGCTGCTCCTGCGTATACGGATTCCCTTGGAAGAAGCAAGCGTCTACGATGGTCATCGTGAGTCATAAAACCGAAAAGTCTTTGGCACACGCACATGCCAAAGACTTTTTATCGAGCAAAAGGTTTATCACTTGTCATTTCTCGGGTAAAGAAAAGAAGCTGTTACTCTTTCCCGTGAGGTGGATCAATTGAATCGTACAACCATAGTGGAGCCTCAGGAGACGAAGCGTATCATCGTCCGAGACTTTTTCGCTTTGATTGAAACGGTACCGAATAAGGATGACCAGGCTAGCATTCAAACCTTTCTTCGCTATTTGCAAAGTCTGCTAAGAATCAAGCAAGTCGTTCCTCCGGTTGTGGAAATCATGACCGTCTTCAAACAAAACAAGCCACTTCTCTACCACGCGGCACGCAGAATTACTCTTCCTTCAAGCAATCTGCACATGCTATTTCAGCTAGAAATGGATATTATGCTTGCTCACGAAAGGCTTCGTCAGTACGACAAATGATTTGGGTAGGCTTTGCCTTACCCTTTCAGGTTTTCTGGATTCAGACATTCAAGCTCTGCAATGACAAAACGACCATCTTTGCGAATCAGGACGTCATCAAACCAGATTTCTCCTCCGCCCCAATCCGGACGCTGGATGGAAACCATGTCCCAGTGCACAGACGATTTGTTGCCATTGTATGCTTCGTCATAGCATTGACCAGGCGTGAAGTGGAAGCTTCCGTCTATTTTTTCGTCAAACAAGATATCTTTCATCGGGTTGCGAATGTAAGGATTCACACCGATAGCGAACTCGCCAACGAAGCGCGCCCCCTCGTCCGTATCCAAAATTTGATTCAAACGTTCGGTATCGTTCGCTGTCGCTTCCACAATTTTACCGTCCTTGAAGGTCAGGCGAACATTTTCGAAAGTGAAGCCGTGGTATGGTGTTGGCGCATTATGGGTGATAACGCCATTTACGGAATCCTTCACAGGTGCTGTATACACTTCACCATCTGGAATATTGCGCAGGCCAGCACATTTTACAGCAGGAATATCCTTGATTGAGAAGCTGAGATCCGTTTCAGGCCCTACCAAGCGAACCTTGTCTGTGCGATTCATCAAGTCGACCAGACTGTCCATTGCTTTGTCCATTTTCGCGTAATCCAGGTTACATACTTGGAAGTAAAAATCTTCAAAAGCTGCTGTAGACATGTTCGCAAGCTGTGCCATGGAAGGATTCGGGTAACGAAGAACAACCCACTTCGTTTTAGGCACGCGCACGTTCATCACTGGCAGCTCATACAGGCGAGAATAGATGCCGAGCTTGTCACTTGGAACATCAGCCATCTCATTGATGTTGTTCGCTGCACGAATCCCGATGTAACCTTGCATTTTCTCCATGAGTTCAACTTCATGTTGAGCCATGGTCTTCAACTGCTCTTCATTGCAATTCATTGCGATTTCTCGGCTTACGGCGGGATTAATCAATTGAACATAAGGACTGCCGCCTGCTTTGTAAATCTCACGCACGAGGGCTTGCACCAAATCCGGTGTGTCCCCTTTCGCGTTGATCAAAATGTTTTCCCCTGGCTGTACTCGTACAGAATAGTTAACCAGATTGTACGCTAATTGATCTAATCGTGAGTCTCTCATTCGTGGCACACCCTTTTTAAATTTTCTGATTCCTCTTGTATTTTTACCGATACAATCTACCAAGTCAATAAAATTTTTTTTATCAACGAAACAAAAAGCGGCCAGCCTCCTTGTATCCAGGCTGACCTTGCTCTTTTCCTATGATTTTACACCGTCTGTTCCCTGTCCTCAATGGTTCCCATCTTGTACATGTCACTGACCAACTCTTGCGTTGTAGCTAGACCAGCCGTATATTCGTCTGCCTCTTGATAGTAGACGGCTCCACCTGCATCCTCAGCGCCCAACTCTCTCACCCTGGATCGAGTCTGATCTTTATCATAACCTGCCATTTCCATTCCTCCTTCCTTTTGGTTTCTATCCGCTATAGTTTGTACGGGAATCTCCAGATTTAGCCGAAAAAAGACGCCTTGCCCATCGAGGGACAAAGCGTCTTTTTTAAAGGAAATTATTTATTGTTATCGGATTCAGGTGCACTCATTGTCCAACCAGCAGCTGGAGCACTTACAGGAGTGATGCGATTAGTTGTAACAAATTGATCTGTTCCTGGCATCGCTGTCCATCCAGCTACAGTAGAGATTACTGGAACGTATTGGCCACTCACCATTACGAACTCATCTTTACCTGGCATCATCATCCAGCCACCTTGTTGAGTCAGCCCTTGAATAGGGTTAACTGTTTGTGGAGCTACTGGTTTTGCTTCTGTTGTAGGTGCAGGTGTTGTTTCAGTTGCAGGCTTTTCTTCAGTTGCAGGTGCTTCAGTAGCTGGCTTTTCATCTGTTGCAGGTTTTTCTTCTGTTGTCGTTGTTGTTGCTTCTGTTGCAGTAGTCGTTTCAGTAGCTTTTACTGCCTCTTCTGCAAATGCAGCTTGTGTGAAGAGAGCTGCTCCTAGGATACAAGAACTCATGATCAGTGTGCTTTTCTTTTTCATATGTGTACACTCCCATTCCCGCGGTACACACTTTTGTCTTACACGAATGTCCCCAAACCCGAACTTGAAGGCATGCTATATGCACTGCTGCATTTTCCTGAGAAAATACGTAAACTGCTCTAACTCGTCGTCAGTCAGATTCTCCAGCAGCTTTCCTACTAGTGCTCTCCTGTGGCACAAAAGTCCTTCCAGAGTCGGAATGGCTTGTTGTGACAAAGTGACCCACACGACACGTCGATCCTGTTCATCTCGAACCCGGTCAATAAAACCGGCCTTGACTAACCGATTGAGTGCGATTGTGGTGGCACTATTGGATAACTTCAAAATAGTCGCCAGCTCAGAAACTGTGCTTCGTCCTTTTTGATGTAACACACGCAGCAAGATAAACTGCTTCGGACTGATTGACTCTTCCTCTAGCCAATTGTTAATAAAGAAACGAGCAATCTCGACAAATACTCGATCCAGTTCCTCAAGTTTACTGGCACGGGACATATTGCTCACAACATCACCCATTTTCGGAAAATTAATAATATAAGTACTTTTACTATAAAACTATATAGCCTAAGTACCGGAAGATCAAGAGCACTCCCGAAATTATTTCTTTTCACGAAAGATATGTATGAGCCAGACAAAGTGTTTACCACTTAATATTTTTATTGTAAAACTTATTTCAAGAACATCTTAACTCAAACAGGAAAAACTGACAATAGGTAAGCTTGCAAAATAATGTTACGACTTTTTCAGTTTCATCCACGAAGCCAATTATTTCCTTGAATCATCTTTCGTATCTATTCGTAAAGCATGTATAATGGGAAGACAGCCTTACACACACGAGGCATTTGACTCAGGCATATTTGCCACAGAAACTACATACATAGGAGAATTTCAATGGAACAAACCAACCCTACACCAAAATGGAAAGCGGAATTGCTCGATTGGTTAAAATCGTTTGTCTTGATTGGCGGATTGACTGCCTTTATCTACGTATTTGTCATGGCTCCCTACGTCGTCCAAGGGCGTTCCATGGAAAGTACGTTGCATGACCGCGAGCGTGTCATTGTAAACAAAGCGGTTTACTATCTCAAAGAACCGCAACCTGGCGATATCGTCATCATTCATCCAGATGCAACTGGCGACAACTGGATCAAGCGCGTGGTCGCAGTAGCTGGTGACACCGTTGAAGCCAAAAATGATCAAGTGTATGTCAATGGCCAACCGCTCAGCGAAGAGTATTTGGTCGAAAACAAGCTAAAAGCTTCTTCATCAGGTGTGACGTTAACCGAAGATTTTGATCCTGTGAAGATTCCTGAGGGCAGTGTGTTTGTTATGGGGGACAATCGCAACAACAGTATGGACAGCCGTGTCATTGGCCCTGTTCAACTGGATCATGTAGTAGGACGTGCAGAGGTCGTATACTGGCCGCTGTCCCAGGTTCGCCTTCCACGTTAACATTTATCCATGCAGAAAAAAGCCGCTCCTTATCGGGGCGGCTCTTTTCATTTTCGATGACGTTATTTGTGGGCAATTGCCGCTTCAGAAAAATAATCCTCCAAAGTAAGGCCACCTGCCATAATTTCTTTCGCCATTTCCTTCCCTACATAACGCAAATGCCAAGGCTCATACGCATATCCAGTCGTATCTTCCTTGCCCTTCAAATAGCGAATGACGAAGCCAGAGTCTGCACAGTTGGCTGCCAGCCATGTTCCTTCAGGTGTCTCAGCAAATGATTCTTCCAAGCGTGTACTTGCATCATATCCGGACACATCCATAGCCAAGCCAGTCTGATGCTCGCTCTTTCCAGGTACAGCACTGTAGGCAGCGGCATGTTCAGCACCTTGTGTTCTTACATACGTTTCGTACAGCGATTTTTGGGTCTTATATGAGCGGTAGCCAGAAACAGCATACAGTTCAATACCTTCTGTCTTTGCTTTGGCAAACAGTTCTTCTAATGCTTGTGCGGCTTCTGCTCTCAGCAATCGCTTCTCAACTTTTTCATCAAAAGGAAACGGCACATTCGGCTCTATCAAATCCGGCGGAATATAATCGGCAGGCAATGCCCGCTGTTTATTTACGACAACCGAGGGATCTGTTGCATTCGTAACGGTTGGCACTCCATCCACATCTTTTATCGTCTCTGTAAGAGATGCCCGTTGGGGACGTGCTGTCTCCTCGTTATTTGGCTCAACTGTCGTTGACTGCGTTCCCTCTCCCGCGGACTGTCCATTCGACTCGCTGGATAACATTCCACTTAATGAGGGAGGTTCACATCCACTGAGTAGTGCTACTGATAATGCTGCGACGATCGCAAGGCTGCTGGTGCGATTTTTGTTCATGATCGATCCTCCTGGTTCCTTACAGACACATATGTTCTGCTCTACCTTACCATGGAGTTATACGAAAGAAAAGGTAGATAGGTCACGCTTTTTCAAAAGGTATATTCCTCGTTTAGGTTTTTGACAAGCGCCGACACCCATTCATCCAGCGACCAAAATGGGAAGCCCGCGGCCTTAGCCTTACTGTTATCCATGTAAAAGGATGCTACAAACCCAAAGGGAGACGCATCAGAAGCATCTGTCGTTGGCTCGATGCGGGCAGGTTTTCCGACTGTTTGCGCAATCATCTCCATCAGTTCAGCAAGCGAAACAGTCCCATCCGAGCACGCATTCACTGGCCCTGTGATGGACGTTGTCTGCACCCATGCCAAAAATTGAGCTGCTTCCTGTGCATGTACAAAGCATATCCGGGCAGCGGGATTCGTGATACCAATCGGTCGCTCCTCTTGCACATGCTCAATGTGAAACCATAGCCGACGAGTGTAATCGTCTTCCGCCAGTACGATTGGAAAACGAACGGCTACGACAGGGAAGGCCTTCTCCTGAAAAAAGACAGCTTCTGCTTGACGTTTGCCTTCTTGATAGGTCGTCTCGTCTCTCGTTTTCCGGTTGATTTCATACGTGTATGGATCAAATGCTTCTTCCTGTAGTGGTTCCTCTGCATAATCGTAGACGGACAGGGTAGAGGTCAAAACGTACTTACCCACTTTCCCCCGAAAAACCTTACACGCATCCATTGCATTTTGGGAGGAATAACAGATGTTATCGTACACCACGTCCCACTGCTGTTCCCCTGCAACCGCTAGTGAATGGACGTCATCGCGATCAAGCGTCATTCTTTTGACAGAGTCAGGCAACTCCACTTGGGTCAGCCCTCTCGTTGCCACCGTAACGTCTACCCCAGCTTCAACGAGAAGCTGGACCAATCGCTTTCCAAAAAATCGCGTTCCTCCGAGTACAAGTACTTTCTTCATTTTGCTACATCCTTTCCTTGATCAGCCTACTTTTTGCGATTCAACTCGATGGACCGCTCCTCTTCCTTCCAAATGACCGTATAACCCAGCTTCTCGCCAACTTTTTTGACAGGCAAGTAAGGCATTCCCCTTACCATGACCACATCTGACTGGAAGGACGTCACTTTTTGTCCCAAACCTAACAGCAACTTGTTGGCGTGAATATACGCTACCCCATCTATCATCACTTTTTGCTCTGCTGTATATGGGTAGACATTGCCGTTCAATCGTAAGTCAAAGGGGCCTTCTTTTTCTTTTGGCGACTGGACTGGCTGCGCAGCCGTATACGCAATGGCATCGACCCCGAGTACAGTGCCCTCGCGTGTGTTATCCGCTCCACCGTACATTTTTCCCGTTTCAAAATCGTACACAATCGCTTGGACGTTGCCAATGTTCGTCGGTTCCTCAGCAAAGACGTGACCTTTTGCCATCAATTGCAGGATGACATCTTGGTCAATGCCCGCTTCCCACGTCACATTCGGATAGCCGCTAGAAAAAATGTGTGGTGCACGGATGGCATCCTCAATTTCCATTCCATGATCGATCACATTGAGAATCGTCTGCGATACGGAGGCGATAATCGTGGAGCCACCAGGTGAGCCAATTGCTAAAAAAGGCTTCCCGTCTTTTAGCACCATGGTTGGTGTCATGCTCGAACGTGGACGCTTGCCAGGCTCGACCTGATTGACACCACCAGGAATCGCGTCAAAATCTGTAAGCTCATTATTGAGCATGAAGCCGTAACCCGGAACCATCACACCGCTGCCAAAAATATCCTCAATGGTGGTCGTATACGCAACGATATTCCCCCATTTGTCCATCACAGAGAAGTGCGTGGTCTGCTTGACCGGAGATTGATCTCTCAGTTTTATGGACACCTCTGGCTTTTTGCCAGGATCGTACTTCCAAGGGTCGCCTGCCACTATATTGGCATTCGCGGTTTCTTCACGAATGAGCTGACGCCGTTCCTTGATGTATTCCTCCGCAATCAGCCCCTTTTTCGGTACTGGATACACGTCCTCGTCCGCCATATACGCCGCCCGATCTGCGTAGGCGAGGTGGTTGGCTTCAATCAGATGATGCAAATAGGCTACCGACCCGATTTCGTCCTTTGTGTTATCGTAGCCTTCCATCAGCTTCAAAATCTGAATCAGCGTCAAGCCGCCAGAGCTGGGTGGTGCCATCGAAATCACTTCATATCCGCGATACATGCCGCGGACCGGTTCACGCTCTTTTACTTGATACGCCTGCAAATCATCGAGTGTCATGGAGCCACCCGTCCTTTGTACCTCCTCGACGAGGGCCTTGCCAATTTCCCCTTCATATAAGGCATCCGAGCCTTTGTCGCGGATGATCTTTAACGTTTTCGCCAACTGGGGCTGAACCAGTATCTCGCCTTCTTTGAGTGGAACGCCGTTTGGCACAAACACCTGTGCAGCCGTCCCGTGCTTCTTCAGCTTTTCCATGGAATTGGCAATAAATTGAGCAGACACCCAGTTGACGCGAACTCCTTTTTCCGCCAGTTCAATCGACGGTTCTATCACTTTTCCCAGGTCCCATGTCCCATACGATTCCAACGCCTGTTCTACACCCAGCAATGTACCTGGAACACCTACGGCCTGACCGCTCGTATGTCTCTCCTCAAACGGGATCGGCGTACCGTCCGCCCGCAAAAACATATGGGGAGTCACCTTGGCAGGCGCCACTTCCCGACTATCTAACACGGTCACTTTGTTTTGATCCTTCACATAAATCATCATGAAGCCACCGCCGCCGATACCGGACATATACGGTTCTGACACATTCAGAGCAAATTGGATCCCAGCCGCAGCGTCAATCGCATTACCGCCCTTTGCCAAGATATCTCTACCGACCTGCGCCGCTGCTGGATGAGAGACCGCGACAATTCCTTTTGTAGCTCCTTGCACACCTGCTGGTACACCTGGGACTTTTCCCACAGCAAAATGAGGAAACGAAAGCACGGAAACAATCGAGAGAGCAACCAACATCCCTTTTTTCATGCGATCCCTCCTATACCATTTCATTACTTCTACCTATTATTATAATTTTCGGCATTTTTTAAGGTCAACCCACATTCACAGTTGCCTAGGCAAACTTTTCTCTACAGAAAAAAACACTCTTCTGCAGCAAGACTTGTCGTCTTCACAGAAGAGTGTTGCGATTTTTGCTTATGGCATGACGACCAAATTGCTCACCACGCGTCGTTCTTTGCCGCCTGAAGGCTTGTTCAACAGCTTGCCATTGTAATAAAACGCACTGGAGCCGCCACCGTCGAGGTTATACGCATCTACTACATGCCACTCTTGCAGCTTTCTTTGCGCTTCCTCCAGCGTAACACCATTACTCCAACCATCTCGTCTTCCATCAATAACAATCAGCAGCAAATCGCCGTTGTCGAAATGACCGATCAGTGTTCGCGGTTGACGCGCATTCGCCCATTCACGAGGAATAGGCAATCGCTTTCCGTCTTGCAAGAGACGCGGCAAAAAGCTCGCTCCCTGCAATATCCCTTGTTGCGTAATTTGCGCCTGTGTCTTGATGTTCGTTCCAACCAGATGACCTTTGTTGTTGAAACCGACAAAGCTCAGCTTCGCATTATTGGAAAAGGTTCGAATCTTGCCGTCAACAACAGTGATGCCTAACGGAGTCAGATTGCCCTGCTTGTCCGCCATAAAGCCGCCTGCATTGATCGCAAGTATGGCTCCTGTCCGCTTACCAGCTTGACTCGTCGTTTCTCCTTTACTTTTCACAGAGTTGTTGGCCAGCACCATTTTCAACGCGTTCGGATCATTGAGGCGAACTTTGGCCATATAACCGCGGTATCCGCCTTCTTGCAGGGAATAGACTTTCACTGTCGAGTTTTTCCCGAAGTGTTGACCGATCGGCTTGCCAAGCATGTTGGACAAAATCGTGTCCAATACATCCGCAGATTTTTGCGTCTGGGATTTACTCGCTTCAAGTGCGCTGCTGATGTTCTTGTTTTGTTGCTCGTATTCTTTCTGTTCCTTTTTCGAGCGATCCTGGATGTCTTCGATGACAACTTCTACATTTCGAAGCTGCACCTTGGTGTCGTTGAGCCGTTCCCCCAGCTCATCTGCTTGGCTCTTCGCTACGGCAGAAGGAAGCTTCAGGCCTTCTGTCTGGAGCTTGTCCCCTGGATTGTCCAGCGCAAAAGCGACCAAAAAACCGAGAGCAGGCGCCACCAGAAAGAGAAAGAAACGGTTTATCTTACCAAGCACGGGCAGCATCCTCCAATTTTTTCAGAGATGCTTTCAAATCAACCAGCTGTTTGTTGAGCTGGTCAACCCGATCCTGCAGAGCTTCTTTGGTCTTGTTAGTTCCACCAATGGTTTCACCAGTCAATGCCAGATCTTCTTCCAGATTTCCCAGACCCTTCTGGACATTTTGCATTTCTTCCTGCACCAGAGTCAATTGATCTCCCAATACCTTCATCTGCTTTTGATTATCTTCTTGAATTTGATCAATTCGTTGGTTCACAAATTGCTGCTGCTTGTCCAACGTATAAACAGCAAAGGCATATCCAGCGTAGGCAAGTCCTACCCAGACCAGAACGGCCAAAACGATTGGTAGTAAAGGGCGCTTACCTTCTGTCTGGGAGGGAATCAATGCCTGAAAAAGACTGCCTCTTCTGCGTCTTCCTTTCTGCTTCCCGTTTGCCGGGAGTGGCAGTGTGGGTGACGAAGTAGATGACGCTCCCATGTATTTGTCGTCCATCGGCCCCCTCCTCCTTTCTGTGACTTAGAGTGAGGTTTCATTATAACATAGAAAGTTTTTGAAGCAGCATTTTGCTGAATAATGGAAAAATAGGTCAAGAAAAGAAAATACCGCCAATATTTTTGGCGGTACCTCCCTTTATTTTCGGAGTTGAAATTCGCTTTGCAACTGATTGTGCAGCCTTTGCAAAAACAGGATCGGGTCTTCCTTGGTGTTCTGTTCGTCAACAAGCTCTAATTTTTTGCGCATGATGCTGGCAATTTGATTCCCGAGTTCATATTTTTTCGCTTGAGTTAAAGAGGATAATCTGCTGATAAAGGAGGAAAGCAGCTGCCAGTCCTCTCGGGTAATCGCCTGTTTTTGGCGCTCATCAAGAACGAGTAGCGCATGATTCAAATCAAAGCCGTTTGGCTGTTTGTCTTTCTTTTTCTGAAAAAGAGTCGATTGCTGTCCTGACTCCACCACGACAATTGTGCCCGCTACCATATCGCCAATTCGCTTATCACGAGGGTGGAAAAAGCATACGAGCGCCCCGAGAAAATAACCAGTTGGCATTGCGTCAATGATGCGAAACAGATTCCGGATCGTTGAGGAAACAAAAGTCGCAGGCTGTCCGTTATCACGGATGACCCGGATTCCCACCAGCCTTTTGCCAACGGTCTGTCCGCCCCAGAATGCTTCCAATAACCAATAGTAGCCAAAATTCACTACGAAGATAACCAGGAGAACGATGGCCAACACGTAGTTGTCAGAATCCAGGAAAAAACCATCTTCATTTCCAAATAAAACTATACCAAACAAAATAAATACAGTAAGATTAACCAGGAGCAAGATTCCTGTATCAATCAGCATCGCAGTGGCGCGGCTGCCTAGACCTGCCGTCTGAAATCGCAGCATAACATGCTCAGGCGTCACGACAGACGCTTCTCGATTTGCCCCACTGACGTATGTCGGTTCATTCATGATGTTTTTCTTCCCCCCCTCGAAACTTTGAGGTTTTTTCGAGTTTTACACACGCGCTAATGAAGGAGGCATTATACATGGATATTACCTCGTTTTGGCACAAGCATAAAGCCTCTTGGGCCGAACTGGAACAATTAGTGGAGCGTTTTACCCGACAACCTCGACACATCAGTGCTACCGATATTGATCGCCTGACTCAACTATATAAGAAAACATCTGCTCATTTGGCCTATGTGCGCTCCTACCATCCTGCAGACGAGATCACACTTTACTTAAATCAACTCGTCTTACGTGCACATAATTTGGCGTACAAGCAGCGAATAGGCAGCTGGCAGCAGCTCAAGCATTTCTTTGGTAACTACTTGATGGGTCTCGTACATAAGCGAATGAGCTTCATTGGTGTGGCAGCGCTTCTCTTCATCATCGGTGGTATTTCTGGCTTTGCCGCCGTTATGGTCGATCCACTCAACCTGTATTATGTATTGCCACAAGGGATGGCTGAGCAGATCGATCCATCTAGGCTGGGAGAAGGGCACGAATCTCTCGACAGTCCGGTCATCTCCACGATGATTATGACCAACAACATCAAAGTCGCGATGCTGGCCTTCGTCAGTGGAATAACGTTTGGAATCGTCCCTATCTACCTTCTCTTGTTCAATGGCCTTCTCGTTGGAGCTTTGGCAGCCGTCTACTATCAGGCAGATAGCAGCTATGCGTTTTGGGCCTACATTTTGCCACACGGCGTGATCGAGCTGACTGCCATTTTCATTGCTGGCGGAGCAGGTCTTCACATGGGGTACCGTCTGCTTGTGCCCGGCCGGTACGCACGAAGACATCAATTTTTGGAGGCGGCAAAAGAATCAGCGCATCTACTATTGGCTACCATCCCACTTTTGTTCATCGCGGGAATCATCGAGGGCTATATTACTCCATCGAGTCTCTCACTCGAAGCCAAGTACATCGTAGCTGTCGGCACATTGCTTTTGCTGATTGCCTGGTACCTCCTCGGATACAGACCCGATTCTCACAAAGCTTCTCTTGATTTGATGTCCAAATAAGTATTGATAACCGTTAGCGTCAATTGATCGGCCGGAACGTCCAGTACCTGGATACCCGCGCCGATCATTTTTTGTTGAAACGCCCTGCGATCGAGCTGGAACCGTTGAGCTACCGCCTTCGTAAACGCCAAGCTGCTGTTGCTCGTGTCTATATGACTCCATTCATGCAGAAGCGGATCTGCCAAAGACAGAAGCAAGAGCAAATGCGAACGGCGCATCCGCCACAAATAATTGCTCAACTGATCTTCGACGAGGTAGTTTTCCATATCTGAAAAAAGAACCACCAAGCTCCTTCTCTTCTGCTGGCGATTCAAAAATTCAAGCGCCTTCGCCGGATCAGCCTCTACAAAATCACTCGTCAGGTTGTAGGTTGCCTCCAAAAGGGTGTGCAAGTGGCGCAGCCCTCTGCCTGGAGGTATGTACGTCTTGATCTCATGCGAATAGGCTAGTAGCGCTACCTGATCTCCTTGACGCAATGCTACTGCTGCTAACGTGAGCGCAGACTCCAGTGATCGATCCAGTCTCGTCTGGTTATCCAGCTCAACACCCATCAACCTACCGCAATCGACCAGTATGGTAATCACCTTGCCATGCTCTGGTCGATATTGGTTCGTCATCAGACGGCGGGAGCGTGCTGAAGCAGACCAGTTAATCATCCGAGGATCATCGTCAGGCACGTAATCGCGGATTGCATGGAATTCCGTCCCAGCTTTTGCCCTGCGCATGATTTTTTTTCCGTCGACGATCAAGCTCTCCTGCAACGAAGCCAAATAGCCACGAACGGCTGAAAGGTCGGGGTATACCTTGATCGTTTGTTCACACGCAAAGCGGCTTTGTCGATACCATAAGCCGAGCTTGCCATGCCACCGCATGTAAAGCCAGCGGAACACGTACTCTCCGCGTTCTTTTCCTCTTGTTTCAAAACTTATGTTAGTTAAGGCTTGCTCCATCACACCTGTGACCGGTCCGGCTTCTTCAAATGACAGTGGAAGATCGTCCACGATGGAATACGCAACGGATTGCCCGCTTCTGTTCGCCAGCTCAAGCTCTATCAAAAACGATTGTCCGATATCCGTCTGCTCAGGCAAGATTCGCTGGATCGACAAGTCTCGGCGTTTAGGGATGGTCATCCAATCCAAGATGCTAGCGATCAGGAGTAAACCGTTGTACAAAAAGAATGTCGAATAACCAATCTCCAGTAGAAATCCGACGATCGCGATGGGTGTGCCTAGCAAAACTGCCACAAGCAGTCGCTTGGATGGCAAGACAAAACGGTCTGCCAAAAAATCAGCGAGGAACTGGAATAGCCGCCAGCGTCTCTTCGATGATGTGGTCACTGGTACCCCCCTCCAATTCTACCTGCGGTGACAGTATGAGTCGGTGCCGCAATGCAGGGCGGGCCACCATCTTCACGTCATCAGGCGTCACAAACTTGCGATTGTCCAAAAGTGCCCAGGCTTTACTCGCCATCAACACAGCGATTCCAGCACGAGAGCTGGCACCTAAAAGCAATCGTTTCGTTTCGCGTGTATTGCGAATCAGTGTCGTGATGTACTCCAAAATCGAATCATCCACAACAACTTCTTCTAATTGGCGTCGCTTCTCCAAAATCGCCTCCCATGTAAAGAGCGGCTCTTGATTACGCTCGTGGCTGCGCTTGTTGGGAATATGTTTGGCGAGGATTTGCTTTTCGTTTTCATGCGAAGGATAGGACATCGTTAGCTTGAACAAAAAGCGATCAAGCTGAGCCTCCGGCAACACATACGTTCCTTCGTACTCCACCGGGTTTTGCGTAGCGACGACGAAAAACGGATCTGGCAAAGGATAGGTGACACCATGAATCGTCACTTGCCCTTCCTCCATTGCTTCTAAAAGGGCCGCTTGGGTTTTCGGGGGAGTCCGGTTGATCTCGTCCGCCAGCAATAAGTTAGCGAAAACAGGACCTTTGATTGTCTCAAACTGGTTTTGCTGCATATTGAACACCACGTGACCAATAATGTCCGATGGCATCATGTCAGGCGTAAACTGGACGCGTTTGCTTACGCCCCCCATCAATTCCGATAAGGTCCTGACCATTTTCGTCTTTCCGATACCAGGTACACCTTCTAGCAAGACATGTCCACCAGCAACCAAAGCTGTTAGCAGTAGCCGGACATTTTGCCGCTGACCAACCAGCTCTTTTTCCATTTGTTGCAACAATTGCTCCACAGTTGTTGTCACTCCTTCTCCAGACGCTTCGTAATCTCATCCAACAAAAGACTGTCTGCAAGCAAGCTCTTCGGCGAGTATCGCCCTTCGTTTTTTGCCTGTTCCAGTCGTTCCAATAGATGAGCGAATTTCTCTACCTCTTGATTTGTCCATCTTGTTTTGGCATATCGCACAATTTCCACACGATCAGCCCGTTGGTGCACTCCCCACCGATCGTACAACAGCTGTCGCATGTAAGCCTCTCGATGGCGTAACGCATCCTGTGCCAGCCCTCTTCGCTCATACCAGCTAGACACGGCGAGCAACGTCTCATCACCACGTCGCACCGTCCATTCCCTAAGCGTATAAACCGGTCCGAAACGTTTTCCTCTCCACCACACATATAGCAAAAGCAGGATACCGAGTTGAATGCAGGCAGCTATGAGCCACCCTGGGTAGATCGCCAAAAAACCTGGTTTTTCCTGCAAGCCGTGATGGTATTCGTCTACCCAAAGGACCGACCAATCTCCTTGTACGTACGGCCAGATCGCTTCAAAGTGGGACAGTCGATCAATTTTTTGATTGGTTAGCCATTCCGGTACGAGAAAAAACGTGACACTGCCATCTCCCACTTCTGTTCTTCCTCCGAGTATCCCCTGATCGTCGTAGAGAAGTGGCTCCATGTCGTCATCTTCTAAAAATCTCAATGAGGTCTCTGCTTTGCCCATGAACCTACCCTGAACGAGAGGTCCCTGAATATTTCGCTCCTGATTTTCTTTATCCCGGATGTACTCCGTATAAAAGGGAAGGCCTTCCCACTCTGGTCTCGAGTGAAAGAGAATCAGGTTATTGCCTTCACTGACCCAATCCAGAATGTCTATCTGTTCCTCTGGCATCAGTCTTTCCGGCTCTACTACGAGCATGGCCTGCCCAGTTGCTGTTGGTAAAAAACGCATAGGCTGCCGCCATTCCTTTACCTGCTTGCCTTTTTCCTCCAGCAATACGAGCACAGCCTTGATTCCGCTCGGCTGTGCAGAAGAAGCCAAGTACGGTGGAAGAGGCTCAGCTGTAGGCTTGACAATCAACCAGCCCACGATGACGAGCAGCAAGGTAGCCACAACAATTCCGACACGATAGGTGCGCAAACTATCCATGCTGTCCCTCCTCGCGCCAGATGCCTTCCAGTTCGTTTACACGCTGCCAGAACGACGCTTCATCAACAAGTGCTTGCCCGTACCAAACAGCGTCGAATTCTCGTGCGAAGCTGCCGAACACATCGCGTAAGCTCGGTTGATTTGCCTCAATTTCTTCTGCGTATTCCCAATTCGTTTTCCATTTCTCCACACGAACCCATGATTTCATTTGCAAATAAACCAACAACGCCAAAAACAACGAGCGTTCTCCTTCCCGCCATTCTCCTCGCGCTGCTTTTTCTTTCGCATCACGCAAATAGTCTGCATGAGAACGTATTTTTTCACCTTCCATAAACAGCGGTCGATGCTTCTTCTGTACCCAAATCATTCTGCGGAACAACCAGTAAATGATGCCGACCAGTCCCAGTACTGCCATAATGAGCACGAGTGTAGATACGGTATTAGCCGCACCAGATGGAATACTGGTCCACTCAAAAAGATCGGCGATCAACTCGATCACAAACTCCATCGCTCTTTGAATCCAGTTCTCTCCACTGCCTTGGGGCAAATTGAACTCTTCTCTGGCTAGAATCTCTTGTAAATGCTCCTTGTCATCTACCCAAGGACTCGTGCTAATCATGTGTAACTCCCGGCTCTTGTGCAGGGGTAGGAGCTGCTGGTTCTACTTGTGCAGATGTGGCAAGCTGACGGCTTACTAGCTCTTGTAAATCTGTCCCGTCTTTTCTCACGCGCAGATCAAAGTAAGCCAAAGCGTAAACAATGGCCATCCAAGGGCTCAAGAGGCAGGTAAGTGCAACCAGAATAATTTGCGCGAGGATAGATGTACCTAAGACGCCAGTGAGTGCTAATTGCATGCCGCTCGAGAACATCGAGTAGATCACACTAAGAACAACAAAAATACCGAATAAACGCCAAAAGTTTCCTTTTGTCAAATTCCAGCTCTGGCCGATTCCGACACCATCACGTTCGAACAGAACGAGCGGCATATAAAAACCCCAACGAATTAAGAAAAAACCCGGTACGAGCATCATCCCAGCAATTAAGAATAAATAGCCAAATAAAACCAAAACGATCATAAGCACAATGCTGCCTTCATCTGACGGATCAAATATGGTTTCCAATGTCATTCCACCCGCGAAGGCGATCATAACGAAAATCAATCCATATACGATGACAAATGCTGTCGACACTGCAAACGCGATTACTCCATATAGGAAAGTACTGCCCGCGAGCGGCCAAAATCGACGAAGTGCCCCCTTCAAGGCATCTTTTAAGCTCAAGGTCTCTCCCTCGAGAGCAGCCTTCGTCAGTAAAATCGAACCGGAAATCATTTGCGGGTAGGCGATGATCAAAAGGATTGGTGCGACAAGGAATATGAATATGAGCAGCATAGGCAGGCTTTGTGTCATAAATTCTTCTTGTCCGGCAAATCTTGCGCCTAACGATTCTGCAAAGTCCATACCTTCTGTATCTTGTGCGAGCAAAGGCACTCTGGTAAGGTCAACCAGAAGCAGTTGCTGCAGGAGTAACAATGGACCGAACCAAATTAAAGCCAACAAAAAGAATGCTCCAAAATGCTGGCGATACACAGAAAAGCTCTTGTCCAACAGCTTCCCCACTCCCATGGGGGCAATCGGCGTACGATTCATGAGAAACCTCCATCTTTCTTTTTGAGATTACCTGATAAGTATACACGATTTTCCTATTTTTTTAAAAAAATCATCTAATTTTGCTAATGTTTTCCTGCCTGATTTTGTCAAATCAGGTGTTAGTCCAATGCGGTCGCCCCCCTGCTGAATATGATATTGCATGTATAGGAAGGAGGGTATTGACTTTGAAAGCATTGAGAAAAAAGAAGCTAAAAGCGAAGCAAGCCCGCTGCAAGAAGCGATCTACCAGACGCAAATCCAAAAGTCTGCTCAGGCAATTACGCCGTTTTGTGCGTATCCATGTTCGCGCACCCCGAGTGAATGTGACCACCCCCTTTCCACAAATAGAAGCCCCTGATGTACATGTAGAAGCACCTGTTGTACAAGTAGAAGCACCCGTTATACATGTAGAACCGCCTGTTGTACAAGTAGAAGCACCCGTTATACAAGTAGAAGCACCCGTTGTACATGTAGAACCGCCTGTTGTACAAGTAGAGGCACCTTATGTACAAGTGGAAGCTCCGAAGCCAATCGTCATCCCGGCACCATTAGTGAAGGTAGATGTCGAAGCGGAAGAATCAGCGGATCAAGCATGTATAGAAGGGCTTCGTCAAGAGCTCAGCAAATGCCTGAGAAACGATCAACTTGTGGAGGTCTTACTGACGACGGATTGGGGACCTGAGAGTCGTTCTTACCGAGTCGGCAAGCTTCTTAGAGTGGATGAAGGAATCATTGAATTACAGACCTTAACCTCCTCACGTACAAACGGAGCCTCTATCCTGATTCCTATCACCCACATCGTCGCGATTATTCCAAATGCAGAACCTTATTGAAAAAGCTGATATTCTGCGAGGCTTTAGGTTTGCCTAAAGATGCGGGGAGTCTGTGCGTAGTAGATTCCCCGCATCTCCCCCCATTCCGTGCAATATAACATGTGGGACAAGCCTTTTTGTTCAGACAGGCCTGTCCACTCTAGCAGGAAATTGCATGACTCTTTCGTCTCGAAGGTATGAATAAACGCCCACTTCTCCGATCTCTTTTGCGGGAAGTGGGCTGATAGCATTCACTTTTGGGTTTTACCTACCACTGTTATTCCATACGTCTAGCACTTCTCTTGCGACTCGATCCCATGTAAATCTTTGTTCGGCAAGCTGGCGTCCACTTCTCCCCATTTGACGTTGGAGATCGCGGCTGGACAACAGTTGTTTCAGCTGTACAGCAAACGCTTGAGGGTCCTCCGGCTGCTCGACCAACAGTCCATTGCCTCCGATGATCACCTCAGCATTTCCACCCCGTTTTGTCGTGACAAAAGGCAGACCGGCAGCCATCGCTTCATAATGGACACGTGCCAGTGGTTCCTCCCATTGCGAAGGACAGACAAAAACGTCTCCCGCCCAGAACCAGTGGTGAATCTGATCTGCCGGAACAAATCCCGTAGTAATAACCGGAACAGGCGAACGATTCGCTAATGAGCGTACATACGCTGCATAGTCACTGATTTTATTTTCACCGTACCAGGACCCTCCAACCAAGACGAGAGCGATGTTGGAATGGTAGGAGCGGAGTTCATTCATCGCACGAACCAGAATGTCGGCTCCTTTTTTCGGCGTCAATCGTCCTACAAACAAAATCACTTGTTTGTTGCCAAGATTGTGCGTCGCCCGCAGTTCCTGACGAATCTTTTGCGCCGTATTGGATCCTGCCACCGGAACGAATGTTTCCAAGTTCACACCTGAATAAATCGTACGAAGCTTGTTTGCGGCTTCGGGATATAGCGAGCCAATGACCCGGCCGACATAATCACTGATGGTGATGATACGTTCCGTTTCAGCAACGGCTCTAGCAGCTTCTGCCTGCCCTATCTTTACCGGATCAAACATATCATTGTGCATACTTAGAATGATACGTGCGTTCGGGCATACTTCACGAATGATGGGAACCATCCTCGGTCGGTTAAAAACATGGATGACATCATAGTTGTTCGCACTCAGGAAAGCGGCTACTTCGCGTGCATAGATCTCGAAAACACCTTGACCATCTACTCGCACATAACGCGCATTGCGAACATTTTCATCCTTCGGTAGCGTGGGATCCGACGTTCCCAGGATAGTCAGCTCGTGATGCCTCCCTAGAATATCTGCAATCCCTGCAATATATGTCTGAATCGCTCCCCCTCGTATAGGAGGAACTGGTAATTTTTCTGTACAGACCATGATAACTTTCATCCGTATTCTCCTTTCCCGTTCCGCCTTCTTACATTAGTTGCCTCTCGTCTTCTTTGATTTTTGACGCTGCTTCTTCATCTGATTGTTGATGAATTTACGGCTTGGTTTCGCCGTCTTGGCAACTTTCTTACTCTTGTTGGAAGTGACGGTCCGGGACTGCTCTTTAGATGTCCACAAAGTTCCTTTTTTGTTTTTCCCTTGACTTGCGGGTTTTGCTTGTGGTGATTTGGCCTTTACTTGGATAGAGACCTTTACTCTCCTTTGAGGCTTGCTTGACTTATTGCTGCTGCTTTTTGAGACAGCTGAGCTCATCCCCCGTTTTTTGTTTCGACGAACGAGGTTTCGTGCTTCGCTTGTAGCGAGTGGCGCTGATGGCGTAAAAGGAACATTTCCCGAGAATGAGATTCGAGTTCTGCGAGTAGTGCTTTGTTCTGCCTCTGCCGCTTCTCGCTGGCTTTCTTCCGGTATAACTGGCGTTTTATCGCTTGCAGGCTCCTTGACTTTGGACTCTTTGTCTTTGGATCCCTTCACCTTAGACACTTTTACCTTAGACACCTTGCTCTTGGACTCTTTGTCTTTCGGCGCCTCGACCAAAGACTCTGTCGGTGGAGTGGATACCGCAACAGGGATGAATTCCTTGATACCTGACGCCAGCCTTTGCGGTTCAACTACTTCCGTTATTTGGTCATAGTTGCCCGGTTCGTATTTGCTGATGTCTTTTGCGAGCTCTGCCAATGCCGCATCTTTCGTTTTATCCCCCGTCAACACTCGCTGAAGAATGCCTTCCGCTTCCGTCGACAGAAAGATTTCGGGATCGTAAAACATCTCTTTGAGGTGCTTATAAAATTCGTTTGGCACTGCCATGTCATTTAAGAGCACTTCAAACGATTCGCGATCCAGTGGATTTGCCTTATGATAGGCTTCGATCATGCCGCGCATCCAGGTTACATCCCAGACGCCCATATCATCCATCGTACTGGTGATGAGCTTGCGCAAATCCCGAAACGGCAAATCGTACGACACGCCATCCAGGTCGATGACCCAAAGCCCTCCCGGACCATTTTGACCATTTGACCAGCCATAATCTTGGTGCACTAATCCCCAGTGTGCCTCTCCCGTTTTGATCATTTTCGGATAGGCAGATGCTTTTAGTTTCTCTAAGGCTGCCCATGCTTGCTGTTCATAGTGATCGACGACGGCCAAAATGGATTTACTTGCTGGTGTTTCACTGTAGGCTTTTGCTACTTCCCGCATCCACCCGATTTTTTTGGCAATCTTTTGATAATGATTGGGCCAACGATATAAACGGGAAGAGTTTTTGGCTCCGGCGGGCGGAACATAGCCTTTCGAATGACGATGGAATTCACCAAGACCGTAGCAAAGCTCTTGCGCGCCTATCAAATCTACTTTTGTTGCCGGTTGCAAGGCAATCCAATCGGTAACAATCCAGAGTTTCCCAGCCTTTTCCACATATAGACTGCCATTTCGGGCAGGAATCAGTGCTGGTACCCTTGCCCCCTGTTTGACGACGTATTCTTGGAAAGCCACACTATAGAGACTGCGTTCAGGCGTACGGTGCAGTACCTTTAGACTGCGCGGACCTTTATCTGTCTCAATGCGCCAAATAGCCCCGCCTTTGTCTGGCTTGGAAGTAATGAGCGTACGACTCTTCACCGACATGTCATACTCTTTGATCACTTGTTCTGCGATCGCATCTACTTCCGGTGGCACTGTCATATCCCAGTTAGCCGGCGTTTCCACATTCCCTTCTCGGGTATCCCATGGCTTAATCACATATTGTTCCATTCCATTCCCCCCACACTCCTGTGGTGATGCCTTCGTCCTTCTCCATAAGCTATTCGCTATATCCTTATCTCGAACCGGACAAATATCATTGGGAGTCTGCCAATTCGTTATTCGCACAGGGATAAAGTCTCGCAAAAAAACAGCTTGACCCTTCGCATGGTAGCGATAGTCAAGCTGTTCGTGTTAAATCATCAGCAATTCGCGTATTTCTTGCTCGGTTAAAGCTGAGATTGCCTCTTGCCCCGGTGTAATGATTTCCTCGATCAAGTTTTTCTTTTTTTGTTGCAGCTCGTACATTTTCTCTTCGACCGTTCCCTCTGCAACAAGCCTGATCACTTGGACGACATTCTTTTGTCCGATACGATGAGCACGATCAGCTGCCTGTTGTTCCACAGCGGGATTCCACCACAGATCATACAAGATTACGGTGTCCGCACCCGTCACATTTAATCCTGTTCCCCCAGCTTTCAAAGACATGAGAAACAAATCCCGTTCTCCCTCGTTAAATCGGTTGCACAATTCTAGTCTCTCTGCCACTGGCGTCTGCCCATCCAGATAGAAAAACGGGACACCGTGATACCCCAGCTCGCGTCCGATTATCCCTAGCATCTCCGTAAATTGAGAAAAGAGCAAAACGCGCTTCCCTGCGTTTTTACATTCACCGATAATCTCGAATAGCTGTTCGAGCTTGGCTGACCCTCCGTCATACTCTTTGATGAACAGCGCTGGATGACAACATATTTGGCGCAGTCTCGTCAAGCCTGCGAGAATTTTGATCCGATTTTTTTGAAAACCTTTATTGTACAGGTGCTTCACTGTTTCCTGTTGGAGCTGCGCCAAGTAGGCGACATACAGCTTTTTCTGTTCTGGCAACAGTCTTGCGCTTTGCAGTGTTTCAATTTTGGCCGGCAATTCCTTCAGTACCTCAGTTTTGAGCCTGCGCAATAAAAATGGACGCGTCCGCTTCGCAATCGTATCTCGCGGCAAGTCGAGGAATTCCTTTCGTGCCGGAAAAAGCTCAGGGAAAACAGCATCGTAGATGGACCACAGCTCTTCTACCCTGTTTTCCACAGGTGTTCCCGTAAGAGCAAAGCGATGCTTGGCTTTTATTCGTTTTACTGTCTGGGCTGTTTGAGTCACATAGTTTTTGAAGGTTTGCGCTTCATCCAAGATCAAGGTGTGGAAGGAATGCTCCTCGAACTGGGCATGATCACGACGCAAGAGCGGATACGAAGTAATGAGCACATCGATTTCTGACAGCTCGTTTACGATTTGATTTCGCTCTTCCTTCGTACCATCCACAATAACGCTACGGATATTTGGCGCGAACTTTTTGATTTCATTGTGCCAATTGTATAAAAGAGAGGCAGGAGCCACGATAATCGCTGGGAGCTTTTGTTCTCGGATTTCAGGCAGAACAGAGAGAAGAAAAGTAATACTTTGCAATGTCTTCCCCAGGCCCATATCATCTGCAAGAATTCCCCCAAAGCCGTAGTGTGCCAGTGTTTTCATCCATTGATAGCCAAACTTCTGATAATCTCGAAGTGTCGCTTGCAAAGATTCGGGTTCTGGAAAGTCCAGATTATCAGGGTTACGCATATTCTCCAAAAACTGGCGCAATGATTTGCCTAGCTGAACAGACTGCCCCTGCATAGGTATATCAAGCAAGCGCAGTCCGCGAAAAGCAGGCAGTTGAAAACCACTTCCCATTTGCTCAGCATATTGCATGCCCATCTCGTCCAGGAAACGATTGATTTGCTCAAATTCCTTTGTCTCAAGCGGCAGGAGCGCTCCATTCGACAGCCGATGATATCTGCGCTTTTCTTCTACCGATTGGATCACACCTCGGATCTCGGACTCGGGTATCCCATCCATATCAAAGCGAAAATCCAGCCAATTTGTTCGCTCATCGACATCCACTTTTACTTTTGGTGGTAGGTGGAGAGGCTGAATCCTGATTTTTACGGAAGTTGTCGCGTATACCTTTAACAGTTTTTCCAGTTTAGGGACGACGTGGTAAAGGAAGTCATATTCAGCTTCCTCGTCATCGAGAAAATACCCTCCTTCCGTGCGGGTAAAGGCACTTTCCTCCATCAGCTCTAAAATCTGTCGCTCCTTCTCCCCGTCACGCATCAAAATCAGCTCACTGCCACGTTGCCCTCCCCCTTCATTGCCTTCCAACGGATTGATGATGATATCGCCGTATTGAAACTCAAGTCCCGCCAGCAGCCGGTCTCTTACCCTGTCCAAATACAGCTTGGCTTTTAACTGGAATTGCACGACTCGTTCTGAGACGGCCTTTGCAATTTGCACGTTCCCCAGTTTCATCAAGGCCGGAACAATCTGCACCATGAATGACTCTATTTTTTCCGTAGGAATGTGAATCCGCTCACTGCTATGAGATTCTAACAAGTGCTTCAGCTCTGCCAAACTGTGGCATTGTTCCTTTGGCAGTCTGTGCCATTTGCCATCTACGAGCAACAATCCGTAAGCTTCCAAGACAGTGATTTGCTTGAATCCTTGGACTTCCAGCTGATATTGATCGGTTTTTGTCTGGTCGAATTCGAAGTGGAGTGGCGGCGGCTCATCGATACATGCAAACGTTGGATACATTTGGTCATGATGCTGAATGTGAACAGACGGTGCGGTAAGTAGCAAAGCAAATAATCGCTCCCAGGTAAAGGGTGGAACAAGAAGAACCCGTTCCCCACCTACATGCTTCTGTTCCTGATACTGGTAACTGGCTGTCTCTCGATATATTTTTTCCGTGCGGTAAATTTGCAGGAGTTCACGGAGGATGGCTTCATGTTCTGGCAAAAAGCGATGCAAATTCGGATCATAGGTAAATTGGCTAGAAAAACGATACACTTGCTGCTTATCCACACGGTCTAAAAACGCACGAATGTCCTTTACGATGTACAACCTCTTTGGCCCTAGCTTCAGCTCTATTCCGATCATGCTCTTGCGAAAGCCGTACGGTACGATTTTACATATGATTTCCAAGTCAAGCGTTGTTCGTGAATCCAGCAACACGCGATTATGGCTTGTCCGAATCGGCCGGTCCACGAACAAGCCGAACAGTCCCTCTGTTAGTTGGGAATCAGACTGTGTTGTCATGCCTGCTGGTCTCGTTGCAGAGGAATTGGAATAGCTGACAGGATGCTCGTCAACTTGCAGATCACGCATGGTTAACAACGAGGCTGCGATATGTTGGCAGTAGTGATCGTACGACGCTAAAGTAGGACAACTGCACACTGCTGCCATACCAGACTCGTCCAGTTCAATAGTGACCTGATAATTATTTTTTCCTGCGTTCACTGTCGTTTTGATCCAGGCAGGTTCCTGTTGAAAATGCTCCACAAGCACGTTCCCAGAACGGTAAAAAGTCTTTCCTCTTTCATAAGAAAGGCGACCGCACCATTCTTTTATCGTTTGATGACTCACTTGAAAGCTCATTTTCTGTTCCATCCTCTTCATGAAATATGTTTAATATTACAGAATGCAACAGAAAAAAGATACGCATGTACGCGTATCTTTTTTCAACAAATACAAACGATTAGTCGTCGTCATCTTCGTCTTCATCTTCATCTTCATCTTCATCTTCGTCTTCTGATTCTTCGTCTTCAGATTCCTCGTCTTCGGATTCCTCGTCTTCGGATTCTTCGTCTTCGGATTCCTCGTCTTCGGATTCTTCGTCTTCGGATTCCTCGTCTTCATCTTCCTCATCTTCTTCATTACTGCCGAAGTACAATTTTTTCGTAGTACCATCTTCGTATTCAATTTTTACTTCCAATTCTTCTGCACCTTCACCGATGGCCTCACGTAATTGCTCCAACCATTCTTCCATGTTAACCACACCTCCTGGCTATAGATGATTACTTGGTGGCATTTGCCAACAGTTTTCTGTCGACTTTGATACTATATGACGAGTTTCTTTTTCTTGTATGGACAGTTGTCGCCTTACCCAAAGAAGTTTTTTACACAACTTGGAATACCGCTTCACGTGCGCTTCTGCCTAGCCGCAGTTGTAGATGTACGTTTACATATTTGGAAGTAGACTGGACAAACTTTTGAGGGAATCGCCTTAAATACATCACGACTTCGCTACAGAAGGGAGAGCTCATTATTGAAAAGACGAATGATCAAAAGCTTGTTGATTGGGATTAGTTTGTTGCTTACAAGTGCCTTGCCAGTTGACTCGATTATGGCCTCACCAGATCACCCGTACCATTTTGGATTTAAAAAGAGCAAGAATGGTCAGTTACCCTCTATCAACGAGGAAGGCTTTAAAGGCATTGTGGATCGTCACGGTGCGGTTTTTTTAGGGGATACTACGAAAAAAGAGCTTTTCTTGACGTTTGATAACGGTTATGAAAATGGCTTTACGCCAAAGATTTTAGATACACTTGTCGCGAAAAAAGTCCCTGCCATTTTCTTTGTGACAGGGCACTTTGTGAAGGAACAGCCCGAGTTGATAAAGCGAATGGCACAAGAGGGACATCTGATCGGCAACCATTCCTGGAGCCATCCCGATATGACAACTGTATCGAATCAAAAAATCAAAGACGAACTGACGAAAGTAAGCGATGCGGTCCAGCAAGTGACCGGACAAGCTAACATGCGTTACTTGCGACCTCCTAGAGGTATTTTCAGCGATCGGACACTTGCTGTAACCAAAGATTTGGGCTATACCAATGTCTTTTGGTCGGTCGCCTATAAGGATTGGGATACCAAAGTCCAACGGGGGGCAAAATATGCCTATGATAGCGTGATGGCCCAATTGCATCCCGGCGCTGTTATTCTGCTCCATTCTGTCTCCAAAGACAATGCAGAGGCTCTCGGGATGATAATCGATGAAGCACGCAAGCAAGGCTATGAATTCAAGAGCTTGGATCACCTTCCGAAAAAGTAGTGCACCCCCTCCTTTTGCAAGCAAAAACTCCCGCTGCTTCGCATGTGCAAAGCGCGGGAGTTTTTTGGGTTTAGTCGCGATCCAGCAAGGATGCTCCGGCAATACCTGGATGAGTCATTTCAAATGGATCAAGAATCAGATCCAGTTCTTCTTCTGTCAGTACATTGTGTTGCAAGCACAGCTCACGTACAGACTTTCCTGTTAAAATAGCTTCGCGGGCAATACGTGCAGCAGTCTCATACCCGAGATGAGGATTCACCGCAGTGATGACGCCAACGCTTTTTTCCACGTATTCTTTCATGCGCTCGCGGTTTGCTTCGATTCCTTCCAAGCAGTGACGCGTAAAGACATCGAATGCATTGTCCATAATGCTGATCGATTGCAGCAAATTGAAGACAAGCACAGGCTCCATAACGTTCAGTTCTAGCTGACCTGCCTCGGATGCCAAACAAATCGTATGGTCATTTCCGATGACCTGAAACGCTACTTGGTTGATGAGCTCTGCCATGACAGGATTGACTTTTCCTGGCATGATCGAGGAGCCTGGCTGACGTGCTGGCAAGGAGATTTCTCCCAGTCCAGCTCGAGGTCCTGATGCCATCAAACGCAAGTCATTCGCGATTTTAGACATATTCATCATGCAAACTTTCAGTGCTGCTGATACTTCTGTGTACGCATCTGTGTTTTGTGTAGCATCCACGAGATGCTCTGCACCTGTCAGCGGGAAGCTTGTGATATCGGCAAGATGCTTGACTACTGTTGTAATGTAACGAGGGTCAGCATTCAAACCCGTTCCTACCGCAGTCGCTCCCATATTCACTTCGTACAAATGCTGACGAGATTGCTTGATACGCTTGATGTCGCGCTCAAGTACTCGACGGTATGCTTCGAATTCTTGGCCCAAGCGAATCGGAACCGCATCCTGCAAATGCGTTCTGCCCATTTTTATGACATCATCGAATTCTTTTGCTTTTTGGCCAAATGCATCATGCATCTTATCCATCGTCACGAGCAGCTTTTCCAACAGGGTGAGTGTTGCAATATGAATCGCTGTCGGGAAAGCATCATTGGTAGACTGAGACATGTTGACATGTGTATTTGGGCTTAGGTGGAAATAATCCCCTTTTTTCTCACCAATCATTTCAAGACCGCGGTTCGCGATCACTTCGTTGGCATTCATATTGATCGAAGTACCTGCTCCACCTTGGATCGGATCGACGATAAATTGATCATGCCATTTTCCTTGCATGATTTCTTCCGCCGCAGCGACAATCGCATTTCCTAAGCGCGGATTCAATCTGGAAACTTCCATATTTGCCATCGCAGCTGCTTTCTTTACCATTGCCATTGCATTGATGAGGGAAAAATGAAGACGATACCCGGTGATTGGGAAGTTTTCCGTTGCTCGCATCGTTTGCACGCCATAATAAGCATTTACTGGAATTTGCTTCTCGCCGAGAAAGTCTTTTTCCACTCGAAACGTCTGTTGTTCCATTCTTATCAGACCAGCCTTCTAGGATAATGGTTGCTACTTCCTCTCCATTCTACCACAGTTTGACGCAGGAAGACCGTTCCACCTGAAACACTATTATTTGTTTTTACGTCTTACTATTTGTAGGTACCATTTCATACCAGACAGAATCGAGGGATACCATGAAAAAACTGCTTTTGCTGCTGTTGACGATTGGCTTGCTGCAAGGATGCACGAGTGGCACAACTAGCCCTTCCACTCCAACAGAACAACAGAAGCCACCCGTTGCGGCCGAGCCAGAGACACCTGCTTCTGAGCCACCCGCAACCACGCAACCACCTACAACTCCTGAGAAACCACCAACGGAGCAACCAGCTCAGCAGGAGACAGTCTATGCCAATGATATTTTCCGCAATGTCACTGTGAAGAAAACCGCCCAAGACACGTTTGAAATCAAAGGACAGGCGAGCGTGTTCGAAGCTGTACTCAATTATGTCGTAGAAGATGGACATAACGAGCTAACGCAAGGTTTCGTGCAGGCTACGACCGCTGCTCCTGATTGGGGAGATTTTACCCATACACTGAAAGTGAAAAAAGCGGAGCCGAACAGCACACTGACACTGATCTTGTTTGAAACAAGCATGAAAGACGGCAGCCGGAGAATGGAACTCATCATTCCGCTCCCGGAATAAGGCCTGCAAAAAAAATCAGACCCTCTCTATTAAAAAGAGAGGGTCTGATTGAAAGGGTCTATTATTAGATAGCAGTAGACAGTCGGTTGCCGTATGCCTTGCTGTTACTTTTACTCGCCTTGTTCTTCCTTGAAGCATTCCATGCAGAGTGCACCATTGTTCTCGATTTCATACTCGGTCAAGCGAGCCTGGCAAGACTTGCATTGTTTTTCCGTGAGCACTAAGTTCAAGACTATATCTCCTCTCAATGATGTAACGTAGTCTATTTATATTATAACCAAAGATTTATATCAGACAAATAGCTATCTGTTAAAATTTCGTGAATTTTCAAATATAAAAAATAATAAACAAAGAGGAGATCATCATGACCTCACCCTATTTTTCACTTTTCCTGACAGGGGAGCCGTTTCGGCTGTTTTCCACTTCTCACGTTATCACCTTGATTCTTGTGCTCTGTCTTATCGTGCTCACCTATTTATTTCGGCAAAAGCTCCAAGCCCCGACAAATCGACTCGCCACACGTTACGTACTTGCGGGTGTCTTGCTCTTGTCAGAGATTTGTTATCAGCTTTGGCATGTTTATACCGAGAGCTGGACGGCTGCTTACACACTGCCCTTGCAGTTGTGTAGCGTGACTCTCCTTCTTTCTACCGTGATGCTGATGACGAGAAGCTACGGGCTATATGAGATTACGTTTTTTGCCGGGATTGGCGGAGCCATGCAAGCATTGCTTACCCCCGAGTTGTTTTATCCATTTCCACATTTTCGCTTTGTGCATTTTTTTGTAGCCCACGCGGGAATTGTCCTTGCTTGCCTGTACATGACGTGGGTAGAAGGCTACCGTCCGACTGTCCGTTCGATTTGGAAAACGATGGGCTTTTTAAACCTGCTTTTGCTCGTCGCACTTTTCGTCAACCAATGGACGGGCGGAAATTACTTATTTGTCTCGCGCAAACCGGACAATCCCAGTCTGATTGACTTTTTGGGCCCGTATCCGTGGTATATCATTTCGTTGGAAGGAGTAGCACTCGCTTTGTTTTTCTTGTTGTACCTGCCCTTTGTCCAAAAGCAGCCGTTGGCGAAGGAAGTCAGGGGCGATTTATCTGTCTGAATTACGCTTGCTGCTCGTTCACCCAATCGGTTACAAACTGCAAGAAGCGCTTGGCAGCCGGTGACTGCTTGGAAAAAGAAGTTGCTGCCACCCCCAGCGAACGGTAATGCTCCCCTTCAAGCGGGATCATCCGAATATTTGCAGGCAAACGGAACAAAATCATTTCCGGAAGAATGCTGATCCCGAGCCCATTTTGCACCATGGCAATAATCGCGTGATCATCTCCCACTTCATATTTGATTCGCGGCTCGATCTGATACTGGGCCAGCAAGCGCTGTATATCATTGTCACAGCCCGTCTTCGGCATGATAAATGTCTCTTCGGCCAATCGGCTCACATGCACCCGCTCCTCTCCGTAGAGCGGGTGTTCCTCTGTCACCAGCAAATACATTTGATCCTTTTTTAAAGGAATACATTCCAAATCCTCTGTTGTCGGTAAGGAGACGAAGCCGAAATCAATTTCTCCGGTTTGAATCCAGCTCTCAATTCCATCGTAATACCCTTCCATCAGCTTAATCTCGATCGCTGGATACTGGTCTTGAAACCGCTTGAGGGTTCCGGGAAGCCATTGCGTGGAAACACTCGTGAACGTTCCAATTCTCACCGTCCCGACCTCCAACCCGTTGATGGCAAACACCTCTTGCTTCATCCGCTCATGACAGCGCAAGGTCTCACGCATGTACGGTAGCAGTCGCTCCCCATTACTCGTGAGGCTAATGCCCGATCGTCCTCTGGTCAAAAGCGAAAACCCAAATTCCCGTTCCAGACTCGCAATCGCATGGCTGATCGCTGATTGTGTCAGACCTAGTATTTCGCCAGCTTTGGTTAAGCTCCCCGACTCAATAACGGTGATCACTACCTCAAACTTGTTCAAACTCACCCTTCTTCGTCCCCTTTACATGAATCTGATTCATGAAAATCATCACAAACATTCATTTTTCTTATTTAAACGATACTCGTATACTGTTTATGGCGCAACAGTGATTAGGACCCGCTTTTTCCCGGGCAAGGAGGCTTATCCCATCATGAAACCGCAAGTGAAAGCCGATTTGGCTATGATTTTGGTCACCCTGTTTTGGGGAACGTCGTATGTGTTTATGCAAATGGGATTGAAGGATTTGGAGACTTTCAATCTGATCGGTATCCGCTTTGGCATCGCTTTTCTACTGGCAGCCGCCTTGTTCCATAAACGCTTGCGTGGCACGAATCGAAAAACATTGCTCCATGCATTCGTACTCGGTGCGCTCCTTTTCGGGGTTTTTGCCACCATCACGAACGGAGTGAAATCAACGACAGCTTCCCAGGCTGGTTTTCTCGTTAGCTTGACCGTTATCTTTGTTCCGCTCTTATCTATTCTCTTGAGAAACCGTCCTGAAAAAAGAGTCTTTGTCGGCGCTGGACTGGCCATGATTGGTATCGGCCTGCTCACACTAAACGCTGAATTTCGAATCAGCCAAGGAGACCTTTTGTGCATCGCAGGTGCCCTCTTTTACGCTACACATATTACCGTAACAGGCCGATGGGCCAATCAATCGGATACGATCCAGTTGGGGATTTACCAGCTTGGCTTTACGGCACTGTTGGGCATTACTTTTTCTTTTGCGTTGGAGACTCCCACATTGCCGCAGACTACAGAGGCTTGGATCGCCGTGCTCGCCCTTAGCGTATTGTGCAGTGCAATTGGCTTTGTCGTTCAAACGGTGGCCCAAAAATATACGACTGCCACGCACACCGGTGTTATTTTTTCCTTGGAGCCAGTCTTCGCTGCCCTGTTTGCCTTCTTGGTCGCAGGCGAAACACTGTCTGCTCGCGGGTACATAGGCGCAGGTCTCGTTTTGATCAGTGTGCTGATTGCGGAAATCGATGTGAAGAGCTTGCTGCGCGGAAAGCAGCTGACAAAAAACCCGACCCACTTATCCTGAGTTGGGTTTTGCGTTGGGTCATGAAAGAGAGTAATCTGAAGGAATTCCAAGCCTGATTTATTTGCTATGATTGAAAAAATGAGTTTATCCATGACGAAGCTAGTTAGTATGGAGGGATGGGCATGAACCAAAACAACGAAGCAAACAAAATCACAACGCAAGTAGGTGAATGCGAGATTGTGATCACCCGGGTATTTGATGCTCCACGCGATCTTGTGTTTGATGCTTGGACGAAAGAGGAGAACCTGTCGAAGTGGTGGGGGCCTCGAGGTTTTACGACGACTTCTCAGAAGTTTGATCTAAAACCGGGCGGTACTTGGCAGTTTATCATGCACGGTCCTGATGGCGTTGATTTTCCCAACACCAACGTATTTGTCGAGGTCGTTAATCTCGAGCGAATCGTCTTCAAACATACTGTATTTCCTCATTTTCAAGCGACAGCCATCTTTGAGGATCTGGATGGCAAGACCAAACTCACTTATCGCACCGTTTTTGAAGAAACTGCCGCTGTATTCGATAAGGTGAAAACATACGCCGTTCCAGGTGCCGAACAGACTATGGATCGTCTTGAAGTGCATCTGGCAAGTATGTCTGAAAAGTAGATCGTTCCATAAAACAGCGGCAGTCCAGGACTTTACTTTCTTGTCCAGGACAGCCACTGCTCTGATTTTCGGGTTATTTTTTAAGACGTGTAGCAAACTTTCCCGCCAATGATGGTCATCATGACCTTTGTCGAGAGCAGCTCGTCTGGATCGATGGTAAACAGATCTTTGGAGTAGACGGTCATATCCGCATATTTTCCACGAGACAGCGTGCCTTTGACTTGATCTTCATTCGTCACCTGTGCACTGCCCAATGTAAACAGATGAATCGCTTCCTCCATCGTCAGCTTTTCTTGCGGGAAGTATCCATCGTGTGTTTCCCCCGGTGCTTTGCGCGTGACGGCTGCGTGTATCCCCAACAGAGGATCGATTGGTTCTACCGGTGTATCCGAGCCCGCAGCACAAATGATTCCGTAATCCATCATCGTTTTCCAGATGTACGAGTGTTGAATCCGCTCCTGCCCTACGCGATCCATCACCCACGGGAAGTCTCCTGCAAGAAAACGCGGTTGAATATCAGCGATTCGAAGAGGATGCTTCAAGCGGTCCAGCAGGTCCGGCCGCAAGATTTGAGTGTGTATGAGGCGGTCCCGATAGGCGACTGCCGGGAACTGATCCAAGCTGTCCAGCACCATTTCCAGTGCTTTGTCGCCAATGGTGTGTACAGCAATGGGCATCCCGAGTCCACGTGCTTGTCGAACCAGCTCTGTCAGCTCGTCTTGCTCATGTACGGGATAACCACTGGTGCTCGGATCATCAGCGTACGGAGCTGACAGGTAAGCCGTCCTGCGTCCTAATGCCCCATCTGCAAAAATTTTCACCGCACCGATTTGCACATGTGCGTTGCCGTAACCTGCCGTCATGTTTAAGTCGCGCAGCTCATGCATATGCGGATAGAAGACAAGCAGGTTGCTACGCAACGCAAGCTCTTCGCCATTGATGAGCTCATCATAGAGCCGATACGTTTGCGCAAGTCCACCCAATTCACGCAAATCCTCCGTATGTGCCCCTGTCAATCCATGCGCCATTGCATAGCGAATCGAGCTGCGCAGGCTTTGCTTCAACTGATCGTAGTCAGGTCTCGGAATATGCTTCGTAATCAGGGTGGAGGCAGTTTCTAATAGCATACCCGTTGGCTTTCCGCTCACAGGATCATGTACAATGACTCCCCCCGCAGGCACCTCCATGTCACGATGATAGCCACATAGCTCCAATGCCTTGCTGTTGACCAAATTCGCATGTCCACATATTCGTGCAAGAAGAATCGGGCAATGTGGTGCAGCTTCATCAAGCTCTTCGATGTCAGGAATGCCGCCACCATCCGCGAACAAATTCTCATCCCAGCCGTAGCCCTGTATCCACGTATTTTCTGGTGTGGCTTGCGCTTTTTCTTTCAAGAGAAACAGCATCTCGTCCTTGGACCGAGCTTTGCTTAAATCCAGCTGCAAAAACGTGAGACCGAGCCATCCCAAGTGCAGGTGGCTGTCAATCAATCCCGGAGTAGCGGTATATCCTTGCAGATCAATGATCGTTGCATCGCTGCCTCCGTATTGAAGAAGCATGTCCGCATCGCTGCCCAAGTCATGGACAATTCCATCTCGAACGACTAGTGCTTGTACGAACAAATGCCTGGTATCTCCTGTGTAAATGCGTCCATTCCTGAAAATGGTTGTCGCCATCTCGTGACCTCTTTTCTGTTCGCTTCTGTATTTTCGCATGCCTATCCTCTCTTAATTTGTTTGCTGATAGTCGTTTTCCTCCCTGAAATGAAATAACGTTCAAAAAATTGCGACCTTTCATTTGGGAAAACATGGTATTTACTCACTTTCCTGTTGAAAGCAGCAGCGGTAGGGCACGTTATGTTCATGTCCTATTTTTGCGCGGAGGGAACGTATGCAACAGAAAACAAAAAAACGCCTTCCACCCTTCCTTCAAACTCAGGAGTCCACTGGTCTGAAAATGTCGCGCCACGAGCCTTCTCAGCAAAAGCCATCAGGGCGTCTGGACAATCAAGCCAAGCTGCTGCTCCTGGTCAACGCTGTATTCATTGCGGCCGGCGCCCTTTCTGGCACGTTTGTAAACGTCTATTTGTGGAAGGTAAAAAGTCAATTTGCGCCGATCGCTTGGTTTACTTTTGCCGCCCATCTCGCGGGTGCTCTTACTTTCTGGCTTGCTGGCTGGTACGTCAAGCGTTTGAACAAAATGAATGTCTTGCGTGCCGGAATGGCAGTTTCTGCCCTTTTTTATTTGCTCGTTCTTCTGGCGGGGCCAAAAGCTGTCTCTTATGCCGTACCGCTTGGGCTCGTTCAGGGTATGGCGAGTGGATTTTTCTGGCTTTCTTTTAATGTGGTGTACTTCGAAATCACGAATGCCGGTAACCGCGACCTTTTCAACAGTTGGGCAGGGTTGCTTGCTTCCATTGGCGGTATGCTCGCTCCATGGATATCAGGCTTGCTCATTACGCAGCTTCCGGGCAATAGTGGCTACTCCCTTATTTTCGGGATCTCTCTTGCGCTATTTGTCGTCGGCGTGTTCATCAGCTTTTTTTTGAAAAAACGCCAATCGGAAGGGACGTATTCTTGGAGCTTTTCCTTACGTTGCTTGCGAGAGGAGCCCGAGTGGCGCTGGGCAGCAGGCGCTTTAGCTGGTCAAGGACTGCGTGAAGGCGTATTCGGCTTTGTGATCGGTCTACTCGTCTACATTTCCACGAGAAGCGAGATGACTCTCGGCAACTACTGGTTGACTACATCTGCCGTGGGGCTTGTAAGCTATTTCCTGATCGCCAAATGGTTCTCTCCTCGCTATCGCAAGTGGGGAATGCTCACTGGTTCTGTCATCATGTGGGGGATTCTCTTCGTATTTTTTTGGCAGGTGAGCTTTACGACACTGCTTATTTTCGGGATCGCCGTGTCTATCGCTTATCCGCTGTTCTCTGTGCCCATGCTCTCCACGATTTTTGATCTGATTGGCACTAACGAAGAGAGCGCACGCAATCGGGTCGAGTATGTCGTGCTGCGAGAGTTCGCTCTGGACGTTGGTCGGCTGGTGGGGATTCTGATCTTTCTGCTGGTAACCTCCTTGAGCGTCTCTCCGCTTACGCTGAACTGGTTGATTCTATGCATCGGAATCGGCCCACTCATCGCATGGGCGTGCATGACCAAGCTATTCCGTCACGTCCCTGCGACTAAAAAACCAGACAACTAAACGTAAGCGTGCGCCCATGATAAAACCCGCTTCGGCTGACTTGTCTTGCCTAGCGGGTTTTGTCACCGATTTATGAAGACAGTCTCCAGCCGCCTGTCGTTTGCTGCAGCTTCCACAGCCGTGCATACAAGCCGTTTTTCATCACAAGCTCATCATGCTGTCCCTGTTCGACGACAGTGCCATTTTCCAGCACATAGATGTTGTCAGCATTTCGGATGGTTTTCAGGCGATGAGCAATGGCAATAACCGTTCTTCCCTCGATAAGCGTATCGATCGCTTTCTGAATTTGCGCCTCATTTTCCGGATCTAGTGAGGCTGTTGCTTCATCCAAGAGAATGATCGGCGCATTTTTCAAGATCGCTCTGGCAATGGAAATGCGCTGTTTCTCCCCGCCTGACAGCGTGCTTCCCCCTTCTCCTACGAGCGTATCGTAGCCATCGGGCAGCTTCATGATGAAATCATGGCAGCTCGCTAGTTTGGCCGCCTCCTCGACCTCAGCTTGTCTCGCATCCCTTTTTCCGAAGCGAATGTTGTTTGCAATCGTGTCCTGGAATAAATACACGTCCTGGAACACCATCGACACTCGGGAGAGAAGTGCCTCCGGGTCCATGTCGACAAGCGGTTGATTGCCTAGCTGAACAGTGCCTTGCGACGGGTCATAAAATCTGGCAATCAGCCGCATCACGGTGCTTTTTCCACTGCCGGACGGCCCAACCAACGCTGTAAATGAACCGACTGGCATGTGCATGCTCACGTTGTTCAGGACGTTCTTTTCGATGTAGCCAAAAGAGACGCCTTCGAGCTTCACATCGTTTTCCGCAGGCGGTTGGTGCTCGCCTGTCATGATCGGCTCCGCCAGTAACTGGACAATCCGCTCCCCCGCTTGCTCGTGGTAACGGAATTCTGCATAGTTGACGAGTGCAGCTGTCAATGGATCAAAGAGACGTGTACCAACCAGCAGAAACATGACAAACGTGATCAGGTCTATGCTACCTGCTACGAGCAAATACACGCCGACCATGACCATGAGTGTGAGGCCAGCTCGGATAAAAGCAATGGCGGCGAGCACAATCGGTCCCAGCAAACCTTCGATTCGTATGCTCTGCCGCATGAACTCGCGAAAGGATTGCTCCAGCCGTACAAAGCGTTCGCCGGTCAAATTGTACGCCTTGATGACACGAATGCCGTTCAAATATTCCTGCAAGCGATTGGCGGCGTCAATTTTGGCCCGCATATGCGTTGCTCCGAGCCTGCGTTGAAGTCCTGATGTCATCAGCACCAAGAGAATCGCTATGGGAAATGCAGCAAACAGGGCCAGTGCCATGCGCCAATCTGCGAAAGAAAGACCTACGATCGCCATGACAGGCATGATGATCGCCCCCAGCATTTGCGGTACGAGATGGGAAATCCCGTGCTCCACCATCGTAAAGTCTCCCATCATCATATTGGCCAAATCTCCTGGGTCTCTTTTGTTCAAGTAACCGAGTGACAACTTGCGAAGATGCTCTGCGAGCTTGGTTCGTCCTTCTGCAGCCGTGCTGTAGGCACCGCGAAACTGTGTACGATACGCTGGAATTTCGCATAGAAACAAAAGGAGCAACGAGACTACCATCCATCCGCATACCCACCAGAGTCGCTCGATGTTCAATGGGGCATCCGGCTGGGCAAACGGCTCAAAAATCAATCGGGCAGCCTCCACGAGCAAGGCAAACGGCAATATTTGCGCAAGGTTGGCAAGTGTCGTGTAAATAACGGGTTTGATCAGCGCCCTTGGTTTACCTGCTGTGATATTGTTCAACATACTCATCTGTGTCCACACTCCCCTTTCCTTCGCCCATTTGCCAGTCCTGCGCATCGGTGTAAGCGTTCCACATCCGGGCATAGAGCCCATTCGCCTCTACCAATGATTGATGCCTGCCTTGTTCGATCAGCTTCCCTTTTTCCAGCACCAAAATTTGATCGGCATCCCGAATCGTTGACAGGCGATGCGCGATGACAATGACGGTTTTGCCCTTCATCAGCTCTGCCAGAGCCAGTTGCATCTCATACTCATTTTCAGGATCAGCAAAGGCAGTCGCCTCGTCGAGGACAAGAATCGGTGCGTTTTTCAGGATCGCCCGTGCGACCGCCACACGCTGCTCCTCTCCCCCGGACAAGTAGACTCCCCCTTCCCCAATCAGGGTGTCGTAGCCTTTCGGGAGCTTTTGAATAAAATCATGACATTGGGCTGCCTTCGCCGCTGCATAGACTGCCTCTGGCGTTGCTTCTGGCAATCCAATGGCAATGTTGTTGTAAACCGTGTCGTAAAACAAAAACGTATCCTGAAAGACGAATGCTACGGTGTTCATCAAATCCGTGCTCGACAGCTCCCGAACATCTACCTGGCCAATGCGAATCGCTCCCTCCGAAACATCCCAAAATCTTGGAATGAGATTCGCTACCGTAGATTTTCCTGCACCAGACGGTCCGACCAGAGCCGTCACCTGCCCGTGCTTCGCCAAAAAAGATATGCCAGATAGTGTCTCTCCTCCTGTTTTTCCCTCTGCTGCATAAGAAAAAGAGACGTTTTCAAATGCGACATCAAAGCTCTGTGGACGCTGGGAGCTAAGCGGTTCGGTAACGGGTTGCTCTGCCAAAATTCGATCCATGCGCTCCACCCCCTCGCCAATGTCACGCAGGGTAGAGGTCAAAAACAAGAGCTTAAACATCGGTGCAGATACACCTGGCGCCATTACGAGAAAAAAGAGCAGAACAGACGCAAACGCAACATTTTGCGGGTCTTGACTCAGCATAAACACCCCTACCGGGAGTATGAAGGCCGCAAATGAACTCAGGATCACCTTGAACACCAAAAATCCGTTTTGAAAATCATCCGTATGCTTGACGCAATAGTCCCGATAGGTGATCATATCTGCATAAAAGCGCCGGAAGGAATGAACCGTCTGCCCGAATACCTTGATCGCCGGCATTCCGCGTACATACTGGACGGCAGATCCGTTCATCCGTTCTAGCGAATCGTAGTACCTCTTGATATTTTCTTTTGTTTTCGTCCCGGAAAACGTAATGATCTGCACAATCAGTCCCAGGATGATCGGCACGACGCAGGCCAGCGCCAGCCAGACGTTCAAGTAAAACATCACGCCGATCATGAGCACCGTCGTCACGACTACATGTACCAAATCCGGAAGCTGATGCGCGACAAACGTCTCGACCTTTTCCACATTTTGCTCCAATGTTTTTTTAACTGCACCGGTAGACGTTCCGTTGAGCCAACCAAGCGGCAAACGGCCGATATGCGAAGCCAATTTGACCCGCATTCCGTATAAAATGCGAAACGCAGCGATATGAGACACCATCCCGCCCGCATACATCATGACCAGACTTCCCACGAGTCCCAAAAGTGCAATAACTCCCCACCGAATCATGTACGCCCCGTCTGCCATAGCGGGAGACGCTGCATGCGTTAACAGTTCGCGTAAAATGAAGTAGACAGATGCATAAGGCACCAACATGCATATTGCGCTCAAGGAAGACAATATTGCCGAGACGACGAGCAATCCGCGCTTCTCATCCGCAATCTCCAGCAAGCGACGCACGCCTTTTTTGGGTTGCATCCCCTCTTTGCTCTCCATTGTCGTCATTCCTGTTCTCCTCTCTCCTGCTTGCTTCTTTTGTCCTACCTCTTATCATAATGTGACCTTCTGCCCTCTACCGCCGATTGCCGGATAGATCTTGCCCCTAGCCGGAGTATTATCTTATTTGGGAACAACAAAACGGTCATGACCGTTTTGTTTGACCGCAAGCGGTCGCATCCACCTTTATGAAAAACGTCGAGATGTTTCGATCCCCCGATGAGAGGGGACGTTTTTCACACAAAAAACCTTTCCCACTTGGAGGCTAGCTCCCACAGGAAAGGTTGCGTTGGTTTTTTCGATTATGGTTGGACTACTTTTTCTTTCGCTTTCGTTACGATGTGGTGTCCGAGCGGCAAGCCGCGCTGCTCCAGCTCATCAGCTGTCACAATATGGAGCGTCTCACTTTTACACGGCATGGGCATCAATCCGCCCAATGGACTCATCACTCTTCCGATCGTGTCTGTCTCAATGAGCACGTACAGGCCTTTTTCCTCCAATTGTTGCATGAATTCTCCCCAACGCTTGGAAGTAATTTGATCGGCGTGCTTGGTGAATATGACACCCATTTCTTGTGCTAGCATGTAAAATCTCCTTTGTTCTATCCGTCAAATATATGCTTCAAAAGATAATCTAACAATACAGGGAAACCTCCCTTCTGGCAAAATCCGTGTAAGCCAAAAAAACACGAAAAACGGTTGTTTTTGACCGCTTTTCGTTTCAGGAATCTCACATCTTCCTCGCACACACCGTTTCAACGCGGCACGCTGTTTTTTGCCGCTTGCTTTTGAAAAAGAGGCCTATTTTTGCAGATTTCCTGAGTAATTTTCATGTCCTGCCCATCATGTACCTGTATTTCCTCGTTTTAGAAGCTCGCTGCCAGCTCCACATGCAGCAGTCGAGCAAAAGGAACCCAGTGAATCTCGGAGCCAGCCCGAAGCTTGAGGCGTCTCGCCGCCTGATCAATATGGATAATGTGGGCAGACAGGCGTCGCGGCTCTCGCCCGTCATAATAGGTCAGTGCCAGGGTGCTCTCTGTCTGGAACGCCTGCCATACCAGCTCGCTCAAGGCGCTGAGCTGCTCCTGATCCAGCTCGGGTGGTACATAGCGGCGCTCTTCTTCCTTGATGCGCAAATACATTTCCCGATGCTCCGGTAGCACAAACCGACTGGCCACGAATACATTTTCCTTTTTGGACACGCGTTTTTCCCTCATCGCTTGTTCTCTCCTCGCTGTTCATATCGGGTCCACAAATGGACGAGCTCCTGACACTCTGCCCGCAATACCTCAATCGTATAGATCGCTTCTCGCACGTACCCGCGTTGTCGATAGTGGACGACATACATATGTCCCTGACGTCGTGAGCTGACCACGGTGCACCCTCGCTGCCGCAAGATGCGACGCAGCTGGTGATGCTGCCGCTCCGCCCACCGCGAGAGCTCATCGAACATCATCTGATAAGAAAACTTCAACGGCACAATCCGCATCTGCCCCAGATCGGCCATGACTGCCCGAAACAAAATGCCAAATAAAATATACTGGCGTATCAATTCCTGCTCGTCTGACACCATCGGCTCCGTCACTTGTAGTGTCCTCCGATCTTACGTGCACGCTCTTTCGCCTGTCCCGCTTCCAAGGCAGAGGTGGCGCGCAGGATGGCGTCCTGACCGTATCGGCTCCGGATATCATCCATGGCTTGTGCCAACGAACGCCGCTTGTGATTGTCCGTGAACAGATTGAGTTGCACCACGTTGTCAGGGACAAGCTGCCCCAGATTGACCCCGATACTGCGGACGGGCGTTTCCTGCCAGTGACGGTCAAACAGAAAGCAGGCTGCTTCGTACAGAGTCATGGCATCGTTCGTCTGGTCCGTGAGCTTCATCTGCCGCCCAAAGCCCGTTCCAGCAGCCAAATCGGCTCCACGACAGCCCACAGACAGAACAGAGCCCATCAGCTCCTTTTTCCGCGCCCGACGGCATACTTCTTCGCATAGCTCCAATAATATAACCTTGATTTCTGCTGCTGTATGGTAATCCCGAGGCAACGTCATGTGATGACCGATTCCTTTTTGTGAATCATAGGAATCCAAAGCCACAGGTGAATCGTCGATTCCGTGAGCCGTGCGCCACAGCACTTCCCCGTTCACTCCCCAATGTCGGGTGAGGATGGCTGGCCTCATATCTGCAAGCTGCCCGATCTGATAGACGCCCATTCGATGAAAATGACGCTTCATGCGTGAGCCTACCCCGAACAGCTTTTCAATCGGAAGCTTCCAGAGCGTATCCGCTAACGTTTCCCGCTTGAGCCAAAAAACGCCTTCTTCCCGTTTCTTGGCGAAATTGTCGCAGGCCATTTTGGCCAGTACCTTGTTCTCTCCGATGCCTACCCGACAGTTGATTCCCGTCTCCATCCAGACGCGCTGCCGAATCTGCGCAGCCATCTGTAGCGGATCACCAAACAGATGGACGCTGCCCGTCACGTCGAGAAACTGCTCATCGATCGAGTACGGCTCCACCTTGTCTGTAAATGCCTCGAATATGCGAGTGATTTGCATGGAGATGCGAATGTACATCTCCATGCGCGGACGAACAACGACGAGCTGGCGACACTTTTGCTGCGCCTGCCATAGCGCTTCAGCCGCGACCACTCCGTATGACTTGGCAATCGGACACGCTGCCAGCACAACTCCGCTGCGCCGCTCTGGATCACCTGCGACGACAATCGGCTTGTTTCGCAGCTCTGGATTGGCCCCTTTCTCGATACTGGCATAAAAGCTCTGCATGTCGATCAAAAACACGATCCGCTTGTTCGCATTGGACACACGATCATCCCCTAATAAGAACTTATGTTCTTGTTTTGCTTTGTTCTTATTATAGCAAACAAACGTTCGTTTTTATGCCTGTCTCGCGCAAAAAAAAGTTGGTAATTATTTCCCACCGGATAAGCACACGCCGGTAGGTGTTCCGCAGGCGAGAGCGAATCCAATAAGGGGTTACTTTTTCACGACAGGAATCCAAATTTCGCTTCGAAAGGTCGGTGATGAAATCTCTTTATTTTCGTTCCACAAAATCTCTGGACCCTCAGCCTGTTCATAGCCGGAGGATAAAAACCATTCCGAATAAATCCGGGCCCAGACATCTTGCAGCGTATCAGGAAAAGGACCCACTGCTTCGAATACCGCCCAGGTGGAAGCAGGAACTTCGAGTACCGCCAGATAGTCTGGACAAGCTTTTGTAGTGGCTACGCCGATATAGTGATCGAGCTCGCCATATTCCAGCCGACCTTCTGAAAAATTCGTGGACGCACTGAGCAGTCCAAGTGGCTTGACATCGGATAGAGACTTCAGTTGCTGAATCGTCTCCATCTCTAATGAAGCCCACATGGCCGCAATCTCTGGATTGACTCCACGATAAATCAACGGGACTCTTTTTTTCAGACCCACAATGCGAAATGCTTCTTTTTCTTCCATGCGGTAGTTCATGGCACTGCCTCCTTTAATGGATAGATGAAAGGTCATTCGCGGATAAACCTTCAAGGAATGGCCGATGTGTCTGGCTTCTGTCGGAATGAATCCATGCACATTCTGAAAAGCTCTGGAAAAGGAATCAGCCGATCCGTATCCGTATTTGATCGCAATGTCAATGACTCGCTCGTTGCTGTCCGCAAGTTCAAAAGCTGCAAGCGTAATGCGCCGACGCCGGATGTACTCGGATAGCGGAACACCAGCGAGAAAAGAAAACATCCTTTTGAAGTGATACTCGGAGCAGCAAGCCACCCGAGCGATTTCTTTGTAGTCAATCTCGCTTGTCAAATTGTCTTCGATATAGTCCAGAGCCTCATTCAGCTTTGCAAGCAAATCCATGGTAATGACCTCTCTTTCCCCCTCAGAATAACAGATGCAAAATCGGGCGATCCGACATTTGGTGCACGATTATGACGGGTCTACCTTGTGAAAAACACCAATTGAAAGGAGCTTTATCACAATGACAACCACTTCCCCCCTGCTCCCCCAAATCGGAGCTATTTTTGTAGCCGTCAGCGACATCGAGCACGCACGCGACTGGTACTGCCGCCTATTGGGCATTCCCGCAGACGGTGAGATTATGTTCGGACATATATATTGCATTCCCTTGCAAAGCGGACTGACGCTCGTTCTGGACAGCAAAATCTTTCCGAAGCGCATCACAGATGATGCCCCCTTATTTCATTTCAACACACAGGATATTGAAGCCTCTTATGCCTTTCTCAAGGAGAGCGGAGTTGAAGTCGTTGTTCCTATCCAGCATGGCCACTGGTTCAACTTCCGCGATCCCGACGGCAATCTGATCATGGTAAGCCAATGTTAAACGGAAGAGGAGATACAGGCATGACCATCCACTTGCGCCGCACTACACCGGCAGACATGCCATTCGTATGCGAAGTAGAAAATGCACCAGAAAATACCCCGTTCATTATTCCGTGGAGCGAACATCGGCACCACAACGCTCTTGGCGACCCGGACATCCTCCATATGATTGCCGAAAAAAAAGAAACAGGCCACCCCGTCGGCTACGTTATCATCGCCGGGCTGACCAATCCTCATCAATGTATTGAGCTTATGCGTATTACAATCGCAGTGAAGGGGGAAGGCTACGGTCGCAACATCCTGCGTCAAATCAAGCATTGGGCATTCATCGAGCAAAAAGCCCATCGACTATGGCTGGATGTAAAAGAAACGAACGACCGCGCCCGCAGCCTTTACTTGTCCGAAGGGTTTCACATAGAGGGCACCTTGCGCGATTGCCTGAAATCAGGCGATACTTACGAATCCTTGATCATTTTATCGATGCTGGCAACGGAATATGACGCCTAGGGGGCAAATGCGTCCGGAGTCGTGACGTACAGCCATTTGCCATCGTTGCTAGCTCCCAAAATCGATACACTTGCTGGTAGTCCTTTCACCAGCACAGATTGTTGCTTACGATCGGCATCGAACAGGAAGAGCGACGACACGGACTCCGCTCCTTGTTCAGCTTTTTCCCAATCGATATAAACCAAATGGTGAGTGCCTGGAATCCATATCGCTTCTGGCTTCATTTCCATCAGTTTGACGTCGCCCTTAAACACCCCTGCATTCCAATACATTTGATAGGCGCCATCTGTCGACTGGATATAGCCAGACCAAGCTTCTTTGGGTACGGGTGGATTCCAGCTGATTACCTTGCCTGACTGCCAATCGTAGCGTTGACGAAGCTCTTCAAAGCTATCTTCCTCTGTTCTCATTTCAAACGTTGCGTAACGTCCATCATCCATAAAACTGACGGGCTGGACTTGCCCATTCATCTCATCTGTTGGGACCCATCCTTTAATTACACCTGGGAGGCGCCGTTCTTTTCCAGTCGCCAAATCATACACGACCAGATCGAGATCCTTTTTCTGTTCGGTTTTTCCTACTGCCATCAATACATGCTTGCGATCATGGCTAAAGCTGGCTCCATGTACATATCCATCTACCTTGACACGAGTGGCAAACTCGCTTTTCGGTATTTCTGTCCCTTTCGGTGGAAGAGCGAAAAAGAAGCCGCGGCGATCTACCATGAAGTCGCCTGCACCGCTATAGTTGTCAGTCAGCTCCACTGGATAAGCAGTCAACTCTTTTGTCTGTGTGTCATAAATCGAATACAGCATGGGGAATCGCGCATCGCACTCGCAATATTCTGTAAATCGCTCCAGCAGCACATACCGTTCCTCAGGGTCGATAAATTCCATGGGAGTCCTGACGGCAAAGTCCGTCATTTTTTCTTTCACCTTACCATCGACTGAGACTCGCCAAATCTGAGACGGAGCAAACACCACCGCCGAAAAATCATTCGTATCGTCAAACACGGTTCCCTTTACCGTCTTCGCTCCTGCTACGTTTACAACATATTCCGTCCAGCTTCTGTCTTTGGCAAGCGTATCAGGAAGGGTAGCCTTCAATTGCAGTTGACGGTCGTGCACCCAGTGAAACGTAAAAATCGGCTCCACGTAGCCCAAGTCCTCTTTTTTGGTCTCTTCCTGGGCATTTTTGCGGATAGCTGCTTCGACTGTTCCACGGTTCACAGCTTCTTTAAAAAATATGGTGTACGCCTGTGGTGCGGGTCCCACGACTGTTCTTCGAGGAGAACGGAGCTGTGGAGCATCGTTTAGCTGAATGACCACGTCTTCTTTCATCGCCGCGTAGTCATAAGGCAGTTCCTTTTGCTTCCATTCCTTAGTCGTTTGGCTGGTCGTATGGGATGGGTCAGTCTGAGCAATCCGACTGTCCGTGGAAGTTGCTTGCGCGAAGTCGGATCCTGTCATGATAAGCAATGCGAACACAATGGACATACTCATTCCCCGAATTTTTCGCAAAGACAAAAAAACTCGCCTCGCTTCCTAGAAAAATTTACCTTACAGAGGATAGACGTCGATAGCCTGCTTAAAGTTTCACCCCACAAAAGAAAAAGCCCCCCACATGCTTAAAGTGGGAAGGCCTACCTACCTTTCTTAATCGAAGACGACACCGTCCAGCACGCCCTCATTCTTCAAATAGTCACGCAGCCAGTGATACTTTTCATCGCGCCAGAAAGAATCCTCTGCTACCAGCTTGACAGTCTCCTGTCTCGCTACCTCCAACGCCTTGTAATCACTTAATAAATCAGCGACTTTAAACTCCGGCAAGCCGCTCTGCTTTGTCCCGAAAAAATCACCCGGTCCTCGCAATTCTAAATCGCGCTGCGACAGCTCAAATCCATCCGTCGTCTCGCACATGACACGCATCCGCTCTTTTCCGATCTCGGATTTCGGATCAGCGATCAGCACACAATACGACTGTTCAGAGCCACGTCCTACCCGCCCGCGCAATTGGTGAAGCTGAGCAAGACCAAACCGCTCCGCATCATAAATCACCATATAGGTGGCATTCGGCACATTCACACCGACCTCTACGACCGTTGTACTGACCAGGACAGCATGCTCTGCCGCAAGAAAGGCTTGCATGACTGCATCCTTTTCCTTCGCTGGCAGTCGGCCATGCATCAATCCTACGCCGAATTCAGGGAAAATGTGTGTGAGCTGAGCATGTACATCAATCGCATTTTGTACATCGAGCTTTTCCGACTCCTCAATGAGCGGGCAAATAACGTACGCCTGTCGTCCTTTGCGCAGCTCATCCCGCATTTGCTCCAACACAGCCGGAAACTGATCATGCTTTTTCCATGTCGTCTCAATCGGTTTGCGCCCCGCAGGCATTTGATCAATCGTCGAGACGTCCATGTCGCCAAACGCCGTAATTGCCAGTGTTCTCGGAATTGGCGTTGCAGTCATAAACAAGACATCAGGTGACAAACCTTTATTTCGTAAAATTCGCCGCTGCTCCACACCGAATCGGTGCTGCTCGTCCGTAATCACGAGACCAAGACGGGAGAAAAAGACATCCTCTTGGATGAGCGCATGGGTGCCGACCACAACATCGATTAACCCCATTTGCAGAGAGCCGATGACTTCGCGTCTACGTTTCGCCGTCAGCGAGCCAGATAAGAGCGCGACCTGAATGCCGTAATCGGACAAGAGCTTCGTCAACGACTGCACATGCTGCTCGGCGAGAATCTCCGTCGGTACCATCAACGCTCCCTGATAACCTGCTTTCACCGCAGCAATCAGCGCGATGGCAGCTACGACGGTTTTCCCCGAGCCTACGTCCCCTTGCAGCAGCCGATTCATCGAATGAGGGGCCCGCATGTCGTCCAATATTTCTTTTACCACTCGTTTCTGTGCATCTGTCAGCGGGAACGGTAACCCTTTGACAAATTCCCGTACCTCTTCCATCGGGATCGCCAAAGCAACGCCTTCCGTTTGCTGCCGATTAATCTTGCGCAGTGTTTGCATTTTCAACTGGAATAAGAAAAGCTCCTCAAACATAATCCGTCGCCGCGCTTGACGACCATCTTCCGCATTTTCCGGAAAATGAATCGAATGAAAGGCATTTATCCGCGGCATCAGTCGGTAGCGCTCCACGATATCTGCCGGAAGGATCTCAGGAATCTCCTTGCCGTACTGACGCAACGCCAGTTGAATGGTTTTGCGCAGCAGGGTATGCGTCACATCGCCGCCAAGTGGATAGACAGGGGCGAGCTCACCTCGTTTTGTCGCACGTTCGGAGTCTACTTCTGTCATTTCGCTCACAGTGATTTGTAGCTTGTGCTTGTCCCATTTTCCTGTGACGAGGATTTCCTTGCCGGGCGACAGCCTGCTTTTGACAAACGTCTGATTGAACCAGACAGCCGTCACCACGACACGATCCATGACAACCTTGACGGACAGTCGTGATTTTCTTTTTCCATAAAAACGAACAGAGGGTTCGCCGTACACCGTACCTGCCAGCGTGACCCTCTCTCCGTCTTTTACTTCTGTCAAATCGCGCACACGGTAATCTTCATAGCGAGACGGGAAATACTCCAGCAAATCACCAATGCTGTTGATTCCCAGTCCTGCAAATGCCTTCGCCCGCTCTTCCCCTACCCCATGCAAAAGGGAGACGGGCGAATGATATGCACCAGCCATCTTACTTCTCCATCCGTACGCCGAACACTTTGGCTTCGATCATGCGGCCCGTTTGCGTGGCAGCAAGACCACCTTGTGCGGTTTCCTTCAGCGTAGTCGGCATGGCGCAGCCGATTCGGTACATGGCATCGATGACTTCATCTGTCGGGATTACGCTCTTGATGCCTGCCATTGCCATATCTGCGGCTACCGTCGCAATCGCTGCTCCCATCGCATTTCGTTTGACACATGGTACTTCAACTAGTCCGGCTACGGGGTCACAGACCAGACCGAGCATATTTTTCAACGCGATCGCCACTGCTTGGGCAGATTCTTCAGGCGTACCGCCAGCCATTTCTACAATCGCCGCCGCAGCCATGGCCGTTGCGGAGCCCACCTCTGCCTGACAACCACCCGCAGCACCCGAAATGAATGCGTTATTGGCGATGCAATACCCGATAGCGCCTGCTGTGAACAAATAATTGACCATTTCCTCGCGGGTCGGTTGCAGCTTGTCAGATACGGCAAACAACGTCCCTGGTACAATGCCACAAGCTCCTGCTGTAGGCGTTGCGACAATCGTACCCATTGCTGCGTTTACTTCGTTAACCGCCACAGACATCGAGACGGCATTCAAAAGTGTGGGACCAGACAAAAACGTCTTGGTCTCCATATATGTTTGCAGCTTCTTCGCATCGCCGCCCGTCAACCCGCTATGCGAGCGAATATCTTCGGTAAGCCCGCGACGTACTGCTTTTTCCATCACATCGAGGTTGGCGTACATATCTTGCATAATGGCATCCCGACTACGCTGGGAAACTTCCATTTCTGCTTCAATCATCACCTCGGAGATCTTCTTCCCCTGGGATTCGGCCAGCTCTACTAGTTCAGCCACATTACGAAACATCTGGTTGTTCACTCCTCTAATCCTGCTCGTCCTTTTGCTTAGTTTAATGCGAGCAGGGATACGTCAAAGATATGGGGGATTTGACGAATTTCCTCCAAGACTTCCGGCGAGATCGTCGAATCCGTTTCGATTGCCATCAAAGCACGCGAACCACGTGTGTGTCGAGACACTTCCATGAGCCCCACATTAATGTTGTGCTGGGTCAGCACCTTTGCCACAGCCGCAATCATCCCAAAGCGATCCTCATGCAAGACCAAGAGCGTCGGTGTATCGAAGCCCAACTGAAAGGAAAACCCGTTCACTTCCAACACTTCGATCTTCCCTCCACCAATGGAAACACCAACGATTTCAATCTGTTGCTCATCATCAGACAGCTTGATCCGCGCCGTGTTCGGGTGCTCTGTCAAAACGTCAGAAGTGGTCAACTCCACTTCCATGCCAGCTTTTTCTGCAATCACCAACGAATTTTTCAGACGCAAATCCGACGTGTCAAAGTCAAGAATTCCTGCAACAGTAGCCACATCAGAACCATGTCCTTGATACGTTTTTGCAAATGAGCCGTAAAAAACAATTTCTGCTCGCAAAGGCATTCTGCCAAACAGCTTGCGAGCCACACGACCGATACGGGCTGCACCAGCCGTATGGGAACTAGATGGCCCAACCATGATTGGACCGATAATATCAAATACGCTTTTGTACTTCAACCGGTTCTCCTCCTGAATCACAAGGGGTTCAACAAGATTCACTTTCATTGTATCCTACAGCCTTTGAAAGCGCTACAGAGGAAACTGTACGTAAAGCAATCATAACCGATTTATGCTGACAACATGCGGTCAAATCAGGCTAAATGAAAATACTCCCTCTGAAAAGAAGGGGGGTCGTCAAGGAAGTGAAATTAAGAATACCTTTACGGAATCTAGTTCTTGGTCGAAATCTGCTTGAACATCATTTCCTTCGTTTGCTGTTTCTACTATTGGAATTCCATCATGATAAGGGAAATGAATAAACTCGTTAATGATTGGTTCAAGCACATCAAGGATTTCAATCCTTCCGCTAAAGGGGAGTCTTTCATGAATCTGAGATATAAGATTAAATCTTAGTTGCGAAGCCTGCCAATCGAACCAAACATATAACAGCATTCCATGATCACTATTTGATTTTAAAATTTGCTGTTGTCTATTCTCTATTTATTAGCAGAAATTTCTTTGTTCAAATCATCTTTATGACCGCCAATAAATAGAGAGTCATACACAATATCCTCCAACTCATTAAGGAAATCATCCTTATTCACCAAAACCTCCCCCTTATTTCTCATAACTGTTAAATAGTTTTAACAGAACCTCTGTATAAAAAAGAAGCCCCCTGCCTCAGGGAAGCTCCTCTCCATACGATATATGCCTTACTTATCTTTTACCATGACGATCCCAAGAAGCCCTGGACCTGTATGCGTACCGATCACGGGACCAATCTGTTCCAACCAAGAGTCCGTTACCGAAAACTCTTGCTTGAGTCGCTCCAAGAGCTCAGCCGCTTGATCTGGAACACTGCTGTGCAGCACAGCGATTTTCACAGACTCCCCTTGCGCGTATTCCTGCAAAGCTTCAAATACGCGATTTAGGGCTTTCTTCGTCCCTCTTACCTTGTCAAAAGCAGACACGTACCCAGCGGTATCCAGTGTCAAAATCGGCTTGATATTCAAGAGCGAACCGATGACGGCAGATGCTTTGCCGATCCGACCGCCTTTTTGCAGGAACTCCAGTGTATCCACAATAAAGTATACCTGCACCTCATCCAAATAACGATCAATCTGATCCAGAATCTGCTCCTTGTTCTTGCCTGCTTGTGCGGCTTTGGCAGCCTCTACGCAGATCATTCCATGAACAAATGAAGCTTTGCGAGAATCGATCACCGTAATGTCGATATTTTCATCCAACATCGACTTGGCGATCATCGCTGATTGATACGTACCCGATAAGGAACCCGATAAGAGTATGGCAATGATTTGCACGTCCTTGCCATATTTCTCATAGATCGCTTTGTACGCTTCGGCAAATTCAAGCGGAGACGGCTGCGAGGTCGTTGGCATCACGCTCGATTGCTTCAGCTTATCGAAAAACTCCGAAGACGAGATAGTGACCGCATCCACATACGTTTCCGCCCCAAACATGATTTTCAACGGGACGGCCACGATCCCCAATGATTGCCTCACAGACGCATCGATATCAGACGCGCTGTCGGTAAGAATCACAATTGGCATTCTCGATCGCTCCTCTCCCTATTCGTTCGTATTCAAAAAGTTGGCTTTTACTCGACAGAAAAAATGAATGGATACAACGGTTGACCGCCTGCCTGGATCTCAACTTCCACATCCGGGTATGCATCAGACAAAGCTTTTTCTAAAGCATGAGCCTGATCTTCTGTCGCATCTTCTCCTAAGAATATCGTCACGATTTCGGAGTCTTCATCCACCATTCCCAAGAGCAGCGTCGTTGCGCAAGCTAGCAAGTCGGGACCTGCAGTGACGATTTCTTTCTCAGCCATGCCGATAAAATCGCCTTCATTGATTTCTACCTCACCCATTTGCGTGTCGCGAACCGCGTGCGTCACCATACCTGTTTTCACCTGAGCAATCGCCTTAGTCAACGCTTGCACGTTCGTTTCCGGTTCAACATCTGCACGGAAGCTGACCAGTGCTGCCAATCCCTGCGGAATGCTCTTCGTCGGTATGACAGATACAGGAACTTCAGCGAGCTCGGATGCCTGCTGTGCTGCCATGATGATATTGCTGTTGTTTGGCAGGATGATGATGTGCTGGGCATTCAGTCCTTCGATGGCCTTCATGAAGTCCTCTGTGCTCGGATTCATCGTTTGACCGCCCTCTACTACCACATGCACACCCATGCTGCGCAGAATCGTAGCGATTCCCCCACCAGCAGCTACCGCGATCAATCCGTATGGAAGCAGCTCTGTAGCAGGTTGAGCAGCTGTTTCTGGCTTCGCCTGTCCTTTGCTCTCTTCCGCTTTTAGAATGTTCGCATGCTGCTCGCGCATGTTTTCTATCTTCAGTCGATGCAGACTGCCGAATTGCTGAGCGTATTGCAATACGCTTCCCGGATGCTCTGCATGAATATGTACCTTGACGACTTCTTCATCAGAGACGACTAGTAATGAATCGCCCATCGTGTCCAGATGGTTGCGGAACAGCGCTTCTGAGAACGGCTTTTTGTTCGGCTCGGTGCTATGCGCGACATGAACCATAAACTCCGTACAATATCCGTACGTGATGTCTTCTGTTTTCATGTGGATTTGTGCATTATGCTGCTCAGAAATGAGCTTGTCCAGCTCTTCCTGACCGATTTTAGGTACCGAACGCTCACGATCGGCGGATAGCTCTTCCCCGCGTAATGCTCGCAAAAACCCTTCATAAATAAACAAGAGACCTTGTCCACCTGAGTCGACTACGCCCACTTCTTTTAGAACAGGCAGCATTTCCGGCGTACGCAACAGCGTAGCTTGCGCCTGCTCGTATGTTTTTTCCATGACAGAGATAATATCATCTGACGTGCGCGCTGCACGCACAGCCATCTCCGCCGCTTCACGGGCAACAGTCAAAATCGTGCCTTCTACCGGCTTCATCACTGCCTGATACGCAGAGTCAACACCAGCTTTCAAGGCATCGGCAAACTGACGGGCGTTAACCTCATCTTTTCCATTGACTGATTTGCTGAAGCCGCGGAATAACTGGGACAAAATCACGCCGGAGTTACCGCGCGCGCCCATTAACAGACCTTTTGCCAAAGCAGCTGCCGATTCAGTGATTCGGGGGGATTCTTTTCGAGTCAGCTCTTCCACACCGGAAGAGAAAGTCAAATTCATGTTTGTCCCCGTATCGCCATCCGGCACAGGAAAGACGTTTAATCCATCCACTACTCTGACGTTGTCGGATAAAAGGTTCGCCCCCAGGTAAACCATCCGGCTAAACAGCACGCCATCTAGACGCGTATGTACCAACTGATGTTCCTCCTTACATATCCCTGTCTGTACGAACTCCCTGCACAAAAATATTAACAGCAGTCACATCAATGCCTACCGTTTGCTCCAAGGTATATCGAACACGGCGTTGAACGTTGCCTGCCACCTCGGAAATTTTCACGCCATAGCTGACGATAATGTGCATGTCCAATACTACTTCGCCATTTGTGTTATGAACGACGACACCTTTGCTCAGGTTGTCTCTTCCTAACAGTTCAGCGATTCCATCTTTCAACGCTTTGCGAGAAGCCATGCCCACAAGTCCAAAAACTTCCATGGCCGCGCCTCCAGCGATCCGTGCGATCACATCTTCTGTAACATCGATCTTTCCTAGCGATGTATTCATTTCCACTGTCATGCAAGGACTCCTCCTCTGTTAAACAGCTTGACCGTCATAGGTAAGCATAACCATGCTTCCTTACAATTCTACACTAACACAAAAGAGAAATGAAGCGTTTTGTCGATCCTATCAACCCTATAAAAAACTGTATCGAGGTCTAGCATGGGGGAGCGACCGCGTTTTACTTCATAAATTCCTACACGTTGAGAAAGTAGGGGTAAATCATGTTGTCAAGTATTGCAATTGACAGCAATGTTGTGCTAATATAATCGAGTATTTGTATTTCCCACAAAGGAAATCCCGTTTATATGTAACAAGGGAGGTGGATTGTAATGGCACGTCGTTGCTTTGTAACAGGTAAATCTGCTAAAGCTGGAAACGCTCGCTCCCACTCCATGCGCGCAACTCGCCGCACTTGGGGTGTCAACGTACAAAAAGTGCGCATTCTCGTAAATGGAAAACCGAAGCGCGTTTATGTAAGTACTCGAGCACTGAAATCCGGTCTCGTAACTCGCGTATAGTTGATCTCAGCTATGCGAAAAAAAGCACCCTCGAGGTGCTTTTTTGCATTTCTCCCGTTTCTCCACTCTTCTCCCAAAGGAGAATCGGGGCCGAAGCTTCACTTCTTCTTGTTGAACGCCTCGATGATGCCCCGAATCATGCCACCCAGGAACTTCGGCAACTTGATGGTGTAAAACCGCATGCTACCCCTCCTCACCGAAATTACTACACACGATACAAATACACGCCGGCCCCTATGAGTGCTAATGCCAATAGGCTATACCAAACCCACGGAGGTGCCCAATACAAGAAAATGGTGATTCCCCCGACAGCCAACGCAACCCCGAGAACACGTCGCAAGGCGCCCCCCTGTCGCAGGCGATAGGAGCGCAATCCCATTTCGTGCCGCACCTCCTTTAGGTGTTCTCAAAAACGTGCATATTACATCATATTCTGCTGTCGGATAAACATGTATCCTGCCACATGAAAAAAGTATATGCCTAAGAAGTAAAAAATCAGGCAACGGAACTCGCTGCCTGATTACATTATGTGGATAAGTTTGTACTTGATACCGATTTTTCCTGTTTCTTATGCGACTCGATCGCGTGCGGGGAACAGTAGCTGCGATGCACTGCTAAGCACAACTGTCAAGACGACTCCTGCGATAATCATTTCTGGCAGCAGATACGTGATGTTATAAATGAGGGAATATTGCCAGACGGGTACACCTTCTGGCGCGTAGCTGCCAAACCAAATAATACCCGATAGAAAATGGCAGACAAATCGTCCAATCACGCCGATGAACAAGCCGCTCCACAGTACCATGATTCGTTGCTTCGTTCCTTCGTAGCCAGACAGGCGAACAAGCCCAGCGAGACCCAGCGCACCAAAAGCGAGCGGATAATCCAGCAACAGCTGAACTGGATGGACAACTGTACTGCCCAAGAGCAATTGAAGAAATCCGACAACAAGTCCTGTAATCACACCAGCAGCGAGTCCACGGCGAACAGCGATCAACGCGATTGGCACCATCACCAGGGATACAGAGCCGCCCTGTGGCATATCGAAAACCTTGATCTGACTAAACACAATTGCAAGAGCCGCCATCATCGCCATTTCCAACAAAATGACCAACCGTTGACGATCCAAAATAGTCACTCCTCAAAATAGAATAAACAAAAAATTTTTTACACTGATAATGTTTCTGATTCTAGCCCAAGTCTATGCTCGTGTCAAAGAAAAAAGCCGCTGCCTCATCGGCACTGCGGCTAGTTGTATTACCGAACCTTCTCCAAAAATTGCTGGGCACGTTCACTTCTTGGCTTTTGGAAAAACTCTTCTGGTGGCGTATCCTCCAACAGACGACCATCATCGAGGAACAAAATACGGTCTGACACCTCTTCAGCAAAGCGCATTTCATGCGTGACGATTGCCATGGTCATTCCACTATCAGCCAGCCCCTTCATAACCTCCAAAACCTCCTTGACCATCTCTGGGTCGAGGGCAGAGGTCGGCTCGTCAAACAGCATGATTTGTGGCTCCATCACCAGCGAACGGGCAATGGCTACACGCTGCTTCTGACCGCCTGACAACCGTGATGGAAAGACATCCGCTTTGTCTGCCAGCCCTACGCGCGCCAATAACTCTTTCGCCTTTTGTTCCGCTTCAGCCGCAGACATGCCTTTTACTTTCATTGGGGCATAGGTCAAGTTTTTCAATACCGTCATATGCGGAAACAGGTGAAAATGCTGGAAAACCATCCCGATTTGCTGACGAATGCCCATTACGTCAGCTTTTGGAGCTGTGATTTCCTGTCCGTTGATCGTAATTGTACCCGTCGTTGGTGTCTCCATCAGGTTGATGCAACGCAATAGCGTTGACTTCCCCGATCCAGATGGACCGATGATGGCGACAACCTCCCCTTTTCCAATGTTCGTAGTGATGCCCTTCAATACATTCAGTTGTCCAAATGACTTCGTAATGTTATCGATCTTAATCACTGAGTCTCATCCTCCGTTCCAGTACGCGAGCTACCCAAGTCAGGATCATAACCATGACATAGTACAGGGTACCGGCGATCATGTATGGCTCAAAATAGCGGAAGATGGTGCCTTTAACCACATTCGCGTTCTGCATGATGTCTGCAAGACCAATAGTGGAAACGAGTGCAGATTCCTTCAAAAGCGCAATTGTTTCATTGACAAGTGCAGGCAAGATATTTTTGACAGCCTGCGGCAAAATAATGTCGAGCATCATCCGGTGATATGGTACACCAAGCGCCTTAGCCGCTTCCCACTGCCCTTTATCCACCGCCAAAATTCCACCGCGAATCGTCTCAGAAATGTATGCACCTGAGTTTAGTGTAAACGTCAGTACAGCTGCTTCCAGTTGCGAAATGTTGTAGCCAGTAAGCTGTGGCGTTGCAAAATAAACAAAGGTCAGCTGCAAAATCAAAGGTGTCCCGCGGAAAACAGACGTATAGGCAACCGCGATCCAGTTTAGCAATTTCACATTCGAAATTTTAATGAGTGCGAGGATGGAGCCCCAGAAAAATCCCAATACAACCGAAATCAAAGTAACAAGTAGCGTGCCCTTTATCCCTTCCAATATGAAAGGAATATAGGGCACGATTTGTGCAAAATCCAAATTCATGCCCATTCTCCCCTCTTGCTGCTTATACCGTTATTCTTCGTTGCCTGGAGAGATTATTGACCGAACCATTTTTGAATCAGCTTGTCCATTTCTCCGTTTTCTTGCATCTTTTTAATAACTTCATTAAATTTCTCTACGTGTGGCGATCCTTGTGGAAACGCAACAGCAGAGCCATTCTGTTCGTTTTCTTCCAGAGTGGTGAATTGAAGAGTGTCATTGTTTTCCACAAAGCCTTTCGCTACCGTGTCCTCGATAATAGCAGCATCTACACGGCCCGCTTTTACTTCTTCGACAATCTCAGGTAGCTTGTTCAGCGAAGTGATCTGCAAGCCGGAAACAGTCTTAGCAATCTCCTTTGCTGCCCCTTCCTGAATAGAACCGAGCTGTACCGCCACTTTTTTGCCAGCCAATTGCTCAGGTTTGGTCAGATTGCTGTCTTTCTTTGCTACGATCGTATTTTTCGCATCGTAATAGATGGTGGAGAAATCAGCGTTCTTCTCGCGCTCAGGTGTTGCTGTCATGCCAGCCATAACGAAGTCCGCGCGATTCGTTTGCAGTGCCGGAATAAGTCCGTCAAAGTTCATGTCATTGATTTGCAGTTCATAGCCGAGCTCTTTTGCAATGTATTTCGCGATATCAATGTCAAAGCCGACAATCTCATCTTTTCCGCTGCTCAGATCGTGATATTCATATGGCTTATAGTCAGCAGAAGTAGCCATGACCAATGTTTTCTTATCGCCAGCAGAAGGTGCAGGTGCTTGTCCTGCTGCGGTTTGATTGCCTGTACCGCATCCAGCGATCACGACTGCCGCAAGCATAGAAGTAAGTGCCAGAGAAATAAATGATTTTGTTTTCTTCATGATGAACCCCCGTTGTTCTGATTTTTACGCATAAAGCAGTCTATTCGTAGCATTAATTTGCATGAAAACTTATATTTATGCATCACAATGATTATTTTACTCATAATCTGAACAATTTCAATCATTTTTTACTCACATTTCAAACGCGGAATATACAGAATTTTATGCACAAATCTTTATTTTTGTGGCAGAAAAGCAAACAAGGCTTTATAGTGCTAGTAAAAGGAATTACAGGAGGCTGACATGGAGAAAAACTGGACGACCTATTTTCGGCAGCAGCTCCCAGAAATTATTGAGGAACTGCGTACATATGTAGAGATGGAAACACCTACCCATAACAAGCAAGCTGTCGATCGATTAGGCAGCCTGATTGCCGAACGCTTTCGCCAATTGGGGTGTCGGGTAGAGAGCTTGCCACAAGAACAATACGGAAATCAGCTGCGAATGGAGTATGGAGATGGCGACGAGCAAATCCTCATTCTCGGTCACTTCGATACCGTAAAAGAGATTGGAACATTAGCCGTTGAGCCTTGTCGCGAGGAAAATGGCCGACTCTATGGGCCTGGTACATACGACATGAAAGCAGGGATCGTTTTTAGCTATTTCGCCCTGCGCGCCATGATGGAACATAATCTTTCGCCCAAAAATAAGCTCGTCTTTTTTTGGAACACCGACGAAGAGATTGGCAGTGTTTCCTCCGAAATGCTCATTAGAGAGGAAGCAAAAAGAAGTAAATATGCATTGGTACTGGAGCCTGCCGCTGGGGATGGCTCTTTGAAAACAAGCCGCAAAGGCGGCGGAGACTTCATTTTAAAAGTAACGGGGCGCGCTGCACATGCAGGCAATGATCACGCCAAGGGGATCAATGCGATCGCTGAGCTGGCTCACCACGTCCTCGATATTCAATCGTTTACGAATTATGAGGCGGGGACTACCCTGTCTGTCGGTACCATTACAGGCGGAAGTGCATCGAACGTCGTACCTGACTTTGCCATGACAGAAATCGATGTGCGTATCCAAAGCCGCGAGGAAAGCGAGCGTATTACCCAATTGATGAGTCAGTTGACCCCTGTCCATCCCGAAGCCAAGCTGTCCCTAGAAGGCGGGATCACCAAGCCCCCCATGGAACGAACGGCGGGTACCGAGCAACTGTTCTTGCATGCGCAGGAACAAGCTCGTCTGGAAGGATTTGAATTGACGGAGCAAGGTGTCGGTGGAACAAGCGACGGAAACTTCGCCGCTGATGCAGGAACACCAACGCTTGACGGTTTGGGACCTGTTGGTGATGGAGCCCACGCTTCCCACGAGCATATCGTCATTGACGCCATTCCTGGCAGGATTGCCGTAATGCTTCGGATGTTTTTAACCTTGTCATAATAAATTTACAGGTGTATAATTTTATGGAAAATTAAGGCTCCGTCTATTTAACGACGGAGCCTTATCTGCACTATTTTCGAATGGGCAGTCATATATATTCCTATTCGAATAACAAGGAGAGGTAAAACATGGAATCAATCACCACATCGCCAAGCAATCCCGTAGGATTTTGGCGCCGGCTGGGTGCCGGTCTGCTAGATGCAATCATTATCGGACTACCGCTACTACTGATCACCTATATCATTACAGGCAATACAGAAGACAATCTTGTTACCAATATCATCTCCTCACTGTATAGCCTCCTCGTGCCTGTATTTTGGCATGGCTATACAGTGGGCAAACGAATTGCCGTTATTCGCATCGCCCGAATCGATGGAGAGCCTGTAGGAATCGGAACCATGCTGTTACGCAACTTAGTTGGAGGAATCGTGTATGTCATTACACTCGGTCTTGGTATAATCGTCAGCGCCATCATGGTTGGTGTTCGTCAGGATAAACGCTCGATCCATGATTTGATCGCCGGTACGTATGTAACATCGAATCAGCCTTAATTTACCACTCATCCGAAATAGAATAGCAGCTCTGCGACGAAAAAAGGCCGGATATAATCATCCGGCCTCAGGCTGTCGAGAAACCCCCAGTCTGGATTTCTCGGATTAAGATGAAAAATTTTGACCTTCTAGATTCGCTTCTAAGGCGTTTTACGAAGGTGGGGAGACATATTTGTACCCCCTAAAATGGCACAGAAAGTCCCCTTTTTTGCGAAAGGGGACTTTCTCAACACTCTGAGGCCGGATATAATCATCCGGCCTTTTTATATTTCTATCCATCAAGCAGTTTATCGGAACAACACCTTATCTGTATTCGCATCCATAAACACCATAGTTGTGTACGGCGGTAGGCTTGCACGCACAATGATATAAGGTGTGTGCACCGCTGGCATTGTAATCTCTTCTGGAGCAGGATTTGTCAGCTCTACATAGACCGTGAGCATTTCCCATCCTTGCTGAGTTCCAACAACCTTCAAATTGTAGCCAGAGGTAGGCATTTCACCACGGGAGACCACATACAGGTCGCCTTGGCGATGTACACCCTTCTTCGATTTTACTTTTCCTACGAATGCTCGTTCAACCGCTGTCAATGTACCTTCTTTTTCGATAGACAATTTTTTCGTTTGCACGTCTTCTTGAGAAGTCGCGATCGGCTCCGAATGTTTTTGTTCAGCGTGCACGGCAGTTTGTGAAAATGGCAGAATGGAGAGAATGGTGAGAACCGCTACACTGTTTTTCCATAACGATTTCATACATGATCAACTCCTGATTTTTTTAGAGGGCGAGAAACATTTCTTGATACTGGCCAGTATCTCTCAGATAGGAAGTTTTTACCACTATCTGGATAATTTGATTTAATCATTATATTTATTGAAAAGCAATATTTTCCAAAATGTTTTATTTTTGTTAATTAACCTTTACCATATACGACCATAAATCCTTGTAATAATAGGAATAATTCGATTTTATTCTATTTGTAGCACGAACTATAATTATACTTTTATTTTTATTATTAATTGATTTATCACATAATTAATTGCAATATTCAGATGATTACAAACGACATAAATAGGAGAAAGCACAAAAAAGCTGACGCCGATTGCATATCGTCGTCAGCTTACAGCTACGTGTTATTCTTACTATCCACGAATCGCAGCGATCGCTTGACCGCGATCTGCCTGATTGAATACCGCGCTGCCTGCAACGAGGACAGTCGCCCCTGCTTCCTCGCACAAACGTGCTGTTTGTGCATTGACACCGCCATCGATTTCGATTTCCACATGACCCAAGCCACGCTCGTTCAGCATTTGACGCAACTGGGCAACCTTTGGCACAACGCTGTGAATGAATTTTTGTCCACCAAAACCAGGGTTCACTGTCATGAGGAGAACCATATCCAAATCAGCAAGGACTGGCTCAATCGTGAAAATCGGTGTAGCCGGGTTCAATACCACTCCTGCTTTCACGCCTTGCTCCTTGATCAAGTGCAGCGTGCGATGCAGATGACGGCATGCTTCCTGATGAACAGTAATCCAGTCTGCCCCACTTTTCGCGAATTGCGGAATGTAGCGATCTGGCTCCTCAATCATCAAGTGTACATCGAGAGGCAGCTTGGTCACTGGGCGAATCGCCTCCACAATTAGAGGGCCGATCGTAATGTTTGGAACGAAGTGTCCATCCATCACATCCACGTGAATCCAATCTGCTCCTCCCTTCTCGACATCGAGAATTTCTTCACCCAGACGGGCAAAATCAGCAGATAGGATAGAAGGTGCGATTTTTACCATGGTTTGTTCCTCCGTTGGTATTCTTTTAGCTCTTCGCGGAATTGTTTGTAGTGTTCGTAGCGCTGTTCACTGATCTCACCGGCTTCCAGTGCGGCCTGTACGGCACAAGCTGGCTCGCTTACGTGAAGACAGCCGCGGAACTTGCATTCCGAACTGCGATCGGCAAAGTCCCGGAAGGATTCCGCCAGATCAAGCTCGGAGAAATCGATAAATTCGAGTGAACTGAAGCCCGGTGTGTCTGCCACATAGCCGCCGCTCGCAAGCGGAATCAGTTCGACGTGACGCGTTGTATGCTTTCCTCGTCCGAGCTTTTGGCTGACATCTCCTGTCTGCAGGCTGACACCCGGAAACAGCATGTTGATCAGGGAGGATTTGCCTACACCTGACTGACCTGCAAAAACCGAAATACGGTCCCTCAAAATCTCACGCACGTCCTCCACACCGCGTTCATCCGCTGTTGAAGTCGGAATCACGCGGTACCCGATCGCTTCATATTTCTCCACGATTTCGGTTACCTCTTCTTCCGACACTTGATCGGCTTTGGATAGCACAATCACGGAATCAATCCCTGCACGCTCCGTGTGCGTCAGGAACTTGTCCAACAACAACGGACTGAACATCGGCTTGTACATCGAAAAGACGAGTACCGCCTGATCCACATTGGAAACGGGCGGACGAACCAACTCATTCGTCCGTTCGCCCACCGCCATGATATAGCCTTCTTCCTCATTGATTGCATCGTAGACGACCCAATCCCCAACCAGTGGATTTACTTTTGCATCTTTTTTCTTGAAGAGCCCTCGTGCACGGCAACTGTAGATTCGCCCTTCGTCGGCTACATAATAGAAACCGCTGAGCGCTTTCACAATCCGTCCTTCTGGCATTCATGTCCCTCCACTACACTATGGCAAGCTGTTATACGAAACTGGAATCGTCTGGTATTCATTGAAGCCTTGATCAGTCGATCGTTTCACAAAGACCTTGACTACCGAGTCCTTCTGTGGCGCTAAGACGATTGGTACATCGTACTCTTTATTTTCGGTGATCGTTTCTGTGTGGAGAACTTTTGCCTCTCCACGAGCATCTGTCACTTCAATTTTCACTTCCAGTGTTTCACCAGGCACAACCTCTACATAAACCGGAACGTTTGCCAGCTTGGCGTCCTGCGGGTACTGGCCATTGCTTACCTCAAGCGGAACTGCTACACTCTTTTGCACATCCATTCCCGGATCGTATGGGTGCGTACTCAGAACAATGCCTGGTTTGTCAGTGGTATAAGTAGGCACTTCCTTGATTTCACCGACAGACAGCCCTCTTTTGAACAATTCTACTTGTGCAGCCTCTATTGATTTATTCCGGACATCCGGCATTTTCACGAAGGCTTTTCCTTTACTAATCGTGACCGTTACATTCGTTTTGGTCGGGAACACCTTTTCATTTGCGGCTGGAGACTGCTTGATAACCGTTCCGACCTCGGCCTTGTCGTCCTCTTCCTCTACGAAAGTGACATTCTCCAGTTTAAAACCATTGCTTTTCAATGCTTCCTCTGCTGTTGCCCGCGGCAACGTAACCAGATTTGGCATATTGATCTCTTGTTGTCCTTTGCTTACATACAAGGTCACAACGGAATTTTCCTTTAACCGCATGGGAGGTGCAGGGTCCTGGCGTATCACCATTCCCTTTTCTATCGTATCATTGGCTTCTTCGACGATACGGGCAACAAGTTTGGCATCCTGAATCTTCTTCTCGGCAAGCGTCACTTCGATCCCTTCTACATGAGGTACCTGTGCCTCTGGAACGGAAGGAAACAGATTCAACAGTAAGTTAAATCCGAAGAATGCCAGTACGAAAAACAGTCCAATACCGCCTACCCATAATAGGGCTTTGACCCACCATTGTTTCTTGGCTGGTTTGGCGTCCTCTTCTTCCGTACGCTGCTCATAGCGACCACGCCCCGCTCCCCCGGTTTTGCCATTGGCATGACCTTCGAGCATGTCAGGTGTGATGATCGGCACCACACGCGTCATCTCTTCATCCACCGGAAACGTCAGCTTTTCTTCGTTTAATCGCTCTGGAAACAGGCAGGTCTCCAAATCTTCTAGCATTTCGCTCGCGGATGCGTATCTGAGAAACGGATCCTTTACCAGCGCCTTTAAAATGACATTCTCCACACTCTGTGGGATAGCCGGATTGACTTGGCGCGGCTCTGGAAGCGGCTCCTGCAAATGCTTGAGCGCCACTGATATAGGCGAATCACCGGAAAACGGCAGTTCACCCGTCACCATTTCGTACAAGACGATCCCCAGCGAGTAAATGTCGGATTTTTCTCCGGTAATCCCACCGCGCGCCTGCTCTGGCGAAAAATAATGGACAGAGCCAAGCATCGCATTCGTATGCGTTATCGTTGCTGAAGTAACGGCTCGCGCAATCCCGAAGTCCGTAACCTTCACCCGACCATTTTTTCCAATCATAATGTTATGCGGCTTGATATCTCGATGAATGATCTGGTTTTGATGCGCATGATCGAGTGCATCGCAAATTTGCTCGGCGATCCGTACTGCCTCTTCTACCGGCAGCGCACCACGTTGAATGATGACCTCTTTCAACGTGTAGCCTTCTATGTACTCCATCACCATGTAATGGGTATCGCCTTCCTGACCGACATCATACACCCCAACCACATTGGGGTGAGATAAGCTCGCCACCGCCTGCGCTTCTCGTCGGAAACGATTGACGAAATCTTCGTCCGTACCAAACTGTGAACGCAGCACTTTGACTGCCACTGGACGATTCAAAATTAAATCTCTGGCCTTGTATACAATGGCCATACCGCCCCCACCGACGCGGGATTCTATTTGGTATCGTCCTCCCAGTCGTTGACCTTCCATCTCTCTCACCCCTCTTCCTGACCGGCATCAAGCGTATTTCGTACGGCAACCAGCGTTATGTTATCTTCCCCACCGGCATCCAGTGCTTCCTGCACCAAACCGTCCACCTTCGCTTGTAACGATATCTGTTTATGCAAACCTTCTTCTAAAGAAGGATGACTGACCTTGTTGCTCAGTCCATCTGAGCAAATCAAGACGATATCACCCTCTGACCATTCAAACTGCCCAAGATCAATGAGCACATCCGGTTCAGTCCCGAGCGAACGCATAATGACGTTGCGGTGAGGGTGGACAGACGCCTCCTCGGCTGTAATCTGTCCACTTTTCACCAATTCATTGACAAGGGAATGGTCTTCTGTTTTCATGACCAGTCCGTCTTGGTTGTAAAAATACAGACGGCTGTCGCCAATATGCGCGGTAATCACAGTGGATTGATCGAACAAGGCAGCAACCACAGTTGTGCCCATGCCACTGCACTCCGGATGTTCAACCGCATATTCATAGACTTCTTTATTCGCCAGCAGGATAGCGTTCATCAATTGCTCACGCACATCCTCTGCTTCGAGTTCCCCATCTAGGTGACGCAGTTCTTTTACTATTCGCTCAACAGCAAGGCGACTGGCGATATCACCAGCCTGATGGCCACCCATACCATCTGCTACAATGGCGAGCACGCGTCCGTTTAAATCGGTCACACAGGCATAATAGTCCTCGTTAACCTGTCGAACGCGGCCAACATGGGATTTCATCGCGATTTCCATGGCATCACCCCACGGTTTCTTTAGCGTGTTGTGCCCTCAATTGTCCGCAAGCAGCAGCAATGTCACTGCCTTGCTCGCGTCTGATGGTCACATTGATTCCTTTTTCCTCTAAAATGCGTTTGAACTGAAAAATCTCATTGCGAGGCGTACGCACATAATCACGCTCTGGTACGTAGTTCACTGGGATCAGATTCACGTGGCAAAGCATGTCGCCAATGAGTTCGGCCAGCTCCTCTGCATGCTCAGGCTGATCGTTTTTCCCACCGAAAAGACCGTACTCAAAACTGATGCGGCGCCCTGTCTTGTTAATGTAATGGTGGCATGCTTCCATCAGCTTATCGAGCGGGAAGCCGCGGTTGATCGGCATCAACTGGCTTCTCAGCTCCGTGTTTGGAGCGTGCAAGGAAATCGCCAGGTTCACTTGTCCGCCTCGTTCAGTAAACTCGTAAATCTTCGGCACAATTCCACTGGTGGAAACTGTTATGTGACGAGCACCGATATTCAGTCCACGGTTATCGTTGATTACGGACAAGAACGCCATCAAGCTCTCGAAGTTCTCGAAAGGCTCCCCGATCCCCATGACGACAACGTGACTTACTCGCTCACCTTCCGCGTCCAATCTGCGTTGTGCCGTCAATACTTGAGAGACGATTTCACCTGCATCCAGGTTACGCTTTAGTCCACCTAATGTAGAGGCACAAAACGTACATCCGATACGGCAGCCCACCTGTGTTGTAACACAAATGCTGTTTCCGTAGTTATGACGCATAATCACCGTCTCAATCGCATGTCCATCGACAAGCTGGAACAAAAACTTGATCGTCCCATCCTGCGACTCCTGATGCGTGATTTCCTTGAGTGGCTCCATGCGGAATGTATCAGCCAGCTTTTCGCGCAGGTCCTTGGACAAATTACTCATCTCGTCAAAAGTAGTGACGCGCTTTACATATAGCCAGTCAAAAATTTGTTGCGCACGAAATGCTTTGTCGCCAGCACTAACCAGCCATTCCTTCATTTCATCTTGTGTCAAACTGTAAATAAGCGGCTTTGCGCTTGTAAATGTCGTTAACGGCATTCTATCTCCACATCCTCAAAATCATTGCTTGCCTAAATCCATTCTATCATTGTACCTCGTGGGGCGTCTCGCTTCAAACGGTTTTGACATCCAGATTCATAAATGCGTCGCTTTTCCTAGTGTAAACCAATACGCGCGCTCGCAAACAAAGGCAAAGGAGTGGCATTTTCCACCTGTTGGTGCGCCACCCCTTGTTTGTATGTCCGTTTCCTTATCCTCTTCGTTTCAATCGCGCGATAAAGAATCCATCACTCTCGAAATGGTGAGGCAAAATTTGTACGCAGGCTCCGGTTTCATCGACATGCTTTCTGACAGCCTCAGGCAGGTCTTGTGCCAGTGTATCATCTAATACGAAATCAGGGTGTTCTTCGACAAAGCGGCGAACAATCTCCTGGTTTTCTGCTGGCTCGATCGTACATGTGCTGTAAACCATCACACCACCCTGAGCAAGCATCGGCGCCAATGTCTTGAGCAGTTCGTACTGAAGCTGAGCAATCGCACGGACATCTTCAGGTGTTTTGTTCCATTTCAGATCAGGCTTGCGACGAATCACGCCAAATCCGGTGCATGGCGCATCCAGCAGGATTCGATCGAAAGTTCCCAACGCTTTTTCAGGTAGGTCCAGCGCATCACTAACGATTGGCTCGATGATCGTAATCCCGAGTCTTTTCGCTGCACTCGCAATCAGATCGCGTTTGTGCGCATGCACGTCACTCGCAATGATTTGCCCGCGGTTTTCCATCATTTCTGCTATGTGCGTTGTTTTTCCACCAGGTGCCGCGCAAGCATCCAGTACACGCATGCCTGGTTCGGCAGCAAGAGCTGGTGCTACGAGCATAGAGCTCTCATCCTGGATCGTGAAGTAGCCTTCCTTGAACAAGCGAGAGCCTGCTGCATGTCCGCCTTCCATCAGAATAGCATGAGGACTGACAGTCGATGCTTGTCCTTCCAGCCCTTCTTCCGCCAGCTTGTCCAGCAATTGATCCTTCGTCGTTTTCGATGCATTGACCCGGACAGAGCTATGCGGGGTTCTGTTGTTGGCTTCGCAAATCGCAATCGTCGTCTCTTCGCCATATACGGCGAGCCACTGACGAACAAGCCATTCTGGATGAGAATAGGCTACGGCGATTTGCAAGGCACGGCCGCCTTTTGGCTGACGCTCCCACACATCCGGCTGGCGCAACACATTACGCAAGACACCATTGACCATCGAAGCAATCCCTTGGTGACCACGTTTCTTGGCGATTTCAACCGCCTGGTGTACGGCAGCGCGCTCAGGAATACGGTCCAAAAAGCGAATTTGATACAAGCTGAGACGCAGCAAATTACGGACCCAGGTCTGGACCTTTTTATTCCCGACAAAATGGGACAGGACATGATCCAGCGTCAACTTGCGCTGAATGGTACCGTACACAAGCTCTGTTACCAGCCCTGCATCTACTGCACTGAGATTTTCCCGATCCAAGACATTGCGCAGCTCAAGATTGCTGTAGGACTTATGTTCTTCTACCCTGTTCAAAACATCGAGGGCGATATCGCGAGCTCCCTTTTTTGCCACGGACTATTCTCCTACCTTTGTGCCGATTTCAATGCTGCTGCCCGCTCCACGCAAAAAGTCGAGTGCACTCATACGTTTTTTGCCTTCTGGCTGCAATTCGGTTATTTTCACTGCACCGCTACCGCAAGTGACAACGATACCGTCTTCCTCACGGGCGATGATCGTTCCCGGCTCTTTGCCTTCGACTGACGTAGGCATTTTTTCTACCCACCACAGCTTCCAAATCTTGCCTTCGCATGTAGTAAATGCGACCGGCCATGGATTCAAGCCGCGGACTTGGTTGTAAATCTGTTCCGCAGAACGGCTCCAGTCAATTTTTTCATCTGTACGCTTGATATTCGGGGCAAAAGTCGCTGCCGAATGATCCTGTTGCTCTGCTACGAGCTCACCAGCCAACAGGCGCGGGACGGTAGCCATCAACAGCTCAGAGCCTGCCGCAGCCAATTTGTCATGCAAAGTCCCTACGGTATCGCGCTCCTCAATCGGCACGACTACCTTGGACAGCATATCCCCTGCATCGAGAGCTTCCACCATGTACATGATGGTCACGCCTGTTTCCGCTTCTCCCTCGACAATCGATTTATGAATCGGGGCACCCCCGCGATATTTCGGCAAAAGAGAGGCGTGCACATTGATGCAGCCATATTTCGGTGCATCGAGCAGTTTTTTAGGCAAAATCTGCCCATACGCCGCGGTAATGATCAGGTCTGGCTCGAGCGCCAGCACTTCTTCAAGTGCTTCCTCTGCCTTGATTTTTTCTGGTTGCAATACCAAAAGTCCATGACGCAAAGCCGCCTCCTTCACGGGGGGCGGCGTCAATACTTGCTTGCGTCCAACGGGACGATCGGGTTGCGTTACGACTCCAATCACGTTGTAGCCTGCTTCGAGTACAGCCGTAAGACTCGATACAGCAAAGTCAGGCGTACCCATAAACAGGATGCGAGCATCTTTCAAATGGTTATTCCCCTTCCTGGTTCGGGTTTACTTTGTACACCTTGTCAGCTACATCGATAAAGAGGACACCATTCAAATGATCGATCTCGTGTTGAGCGCAACGGGACAACAGGTCGTCTGCCTCGAGCTCAACCACATTCCCGTTACGATCATGACCGCGCAGCTTGATCCACTTGTGGCGACGAACGTCTCCTTGCAGACCAGGAATGCTCAGGCAGCCTTCTGGATAATCGTATTGCTCCCCTTCATGCTCAACGATTTCCGGATTGATCATTTCAATCAGTCCATCACCGCAATCCATCACGATGACACGCTTGGAGATGCCCACTTGTGGAGCAGCCAAGCCTACACCGTCTGCATCGTACATCGTATCTGCCATATCATCAAGCAGCTTGTGCAAGTTGGAATTAAATTTGGTTACGACCATTGCCTTTTCACGCAAAATCGGATCTGGATGTTTTACAATTGTGCGAATCGCCATGTGTTTCATATCCTCCCTAAAGCAGTACGTAAGGGTCGACGTCAATCGTCATCAATACTTTCTGCTGTTTGTTCCATTCTTCAAACGCAGCCGTCGCCTGAGCGAGCAGGTCTGACAGTTGCGGTTCATCACGATATTTTAGCATGATCTGAAAACGAAATCTATCCTTCACCCTTGCAATGGGCGAAGCGACTGGACCCAAGAGGACCGTCGTCTGTGCCAAACGCTGCCGCAAATAGTCAGCCATTGTATGCGCACCGCGGATAACAACAGGTACATCCTCGTGGCTAAACGTAATTAATACGAGACGGAAATACGGCGGGTAGCCAGTTCGTCTACGCTGCATCATTTCATCCTGATAAAATGCGGGATAATCATGCTTAGTCGCGTGAATAATGCTGTAGTGCTCTGGCGTATACGTCTGAATCACGACATCGCCGTCCAACTCATGCCGTCCTGCGCGTCCACCTACCTGCGTCAGGAGCTGAAATGTCTTTTCCGCTGCACGGAAGTCAGGCAGATGCAAGGACGTATCCGCTGCAATGATTCCCGCCAGCGTCACTCGTGGAAAATCAAGGCCCTTGGCAATCATCTGCGTACCGAGCAAAACGTCGCCTTGACCTGAGCGGAATTTGTTTAGAAGCTCTTCGTGAGAGCCTTTACGCGAGGTTGTATCCACGTCCATTCGGATGACCCGGATTCCAGGGAAAAGTTTTGCCAGTTCTGCTTCCACCTTTTGCGTTCCGGTACCAAAAAAACGTATATGCTCACTCTGACACTCTGGACAATGCTTAGGCTGTGCGATGGTGTATCCACAGTAATGGCAGCGCGCCGTATGATTCGTTTTATGATAAGTAAGCGAGATGTCGCAATGAATGCAGCGCATCGTATAGCCGCAGGATCGGCACATGACAAAGGTAGAGAAGCCTCTTCGGTTAAGGAAAATGACCATCTGCTCTTCTTTTGCCAATCGATCTGCAATCATCTCATGTAGCTTCCTGCTGAACATCGAACGATTCTGGGCCTGAAGCTCCTCGCGCATATCCACAACATGTACCTCTGGCATCGGGCGATTCCCGACACGCTCTGGCATGCGCAACAGCTCGTATCGGCCTCGTGTAGCTAATGCATACGTCTCCAAGGCAGGAGTCGCGCTTCCCATGACGAGTACACCCTGATTCTCTTTCGCTCGCCACAGGGCTACTTCCCGTGCATGATAGCGAGGGGTCTCTTCTTGTTTATACGAGCTCTCATGCTCTTCATCGATCACAATCAAACCAACATTCCGAAACGGAGCAAAGATGGCAGATCGTGCACCTACCACCACTTTGACCTGATTGCGAATGATCTTGCGCCACTCGTCATAGCGCTCTCCTTGTGACAACGCACTGTGCAAAACAGCGACGTCTGCACCAAAACGGGCCTTGAAGCGCTCCACCATTTGCGGAGTCAGTGAAATTTCCGGAACGAGAAAGATCGCCTCCCGCCCTTTTTCCAACGTTCGTTCGATCGCTTCGAGATACACTTCTGTCTTACCGCTTCCGGTAACGCCGTGCAGCAAGTAAGAAGCATAGGTTCCCGATTCAATCGATTGCAAGATAGGTGTCAGTACCGCTTCCTGTACCGGGGTAAAGACCGGTTTTTGCTTTTCCTGAAAACGCCGATTGGCGTACGGGTCCCGGTAAACCTCCACTTGCTCGATCGTGATCCAGCCTTTTGATTCCAGGCTTTTCAATGGAGAACGCGTTATTCCGTATTCATCCCGCAGCATTTGTACAGATAAGGACTGCTCCTTGTGCATGAACATCAGTTGAAGGACACGGCGCATCTGCTCTGCTCGTGCAGGCAACGAACTAATCGCTTCTTCCAGCTTACCCTCATCCAATAAGCTCCGGACAAATGATTGCTGCTTGCGAGTAATTTTGTCCCTTACTTGATACTCCGTTGCAAGCAGACCACTCTGTATCCAACCCGGAACGAGCAAATACTCCTCCGCAAATTGTTTCTCCACTTCTGTCAGCGGCAGTTGCCTTTTGCGAAACAATTCCCACAGAAGCCCCGATCTCCCACATGCTTCTTCGTCTAATGCGTCTGTCGCCGTCAGCCACTTCTCCGACTTCCCTTTGAGCACAGCCGGAAGCATCGCCTGTACAGCCGTTACCCATGGACACAAGTATTGCTTAGACATCCATTCGCTCATCTTTAGCAGCTCTAGCGTAAGAGGAGGAGTGTCGTCTTGTACCTGCACGACGTCTTTTAGTCGCGAACGATCTGGTATGGCTTCGTCATCCTCTACGATCCCGATGACATAGCCTTGCAGTTGACGGGGACCAAATGGGACAACCACACGGCTGCCAATGCGAATCAGCGGACGCAACCAAGGCGGAACATGGTAATCAAAAGGTCGATTCGTCCGATTGACCGGAACATCCACGATAATTTGGGCAATCATGACAGGTCTCGGAGCGGTCTATGCTCTTGCACTGCAAGGACAGCATCAAACAGCTTGTCTGCCACAGCCCGCTTGCTCAATTTATCCAATGCCAGTTGCTCTCCGCCACGGGTTAGCAAGGTCACGATATTCGTATCGCTCCCCATACCTGCTCCCTCGAGCAATACGTTGTTGGCTACGATCATATCGAGATTTTTTCGCTCCAGCTTGGACTGGGCATGCTGTAACACGTTTTGGGTCTCTGCTGCAAAGCCAACGACGAAATGCTTCGTTTTCCGCTCACCAATGGTCTTTAAAATATCGGGTGCTTTCTCTAGCGCAAGTTCGAGTGGACCATCACCCTTTTTCATCTTATGTTCAGCTACATGCTTCGGTCGATAATCGGACACTGCTGCTGATTTGACGACGATGTCACAGTCCGGCAACTGCTCCATCACGGCATCAAACATTTCTTGTACCGATTCCACCGCGATGAATTCCACTCCATCAGGACGTGCCAAGGAAGTCGGCCCACTGATCAGTGTGACCTTCGCCCCTCTGTCTCGTGCCGCTTCCGCGATGGCGTAGCCCATTTTTCCTGAAGCATGATTGGTTATGTAACGAACTGGATCAATTTTTTCACGAGTTGGTCCCGCTGTGATCAGTACGTGCTTGTCCAGCAAATCTTTTTCTCGGATCGTTTGTCTTGTCTCATCGGAAGCAAACCATTGACGAACAGCTTCGACGATTTCCTCTGGCTCCGCCAAACGTCCTTTGCCAATCCAGCCACATGCCAAGAGCCCGACACCTGGCTCAACAAACCGATAACCATAAGCCGTAAGCTTATCCATATTTGCGATAACCGCAGGGTGATTGTACATATTGACGTTCATGGCAGGCGCGACCATGACTGGCGCTTTCGTAGCCAGTAAAGTCGTCGTCAGCATATCATCCGCTATGCCATTCGCCATTTTGCCAATCACGTTGGCTGTTGCTGGCGCGATCAAAACGAGATCAGCTCGATCAGCCAGTTCAATATGGCTAATCACATGTGGATCTGGCTCTGTAAACGTATCTGTATAAACAGGCAGGTGAGACAAGGCTTGAAACGTCAAAGGCTGAATAAACTGCAAGGCGCTCTCTGTCAAAATGACATGCACCAATGCACCTGCCTGTGTCAGCTTGCTGGTCAGTGCAGCAGCCTTGTAAGCAGCGATGCCGCCAGATACTCCAAGAACAATACGTTTTCCTGCAAGCGAATGCATCTGCACTCTCTCCTTTCTCCCCTATCCGAAATCCGAAAAAAACAACCTCGCGAGGTTGTTTTTTAAGGTGACTGCTTATTTACGACCGTCCAAAAACTCGTGAACGAGCTCGTCGGTGATGAACTCTTCCAGTGCCAAACCTACAAACTTTTTGGATTTTGGTCTCACCACTTGAACTTCGCTGTTTTCGCGAAGCTGACGCGCACGCTTGGACGCTACTGTCACCAGGATGTACTTGCTCTCCGCTTTTTCAGTCAATTCGTCAATAGATGGATACAACATAATTCTATTCAACCTCCTGTAACCATTTGCGATATTTGTGAACCTGACGTTCTTTTTTCAGATGTTCCGCTGTAATAATCGCTTGGATTCGATCGCAAGCCGATTCGATGACGTCATTGACGACTACATAATCGTAGTGGTCCATGAGCTCGATTTCAGCACGCGCCACTTCCATGCGCTTGCGAATGATCTCTTGTGATTCTGTCCCGCGACCAACGATCCGGTTTTCCAGTTCGTTTAAATCAGGCGGAGCCAGGAACAGGAATGTACCTTGCGGGAAGCGCTCTTTTACTTGAAGAGCACCCTGAACTTCGATCTCAAGAATGACATCGCGCCCCTCATTCAGCATATCGTCCACGAAATGACGAGGTGTTCCGTAGTAATTTCCTACGTATTCTGCCCATTCCAGAAGAGCATCTTCTTCAATCATCTGCTTGAACTCTTCCTGGCTTTTAAAAAAGTAATTAACTCCTTCCACCTCTCCAGGACGCGGCTGGCGTGTGGTAGCGGAAACAGAATACACCAGATTAGGCATCACTTCACGAAGCGCCTTGCATACTGTTCCTTTTCCCACACCAGCTGGTCCGGAAAGAACCAAAAGGAGACCACGATCAACCATACTCATTGTTTACACTCCTACATTATTCGTCCGATTCGTCATCCTTCGTAGTCAAGCGCTGTGCCACTGTTTCTGGCTGTACCGCTGACAAAATCACGTGATCGCTGTCTGTAATAATTACCGCACGTGTACGTCTCCCATAGGTAGCGTCCACAAGCATGTTGCGATCACGCGCTTCCTGGATGATCCGTTTGATAGGAGCGGATTCCGGACTTACAATTGAAATAATGCGGTTGGCATTGACGATGTTGCCAAAACCGATATTGATTAGCTTGATTGCCATGACGGCCCAGCCCATCCTTTCATACTACTCGACATTCTGTATTTGCTCCCGCATTTTCTCCAGTTCTGTCTTGATCTCGACAGCCAGATGCTGAATGCGCAAATGATTCGCTTTGGAAGCAATCGTATTGGCTTCCCGATTCATTTCCTGGAGCAGAAAATCCAGTTTTCGACCAATTGCTTCTTCTTTGCCTAATTGAATAGCAAACTGTTGGCAATGACTATCTAAACGGGTCAACTCTTCACTAATATCACTTTTATCAGCGAAAAAGGCAACCTCTTGCGCTACACGAGCAGGGTCCAATTCAAAAGGTGTCAAACCGGCCCACTCACTTACGCGTTGCTCAAGTCGGCCCTTGTAATCTTCTCTACAAAGTGGGGCCAACTGGGAGATCTCCCGCGTCCATGTGTTGACGGCAGTCAGGCGACTGGCTAGATCAGTGTGCAGCAGATTACCCTCGGTCTCTTTCATCGAAACGAGATCCATTGCTGCGCCCCTGACCAGGTCTTGGAGCCACTCTGCCAGCTCCTCGACATTGTCCTCTGACTCTTTGGTATGTATCACGCCAGGAAAGTGTAGCAGATCCTTGACGGTTAAAGGCGTCTCAAGCGAAAAACGCTGAGTCATCTCGCGGGAAATGGAGACTAGCTGTTCAGCTACATCCCAGTCAATGTCCATAACCGTAGCAGAAGAATTTTTCCCTTCCACTGAGACAGTGACATCGACACGCCCTCTTCTGACATACTGCGCGACCAGCTTACGAATCGAATCCTCAAGCATATTCCATGCTTTGGGCAGGCGCACAACAATCTCAGAAAAGCGGTGATTCACTGCACGAATCTCGACTGTTGCTCGAATGGAGCCTTTGCTATCTTCTTTTCTACCGTAACCAGTCATGCTTCGAATCACAAGTTTTCACTTCCATAGACGAAAAAATCGTTAATTTATTATAGGAGACAACTCTTGGCAGTGTCAACCGAAGCAACCCCACCACGATGAGATTCCTCCTTGCTCTGACTTATGCTACACTGTGACTGGCAGCTCTCTATTTATTATTCTAGCCATTTTTTTGATCTGAGGTGACCTTTGTGGCATTTGATGGCGTAGTAACCCGCTCCGTTGCGAGGGAATTACATAAACTGGTAGGAGGACGCATCTCGAAAATCCACCAGCCCCACCATAGTGATATTGTTATGCAAATACGGACACAAGGAGAAACGGTAAAGTTTCTCCTGTCTGCAAACCCGACCTATCCCCGCTTGCACATCACGACAGAAGAATTCACGAATCCGCTGGAAGCTCCGATGTTTTGCATGCTATTGCGCAAGCATTGTGAAGGCGGCGTAATTGAATCTGTCCAGCAAATCGGGATGGAGCGAATCATTCACATCGACGTACGCACCCGAGATGAGCTGGGTGACACGGCTGTCCGCCGAATTATTGTAGAGATCATGGGCAAGCACAGTAACATCATCCTCATCGATCCTGCAACCGGAATGATTTTGGACAGCGCTATGCATGTGACGCTCGCCATTAGCCAGTACAGACAAGTTACACCTGGCAGACCTTATGTCTCTCCTCCGAGCCAAGATAAACGCGACCCTCTCACTGTAACCGAGCAAGCGTTTATTTCTTCCCTCGACTGGAACGGCGGCCGTTTGGACAAGCAAATCGTAGATGGCTATACCGGGATTAGCCCCTTATTGGCAAAAGAAATTTTGCACAGAGCTGGCCTCGCGAATCGTGAAACACTATGGGCTGTCTTTTCACAGGTGATGAAGGCAATCAATGCTCATGAGTATTTGCCATCCATTATAGAGGCAAATGGCAAAGCGTATTTTCACGTCGTTGAGCTGACTCATCTCTCAAATGGGGTTACCACCCCCTATCCTTCCGCCCAAGAATGCTTGCAGGCATTTTACGAAGGAAAGGCGCTCCGTGACACTGTCAAGCAGCGTGCACACGATTTAATTCGTTTTGTCACCTCTGAGCGCAATAAAAATGAAAAGAAAATCGAGAAGCTCGAGCAAACACTGCAAGATGCGCATGAAGCAGATCAGTTCCGCCTGTACGGTGAATTGATGACCGCCAATATGCACCAAATGAAGCGAGGGGATCGCGAACTCGTCACAGTCAATTGGTATGACGAAGCGGGAGGTACCATCACAATTCCGCTCGATCCGTTGAAGACCCCATCGGAAAATTTGCAGTCGTATTATAAGCGGTATAACAAGGCCAAAAACAGCCTTTCCATCGTAAGTGAGCAGATTGAGCAAGCGCAGGCTGAACTCTTGTATTTGGACGGTGTATTGGTTCAACTGGAACATGCCACCTTAAAAGATGCCGAAGAAATTCGCGAGGAGCTCGTTGAGCAAGGCTACATGCGTGATCGTAAAAAACGCGGTCCGCGCAAGAAAAAAGATATCCGACCAGAGCTTGATACGTACTTTTCTTCGGACGGCATTGAAATTTTGGTCGGTAAAAACAATAAGCAAAATGAATACTTGACCAACAAGCTCGCATCGTCGCAAGAAACATGGCTGCACACCAAGGAGATCCCTGGATCCCATGTAGTCATTCGCGCTCGTGAATTTTCGGATGAAACGTTGCTTGAAGCAGCAAATCTGGCGGCTTATTTCAGTCGTGCCAAAGAAGGAAGTCAAATTCCCGTAGATTACACGCTCGTCAAGCATGTAAAAAAACCGAGCGGGGCCAAGCCTGGCTATGTGATCTACGAGCAGCAACGAACGCTGTATGTGACACCCAATGAAGCACTGATCCGCCGTTTAAAATCAAACACCTCTTCTACGAATAGTGCGACTACCTAAGTTCATACTAAGGGCATGAAAGGTGGTGTTCGCTCTTTGAACATCGTTCTCAAGCTCTTGTTTAACGGAATCATTGCCATTCCAGGGCTTTGGTGGTCGGGAACGTCCCTTATGTTTGCAGTGCTCGCAAGCGTGATTGTCAGTTTACTGGGTTATGTACTTGATTTGACAATCCTTCCGCGTACGAACAATACGTTTGCGAGCTCCGCTGATTTCTTGTTCGTGTTTGCCTCCTTGTGGCTTGGCTGTTACTTGTTTGGTCAGACCATATCCTTATCTGGTTTGTTGTTGACGGCATTTGCCATTACGGTGGTCGAATACTTTTTCCATGGTTACCTGCAACGGCACGGAGTCCATCATTCCAAACATCCGGGCTGAAGCATCATTTCTATTTTGGAAGGAGGATCAGGATGAACGTCATTGGCATCATCCAGACCGATCTTAACGAATTCAACGTGCTGTTTGAGCAGCAAGGCGGACAGGGCGGACAAGGCGGAAACGGACAAGGACAGCAATCACACGGCAGCGGACAAAATAACCAACAAGACCAAGACAGCGACTCAATGTTTCTCAGCTTTCTTGATGAGCAGCCGAGTTCAAATGAAAACAGCGGACAAGGGAACAGCCAAGGTGGGCAACAGCAAAATGGCGGCGGCCCGCAAGAACTGACCGTTCGCATTAAAGGAATTCCTGAGGGGCAAAAAGCAAACTTCCTGCAAATGTATCAAATTCTTCAAGACGCCCAAGACTCCCAAACACTTGAAAAGGACCTGACCATTGTCGATCACGGGGATCAAGACCAGGGCTCCCAAAAACAAGGGCAGGGTCACGGCTCGGGCAAGCAAAACAAAACCACCCATTAATCAAGCTACAAAAACAAAAACCACCTGGAAGCAGATTCCAAGTGGTTTTTTGTGCTATCGGCAATTCATTGCATTCATAAACGGCCAAGTCCCCGCTCTGCCGTTGACCTCATGTTTCTATAACCTGCGCTCACACAGGTGGGCGACCCTTCTGCACTTCAGCCTTCCCATGCATCCAAAAAGGAGGTGGGCCTGACATCCATCACAGTTTCCGTCTCCCGAAAAACACGTATAAGGTTAGAAACATTTACGGCCTATCGTACATCGCAGGATCTTGATATCCCTACTTTATCACAGAATGGTCCTTTGCTCAACGGATAAAGTTCCCTTTGGACTTTTATCTCATCCCTTCTACACGAAGGATACACATTTTAACTCCCAAGAATAGTTCCACTCCAATTTCGCCAACCTAGAGAGGAAAACGAATGAAGGGAAGGAAAAACATGCAATTTCGAACAAACATGCTGACAACCTGCTTACTCGCCATGAGCTTGAATGCTGTATCATTCCCCACCATCATTCCGCCCGCAGCAGCTAGCACACATTCTCATCCTGTTGGCGAGGACAAGGGACGATACGAGAATGAATCGTTTCGGAATATTGCGATCACCAAAACAGGTGAAGGACAATATACGATTAAGGGTGAAGCACGCGTGAACGAAGCCAACGTACGATTCGTCGTGAAGGACGGAGACAAGACATTGGCAAATAGCTTTGTGACAGCTAGCATGGGGGCTCCTGACTGGGGGAGCTTTTCCATCGATCTCAAGCTGGACCCAAGCGCAAAATCACCTGTGCTCTCTTTGTTCGAGGAAAGTGCAGCGACAGGACAGCGCATTCATGAGCTAAACATCCCATTGCCAAAATAAACCGCTACGTGCGCTTCAGCTTCGCTTGTACAAGCGCCTGAAATTCAGGACGTGCGATTAGGGACGGCTGCTGTTGCTTTTCCCAAGCCAATGCATATTCTAGGCCGTTTGCCTGGCAGCGTCCCAATCCTTCTTTTGTTACCGCATACGCTTGCTTCGGCAGGCGACGTACCGCAGCAACCAATTTTGCAACCTCACTTTCGACTTGACTAGCTTCTACCGCTCGATAGATCAAGCCGATTTCCTCCGCTTTTTTCCCTGTAATCTTTTCTCCCAGCAGTGCGAGACGCTTCGCCCATGCCGTACCAACAAGCCTTGGCATAAGGTATGTCCCGCCAAAATCCGTTGTCAGACCGATCTGGACAAAAGGCTCCTGCAACAGAGCGTCCTCCCTCGCAATGACAAAATCAGCATGCAACGCGAGGTTGAGTCCCGCTCCGACGGCTACTCCCTCGATGACTGCAATCACAGGCTTTGGCATTTGATGCAAGTTGGTGATGAAATCATTAATGATCGTCAATGATTGATCAGCGTCACTCTTATCCGTCAGCGCAGTCAACACGCCCAAATCAGCACCGGAGCAAAAGTTCCCCCCCGCTCCCCGCAAAATAAGCACATCGACTTCCTCATCTGCTGAGGCTTTTGCGATCGCGTCCTGCAAAAGGGAAAACATTTCAACCGTCATCGCATTAAGGACCTGTGGTCGGTTGAGCGTAATCGTGCAGATTCCACCAGCTTTTGTTACGATCAATTGCGTATGATGATCCTGTTCCATCATTTTTCTCACCCTTTCCTATAAAGAAGCAGCAGGAATAACCCCCTGCCTTTGCAGCCTGCTCAAATCCTCCTCTGTAAGGTTCAGCTTGCGCTTGAGCAGCTCGTACGTGTAATCGGTGTGCCACGGGGGTGACAATCGCTCCGCCCTGTATCGATGTGCGAAGCTCCCCTCTTGATCGGGCGACTTCTTTTCCAAATAAGGAAGCGTATACGCTATCTCCCTGTTCGCAACGTATGGATTGTCTACCCAGTTTTCCCAATCTTCAACGGCGGTCAGACAGCAATCCACTTCACTGCCCAGTTCACTCCACTCTGCTTGGGTTCTGGACAGAAACAGTGCTTTCATATCGTCAAACACCTCTGGATGCTCAGCAACGCTAGCTCGATAGCATAGCTCCCAGTCTGCTCTTCCTACCGCGCGACAAAAATTAAGCCAGAACTTCTCTTCCAAAGCAGCAAGTGCGACATACTGACCGTCTGCTGTCTCAAAGACCTGATACGCCAGCAAACTTCCTCTCCCGGTCTCCCGTCCAATCGAGGAGCTGTATAACATGAACAGTGCATGCAGCCCTGTCCAAGAACTAAACAAGTCAGCCGACGAAACATCCAAATAAGCTCCTCGTCCTGTCCGTTCACGTTGCACAAGCGCCGCGCATATTTGTTCACTGGCATACAACCCGAGCGCATAATCAGATAGCGGAATATCTGCAACGACAGGCTTGCCTTCCAGATCGCGAATCAGCGAGAGAAATCCGCTTACTGCCTGGACATTCAAGTCATGTCCCCCTATTTGGTATAGCTCGCCGCTTTGACCATAGCCCGTCACGGAGCAATAAATGACCGCAGGGTGCATCTCCCACAGGCGATCGTAATCAAGTCCCAAATGTCGCATTACACCTGGTCGATAGCTTTCCACCACGACATCAGCCTGTCTGGCCAGAGCAAACGCGAGCGCTTTTCCCTCATTCGTCCGCAAATTCAAGGAAATACTTTTATGATTGCGATGTGAACGCAGGTAAAACGCTCCCGTCTCTCTAGCTTCAGGATGAGAAGGCCCGGTTAACGGTGAGTGAGCTTTGTCGTGAAACGGTTCCACCTCGATGACCTCTGCCCCCAAATCAGCCAGGCGCATCGTACAAATCGGACCTGGAAGATGGCGAGAAAAATCAACTATCGTCACTCCCGTCAACATAATTTGACTCCCCCTTCACCGACTACACTCTCCTTTAATTCGAGATGAACGACTGTTCACCCTCTTTTTTAATAGAAAATTCAAACAAATATAAAAGCCGTCCCAAGTGGAACGACTTTTCCAAGAACGGTTATTTTATTAACCGGAGAGTGAGCGGGTAACGGAATTCTTTTCCCTCATTCGCTTTCACCGCAGCGATAATAACGAAGATCGCCCAAAAAATAAAGAGGGCTCCCAATAATAGTACGCCGATAAAAATGATGATCAACAAACTCGAAATGGCGGCATAAATCGTCACCGAGATGCTAAAATTCAGTGCCTCTTTTCCATGCTGATAAAAAAAGGCTCCTTCTTCACGTTTGATCAACCATACGATTAAAGGTCCTAGTACATTGCCGAACGGAACGATAAAACCAAGGAAGGCGGATAGATGTACGATCATCGCCCACATTCGTTCCTCTTTCCCATTCAGGAATTGCATATCCATACCTCCATTAATCCTTTTCCTCTATTGTACGACAAATTGCGCAAAACTTGCGAAAAAACGAAAAAAGCGCCACCACGGCGCCTTTCTCTATTAATACTTGCTCTCGTGACTTCCACCGTACATGCCGCCGTATCCGCCGTCGTACCCGCCACCATGAGAGGAGCCGTAACCATCGAAACCGCCGTAACCGCCGCCAAAGTGGCCATAACCGCCACAATGTCCGTGTCCCCCACTACGACCGTATGGTTTACAATGGGTTTTGTAGTGTGGCTTGTAGAAGCAATGCTTTCTGTACACTTTCTTTTCGCAGCATTTAAAGCATCTGCGACGAGATCTTCTGCATCCGCAACTCATTAACCTCACTCCTTCCTGTTCGTTACATCTACAAGGTATGTAGGTGAAGACATATCGGCATGGACATAAGTCTATACACTAGTCAAAATCAGCGGATGTCTCGTAGGCAATTCAGTAGTAGGAGTGGTCAATTGCTGATTGGATCGCGCTTTTTCCGATCATCTGCCCCAAAAATAACGGATTCTGCCGGTAACTCCGGTACATGAGAGCATACTCATTCATCCAACTTAATGGGTAACGAGCTTGCGTAGCTCATTAATACCGTGGTGGTCGGGAATTTCTTGAAATTCCTTTACTTTTGGCAACGTCAACAAATGAGGCTTCACCATATAGCCAGGCTTGGAAATATACACGACATCACAAGATGTAATCAAATCAAACACTTCGGCATGGTTCGCTTCTATAGTCCGAATATCCAAATGTGTAATGCCTGCGTTGTAGAGATCATTGATCATCCCCGCACCACCTCGTATGGTCGCACAGATCAATCCGACTTTCGTATTTCGTGGGTAGGCCTCCATGGCAGGGATCACAGTCGTCGGGTCCGGGATAAAATCAAGGCTAACGATAGGAGGAGCATCCTTCGGAAGTTTCAGGTTAACACAAGGAGGGATAACGATGGCTTTGTATTGTTGCAAAAAATTCGCATCGCATTGTACCTGCTGGGAAAAATCCTCGAAAGTTCTCCCTTCGACCATCACACTCGGAAGATGGTACTGCACCAACCGCATATATTCAGTGACCTCCAGCTCTGTGAACCGCAAAAAAAGAACCGGAAACTGATTGATTTCTTGTAACACACAGGAAAGGACGCGAGAGAATTCATCCATGGAATAGCCTATTGCTTTTACTTTATGAATGGTTTCTTTGGCGAGTAAAGCAAGATGGATCGGGTTACGTGTCAAGAGCGCGTCACTTGCGCTATTGCTTACAATCGTTCCCCTCCCTTGCCGACAATCAACCAGCCCTTCTTGCTGGAGACGCAAATACACGCTGCGAACGGTGTTGTAATTGACTTTCAACTGTGCCGCCAACTCCCTAACCGTTGGCAACTGCTCTTGGGAAGGAAGCTCACCGCTTCGAATCGAGGATGAAATTTGTTGGTATAATTGCTCGTGATAAGATATATTGGATTCCTTTTTCAAGGTCAAAGGTAGCATGTATTCACCTCTCCAAAAGTAATTAAAATGATCGTATAGGAATTCAAAATCGATCGTCAATAGAAGGGAAAGCATGAAGCCAGTGTACCGGGTCATACTAATTCAGATGACAATTCCTTAGGAAGAAGGTGCCTTCGTGGGAGAACACAGTCGTTTTCGTGAAGGAGAAAAGTCTCCGAAAAATGCCGTATACATGGAGATTGGTGAATCCGGCGCAAGTGTGCAGGACCCGATGATCATCGAGCTTTCCAGAGGGGAAAAGTTCCCCGCTACACGAAATAAAAATCGCGTATGGACGCAAAAGTAAGGAATGCAAAAACCAACCTGGCACCATGCACAAGGTTGGTTCTCTTTTTTACTAATTATCGTCATCTTCGTTGTCTTCTTCCTCTTCGTCTTCTTCATCACCGCTCAAGTAAATAACGGTGACTCCCAAGCTCTCCAATAACGAAAGGACTTCTTTGTTCAACTCCTGATCCATGAGCAATCCCAGGCTTTCCACGAGCTCGAGCTCTTCCAGTTCTCCTTGTTCTGCATCCTCGATCAGTTCTATGATTTCGGTCATTCGCTTTTTTTCCAATACGGCTACGAGTTCATCTCTTGTCATAAATGGTTTTACACCTCATTTTCTACTCTCTATGCTTTATAATAGTACATAAACGAACTATTGAAAACCAAGCAGTGAGGTGAAGATCACCATGTATCCGCAACCGTATCTGGATTATTTGATCCAGTTTCATGTAGAACGCGATTATTTTGAGTGTCATGAAATTCTCGAGGAGTATTGGAAAAGCGCTCCTCCACATGAGCGACAGCCAGTATGGGTTGGCTTGATTCAAATCTCCGTCGCTCTTTATCACCAGAGACGAGGGAATCAGTCAGGTGCAATCAAAATGCTCACAAGCGCCATATCCCTTGTCAAAAAGCATCATCTTGACATCCAAAAGCTTGGGTTGGATAGTGACAGTCTAGCGAGCCTGCTTGAAGAGCGCCTGACGGAAATACAAAATGGTCAGCCCTATCGAAGCCTGTCCTTGCCCATGTCCGATGCTTTGAAACAGGCGTATCAAGAGGCTTGTACGATGCAAAATCACCCTGAACATCGGGATAGCGATATGCAAAACGCCTACTTGCTGAATAAGCATACCCTGAGAGATCGAAGCGACGTTTTGGCAGAACGCCAGCACCAGCTACAAAGGCGCGAAGCACGTCGAAACAACGAGTCGAACTAATCTGCGTACAGCTGCAAATAACCGGCTGGGACAGCATCGCTCAAACAATAGTGTTCACCCACTCGGTAAAAGCAAATCCCGGCTTCATGGGCCTCCTTTGCATTCACAGCCACGAGGCGCAATGTGTCTGTCGGCTCTCCAATATGCTCCGGTCTATCCGCAAGCTGCACATACTCACTGGCAATCGGCAACAGGCCTCCAGTGAGTACTTGTTTCACTAACTTTCGATGTGTTCCGTAATAAAGAACGTCAGGTGGTACGATCTCGATGAGCCTGCTTTTTGCAATCGAGGGCAAAAATCCGAAGGTAACTCGAATGAGTGCTCCACCGTCCCATTCGACACTCCGCTCCGGATCGAATTCCACGACTTGATGAAGATCTTGCCTGGTTATGTATGCGCACCCTTTCAGCGTATGAAGATAGTCCAGCAACGGCTCAACCGGGGTATAACCATACGTGTCATAGTAAAGTTGAAATGCTTCACTGTTTTGCCGAAGTATACTGAGCAATCGCTTGCGAAGCCTCGTTTCTTCATGAATCGCCAGCATCAGTTTCGCCCTCCTATCCGGTCAATAAATCCAGAAAATCACAGCTAGTGCGAGACCCAAATCCGCGAACAAATGACTAAGCCAGTTTGGATAAATCGAAGGAAACATTCCTTTCATCCATCCCCAAATCAGCCCTGCACCAAAAACCATCGACGTAATGAGCAAGCCGTTTCGAAAACCAAATAGGATCGTAGAGATAATCAGGTGATACAAAGAATAAAAAAAGCTGGAAAGAAAAATGGACATCAAGATGGATAAGGATGCGCGCAACCGCTGCAATACGAAGCCTCGCCAGAATAACTCTTCCAGCAGCGAGTTAATGAAAACGAGGTAGAAGGAAAAAACCAAAATCCAGCGGCGTTCAATCCCCCATGCTTCCATACCTGTTCGAACAGCTTCAGGTCTTCCCGGTTCCTGCAGGAGCAACCAAAGCCCAGCCAGCACTCCTGTCAGCATAAGAACGCCAAATGCCAGTCCGTATAAAGTACCCTGCCATTCAAAACTTCCCCACGCTAAGCGCCCGTGCATTCGCAAATCTCCTTCCCACCATCCGTGAATGACGGGGATACAGATGCAAACGAGCACATGAAAAGAAAAGAACGTGACAATGACGCTATGCTTTTCCACCAATCCATAAAAGATCGTGAGTGTCGCAGCAAATCCATACACGATCAACAGTAGCAACGTTCGTTTTCGCGCCATTTACGAATAGCTCCTTTTGGGCGTAATGGCCGCAGTATTGCGTTAGTTTGTCCGTTATGAATGCGAAGAATACCCACAAAGACAATAAATATACAAGCGTTTGCATGAATGCTATACTAGAGAAATCGTTTTTTATCAAATGAATGGATCTGTTCAAATTTTTACCTATCTAACGAATGTTTGGAGTGGCTCTCATGTTATGGCGTAATCGTACCTTTCTGCTTTTAATGAGCGGAGAGATCGTCGCGGGAGCGGGCATGTGGATTTCGATTATTGCCAATCTTTCGTTCATGCAGAAACTTGTTCCTTCTGATACAGTGAAGGGCTTGATTCTGATGTGTGGATTGGTGGTCAGCATTCTCCTCGCCCCTAAAGCGGGTGTGGTGATTGACATGTACGACAAGGGCAAGATCATGCTGTTTGCCAGCCTGGTCCGAACACTCAGCCCAGTCTTCATGTTCCCGGCTCTTGCAAACGATTCTCTTCTGTGGATGATCGTATCTTTGATCGTGATGCAATGCTCTGCTGCGTTTTATTTTCCGACCGTGCAGGCTTCCTTGCCAGCCATCCTTTCCCAAGACGAGTTACTCAAGGCGAACAGCGCATATTTGAATATTTCTACCCTCTCGCGCATTGGGGGAACAGCGATCGGCGGTATACTCGTTGCGTCTATGGACCTATCCATGCTGTATGTGTGCTCCATCATCGCGTACGCTGTACTCGCTGTCGTCACACTCTTTCTCCGCATTCCGCCAGTCACTTCTCGGAAGATTCAGGAAAAAGTGGAGTTTCGCGAAGTACTGACGATCTCGCGACAGGACCCAACCTTGTTTGTCGGATTGATTAATAACGGGTTGATCACCTTGTTCCTCGGCGGTGTGAACCTGATGATCTTGAACTTTAGCGAGCTGCAACAGGAACCTCAGCTCATGGGATGGATCTATGCAGCAGAAGGAATCAGCATTTTGATGGGGGGGCTCTTGGCAAAACGGTGGATAGGCCGCAGAAACCTTGTGGCAGCGTCCACCATCATGCTCTTTTTCTTCGCACTGTCCCAGTTCGGCATGTCATTCGCCGATAACAAATTCATGGTGCTTGCTTCCTTCTCCATGTTCGGCTTTGTCGTTGCTTTCTTCTTCCCGGTTATCGCAACGATTTTCCAGAAGCGCCTACCTCCACACCAGCAAGGGCGATTCTTTTCTTTCAAAAGCATGCTGGATCGTGGATTCTTCTTGTTGGCTCTCGCGATTACAGGGGTTGGACTGGACCTTCTCGGCATTAGCGGCTACCTCCTCTTCATCGGCTCGGTGACATTGCTCTTTGGCTTGTTGACTTTCTTCTACAGTAAAAAGCATAAGCTGGATGTACGCTCTCACGATGAAGCAGCTGCCTAGTATCGGAATGTAACATACCATGACAAACGCTTTCCCACAGACCATGCTTTGGTGTACACTAGTGGAAGTATGTTGAACACTTATGGAGGCGTCTTTCCATGCAGATACTTTCCTCTCCCATTTTGGGAATTTTGCTGCCTCTCGTCATGGCCATTGCCGTGATCTTTGTGAGAATGCGTCGGCAAAAAAAGCCGGCTTCTGCAAAAAGCATTATTTTGCCACCCTTCTTTATGGCGACAGGGTTTGCGATGTTCTTGTTCCCGGAGGCGCAATTACCGCCCAAGTTTGATATTGCAGCCTTTGTGGTTGGGCTTATCTTTTCGATTCCGTTGATTATGACGTCACGTTTCGAAATCATTGGGCAAGATGTGTATTTGAAACGGTCCCGTGCGTTTTTCTTCATTTTGTCCGGTCTGTTGGTCATCCGGCTGATTATTAAACTGCTGATCAATGATAGCTTTACACCGATTCAAACGGGTGGACTGTTCTTCTTGCTCGCATTCGGTATGCTCGTACCTTGGCGTATCGCGATGCTGGTGATGTACCGGAATTTAACCAAAAAGACGTTTGGCACCTAATAGAAAACCACCTCCAATACGAGGTGGTTTCTTTCATTATTCAGTCATCAAAAAAGAAATCTGCATTCGCTTCACATCTGTTTGATACTCCAGAGCCAGTCGGTAATTCGTAAGGCTTCTCTTTCCCGCAAATATTGATGGGGTACCCTTCCGTCGGAAGTTGATCCCTGGTAATGGTTTTGATTTCTTTCCCCAGGATCACATATTTTTGCTGATACTCGTCAGTATCCTTTATCCATTCTCCATCGAATCTGAGGGTATACCCTACAAAAGGCTGTTCCAGAGATAGGTTTTGGACCTGAACCTCATCCAAAACTTCAAAAAATCTCGAAGCCTCTACAAATTCCACATATTCTAACCCTTCAACACCAATTTTCTCAGCGCGAATTGTATATCGATTTGTGTCAACAGAAAAATTGATATCATAATAAACAGAGTTCTTTCCTGAAACGCTGACTACATAATAGTACAAGTCATCTATCTGACCATTTTTTTGATAATGCGCCTTAAAATATACCAGCCGTGCATGCTCGTCGATTTTGAGTTGATCTCGTATCGTCATCCAATCGTTCGTGAAATTGATTTGAAACATATTGTCGCTGGCAGCAACTACATCTCGTGGACGTTCAAACAGATCCCTCTCCACTGCTGGCAAAATCAAATGCAGGATGAGGAAACATACTAAACCGAGATAAGCGGAACATTTTTTTGTTTTAACATTCGTCTTTGGGCGGAAAATCAAAAGAAATAACAAAAAACCTAAAGGTAAGGGGATCTCGTCTACCATAAAAGCAAATGCCCCTAAACAAAAATATCCAAAAACTTTCCATCCTAGGTTTGACTCGGTTTCTTCACGTTTTTTGTAAATAAAGACTAACAGAACAATTAGGACTATGTTTAATAAGATACTCACTATGAGCATCCCTATCACCTCCACTTTCTCTTCTGCCTTGTATTTTATCTTCATTTTTGCGTTTTTTCATCCAAATTTCACCATTTTTACAAATTCTAATTTTCATTCCGTTTCAGATTGGGCATTCCAGCATCACAAGAATCCTCTGGGTAAGAAAACGGTTGGCATCCAGTGATCGAGGAACGTACAACATAAAAAAACCAAAAACCCTCTCTGATTACGAGATGGTTTTTGATTTGAATGCTTTCGCTTCTTCGTTTCCGGTAAGTTCTAGCAAAACCGGGTTCTCTTCGTTGCTTGCAATGACTGTAAACGTTAAGAATGGGCAAAAACCGTATGGCAACAAGCGACAGATATTTCTTTACTCGATACTATCTTCCCCTTTGGTAACGAGATATAATTGATCATTAAACTTAATGTTAACTTTAAGTCAACGAGTGAAGTTATGACTGGACTTAGCATTGGGCAACTCGCGTCAATAGCAGAGGTAAACGCATCCATTTTATTAAAATTGCACAACAAACCGGTTTTAGCATCCAGGATATCGCTATTTGGCTAGAAGGTTTTGATACCCGTGATCCACTTTCCGAGCGGTGGGAGCAGATGGCAAAGCAAAAACGCTCCCAACTTGAGGAGAAGAAAAAACAGCTTAACTCGATGATACAGATACTAGACAGAGGGCTAAGCTGTAAATGTCTTACATGCTCGGAATGCTTGGAGAAGATAGAAAATACGGGTTCGTGTTAGGAAGGGGAAGTGCAAGAAGTGATTTCAAGAGAACAATTTGAAAAGAATCAAGTATGGCTCTATGCTTTCGTACTAATTATTGCCGCTGGAACAGGCTTGTTGTGGCCAGAATCCAGTAAGAGCTTAGATAGCATGATTTCGTTCATACTTGCCATCTTAATGTATGGAATGTTTGCTCAAATACCGTTTTTTCGTTTAAAAGAGGCACTGACGAACCGAAAGTTCATCTATGCGCTACTTGTTACGAATTACATAGCTGTACCTATCCTTATTTGGGGGTTAACTCGGTTTCTTCCAACCGATCCAGCAATTCTATTAGGTGTACTTCTTGTTTTGCTTACCCCCTGCATTGACTATGTTATCGTCTTTACACATCTTGGGCGAGGGAACGAAAAGCTTGTTTTGGTTTCAACCCCTATACTCTTTGTCACCCAAATGCTTTTATTGCCTATTTATCTATGGCTTTTTATGGGCAAGACATCGGCAGAAATTGTGAGTGTCGGGCCGTTTCTCGAAGCATTTTTAGGTCTTATTGTTGTTCCACTGGTACTTGCTCTACTTACTCAATGGTGGTCAAGACGCCAACCATACGGAGAACGTTTTCTTGATGCTACAGCATGGCTTCCTGTGCCTTTTATGGCACTAACCCTCTTTATTGTTGTTGCATCCCAAATCGCTAAACTATATACCTCTTTTCATTTTATTAGCCAAGTGATTCCCGTCTATGTAGCATATATGGCCATTACACCGATTATTGCACGTATCGTTTCTCGTATATTCCGTTTAGATACCGGAGCTGGGCGGGCTCTTATCTTTAGTGCAGGAACCCGTAACTCTCTTGTCGTTCTTCCTTTTGCACTGGCGCTACCTGAACCTCTAAACGGGCTAGTGTCTGCTGTAATCGTAACGCAAACAATTGTAGAACTTATTGGGGAACTATTATATATTCGTCTTGTTCCAAATGTACTTTTACGAGAGACGAACGGATATGCTGAAAACAAAAATAAATAGGCTTGGTAGATGATTAAACTATCTACATTACGGGTGGTGTCAACTACGTTGGTACCACCCCTTGTATGTGTGTGTCAGATAGGGACACTTACGTAAATAGGTTCTAAACGACTATTCCAGCGCTGCTAGAAAGTAAGATCCTCCACCAATCTTATACTCGCTATTTTGGCTCGCTCCTGCCAGCCTCGCAAAAAACGGTCTTTGCCCGCGATTTTCCCATGCAGTCTGCGCCAATCCCTCTTCAGTCGGTTGGCAAAGCACTACATTTCCACCCGGAAGTTCAAATGCTTGGCAGATGGCCCCCAGTTCTTTATCATGGAATCTTTCGCTCTTCTTCCATCCGAACCAGCTTTGCCAACGTGCTGTTGCTTCTTCCAGATCCTTTACTGCATAGCCTACTGACTGGAGATGGGCTGCACCGTTCGGATGTACGCCAATGATGCCACGATTAGTCAAATCTTCTATTCTTTCTTCATCTGTTTGCGACCATTCAATGAGAAATGGCGGTAGAAGAGCACTATCTGCATCTTCGAGGAATAACATCCGCCACCGAAGCGTCGTGCCATCATCACGCGTACGACTTCCCGCAACAGGTCCAGTAACCTTCAAACCTTGGCTTCGCAGGCGCTCTGCCCACGCATCCATCTCGTTGGTACGAAGCGCAATCTGACCAAATCCTTCTCCCTTTGCTTCATCCTCGATACATTGACGTACGAGCGGATTATCTGATTGTCGAGCAAGCTCCTCGTGTTCAACCGCCAAAAATTCAACATAAGAAAGCCCGAAATAACTAAGGCTATTCCATGTCCCCCAAGACGCATGACGCCCTCCAGCTACTGCATGAAAACCCGCTTGGCAAAATTGTTCCGATGCTTCCTGAGGAGTTCGCTGTACAAAATGAACCAAATGATCAAAAGTTAATCGCACCTTTTTTCGCCTCTTTTCGTATTACTTATAGGATATCAAAATTCATTTATGTAAGGATAGAATGACAAGGGGGAAAAATGAACGAGACCAGATCAAGCCGGGTAAAAGTTCGGCGCAAGCACTCACGCAGAAAATGGGCACGTGTTGGAAAGAACACGCTCCTATTTAGCGTGTTGGCCATCTTCGTCGTCGGAACCTACTACCTATTCCAAACTGCTATGGATGGAGAACATGCCAACCCGAACACGCAGCCTGCTCCTGACAATACCGTGAACCAAAAGACTTCTGTGCAGCTCACCTTTGTCGGTGACGTCATGATGTCAGGGAATGTAGAGAAAACCTTACTCGCAAACAGCTATGACTACCCATACAAGCATGTAAGCTCACTCTTTTTGCAAGATGATATCACGATTGCCAATTTGGAGACGCCGATCACCGAGACAGGAGTTGCTGCACAGAACAAGGCGTATGTCTACAAGTCGTCGCCACTTGCTGTTCCTGCCATGAAAAACGCTGGGATTGATGTGGTGAATCTCGCCAATAATCACTCCATGGATCAAGGAGTTCCGGGATTGCTGGATACCTTTGACGCTTTAGACGAAAACCGGATTGAATACGTCGGCGCAGGTAAGGATGCCAGCCGTGCCTATTCACCTGTATTCATAGAAAAGAACGGCATCAAGATCGCGATTCTCGGCTTCAGCAGGGTCATTCCCGAAACGAGCTGGTATGCGGGGGATTCCCAGCCAGGTATGGCCGCTTCCTATGATCCTACGCTAGCAGTAAAAGCGATCCAAGATGCGAACAACCAAGCGGATCTCGTCGTGGTGATTGCACACTGGGGCAAGGAACGCGCTGATTATCCTGTCGATCATCAAAAAGAGTTGTCTCGTGCCTACATCGATGCTGGTGCAGATTTGATTGTCGGCGGTCATCCCCACGTACTTCAAGGTTTTGAACGATACAACGACAAATGGATTGCGTACAGTCTCGGCAATTTCATTTTCACACGATCAAACGAACCCAAGACTTGGGAAACGATGGTCCTGCAAGCAAACTGTACGAAAAGCGGTGATTGTGAGCTGACGATGCTTCCGTTTCACGCAGAATTGGGACAAGCTGTACCCATGAATGAAAGCAACGGCGCTGCCCTGCTAAAACGCATTGAATCCATTTCTGAGAGTGTCGACATACAAAGTGACGGGCGTATACAGCCGCGTGCAAAAGCGGTGGAGACTGCCCCCTGACAAAAGAAGCCGTGTTTCCAGGTAACTAGAAATACGGCTTTTCTTCATATGATTCCTCTTACTTACGCAGATTCGATAATGGGGAAGCAGCGCACTTCTAAGCCGAAATCATTTTTCAATAGGGACTCGTGCTCTTCACTGATTCCTGTCACGATCAAACCTGCGCGCAAGACGCCTCCCAAGTCGAATTGGACTTTTAGTTTATGCACGTTGACTCCTGCCTGCTGAAGGAAATGCAGGACACGATCTGGCGTAGCAGTATGACATGAGCCCTCAAGGTAACATAGGACGTGTTCTGCCGAGTTTACCGTGCCTCCAGCTTTGTCGGCCGTTTTTTCTTTCCAGGTAGGATGTGGTGTGAATGGCTGTGTCAATAAATAGGCCAAATCCTCCACGACTGCACTTGCTGTAGGGAGCTCTCCTGCCCCTCTTCCTGTAAACAACAAGTCTCCCACGATGTTGCCGGATAGCTGGACAGCATTAAACGCGTCGTGGATTTGTGCCAACGGATGGCTCAGCGGAAGCATGGTTGGTTCAACTGATAGGCGAATTCCTTTCTCAGCTTGATAGGCCTGCGCGATCAGCTTGATCCGGTACCCCAGCTCGCTAGCAATCCGAATGTGACCTGCTGACAAATCTGCAATTCCTCTGCGAACAACATCTGCTAAAGGCAGCGATTCTCCGTAAACAAGCTGTGCCAAGATATACAATTTGTACATAGCATCAAAGCCTTCTACATCCGAACGAGGGTCCGCTTCCGCATAGCCCAGCTCCTGCGCTTGCTTGAGCACCTCCTGGTAAGAGAGCTGCTCTGCCTCCATTTTCGTCAAAATGAAGTTCGTTGTTCCGTTAAGAATACCGCGAACGCCTTGAATATCGTTCGTGCGTAGGAACTGCCGGAGCACGCTCAAGATCGGGATGCCCCCTGCCACACTCGCTTCATAGGCAAGATGCACTTGATGCTGATTTGCCAAATCGACTAGCTCCGTTCCTTTTTTCGCCAGGAGTTCTTTGTTGGCAGTTACTACATGGCAGCCCTTTTCGATCAAAGCACGGACGTAGTCATAGGTAGGTTCTACACCGCCCATGACCTCCACCACGATATCCACATCGCTGCTCAATACATCCTCAAAGTCTGTTGTCAGTAATGCCGGGTCGATATGAACCGCCCGCTCTTTTTCCGAGTCACGCACCAATGCCTTGACGATCTCAATTCGTTTACCCAGACGAGAAGCCAGCTTCTCCTGCTGCGAACGGATCGTTTTGATTACGCCTCCACCCACTGTTCCCAATCCCAATAATCCCACGCGTACCACTTCTACACTCATCCTGACCACCCCATACCCCGAATTTTAGATAAAAAGAAAAGCCATCTTCGATAAGAAGAAGGCTTGTTAGCAGCTACTGCTCCCCTCCTTATCTCCCAGGACGTATATGTCCTGCAGGAATTGGCACCTTGTCACAAAACATGCGTGACGGTTGCCGGGCTTCATCGGGCCAGTCCCTCCACCTCTCTGGATAAAGAAAATATGAAATTGAAAAAAACCTTCTTCGCTAAGAAGAAGGTTCACCTACTAATCGAGTAACCCGCTTCTTATCTTTCGAGACGAAACGTCTCGCAGGAATTGGCACCTTGTCGCAATATGCAACGGTTGCCGGGCTTCATCGGGCCAGACCCTCCACCTCTCTGGATAAGAACTATTTATGCTGTTGAGCTTTATTCTAAGAAATTCCAAGGCAAGCGTCAACAAAATTCTTTCTTTTCTGATTGCAAGCTGATTTGGTCAGGCTTTCAGGTGTAGGTGAACAGGCTTTCTACCTCTTCCATACTGCAGCAAGTGCAATGAAACACGCACTCCTGGCATTCCTCGGGCAGCTCTTTTTCCTCGACATATCCGCACCATTGGCAAATAAAAAGTTGCATCATCGCACACCCTCCTCTTCTTTTATCCTACCCAAAATAAAAAGAGCATTTTCTACTCGACCGTGACGATCGTTAGAAAATGCCAGAAAAGGAGGGACGTACTTGTCTACTCGCTGTTTTTCGCAAGCCATCTCTAACACCTCCCTATCTCCCGTAGGTCTATCAGTGTTGTCGAAACAGGCAGGTCTCCTGACTTTGGGTTCATCATCTAGCGTCGCCTTCCCCGTCTATATTGATAGACCAGTGGCTTATTGGACGCTGACTCCCTCTTACAGTGGCGGGACCGTGTTTTGCGAACATTGTTCGTGGGCCAGGAGCCATTCCTTTCGCCACAAGCCACCCGAATAGCCTGTTAAACTCCCGTTTGCTCCTATAATTCTGTGACATGGCACGATGATGTTCAGTCGATTTTTTCCGTTGGCATTCCCAACTGCCCTCACTGCATTTTCCTTCCCAATTAACGCGGTTAGCTCCGTGTATGTAATCTTGTGCGCATAGGGAATGGTGGTCAATGTGTGCCAGACTGTTTTCTGAAAGTCTGTCCCTTTCATCCACAGGGGAACAGAAAAGGACTGTCTCTTGCCGGAAAAATATTCGTCCAGCTGTTGCCGACAAACGAGGAGAGGCTCTGACCTACCCCAAATACCGATCTTTCAAAATCGTAGTGTGGTGAGCTTCATGTCCAGCAATCACATAGGCCAACGTCCTTGCAGATAGCTTGTTTCCGTTGACAAGTCCTGTACGCAACCACGCTTCTGGAGAGATTCCTCGCACCTGCGCGATGGTGGAAGCCCGCACAGCCTTATACTCTTCCAATAAATCAGAGAGGTCTCTTAGGTGAAAACACCCGTGTTCTACAAAAGCATTTTCATCAAAGCCGACGAGGGGTGTCTGATCTCCTCTCGCGATTCTCAGCAAGCGATAGCTCATGATGCGTTCTGTATCGACGAGATGACCCAAAACCTCTTTTACCGTCCATTTGCCTGGTGCATACCGATAATCCATTTGCTCGGGCGCAAGTGACGAAAATAACGCGACTTGCTTCTCGCCTTGTTGTGTGAGGATCGTTTGCAGCTCCCCCTCAGGTACAAGCCCAATATAATAGTCAAAATAAGCAGCGTATTCATCGCGCTCTGGTCGTCTGAGCATGTATTTCCCACTCCTCGTCATTCATTTTGGATAGACAAATTATACCACCATGCATCCCCATCCCAATACGAACGCACCCGCCTGATCTTCACAGGCGGGTGACCGTCACCATTATACGCTATGTAAGCCTTCAAACAATAGGACCCTTGCCGGGGCTGCATCCGTTCCGATCAGCTTGAGTGGTGCTGCTACCAGAAAATACTCGCCTGGCGGGACCTCACCTAGCCGTAAGCCTTCCACGACAATGACTCCCGCTGCAAACAGCTTTTTATGTGTGGGGTGTCCTTCCTGGGCGCGTTCGATTCCAAGTGCATCAGTACCAATGCCCCGCACACCCAGCTCACTTAAATATTCTGCTCCTTCTTCAGACAGAAAGATGAATTCAAAAGAGAACGCCTCTTCAAAAGAGTTTTTCGTTTTAAACAGGACAAAATCTCCTCGCACAAGATCGAAGCGTTCCAAGTCGGAGCGAGTGATCCTGTCTTCTACCGCTGTGAGATCGAGAACCTTGCAATTGCCCACTAGCTTTTCCAAGGAAATACTCTCAAATGTATCGCCAGCATTCACCATGTGCAGGGGAGCATCTACATGGGTACCAGAATGAAGGTCCATGTCGATTCTCGATTCTGTTACATAGCCATTCGTAGTGGTACGTATTTTCGGCTGCTTTTCCGGCTTGTTTTTATACACCGTCATTCCTTCGTACACGGTGGCAGTTACATCATACATTTTCATCCCAAACGCCCTCCCCTTTGCCTACTGTTTTTTACGATCCGCTGGAAAAACAATCCCCATCTGTCTTCTCGCTTCATCCATGACCTGCATGGCCATTTTGGAGACTTCATGCGAATTCGTTGCAGATTGTCTGACCCCGCTCTTCGCCAAGTGTAGGAATTCTCTTATTTCATAATGCATGGTCTTCGGGGTTTGAGGCCTTGTCACTTGCTCGATTCGTCCGTCCCTGTAACGAATGTCCACTTCTTTGAGATGGTTGATTCGATCAATCACCATTGTAGCGTTCTCCCCTTGAATTTCTGCTGGTTGATAGGAGGTCGTAATTTTCGAGAAACTAATGATTGCGTCCATCTCTCGATACTTCAAAAGCATACTGCCCTCTCCGTCCACTCCAGAATCAAGCACAATTCCTTCTGCTTTAATGTCGTCTGGTCTGCCAAAAAGGATGAGTAACGGATAAAGACAATAAATACCGATGTCCATCAAGGCTCCGTTTGAAAAAGCAGGATCAAAAGCACGTAAAACCTTCCCTTCGCGATATGCGTCATAGCGCGAAGAATATTGGCAATTACTAGCAATAAAGCGTCGTACTTTTCCCAGCTTGTGCAGGTTGTCTTGTATTGCAAAAAAATTGGGTAATAGTGTAGATTTGACAGCCTCCATGAGTAGCACGTCATTTCTTTTCGCTGCCTCGATCAATTCTTCTACCTCAATCGCATTGGAAGCCAGTGGCTTTTCACATAATACGTGTAGCCCCGCGTCCATGCACTGGATCGCTTGTTCCGCGTGGCAGGAGTTGGGGCTCGCAATATAGACCGCGTCAATATTTTTGCTTGTAGCCATTTCTTCTAGGCTGTTATAGGCAAATGGAGCATGGTACTTGTCAGCGAATTCCTTGGCGCGTTCGCTGGTACGTGAATAAACAGCCTGAAGAGAAAATCCTTCTACTTCTTGACCAGCCTGGATAAATTCCTCGGTGATCCAGTTCGTTCCGATTACGCCAAATCGCATCTCATCCGCTCCCTTTTCTTTTTGTCTATCTCGTTGCAGTGACCGGCACTCGATCTTCGACCTTATCCAGCCACCACACGAATCCGTCCGCAGCAAGTAATTGCTCTGCGGCCTTCGGTCCGAATGAACCAGCTTCGTACGTAAAGAGCGGCACCAAATTTTCAGCGAAGGCTTCCAATATCGGTGTCACCCACTCCCACGACAGCCGGACCTCATCCCAATGCGCAAAGTAGGTGGAATCCCCGCGGAGTGCATCGAACAAGAGCAGCTCGTACGCTTCTGGCACGTCTTTTGTCCCTGCACTGAAATCTACCGTCACCGGCTCAATCTTACCGCTATTTGTCGGATTCTTACTATTTACCTGCAAGGCAATACCTTCGTTCGGATTCACGCTGATGATCAACAAATTAGGCGATGTCGTTTCATTTTGCTCCTGATAAAGCTTTTCGTGTGGATTTTTGAACTCAATAACGATCCTGGTTGATTTCTCTTGCAGTCTTTTTCCCGTGCGAATATAAAATGGTACCCCTTGCCAAAACGGGGCATCAATCCAGACACGCGTAGCAATATACGTTTCTGTTATCGAAACGGGATCGACACCAGGCTCGTCCCTGTAGCCAGCCACAGGCGTTCCTTGAATATGTCCCTCGCTATACTGACCGCGAATAACGTGGGTCCCGACTTCTTCTTTCTTCATCGGACGCACGGCTGCCATCACCTTGCGCTTTTCTTTGCGGATATGGGCGGACGTGATTCGCTTCGGAAGCTGCATGGCGATGATCATGAGCATTTGCAGCATGTGATTTTGGAGCATGTCGCGCAGTGCCCCGGCAGGCTCGTAATATCCAGCCCGATCCTCAACCCCGACCGTTTCATTCGCCGTAATTTGCACGTTGGCGATGTACTGATTGTTCCAGAGAGCTTGGAAGACCGGGTTCGCAAATTCGAGAGCCTCGAGATTTTGGACCATTGGTTTTCCCAAGTAATGGTCAATGCGATATATTTCTTCTTCCGAAAATGCTTTCCCCAGCTTTTCATTCAATTCTTCAGCGGATTGCAAATCATGTCCAAATGGCTTTTCAATGATCAGACGCTTCCAGCCTGTCGTTGAACCTAGTCCGCTGGCTTTGACATTGGTTGCAATTCCCTCGAAAAATTGCGGGGCTACTGACAAGTAAAACATCCGGTTTTGCGGAATTTGCAGCTCTTGCTCTCTTTGCAGGACCAGATCATGTAACGTTACATAAGCACGTGGTTCCATGACATCTACTTCCGCATAGCGACAAGCAGACAAGAAAGCGTCTAGCTCGTGGGAATCAATCTGGGCGCGACGGGAAAATTCATGGACAGACTGGCGAACAGATTCCTGAAAATCGTCATCAGACCAGGCCCTTCTCCCCACACCGATAATCGAAAAGGCAGCAGGCAACTTTTGATCTACATATAAGTTAAAGAGCGCAGGGAAAATTTTGCGTTTGGCTAAATCACCTGTCGCGCCAAAAAGGACAAAGGTCATCGCTTCCATCTACTTTTTCATTCCCTTCATACATACGCCGTGATGATGGTTTTTGTAGTTACACTGTTATTATTCGAGAAAATCTCTGCTTTATCAATATGCAGCCTTACGAACGACGCAAGATTGCACGTACTGGACTTCCATCTGCTTCCATTAAAAGCAGCGGCAGTGCGATCAGTTCGTAATCACCCGGTTCGACATGATCGAGCAGAAGCCCCTCCAAAATATGAATATCATGCTGGTGAAGCCCATGATGAGCAGCCAGTTCCTTGCTGTCCAACGGATCGACAGATGGGACATCCACTCCGATCAGCCGAATGCCATTTTGGGCGAGGAACGCTGGCAAGTCCGCTCGCAGATGACAGATGGTTGATGGAAACTGATCGGGGTCGCTCCACGATAATGTTTTGAGCAACAAGCGCTCCACCCCCTCCAGATCAACGTGGGCAAAATCTTCTGGGCCAATGCTGGGACGTCCAGTAAGCTCTACCACTCTTGTCACTCCAATGTACAGATCCAAGGGCAATGCCGCCATTTTTCGACCATCATCATCGAAATGGAATGGAGCATCCACATGTGTACCCGTATGTACACTCATCGTTATTTTACCGACATTGACTGAGCCACTCTCCGCTTTGGGCCAGTTTACGACATAGTGAAAGGGAGTGTCCCCTGGCCAGGTCGGCATACCTGCCATGAGCGGACGGGATATATCTATTATTTTCATCGCGAATCCTCCACCTTCCAGCAACTGTTTATACCTATACTCAGCGTACAAAAAAGACTATATTGAGTCAATATTCTAACATTTGTGCCAAAAAAAGACCGCAGCTTGATAGTGAGCCGACAGTCTTTTCGTTGATATCAGATTCTACTATGAAGAGACAGGTAGTCCCACACTTCATCGTAGATTCCGTTGTAATCCACTTGTTTCAAATGTTCTTTCAAAGTCCTCAACCACTCAATGGTTGTTGGATAGGTAGCTGCAATAGCCTCTCGTAGATCGCTCATTTGAATCGGGCGATCGACCCCTTTTGTTACGATATCATGCCATACCTGCTCCGTTGCGAGCTCCACTACATACTCGATGTCTGCCCCCGAATAAAACTCTGTCCATCCTGCTAAATGCCCATAATCGAGCATCTCAGTGGGACGGCCCTCCAGTTTTAAGCGAAAAATATCCTCCCGTGCTTGCCGATCTGGCGGTCCAACAAAAATCCAGTGATCAAAACCAGCCGCTCGGAGCATGGAAGGCTCCAATTCCCATGGAACGTTGGTTGCTCCCATCAGGACGAATCGTTCGTCGTACTCGCCTGCCTCCACTATCTGCTGAAGCCATTTGGAATCGATCTCCTGTCTGTTGGAATTCGCATTCTCTTCGTAATGGCTGGAAGCGTCTAGTTCATCTAAAAAGAACAGAAACGTTTTATTGGCAGGGACTGTTGCCAGTAAGTCATGGATGTTGAACTGCCTGTTCGACGACGTATACATACTTCGACCGCCTGTGATCGCCATGGAGAAAAAATGAGCCTGGCATTCTTCTGCGGTTGCTTTTGCTAGCAAAGATTTTCCGCACCCCGATGGTCCGTAAAGTAAAATGGTACTTCTCTTTTGAGGCAACCGTTGCGAAATAGGATGTAGGAGTCTTTGAAAGATTGCCTCTTTTACTCGTCCAAGCCCGCCGACCATTCCAAAACCTGCCGTTTTCTCAACGAGTTGAACCGATTTCTCGGTGGCCTTCCCTTTGCCCCCTTCGATGACGCGTATCTTAGGTGTAAACATCGTAGTATATGTAGAGGAATCCTTCTGATGGATCCCTTTTAACGTCCGCGAATATGGGGATTCCTTTTGTAGCTTGTTGAGCTCGATCACAATTTTTTCCTTCATCGCTTCATTTCCATAGGCAAGGGCCTGCGTAAACGCCTGTAAAGCCTCCGTACGATCCCCCTGCTCAGCATGCTCTAATCCTAATAACAGCCATACTGGCGCATTGCGTTGATCGCTCGTCAACATGCTTTTCAGTATTTCTATCTTCGTCATCTGCTTCATCCTCTGCGATCGTTCTGCTCCAAGCGATCGTTTAGTATCACGGACATATCTATTATAATGCATACGTCTCGCAAGAAGAATACGAAAAGTAGGAAAAGATGGAAGAAGGGCTGTGACCGTCACGCGAAAAAGACGCCTCCAGCTGCACAGCATTGGGCGTCCAAAATTCAGTCTCTATCCTTTCGCCGGAAAAGCTCCGCCTTCCACACAAATGATGAACGAGAGTCCGAGATAAGGTTGCATATTATTATGAGGCTGAGTCCCGCCTGTGGTTCCAATTGCTTGCGGGCTAAGCTGTGTCCCATCACTCGTGTTAGAGTAAGGAATGATACCTCCCCGGCCACCAGTGGACGACCATTTCGCCCCTGTTGGCGTATCCCCTGTAGGCGTTGAGCAAGCATTGGGAACATGAGTATGCGCCGGAATTTCGTTTTGCAGCAGTGTTATCTTGGCTGTGCCATCAGTCTGACCTGCCGTACGCGGTGTCAATCCAGGTCCTTCCCCCTGGTTCATCGGGGCTGTGCCCCTTAAATTGGGAAGCGCAAATGTGGTCTTGCCATCGCCGCCATACTTTGTTCCCAATATCGAATACAAAACAGGATTGGAAGGGATCGCAAGCAGTTGTCCATCACAAAAAGCCCAGTCCCTCGGCGGGTAGTTGCCAGCGAAGATACGAATTTCTCCAATATACGGATCCATATGATAGTGCCTCCTCTAGTTTCTTGGCGGGTAAATCCCTTGAATCGCGATGCAAAAATTCCCGACCAAATACGGCTGCATATTCGTATGAGGTGCACTGTTTCCTACCGTTTGCAACGCACTCTCACTCATCGTTGTATCAGGGGTTGTCCCATAGGTTGTGGTGGATGCTTGTGCCCAGTAGTTCCCAGCGCTAGTTTTTTCATTGGCACCTGCATTCGAGCCCGTCGCGGTATGGGTATGATCGGGTATTTCGTTTGTTGTTAATACATGCGTTTCTTCTCCGGCTGACATACCAAGCGGTACGATTGGACGATCTTGTTGATTGTTTTTATGAACGGGGACACGCCCTCTTAAATCTGGTAAAGCAAACGTGTTTTTCCCGTCCCCCCCATAAACAGCTCCTAACAAGGAAAACAGTGCCTGGTTTCCATTGATAGACAACAACGCACCATTACACAAAGCCCAACCCTTTGGCGCAAATGGAAAGGGGAAAAATCGAATTTCTCCAAGAAATGGTTCCATGTAAAATCCTCCTGTTCGATTGGAATGTTAATTTTGTTGAGGATAGATCCCATACAGGGCAATGATGAAATTAATAACCGTAAACGGCATCAGGTTACTGTGTGGTTGATTTCCACCTACAGTACTCAAGCTGGACGCGTTCATCAATCCATCAGGTGCATTTGTTGAATATAGCTGCGAATTCTTTGCCCATACTGCATTGGCAGGGCTGTTCTGCGTTCCTGGCTGCGATGATGCATGGACCGTATGTGTATGCGCGGGCAATTGTGGGACGTTTAAGGTGACGGATTCTACACCATTTTTTTCACCTATCACGAAGGTAGTTCCTGTGCTCGGATTTTTCCCTTGATGGAGCGGGATACGTCCCCGTAAATCAGGCAACGCAAAAGTCGTTTGTCCATCCCCGCCGTATGTGGTTCCAATCAAACTATACAATGTGTCGTATTCAGAAATAGATAAGATCTGCCCATCGCATAATGCCCATCCTTGTGGTGCATAATCTCCTCCAAACATCCTGATTTCTCCTAGAAATGGCTCTGCCATGTTGCATCCTCCTTATGTAAAGTGGTTATTTCCGTTGTCGAACGAACAGTTTGCTCATTTTTGCAGAAGTGGCTGCCATTCCATTTGGATATACAGCCCCGTTGAGTCTGTCACGATGAAATGAAGTCGTTCATATAATCGAAAGGCGGGGTTCCCTTGTAAAACACGTAAACGGATTGGTAATTGGAAAGCTTGAGCCTCTTTTTGCAGATCGCCAATCACGCTAGAACCAACACCCTGTCCCCGATAAGCAGGCAGCAAAGAAATATCTACAAGATGCAAATCATCTCCGCTCGCATCCGTGATCATCCGACCGATAGGCTGCTCGGATCGGAGAATGATTTGGTGCTTCTGAGCGGGAAACTGCATTTGGTATGATTTCTGCTGCATGATAAACTGCGACTGTAAAAAAGCAAGCTTGTCCGACTCACTCCAACCCCAAAGAGCCATTTCTTCGGTTCTCGTAGAACAGTACAATTCCCAAATAAATGCTTCGTCTTGCTCATATTCAAAAGGTCTGGTATGTACCATAATCCTCCTTGCATGCAATCGTTGTACTTTTCTGTCATTTGATCAGTTACCTGCTTGCATTCTTTCAGGCCTGGATACGCCGACTTGTCCTTCCTATGTGTATCGCTCTTCCTCCTTCGAACTTTTTCTGATATCCTGCCTGATTAAATAGCAATCATGAATAATGATATCATTAGCCAAATTCCTTCTAACACTAACTAAAGTTAGCTCTTTTACATGAAAAACGCTTCGTCCCCAAAAAGAGAAGAAGCGTTTTTATCTCACGTGTACAATTAGTCTTTTCCAGTGCCTTCGTTATCCTCAATGTTCTTACCGTTGCCGTTGCCGTTACCTTTTCCGCCACCGTTGTCAGTTCCGCCGCCGTTGCCTTTTCCGCCACCGTTGCCGGTTCCACCGCCGTTACCGTTGTCTTTACCTTGGCCTTCACCTGTTCCGCCGCCGTAACCTTTGCCTTGGCCTTGACCTTCGCCTGTTCCGCCGCCGTAGCCTTGGCCCTTGCCTTGGCCTTGGCCTTGGCCTTCGCCTGTTCCGCCGCCATAGCTTTTACCTTGGCCTTGGCTAGTTCCACCGCCGTAGCCTTTGCCTTGACCTGCTCCGCCTCCCATGCCTCCGCCTTGATCTGCTCCGCCTCCCATGCCTCCGCCTTGACCTTTGCCGCCTCCATGGTCTGCTCCTCCACCGTGACCTTTGCCGCCTCCATGGCCACGTTTGCCAGATTTGATACTATCATAGGAATAAACAATACTTTGGAACGTACGATTATCTACATTTCCTGTAACAGGCAACCCGTGTTTTTTCTGATAATGCTTCACACCTCGTACGGTAACATCATCGTAGTATCCATTGATTTGACCCGAGTAACTACTTATTGATTTCAACATCCCCTGAATCACATAAATATCTGGCCCATGAGCACCTTTGCCCACAGCCTGTCCCGTATGAGGAAGGGAAAACATGAGTGTGGCAGACAAAAAAGCTGCACCGATGATTTTCTTAACCTTCCCTGTTTTCAAAAGAGAGCCCAGGCTCCCCGTTCCTTTATTCATACACAAGCACCTACCTTTACTTTTTTTGTAACCTCCCTTACTATTCCCTACTTTTCTTTCCTATTGCATCTGGCGATTCTAGCTTCCTCTTACTTTATTGCTGATCTATCAACGTTTTTATGACTTGCAAAAATAAGGAAGAACCCATATACTTTGGTTTAAATGATTAAGTTTATTAACGGAGTGTGCAATGACGAATCCAACCTGCAATGAAAAAGCAATTCAAATATTTATGGAGTTAAGTCCATACTTCCAAGGCTTGGGTGATCCGATTCGGCAGCAAATCGTAGCTCTTCTCATCGACAAGGAAAGCATGAACGTAACACAAATCGCCGAGCATATTCCCATGTCTAGACCTACGGTGTCTCATCACTTGAAAATATTAAAACAAGCGGGCCTAGTAAACGTTCAAAAGAAGGGAACAGAGATGTTCTATCGGCTTGAAATTACAGAAGCGATCCGACTTTTCAAGCAATTGGTGACTTTCGTCGAAGAAGAGTGCAACTGAATTTGAACCGTCACGAAAAGGGACAGTGTGTCCCTGTTTTTCACAATCATCCGTTAATAAACTTAAACGAATAAACATTTAATCAAAGGGGAAATCTACATGAATCTCACCAAAGTTCTAATTGTCGGCGGCTACGGAACGGTCGGGAGCCAAATTGCCAAGATCCTGCACGATCGCCACCCTAATCTCGAATTATTGCTGGGAGGAAGGTCTGCGGGAAAGACTTTGCCATTTGCGTCCACTAGGCTAAAGCCTTTCCTCTTGGATATCTCCAAATCCGATCCTCTCGCCCATGCCCCAGATGATTTGACCTTGATAATTAGTGCAGTAAATGATCCTGATGACACACTGCTACTTGCTGCAGTTCGCCGACAGATCCCTCTGATTGACGTCACGCGTTGGACAGAACGATTTACACGTTCGATCGAACGCTTGAAGAATGAGAACATTGGCTCTCCAGTCATTCTCGCCTCAGGGTGGATGGGGGGAACTGTAGCGCTTCTCGCAAGCATACATGCAGCTGCCCTGCAAGATGTCCAGATCCATCTTCACGCCCTTTATTCCCTTCAAGACAAAGCAGGTCCAGATTCCACCGACTATATGGATCGCATGACGATCCCTTTTACTGTCATCTCACCCACTGGCGTAAAAGAAGTTACACCCATGTCAGATCCGGTACCCGTGACCTTTCCGAATGGATACCATACGAAATGCTATCGTCTTGACACACCGGATCACATGACGCTCGTGAAAGCCCAAAACGTAACTACCGCTGATTTTCGCATCGCCTTTGACCATAAACTGTCTACTTTTGCCCTCGTTTCATTGGTAAAAAGCCGGATATGGAACCTGCTCAGCAAGAGCACACGTCAAAAAATACTGTACAATCCAGGCGCAGGGTCACCTCACCATGTTGTCATCCAAATAAATGGACGCAATCAGCATGGCATAAACGTAAAACGCCAAGTCGACATTACTGATCCGAAAGGGCAGACTCATCTGACCGCTTTGGGCGCTGCCATTTTTGCACAACAAATCATTTTGCAAAATGAAAACTCTACGGTTACGCCCGGTATTCTTTTTCCAGAGGATTTTGGTCATTTCGAAATGACTGGCGACGATATCCTCCAGTTCTATCGATCCGAAGGAGTCCAGATTGTGATCCACGATGAAACAAAAAAGAGTAGGACGGTTTGACCGCCGCCCTACTCTTCATCATATATCACTTATTCAAAAAAAGTACGCGGGGATTTCCGCCATTCGCCCAATACTTTTTCCTGTTCGCTTGTAATAACCCCTTGCTCTGAAGCTACTTCCAAAAGTGCTGTGTAATTCGATATCGTGGAGCAAGGAATGCCCGCTTCCTCAAACAAGGCTTGGGCATCCGGGAATTGGTAGCTGAAAATGGCTACGACCCCCAGTACCTCTCCACCCTCAGCCTGCACCGCTTGCGCTGCTTTCAAGGAGCTGCCTCCTGTGGAAATCAGGTCTTCAATCACGACTACCTTTTGACCAGCCGCCAGTGCGCCCTCAATCTGATTTTGGCGACCATGGCCTTTTGCCTTGTCCCGTACGTAAATCATAGGCAGATCAAGCAGCTCTGCTACCCATGCAGCATGTGGAATACCAGCAGTCGCTGTTCCAGCAACGACTTGCGCATCTGGGTACTGCTCCTTGATCAAATCGGCAAACGCTCTCGCAATGGCACGGCGCACATGCGGATAGGACATCGTGATCCGGTTGTCGCAGTAGATCGGGGATTTGATCCCGGACGTCCATGTAAAAGGTTGCTCCGGTCGCAGATGAACTGCCCCGATTTCGAGAAGATTCGCTGCAATTTGTTTAGCGGTTGTCATTGTCGTCATTTCACTTATTCCCTCCAGCTGGCTACTTTACGAACGATCTTTTTCCACTGCTGCGACGATACTTTGCCAAACCCCTACCGGATCTTTTGCACCCGTTATGGCGCGTCCGATCACGAGGTAATCACTGCCCAAGCGGAATGCCTGTTCCGGCGTCGTGATACGCGTCTGATCGCCTTGATCTGCTCCCAGCGGACGAATTCCTGGCGTTACGGTTACGAATGCGTCTCCAGCAGCTTTTTTGATCATCGGTACTTCTAGTGGAGAAGCAACGACTCCATCCAAGCCAGCTTGCTTGGTCATCCGTGCATAGTGCACCACAACATCTTCTACCGCACCTGGAATCGCCAATTCTTGATTCATCGTTTGCAAACCAGTGGATGTCAGCATCGTCACACCGATCAGGAGGGGACGAGCAGCACCTGCCGCTGTCCCTTGCTCCAAACCTTCTCTGGCTGCCGCCATCATGGCTACGCCGCCTGCTGCATGAACGTTTACCATGTCTGCTCCCAGACGCGCCAGGCTTCTCATCGCGCCTTTAGCGGTATTGGGAATATCGTGAACCTTCAAGTCGAGGAACACTTTGAATCCTTTTTCCTTCAGAAAGGAAACGATCGCTGGTCCTTCTGCGTAAGCGAGCTCCATCCCTACTTTTACATAGCGGATATGCCCCTGTAGCGGCTCGATGCACTTCTTGACTTCATCCAGAGTGGAAAAGTCGAGCGCAACAATCATGCGTTCGCGAATATCGGTTAGTTGTTGTTGCACGCTGCTCTCCCCTTTTTATACGGTTACTGCCACTTTGGCACCAGCACGCTGGGCTGGCATTGCTTCTGTTGAGAATGTGATCGTCTCTAGTACGTGCAGGAGAGCGGAAGCTGTATCGAGTGAAGTCAAGCATACGGCGCCGTTCTCTACTGCTTCCCGACGAATGCGGAAGCCGTCGCGTTGTGGCGTTTTGCCTTTTGTCAGTGTATTGAGTACGATGTTCGCTTCGCCTGTATGGATGACATCCAACAGGTTTGGCGTGCCTTCGGACAATTTGCTTACGCGTGTTACTTGTAGTCCTGCTTGCTCCAAATAATCGGCTGTGCCTGCGGTCGCCATCAGCTTGAAGCCGAGGTGGCGGAAGCGTTTCACGATGTCTAGCGCTTCTTCCTTGTCTTTATCAGCAACTGTCACGAGCAAGGTGCCTTGTGTCGGGATATTCATGCCTGCTGCGACTAAGCCTTTGTACAACGCTTTTGCCAGAGTGCTCTCGCGTCCCATGACTTCTCCGGTCGATTTCATTTCAGGGCCGAGCGTAATATCGACGCGACGCAGCTTTGCGAAGGAGAAGACTGGTACTTTGACAGAAACCATCGACTCTTCTGGATGGTAGCCCGGTGTAAAGCCTTGTTCGATGATAGAGTAACCAAGGATTGCTTTCGTTGCGATGTTCGCCATTGGAATCCCCGTTACTTTGGAGAGGAATGGCACCGTACGGGACGAACGCGGATTGACCTCGATTACGTATGGGCGGTCTTTATAGATGACGAACTGGATGTTGAGCAAGCCTTTGATTTGCAGGGCACGTGCCAGCTTTGTCGTCATATCGATCAGTTCATCCTTGATCGCTTGGGACAAGGATTGCGGAGGATATACGGCGATGGAGTCACCGGAGTGCACACCTGCGCGTTCGATATGCTCCATAATGCCTGGAATCAGAACGTTTTCGCCGTCGCAGATCGCATCGACTTCCACTTCTACCCCGACCATGTAACGGTCTACCAGTACAGGGTGATCAGGATTTACCTTCACCGCTTTTTCCATGTACTCCAACAGTTCGGACTGGTTGTAGACGATTTCCATCGCACGTCCGCCAAGTACGTAGGATGGGCGAACCAGGACTGGGAAGCCAAGACCTTCTGCTGCCACTACTGCCTGCTCGACTGACGTAACCGTTTTGCCTGGTGGTTGGGCGATTTCCAGCTTGCGCAGCAGCGCTTCGAACTTCTCACGGTTTTCCGCTGCGTCGATGTTTTCCAGACTCGTACCCAAGATTTTGATTCCGCGTGCAGTCAGCTTGTCAGCCAGGTTGATCGCGGTTTGTCCGCCGAATTGTACGATGACACCCTCTGGTTTTTCCACATCGAGAATGTTCATGACGTCTTCGATGTACAGCGGCTCGAAGTACAGGCGATCAGAAGTGTTAAAGTCTGTAGAAACGGTCTCCGGGTTGTTGTTGATGATCACTGCCTCATAGCCCGCTTCTCTCAGTGCCCAGACAGCGTGGACAGTCGCATAGTCAAACTCAATTCCTTGCCCGATGCGGATTGGTCCGGAGCCCAGCACGACCACACGCTTCTTGCCAGTCTCGATGCGCTCGTCTTCTACTTCATACGCGGAGTAGTAGTACGGTGTTTGCGCTTCGAATTCTGCCGCGCAAGTATCTACCATTTTATATACAGGTACAAAGCCTTTTTCTTTGCGCATTGCATGTACCGCTTCTTCTGTCTCACCGCACAGTTCAGCAATTTTGCGGTCCGTGAAGCCCATGCGTTTTGCTTCGTACAGCTTTTCGCTCGTCAAGCCTTTTGCCAGTTCCGCTTCAAAGGCAATCATTTTATGGAACTTGTGCAGGAAGAACAGATCGATCTTGGTCAGGTTGTGCAGTTGTTCGATCGTCCAGCCACGGCGCAGTGCTTCTGCCAGCAGGAAGAGGCGTTCGTCATCCGCGTGCACCAGTCGTGTTTTCAAATCGTCTTCGCTGATTTCGTCTGCTCCCTTGATCTCGATGTGATAGCTGCCGATTTCCAAGGAACGGATGGCTTTCATGATCGATTCTTCAAAAGTCCGACCGATCGCCATGACTTCTCCAGTCGCTTTCATTTGCGTACCGAGCTTGCGATTGGCGGATTGGAACTTGTCGAACGGCCAGCGTGGGATTTTGCTGACGATGTAGTCCAGTGTTGGCTCGAAGCATGCGTATGTTTGGCCTGTCACTGGGTTTTTCAGTTCATCCAACGTGTAGCCGATTGCGATTTTGGCTGCCATCTTTGCGATTGGGTAGCCTGTCGCCTTGGAAGCCAGTGCAGAAGAGCGGCTCACACGCGGGTTCACTTCGATCACGTAGTACTGGAAGCTGTGCGGGTCGAGTGCGTATTGTACGTTGCAGCCACCCTCGATACCAAGCGCCCGGATGATGTTCAGTGCGGATGTGCGCAGCATTTGATATTCGCGGTCAGCCAATGTTTGGCTAGGCGCTACTACGATGGAGTCACCTGTATGCACGCCGACTGGGTCGATGTTTTCCATGTTGCAGACTACGATGCAGTTGTCGTTGGCATCGCGCATCACTTCGTACTCGATTTCTTTCATGCCGGCAATGCTTTTCTCGATCAAGCATTGCGTAATCGGGGAGTATTTCAATCCGCTTGCGACGATCTCACGGAGGGTTTCTTCATCTTCACAAATTCCGCCGCCTGTACCACCCAAGGTGTAAGCAGGACGAACGATGATGGGATAACCGATTTCGTTTGCAAAATCGACAGCTTCTTCTACCGTGCTCACGATGACTGATTCAGGTACCGGCTCGCCCAGTTCATTCATGAGGGAGCGGAACAGGTCGCGGTCTTCTGCTTGCTTGATCGATTCCAGCTTGGTTCCGAGCAGCTTTACATTTTCTTGCTCGAGAACGCCTGCTTCTGAGAGGGCAACAGCCATGTTCAAGCCTGTTTGACCTCCAAGAGTAGGCAGTAGTCCATCCGGCTTCTCTTGACGAATGACGCGCGCTACGAATTCAAGTGTGATTGGCTCGATATATACTTTGTCCGCCATGTTTGTATCAGTCATGATGGTCGCTGGGTTGGAGTTGATCAGAACTACCTCCATGCCCTCTTCTTTTAACGCTTCGCATGCTTGCGTTCCTGCATAGTCAAATTCTGCAGCCTGCCCGATGACGATAGGTCCAGAGCCGATTACGAGGATTTTTTTCAGATTATCTTGTTTTGGCATGAGTTTTTTCCTCCTTAGCGGTTTCCATCATCGCAAGAAACTGGTCGAACAGGTAGCCGGAATCATACGGTCCTGGAGCTGCTTCTGGATGGTACTGTACTGAGAATGCATTCTTCGCTGCATGTCGTACGCCTTCGATGGTGCCATCATTAAGTGCGATATGTGTAACTTCCAGTTCCGTGCCTGCCAGTGAGTCTTCTTTGACTGCATAGCTGTGGTTCTGGGATGTGATATATGTGCGTCCGGTTGGCAGCTCTTTTACCGGATGGTTGCCGCCACGGTGTCCGAATTTCATTTTCGTCGTGTCAGCGCCAGATGCTAGTGCGAACAACTGGTGACCAAGGCAAATTCCGAACAGCGGATATTCACCCAAGATATCGCGAATCATCTCTACAGCTTGCGGTACGTCCTTCGGGTCCCCAGGGCCATTGGACAAGAGAATCCCGTCCGGCTGAATGCGGCGAATCTCTTCTGCTGTCACATTGTAAGGCACAACGACAACGTCGCAGTTGCGTTTGGTCAACTCGCGCAAAATCCCGTGCTTGGCTCCGAAGTCTACCAGCACTACCCGATGACTTGTACCTGGGCAGCTGAAGACGCTTTTCGTAGAAACGCGTGATACTTGGTCTGTCATCAATGTCGTGCCGTTCAGGGCAGCAACCAATTCAGCCAACGGGGCTTCACTGGTTGTAATCATGCCCTTCATTGTGCCGTGGTAACGAATTTTTCTCGTCAACATCCGTGTGTCGATACCGGCAATGCCCGGGATGTCGTATGTTTTCAGCAGTTCATCGAGTGTGTTCGTATTGCGCCAGTTGCTGGGTGCCTCGCAATGCTCGCGAACAACGAAGCCGTGAATGTACGGACGAACAGCTTCAAAGTCGTCTCGATTGATCCCGTAATTTCCGATTAGCGGGTATGTCATGGTGACGATCTGTCCGCAGTAGGATGGGTCGGACAAAACCTCCTGGTAGCCAGTCAGCCCTGTATTGAAAACCACTTCCCCGTAGGACTCCTTTGTCGCTCCAAATGCCGTCCCGATAAATTCTGTTCCGTCTTCCAAGATCAATCTTGCACGCATCTATGCTCCTCCTCCATTGTCGTGTAAAAACTTGTGTCTTGTCTGTAAGTCGTTTTTACACGTTTTGATATACGATCTTCCCATCTACCAGCGTCAGGGTCGGCCAGCCTTTGCATGCCCAACCAGCAAATGGTGTGTTGATTCCTTTACTTGCGAATGTGCTTGGGTCAATTGTTTTTTCGGTTTCCAGATCAATCACAGTCAGGTCTGCTGGTGCGCCTACTTCCAGACGTCCGTATGGCAGTTTGAATGCTTCTGCTGGCTTCACGGTCAACAGCTCAACCAGCCTCTTCAAGGTCAGCTCTCCAGTTTGCACGAGATTTGTGTACAGGAGCGGGAATGCTGTCTCCAGTCCGACGATTCCGAACGGTGCACGGTTAATCCCGTTTGCTTTTTCCTCTTGAGTGTGAGGTGCGTGGTCTGTGGCGATCATATCAATGGTGCCGTCTTTCAATCCCGCAATCAGTGCAGCGCGATCCTCACGAGAGCGCAGTGGCGGGTTCATTTTCCAATTCGTATCCAGATTGTCCGGGATATCCTCGTCGCACAGCAAGAGGTGATGCGGACTGACTTCACATGTTACATTTACGCCAGCGCGTTTCCCGTCGCGTACCAGACGCACCGACTCTTTCGCGCTGATGTGGCATACGTGGTAGTGCACACCTGTCTGTTCTGCCAGTAAGATATCGCGGCCAACGTGGATGGACTCTGACTCAGAAGGAATTCCAGGGAGTCCGTGTCGAGCTGCTACCACCCCGTCATGCAAGGCTGCTCCCGGGATCAACAGGTCTTCGTCTTCACAGTGAGCAACGATTGCGATACCGAGCTCTGCTGCTTTTTGCATGGCCTTTTTCATCATTGCTGTGGATTGCACACCTACACCGTCATCTGTCAGCGCGAAGATCCCCGCTTCTTTTAACCCTGCGAAATCCGTCAACTCTTTTCCCAATTGGCGAACAGTAATCGCACCATACGGGATCACGCGCGCCATACCAGCCTCGCTCGCTTTGTCCAAAATGTAGGTCACGGTCTCGACACTGTCGATGGACGGTCGTGTGTTCGGCATGCATGCTACTGTTGTAAATCCGCCTTGTACCGCTGCTTTTGCCCCTGTTTCGATCGTTTCTTTATGTTCAAAGCCTGGCTCACGTAGATGTACGTGGGCATCGATGAGACCCGCGCTAATCATGCCGCCGTGGCAATCGATCCATTCATGCCCACAGCGATCGAGCGTTTCCCCCATCGCTGTGATTCTTCCCTTTTCCACCAATATTTCCATCGGGGTGAGTTCCCCCGCCTGATTTAGTACGTTGCCGTTGCCAAGGATGATTCCCATGTCATTTCGCTCCCTTTCAAAAGAGTTTCTAGAACTGCCATTCTTGCTGCGACTCCGTTGGTCACTTGGGTTTGAATCAAGGACGTTTCGCTTTCTACCAAATCGGTATGAATCTCAACCCCGCGATTGACGGGTGCCGGATGCATGATAACTGCGCCGGACTTCATCATTTTGGCTCTTTCCAGAGTCAGCCCGTGTGCCTTGTGGTACTCTTCCTTCGATAGATAGAGGGATTCAGCATGGCGCTCCAGCTGAACGCGCAGCATCATGACCACATCTGCGGTTTGAACCGCTTCTTCCATTTCCACGATTTTGACACCTTGCGGGATATGTGCCGGCATCATCGTAGCTGGACCTGAGAGCAGCAGATTCACGCCGAGCTTCGGCAGCGCATGCAGGTGAGAACCGAGCACGCGGCTGTGGCGCAGGTCTCCAATGATCGCTACCGTGAGACCAGAGAGCTTGCCAAACTGCCTTTTCATGGTCAAAAGATCGAGCAGGCATTGGGTCGGGTGCTCATTCGTTCCATCTCCCGCGTTGATCAGCTTCATGTCTACGCTTTCTGCCAACTCTTGCAGCAGGCCTTCTTTCTTAGTGCGAATAACGGCTGCTTCCACTCCCATTGCTTCCAAGGTGCGGATCGTGTCATAGACCGTCTCGCCTTTTACGGTAGAGGAGGTTTCCGGAATGAAGTTCAAAACATGTGCGCCCAGTCGCTTTTGTGCTACCTCAAAAGAGAAGCGGGTTCTGGTACTGGCCTCGAAGAACAGATTCGCGACAAACCGTCCGCGCAGGATATCCGCTTGCTCAGTTGGTCTGGCAGCCCAATACTCTGCTCGCTCGAGGAGCTGGATGATCTGTTCTTTCGATAAGTCTTTGAGGCCAATCAAATGCGCTACATTTTTCATCATGAATCCCTCCGATTCTTTCATGTTAAAAGAAAAAGCTTCTTGGCATCGCTTTGCATCTGGAGGCAAGCGAGACAAGAAGCTGGTTGAGTGCCTTTTTTGGGCAGCCAAAACAGCGTTCTTTGCCTTGCCAGCCTCTCTGGACTGGATTTAAAGGATTGGGAACGTTTAGGCTATTTGTTTTTGTTCTTCGCGGTGCGCTTCTCCCATCGCGGACTCTTTTCCTGGAAGGATCAGGTGCAGAATGATTCCCAGGAAGGTAGAGAGTGCGATATTATCGATGGTCAGATCGTTCAGGAAAGCGATACCTGTACCTGCAAAACTGATTTTGTATCCGCCGATTCCCGTTACGAGGATGACCGCTGCGAGAATCATGTTGCGCTTGTCTGCAAAATTCACTTTGTGCTCGACGTACATCCGCAAGCCTTGTGCCGCGATGATACCGAACAGGATGATGGAGACACCGCCAAGTACCGGCGTTGGGATCGTCATCAAGAAGGCACTGACCTTACCTGCGAAGGCGAACATAATCGCGAGAACGGCAGCCAAACCGATGACGACGCGGCTGTATACCTTTGTAATCGCAAGGACTCCGATGTTCTCACCGTACGTCGTTGCAGGTGGACCGCCCATAATCGCAGCGAGTGACGTTGCAATACCGTCCCCGAGTAAGCTGCGGTGCAGTCCAGGGTCTTTCATCAAATCACGATCCATGACTTTACTCGTTACCAGCAAGTGACCCAGATGCTCTGCCAATGTGACGAAAGCGACTGGTGCGATAACCAGGGCAGCGATCCATGCGCTTGGATTCGCCATTGCACTCGTCACCTCTGCGAATTTGAAGTGGGAGGTAAACATTTCACTGAATCCAACAACCCAAGGAGCATCTTTCACTGTTTGAAAATGAATCAGATCAGGGTGACGCAGCAGTGTGTATACATAACCTGAAACCATTCCGATCAAGATTGGGATAAGACCAAGGAAACCGCGCAGCATGACCGCTGCAAGAACTGTTATAACCACGGTAATGAGCGAGATTTCAATCGAAGTCAGTGACATTTGCGATTGACCGTCTACAGTGACTTTCGTTGCCATATCTACTGCTACGCCAGCCAGGCTCAGACCGATCACAACGATGACGGATGCGATGACAACTGGTGGCAGTACCCGATCGAGCCATTTGACTCCTGCCTTCTTCACGATCCCGGCGACGATGATGTACACAATCCCGGAGAGGAAGCAGCCTAAGAGTGCCGTACCTACGCCATGCGATTGACTCACGACGATAATCGGACCAATGAAGGCGAAGGAAGAACCGAGATAGTTCGGAAGCTTTCCTTTGGTGATCCACAGGAACAGCAGTGTCCCGATCCCGCTCGCCAAGAGGGCGGTTGCAACATCCAGACCCGTCAAGATCGGTACGAGTACAGTCGAGCCGAACATCGCAAACAAATGTTGAATACTTAGTGGCAGCAATCGCGAAATATGTGGTGTTTCGTCTACATCGATGTAATTTTTCTGGCTCATGCCTGTATGCCCCCTGTTTTGTTTCTTTCATTCAAAAAGCTTCTTTTATACAAAAAACCTCTTTGTGCGGACACAAAGAGGCTAGCTTCGCCATGCTCATGGGAAGTTTCTTGCCTCTTGCCGACCTCACGGGATCGTTTTTAAAGAGGGGTATTTTATTTTTACAGTAGCTGTCGGATGGACACAATGTCCATAACGTCCACTTCTGCCAATTGTACATCGACAATTTCCGTTCGAGCAGTTGGGAGGTTTTTTCCGACGAAATCAGGGCGGATTGGTAGCTCGCGATGACCGCGATCAACCAGAACAGCCAGTTGAATCATCCGTGGGCGACCGTTGTCAATCAGTGCATCCAATGCGGCACGCACGGTTCTTCCTGTGTAGAGAACATCATCCACCAGAATCACAGTCTTGCCTGTGATTTGATCCGGGAGCTTGGAGCCTTGTAAAATGGCATCTTCGGACTTGTGTTGCAGATCGTCACGATAGAACGTAATGTCCAACTCACCGACTGGTACTTTCACATTTTCAATCATTTCGATTCTTTCCACAAGACGTTGCGCGAGGTAGATCCCTCTGGTCTTAATGCCCACGATAATGAGATCCTCGACGCCTTTGTTTCGCTCGATAATTTCATGTGCGATTCGTGTAAGCGCTCGGCGAATTGCGGCTTCATCCATAATGACGCTTTTGTTGATCATCTCAATATCCCCCTTCTCGACGGGAACAGTGGACCTTACGAAAAAAGGCTCCTTGTCAGGAGACAAGAAGCCCTCGGACAAACTGACCGGACTTTTAAGAGTCCCGCCTGCTTGTCATTCCGTGCCCTTGCCAGCCTCACTGGACTGGATTTAAAGGTTCCATTCGTCATGTAGAAATTATGTCACGATTCTGGACGGGTGTCAATGCAGCCCGGAAAAGTCTAACTATTCCCAATAGACGCTGACCCACGGTGGCAAGTAGTTCGCATAATAACCAATATCCCCTGTAATGTCTTTGATCAGCTCGACTTGTTTGTCCGCATCCTCGCCAATTCCTTGGATAAACAGGGAACCATGCTCCGCTCGATTCAAACGCAAGAAAAGAAGCTGTTTACCATCTGGAGACGGCGCAGGATAGTAGTCCGTTGTATTCGCTTCTCCTTTTGTCACCTGCTGCTCAGCTCCATCTGCGGACCGCCGCCAGATGCCTTGTTCCGGTACCATGACCTTTTTTGGATCATACGAATACGGCGTAGACAAGCCTCTAGTGAAAAGCAGCGTGTACGGAGCTTTTGGAATCCATACCGGATAAGTGTCTACCACCACTGGACCAGGGCTGACTGCTTTAACCTTTCCTGCTCGATCCGCCAGCTTCAACTGCTTGTTTGTCGTGGCGATCCGGTCAGTGCCATCGACAAAAGCGAGCCGTTCGCTATTTGGTGTCCAGGCAAGCCAATCAGGATAAGCCAATCCTGTACCGAGCACTATTGGCTTTTTGGCAGGCTGTGTCAAATCAAACCATTGAATCGGTACGCCATCAGCAGACAAGGAGCCGGAGTTATACCTGACAAAGTAGGCCACAGACTTCCCATCCGGGGATACTTTTAAGCCTGTCGCTGCCCATGGGTAGATACCTTCCTCCACTTTTGGCGGTTCTGCAATCGGGTAGGCAGCCAACGGTTTACCTGCAAGCGTGCGCAAGGCCAGCGTCATCGGCTTATTTTTTTCGGCAGGTAACGAGACAAGCATGTTTTCCCCATCCGGCATCCAGGCAAAATCTGCGAAATCAGCATTTGTTGAACTTTGCAAAGTTAATTCTCCCTGCTCATGGACATCTTTTACAATCAACAATGGTCTCGGCGCTTCATTACTGCCGATATTCACGGTGTACGCTAGCTTGTTCGCTTTCGGGGACCATTTAGGCATTTCAAAAACCGCTCGCTCGTCTACCTGCACAGCTTTGCTGCCGTCAGCACTGACGATCCATACGTAGCCAGGCGTCGAGTAATTGTCGTTGCCTTTGTATTTCACAAACAGGAGCCACTTGCCATCTGGCGACCAACCCACGATCTGTGCATAGCCGTCCTTCGTGATTTGCTTTATCTTTCCCGTTACATCCCGTCCATCTGCCAAAAACAAATGCTGGTTGCTCGTAAATGCAATTTTTGCCGGAACGCTTATCTCCTTGTTCACACGCTCTGGCTGTTGGCTTTGGGCTGCCACCTTTGCTTCACCGTTTGCTGTGACAAGTACAACCAAAAGGACAAAAAGGCTGATCAGCTTCCCACATTTTCGAATCACAGGCATCCACTCCTTACACTCTCAATTGAATGATGAAAAAAAACGCCAGAAGAAAGTAATAAGCTCTCTACTAGCGTTTTCCATTCCAACTACCATTATGTAAGTGTCACATGAAGACTGGCTGCAACAACAAAAAACGATTGCCATACAGATCCTCGAAAACAACCTCCATGCCATACATCACTTCGGTTGGTTCACTCACAAACTTCACGCCGCGTTGAAGCAGCGTTTCGTATGTGGACCCAAAATCATCCGTCTCCCAAACCCACATTGGATTTTTGCCGACCTGACGAAGCATTTCCTGCGCAACATTTTCCCGATGCCAATGGGTTGGGTCATGCAATACGATCTCGATCTCCTGCCCTGGAAGACCGACAGTAAGCCACCGAGAGCCATCATCCATACGAGAATCCATGCGTTTTTCGAAACCGAGTTTTTCCGTGTAAAATCGCAATGCCTCTTCACAATCGTGAACGTACAGCGTCACATGCGCTAATCTTTTTAGCACGGCTATTCCTCCTGTTCTCTTACGCTTGTTTGAGAACTTCTATGACGTCAAGCATTTCCTTCGGCATTGGTGCTTCGAATTCGAGCTGCTCTCCTGTACGGGGATGGCTGAAGCCCAGTGTTTTCGCATGCAGAGCTTGTCCATCGAGCTCCACTGTATTTTTCGGACCGTATTTCGGATCGCCCGCCAATGGATAGCCAATGTACTTCATGTGTACCCGAATTTGATGGGTACGACCTGTTTCGAGTTTCAATTCCACCAATGTGTACTCTTTGAAGCGTTCCAGCACGATAAAATGCGTGACAGCCGGCTTGCTGTTTTCAAAAACGACCGCCATTTGCTGGCGATTTTTCGGATCGCGCCCAATCGGTGCTTCAATCGTTCCCATTTCATGCGGGATGACACCATGAACAATCGCGACATACTTTCGATTGACCGTATGTGCTTTCAATTGTTCTGCCAACCCCATGTGTGCCTTGTCGTTTTTGGCTACCATTAACAGGCCGGAAGTATCCTTGTCAATGCGATGGACAATTCCCGGACGCAAAACGCCATTGATTCCGGACAAATCCTTGCAATGTGCCAAAAGCCCATTGACGAGTGTCCCACTGTAATGACCAGGAGCAGGATGCACAACGAGGCCACGTGGTTTATTCACGACCACGACATCGCTATCCTCGTATACAATATCCAAGGACATCTCTTCTGGCTGGATCGCCATTTCTTTTGGCGGCGGAACACGGAGGGTCACTTCGTCCTCTGCCTGCAGCTTGTAGTTGTTTTTGATCGGTTCACCATTAACAGTGACACGGCCTTCCTTCACCCAAGCCTGCACTTGTGAACGGGACCAATCTTCATTTTGCAGCGTGATAAATTTATCGATGCGCTCGCTCTTATCCGCTGGGTCTACCGCCCAATCGTAACGTTCAAACAATTGCGTGTCATTCATGTATGTTCTCCACCTATCCGAGCTTTCCCACTATTATTCTCATGACTATCTGTTTTTCTTCCCATCCAAAAAAACATCGAGAAGCAAAATCCCCACACCAAACGTGATGGCCATATCAGCCACGTTAAAGATCGGGAAGTTAATCAACGTAAAATCGAGAAAATCTACGACTTGACCGGTCATCGCACGATCAATGAAATTCCCGACTGCTCCACCCAAGACCAATGACAGCGCCAACGATGCACGAGGTTGTTTTTTTCCCAAGCGAATCAAGGAAATGACAATCCCAATCACAACGACAGTGGTAATGACAATAAAAAACCAACGTCGATTTTGCAGGATGCCAAACGCCGCTCCCATGTTTCGATGGGAAGTTAGATGAAATACGTCCGCGATCAAAGGAATGGATTCTCCCAGTTCCATATACTTCACGACTAAATACTTTGTAAACTGATCAAGCGCAATAATTACTGCCGCAATGAGATAGTACAACAATGGAATGTCCTCCTTATTCTACTTCGACCAGCAACTGTACAAACACAATGTCAAATGACAATTTTACCAGAGACAGTCTACGTGAACAAGCGCTTTCCTTTTTTGTACAGTCGATAGCCTTTTCGCACGACTTCCAGCATCCACAATGGAATTTTCCATCCACGATCCTTGATAAATGGCAGATACACCTTGTAATACGCCTTGCGTAAATCACGCCATTTCGTGTCTGTATCATTGACATAGTAATCCGATACGTCAATCAGATAACCTCGTCCCTGATCCATTAATACATTTTTCCCATGGACATCATGCGGAAACAAACCCTTCCTGCGCGCCTCTTCTAGCGCTTCCTCCACGTCTTCAATCACCTGCGGAGGAATCGGAATACCAAAGCGAACACAGTCAAACAGGGGGATGCCGTTCATCCGTGTAATGACCAAGTATCCTTCCCCATAATCATAACAGACGGGGAAGGAACGAGTCTCCCCTAGCTTGCGATAGACTTCGATTTCCTGTTCGGCTCCTGGTCTTCCAGGTGCGTACAGCTTGATCACTACCTTTGGATAGTCCGGGTGGGCAAATACGGCAGCATAATTGCCGGTACCGACCAGCTCCCACGGGTACGGCGTATGGTGTACTACGACTGGATCATCCGGTGACAGACTCTCCACTTGAACTTCCTGTAAAAATGCTTGCATTATATGCTGATCGATCCGCATCGTTTCTCATCATCTCTCATCAGTTACCGACTTCGAACTACGTTAAAACAAAATTAATGAAGGTTCATCTACTACGATCATTCAGACACTTCTTATAAGGGGCAAAAAATCCTTTACACTGGTGAGGCCAGGAAGTCCTGTCCGATTCCAATGAAAGGATTGCATATGGACAAGAATACCTCATTTTTTTGATTTGGTAAATGGGTAGTGAATGTCCAGCAATAGCATCTCCATGCAAAAAGCGAAACCGCGTCCAAAGTGGTCCTTTCAGGATGTGTTTCAGAGGTGGACGCTTAACGGCGTGTTTCGCTTTTTGCATTGCGTCTCGGTCGGTGTCCCTAAGATCTTCGCTTTTTTCTCCTGTTTCCTCTACGAGCTTTCCGTGTTTACCCCGCTTTTTAAAGCTTTGAAAGAATGAAGAAATGTCATCTGTTACGCTAGAGAAGAATATTTCCAGACGTAGCGACTTGTGGAGTCCTACCTAGCGGAGAAGGGATGAGCGGGCAAAAGAAACGCAACGTGCCCTCGCTACGTAGCGGCTACACACTTTTGCGTTTCCCCGCTAGTCCCTTCGGAGCGGACAGTACAGACTTCCCCGCGGGACGGAGCCTGGAGCCTGGAGCCTGGAGCCTAGACTGGAAATATTCTTCTCCTCTCCGCAGCCACATAACAGAAGCCTTACGTTGTCGTCAAAAAAAGAAGAACCTGGCACATCCATGCAGGCTCTCCCCTTCAGAGTTTACACATTAATCTCCAAAAACCATTCGCGAATCGCATCTTGCAGCTTTTGCAAGGCAGTCGCATTCGTTGCTTCACAATAGATGCGTACCAACGGTTCTGTGCCAGACGGACGGATCAAGATCCAATGTCCTTCCTCGAGCAACAGCTTGACCCCATCCACTCGTTGAATCTCCAAAACCTGATAAGGCCCAATGAGTGCAGGTGGCTTGGCGATCATTTGCTGTACCCATTGATCTTTTTCCGGCAATTTCATATCAAGCCTCGTATGGAACAGCTCGCCGAACTGCTCGTATACGTCTCGCAATATTTGATCGATTCCTTTGTTTTCATACGCGCACATCTCAGCGAGCAACAAATTGATGAGTACGCCGTCCTTCTCCGGGATGTGACCGAGAATACTGGCCCCGCCACTTTCCTCTCCGCCGATGAGCACGTCGCCTTTGCGCATTTCCTCACCTACATACTTGAAGCCGACTGGCGTCTCCACCAGTTCAAGTCCATAATGCTTAGCCATCCGATCCAGTAGATGCGTGGTCGCTACTGTCCTGACAATCCGTCCGGTCAAGCCACGATTTTTTCGCAAATGATAGGTTAGGAGCACGAGTGCTTCGTTTGGCGTGATGTACTGTCCGAAGCGGTCGACGACTCCGAAACGATCCGCATCGCCGTCATTGGCAAGACCAAGAGATGCTTGGCGTTCTACGACTTCTTTTTTTAGCAAATGCAAATGCTTATCGTTTGGCTCAGGCAAATTTCCTCCAAAAGCCGCATCCGGGACTTCTCGGATTCCGACGTTTTTCACCCCCGCCTCTGACAAAAAACCGCTCACGTAGCCCATGCCTGCACCATGCATGGCATCGACAACAACGGACAAGGAAGAGTTTTGCAAAACATCCATGTTTATCATCCGTCTAAGATGCGCCTCGTAATGAGGACGCAGCACAATGACTTGCAGCAACTTGCGGGCCTTTGCTTCCGCGAGGGAAATCGTACGCACCGATTTCGTCTGGCAGGTTTCGGTGATCCACTCTTCCAATCTTTGCGTGATCGCAGGCGTTGCAGGTCCAGCATATTCCGGAATGTATTTGATGCCGTTATATTCGGGTGGATTGTGACTGGCCGTGATCATGATTGCGCCACTCGCTGCAAAATGCTTCACTCCAAAGGCTACGGCAGGCGTTGGCGCTGCTTCGTTCACCAAATAGGTACGAATGTCATTCGCGGTCAGAACAGCTGCAACCTCCTCTGCAAAGCGTCTCCCCAAAAACCGCGTGTCGTGCCCAACCAAAACAGGCTGCTCCTGTTGTCCGATTTCTTTGGTATAGCTGGCGATGGCTTGTGCAACAATGCGGACATTCTCGACAGTAAAGCCATCTGCGATTATGTCACGCCAACCGTCCGTACCGAAACGGATCGTTGTCATCTCCTCATCTCTCCCCTCGTTACCGCAACTCATTCACCTTCTCCAAATATCGCAAAACAGTGGCAACATAAGTAGCATGCGACCACGTCAGCGGTGCAACGGATACGGGAGCACCTGTATACGGATCGAGCTGTTCGGATAGCGCGCCGCTTTGTAGGGCATGGCGTACGACCCAGGCCAGTCTGTTCTTTGGCTCTTGGAGTTCATCGAGCGATTTTGCCTTGGCAATTTCCCAATCAGCCACCCATAACGTGCAAATGATCCATGGATTTCCCGGCACCTTCGCCGTGTCATGTGATTTTTTGAAATAATAATCCCCTTGATAGCGAGCAATTCCACCTATCACAGTATCTACCCGCAAACTCTTTTTGACTGCTTCCATTGTCCGCTCAACTCTCGGATCGTCTACGGAAAACACATCAAGCGCAAACAAGGCGAACAAGCTACTCTCCACCGTGAAATCTTTTTCGACACTCCCATCTGCTCTTACATAAATCCCTCGCAGAAAACGCCCGATTTCAGGGTCGTACAGATGTTTTTCCATTGCCCCACGAATGCGCTCTGCCCCTTCTGCGTAGCGTTTGTAGCGCCGATCATCCCCGAACAGCTGGGCGAAACGAGCCGCAGCCATTAAGCCCGCGAAAACCGTCGCACTAGTAAACGTAAAAATTCCCCGTCTCTCTTCCCATAAGTCGTAGCTTGGATTCGGGAGTTGCAGCTCTGGATGGACATACTCCAGCAAAAAGCGGGCCGCCGGACGAACCAGCGTGGGATAGAGCGCCTGGCAGTCTTCAATTTGCTTGCCACTCTTGTATTGCTCCCAGAGCGCGTACAGCACGAGCGCCGTCTCATCCTCCTGAATCGGGATCTGAATTTCTCCGTCAACAATATACGGATGCCAACTGGAGCCGACAGACCCATCTGGATTGTACTTGTGCAGCAAATACCCGTCCTTATTCAAGGCATCTGCGCAAAATCGGAAAAATGGTGCGACCACTCCCGTATAGCCCGCTTTCGCCATCGCACTCGCAATCAACGCCCCATCTCTTGGCCACATGTAGCTGTAATGGTCGCGATTGAATTGGAGAATATCTGAGTCATTCGCAGCGAGAATTGCTCCGTTCTGATCGATTTGCGTGCGCACGAGTAGCAAGCTGGTTTTGTACAGATTGACAACCTCTGCTGGAAGATCAGCAAAGTCCCGCTCTTCCTTATTGACCCAACGCTGCCAATACACAGCGACCCGACTGAGTAAACGTTCTGGATCACTTTCGAGTACATACTGGTTCAATACTTTGACATCCTCATACGATTCACCAATGCACATCCAGTAAAAGAGCGCCTTCTCTTCTTGCGGTTGCAGCATGAGGGAAAAGGAGATCGTACTATCTACGGAGCCTTGTGCAATCGGATTGCCGGACAAAAGACCATCCTCCGCGTCCCTCCAGGTCCCCTCCGCATAATTGAACCGCTTGATCCCGACGCTATATTGATCGATCCCACCCGTATCCGTTTTTCCATTTGCCATGATGTACACATTGCGCTTGTAGTGATAAATGGTGCGCAAGATGGGATCAAAAACAGCGGTATCCCCTACCTCCGTCTCATTCAAGCTGAAATCGTGATTAAAAAACAGCCTGACCTCCCGCACCTCGCTCGTCAAATTCCGAACGCACACCTTTTTCAAATAAATCGGGTCACGCTGATGCACACCATCTGCAATTTGCAGGGAGATGCCCAGATGTTCATGAAGCGCATGAACATCTGTCACCAAAGACTCCTGTCCGTATCCGAGCTTCCGCGTCCAGCCGTCTTCATCCAGCCAGGAAAAGCGACCTTGCACCCATATCCCCAGCTTGCTAAAGTGTCCCCCAACATGATTCAGCTGACCGACATACGGAAAATAGAGATCACGCATGTGCAGCTTGTCATCAAAATTAATCAGCAGTTTTCCGTTCCCGACGACGAGCGGTCTCGGCATGCCTTCACGTCCTTTTCGTTATAGGCTGTCGATCTCTCTCTTTTCGTGAAACTGATATTCGGTAATTCGCCTCGCATAGGAAGAAGCAAGCGTAGCTGCGGTCTCTGCCGTCGCCCCTTGCGAAATCACTTTTACGTGCGAATCCTCTGAATCGGGTAAAATCAGCACCCAGCCGTTCGAATCGTATACCTTGATTCCATCGACGAGCTCCAGCAGCTTGCCTTTGTTTTCTTCCATCACTCTACGCATGACCTTCCCTTTTGCTGCCCATGGGCAAAAGACAGTCTTTTTCTCCATATGGCACGCTGGCAACAGATCCAGCAAAACACTGAGCGGTTTTTCCTCAGAAGCGAGATACGAAAGAATTCTCATGAGGCTGTACACGGCATCAAACATCGGATGAAAGCGCTGTTCGCTCGATACCTCCATCATGGAGCGCGGAGAGACCTTGGTGCGTACAACTTCCATTTGCAACAGCTGGGCCATATGCTCCAATTCAATCGGTGCACTCACAGGAAGACCGATGCGCCGATGTTGACCACTGCAAGCCAGCAGTTGCAGAGCCGTGATCTGTTCATTCGAGAGTTTCTCTCCATGCTCGGTAAACAAGGTAAATTGCTCGCCATTTTTATCGAGACGAACGCCTAAATCCGCTCCCTTTTTACGAATACCCTCTTGTATGGAGCTGTAATGTGCAGAGACTCCCAGTGCATGCAAGAGTGGCGCAAGAAAAGTAGGGAAAAAACGCTGTTCACAATCGATCAGCAGGTGGAAGCGCTGACGCTGGGTGGACGATACATTCAACTGTTGGACCATAGCGTGAAGATAAGCTTCTTGTACTTGATGCTCGACCTGCAGTGCTCCCAACCGATGCAGGTTGCGAACATAAGTCTCTTGCCAGTAAGCATTCTCAATTTTGCGCTCCATATCACGAGAAATCGGCAAGCCCGCATGATCGATGAATTGGATGACAATCTCTTTTTCATCGACTGGCTCTGCCATATAAATATGAATGCCGCCTTTGCAAGCCAGGGAGCGCACGCCGTATCGGATCAAGGGTGAATTGCCAATCCCGAGATCGACCGTATCAATTCCGGAAGAGCACAAGCTCGTCATGATGCTATGCTTCAATAGCTGAGCAAATGGGTGTGCGCATGCCGAGAGCGCAATTTTATCCCCCGCTTGTAGTAAATATGCATAGGCAGCAGCAAGTCTTGTAACGAATTCGGGCGTGATATCAACATTGCCAATGCCCTTGATTCCATGCGTCCCAAACAGATTTTTGGTTTGCTTGGCACCGTAGATGAGCGAGGTGGTGACAGTGGCATTTTCCCCGACTTCCTTATCCGGCCAAATTTTGACCCCTGCCTTTACCACCGACTTCGCCCCAATGAGGCACTGGTCTCCAATGACCGCCCCTTCCCCGAGTTGTACGCAATCTGCTATTCGGGTGTTGCGGCAGAGGGTCGTTCCTGTGATCTCTGCTTTTTTCCCAATGACACTATTTTCCCAAATGATTGCCCGGGACAGCTTCGTACCAGAAGAAATCACGGTGTTTTTTCCCAGAATGGAATAAGCACCAACGGCAACTCCAGCCTGCAAGTGTACATTTTCACCGATATAGACAGGGCCTTCCAAACGGACCGATGAATCGATGCGAACATCATTTTCCAAGAAAATGCGCGGCGCGATTTCCTGTGCTTTTATTTCGAGATGCACGCGTCCGTCCAGCAAATCAAACTGGGCTTGCTGATAAACCTCCAAAGAGCCAATATCAGACCAATAACCACTCGCCTCATATCCGTATAGAGGCTTTGCTGCTTGTAAAAAAGACGGGAAAATTTCCTTGCTGAAATCCACTTCCCGCTCTTCTTCTATATAAGACAAGACCTCAGGCTCGCAGACGTATATCCCGGTATTCACCGTATCGCTAAAAACCTCCGCCCAGCTCGGCTTTTCTAAAAAGCGGGTAATACGTCCGCCCTCGTCTGTCATGACAACTCCGAATTCCAGCGGTGTTTCAACACGAGTCAAAATCAACGTAGCCAGTGCGTTATTTTGCTCATGGAAACGAATAGCTGCCGACAAATCGATGTCTGTCAACGTATCCCCACTGATCACGACAAAGCGCTCATCGAGAAAATCGTCGCAGTTTTTCACGCTGCCTGCTGTGCCCAAAGGAATTGTTTCTTCAAAATAGACGAGCGAAACACCGTAGCGAGATCCATCACCAAACGTATCGCGGATGACATCAGGCAGATACTGGAGTGTCACTGCTATCTCTGTAATCCCATGCTTTTTCAATAGATCAATCGTGTACTCCATGCAAGGCCGGTTTAAGAGTGGCACCATTGGTTTTGGCGTGTGGCATGTTAACGGACGTAGACGTGTACCTTTACCCCCAGCCATGATTACTGCCTTCATTTTCTTTTCTTCCTCCTTCATCGTTGCAATCTATGTTGTCATGCCGATTTCCGCAGGTACGTCAAATGAACGGTATAGATCGATGGTTTGACTAGCCAGAAGTGTCCAGTTATAAAACTGTTTAACATCTTGCATTGCCGTCTGGGCCAGTTGATGCCGCTGATCAGGGTCGCGCAGTAGCCAGCGGAGTTGATTCGTCAAGGATTCGGGGTCGCCTGTGTACATCATGGCGCCGTTTTCGCCATGGCGAACGATCTCTCTCAGCCCTCCCGTATCCGCAACAAGAACTGGCGTACCCAGAGCCATCGCTTCCAGCGCAACAATTCCAAATGGCTCATACAAGCTCGGGAATACCGCCACATCAGCCAAGGCGAACAGCTCATTTCGCCTTCCATCGTCTACGAAGCCCAAGAAGCGGACTTGCTCAGAAAGTCCCATCTGATGAACCAACTGCTTCCACTCGTCTTGCATCGGTCCTCTGCCAGCTATAAGCAGCTTCGCATGCGGAAACTCATTGCGCAGCCTTGCCATGGCTTCCAACAATAGATGAACACCTTTTTCCTGGACCAAACGCCCTACAAAAAAGAGGACCGGTCCATCGCCTATCGCCAACTCCTGCCGAAGCTGTTCACGATTTACATCCGGTAGGGGAATGAGATCGACACCATTGTGAATGACACGTAATTGGGATGATGGTGTTCCGAACAGGCGCATGACTTCCGACTCCATATACTTGCTGCAAACGATTATTGAGTCAGAGCTTTGTGTTAGTGTACGTTCACACTCATGAATCCTTTGCTGCAACGGTGTATGAATGCCTTGATGCCGACCATGTTCCAAAGCATGAATCGTGCTGACGAGCGAAAGAGAGTACCCCTGTTTCAGTTCGATCGCAGCCCAGCTGACAAGCCAATCGTGAGCGTGGATGACATCTGGTCGCACCCCAAGTGACCAGAGCTTGGAGGCAGCATCGACCATTGCCAAATTCAGTTGAAACACCCATGCCAGAAAGTCAGCTTGTTCAGAAGGAATGTACGTAGGCAAACGGTGTACGTGAACCCCTTCCATCGTCTCATCTATGGAGCATGAATCTGTCGCGCGTGTCAGCACATGCACCTCTATACCTTGCTGGACAAGATGCCTAGCGAGATCGTAGACAGCCCGACCAAGCCCCCCTACCACATGAGGGGGAAATTCCCATGCAAGCATCAAAACTGTTTTTGTCGAAGACTGATCTTGCGTAGCCGCTACCAAATGACGCGATACGTTCACTCTATGCGTTTGTTTAGGCAAATAGAACGTGATATCCAAGTCAGGAAAGATCGGAAAGTCAGCTTCTGCTTGTGTAATAGCCTCTTCATCCAGTTGATGCGCTCGATACATCGCCAAGAGAGCCCGCATGCAAACCAAATGGTCATGAACGCGTTGCACCGCATACCGTGTGACCGTTTGACCGTCTAATATAAATGACCAATCACTGCTTTGGGCCAACATCAATTCGCGTGCAGCCTGCTTGAGGCACCGTAAAGAAAGCTGATCTCCTTTCTGCTCAGAAAAGGTAGTAATCGCTCCGATCAGTTCCCGCTCTGCTTGATGCAGATGCCTGTATATCCAGCCATTGTTCTCGTTCAGCCAGACTTCTCCGTAGCCATTTCTTCCCCATGTAGACATAGGCAAGTGACCGCGATCCTGCTCTGGATACTCCTCCAAATATTCAGTTGGTGTAATTAATTTCACTTCTTTTGAATCACAAACCGTTTTCCGCATGAGGTCATCCAAAAACTGCGGACCCTCGAACCACCAATGACCAAATAGCTCCGCATCATAAGTGGCGACGACCAACGGCTTGCGATCCATCCAGTGACTGGCTTCCTCCACTTGACGCTCTCGGTGATACAGGAAGTGTCCCGCATGTGATGCTGCTTTTTCGCGCGCCCAGCTTGGCTCATACCAGTCTTTATCCCCTTCTTTTCCGGTGATTCGATAATATTTCAAACCGGTATGGACGCGAATGCCATCAGGATGGATGTACGGCTCGATGTAGCTCATCTCCCTGTCAAATCCAATATCCCGGTAGTATTCACGATAGTCATAGTCCCCAGGATAACCATCGATCGAGCTCCATACCTGGCGGGAAGCCACTTCATCACGGGCAAAGGCAGCCACATCATGCGGCGTGAACAAGGGAGCCAACAACCCTCTGCGAGGTATCGGCGTCGCATGCTCTATCGTGTGACTGTCTACAAAGAAATACCGAAGCCCTGCCTCTTTCAGCAAGCGATCCAGCCCAGGTGTATACGCGCACTCTGGCAGCCAAATCCCCTTCGGACGTCTTCCCAGAATCCGCTCGTGTGTAACGATGCCCACCTGAAGCTGTGCCCGAATCGCCTCTTCTGTTTCCACATAGGGCAAAAAGGAGTGTGTGGCTGCGCAAGTGATGAGTTCGAGGCATCCGCTATCCGCGATATGCCTAAAGGCCTTGATCAGTTGAAAATCCCACTTGCGGCAATAGGCAATGATGCTTCGAAAACGCTCCACGTACATTTTGGCGATACGGTGTTCTTCGGGTTGACCTGCGGTTCGTTTGACTTCCTTCCCAGCCAATTCAACGGTCTTCGCTAGATGTGTACGAAAGCGTGTCACGATCAGATCATCATCTAGCATGGAAAGTAATGTCGGAGAAATAGCAAGGGTCATGCGAAAAGCGATGCCGTCTGAGAGGAGCTTGTCGAAAACCATGAGCAAGGGAAGATAGCATTCCAGCATGGCTTCATACACCCAGCGCTCTTCCAGGCGATCGTCCCGATCCCCGTGTCGGACATAAGGCAGATGGGCATGCAACACGAGGGAGAGATAACCTTTTTGCACAAATGACACCTCACTTATTTGATGTTTTGGTATACAACGAGTAGGAGGAAAAGTTCTCAAACCAGGAAGGTGTAGCTGGATCGTGGACGGGTTCAACTAACGGTTCCCCCCAGCTAGCTTTTGAATTGTGCGGGGTAACTACCATTTCCGAGCGTAAAATCGGACAAAACCGATTGTGTTCATATAAACCAAAATCAACAATGTATGTACGTCCTGGCTCTACATCTTTCACGTACCAGGAATGAGCCTCTTCATGTACAAACACATCTCGGACGGAATGCGCATTTTTTCCATCAAATAAGCGTTCGGTAACATCATACAGACGCAAGCCCTTCTGGATGTGACGATATTCGGCTTGCAGGTACGATGCTACCATTCTCATGCGCGGCCAAGTGATTTCCCAATAGATGAATAACACACTCGGTCCTTGTGCCATGACTTTGACAATGTCCCGACCATAAAACGCAGGCAATTGCCATTCCAATTCCGTTTTAGCGGGAGGTGATGTCTCTGGCTTCGCACGGTCTTTTTGTAGGCGATACTTAACTTGACCGATCGTTAAGCCGCACTCTTTGGCAATTTGTGCAATGGACATGGATCGTGAACGCAGTTCGAGAATTTTTTCCAGCATCTTCTAGCACTCCCCCTCCGCCAACTTCGCCTATCTGTGCTTTCCCAATGTCAATCATAGCCAATGCTGCTAACAAAGACTGTCGAATGCTGGATGCACATCCCTTCTTCTTTTGTCGATCAACAATCAGGTTTTCGTCATAGGCAAACAAAAGTCGTTCTCCTTCCATTCTTACAAAGCTACTTCTCTAGACATTCTTTTCTTTTTGGCAAATAGGAAAAAAGAGCTGCATTTCGCCATTTTTTGTTTTATTTGTAAGGATTTTCATGTTAGATACCGATACTATAAAATATTCAATTCTACTTCCAAAAAGAATGAAAAAGGAGTCAATGAAGAAATGAATCGTTCATGGATTAGCATGGTAACAGCAGGATCAATTGCAATTTCAACGGTAGCGGCAGGCATGCCACTAGCAGCTCAAGCCAAAAACACGCTGCCAAGCCCATCTCAAGAGCCCAGTGATTCGCAGATTGGTCATACACCGGTTCAGGAAAACATGTCGAAACAACAGTTACGCCAAGCAGCCAAACAGGAGAAGTACAGCATCTCGCACCTGAATACATTAGACAATTCAGAGCTTGTTGAATTGTTGAAGGAAATCAGTTGGACGCAAATCCCTGAGCTGTTTACTTACAACGACGACACCCAGGAATTTTATGAAGATCGGGAGCGGGTTCAGGCGATTATCGATGCCTTGCAAGAGAGTGGCAAGAACTTCACCAAGGATGACGAGCAAGGCATACATACATATATAGAGGTTTTGCGTTCGGGGTATTACTTGGGATATTACAATGATGAATTAAAGTATTTGATGGAGCCAAAGTATAAGCAAAACATTATTCCAGCACTTCAAGCAATTACTTCCAATCCAAATTTCGCCTTAGGTACAAAGACTCAAAATGAAATCATCAGTTCTACAGGAAAATTAATTAGCAACACGACTGTTGATTCTGAGACAATCGGCCTTCTGTCAAAAGTAATGGAGGACTTTAACGACAATCGGGATAAATGGTCAGATGATCGCGAAGCAAGCGAGGCCTTTTACAGCGTCCTTCAAGGTGTTGGCTATGTTCTGATTTGGGGTGTAGATGATTCAGAAAGAGATGATCTAAAAGGCAGCATCGACGCATTTCTCGACCCCATTTTTGACATGGCGGAAAATGGTGACACTTCCGCTGATCACGTATGGTTGACGAACAATGCCTTGTATTACACAGGGAAATTAGGAAGCTACTACAGTGATCCAGACAAAGCCAATGACATTTTGACGAAAGCGATGAAAACTTATAAAAAGTGGAGCGAGCCATACTTCACTGCCGCGCAACAAATCGAGGAAACATATGGCAAGGATGCCAATGGAAACAAAATCGACCTCGAGGAAATGAAAAAAGAAGGGAAAAAGCATTATCTTCCGCAGCAATTTACTTTTGATGGCGGAGCGGTTGTTTTCAAAACGGGAGATAAACTAACAGAAGAACAGGTTGAGCGCTTGTATTGGGCATCCAAGGAAGTGAAGGCACAATTTCATCGTGTCATCGGCAATGACAAGGAGCTAGAGAGCGGTAATCCGGATGATGTACTGACTATTGTCATCTACAATACGCCTGATGAATATAAAATGAATCGCTTCTTGTACGGATACGACACAGATAATGGTGGTATCTACATTGAGGGTACCGGCACCTTCTTCACCTACGATCGAACAAAAGAACAAAGCATCTACAGCCTGGAAGAGCTGTTCCGTCATGAATTCGTCCATTATTTGCAAGGAAGATATGAAGTACCGGGCATGTGGGGACGTGGAGAGATTTATGAGAACAGCCGCCTGCCTTGGTATGAAGAAGGCGGAGCTGAGTTTTTCGCAGGTGCTACCCGAACAGAAGGAATCAAGCCTCGCCAATCAGTTGTAGGCAATATCCGAAATGCATCGTCTTATCTCGATTACACTGCGGCAGATATGATGCGTGCCAAATATGGAACCCTTGCATTCTACGACTATTCATTCGCACTTCAGTACCATATGTTCAAGAATGATTTTGCTCGTCTGGATAAAATCAATGATACGATCCGTTCCAATGATGTATCAGCTTATGATGACTTGATCGAAGATTTCAGCCGTGATCGCGCTCTTGAACGTGGCTATCAAGAAACGCTAGAAGAATTGATCGACCAGTATGAAGAGTTGGATGTCCCTCTCGTTTCAGATGATTATTTACAAAAAGTGGACGTGACGAGCAAAGAAGAGGTTTATCGTCAAATCGCAGAGGTTGCCTCTCTGACCGATGTAAAAACAGATGAAAAGGACTCTGAGGAATTCCGCAGCTTCACGTTGCGTGGGGTCTATACGGGAGGAGCTTCCCAAGGGGAATATCAGGATTGGCAAGAAATGAATCGCCTCACAGATGGATTCCTCAAGGAGTTATCGGATCTTTCCTGGAATGGCTATGACACGGTTACGAGCTACTTCACCAATTATCGTACGACAAAAGATGGACGCTTTGCCTATGATGTCGTGTTCCACGGGAAGCTGGCTCAAGAAGATGGCTCCGAAACGGAACAGCCAAATCCTGACGAATCGTCTATTTCATTGGGTAAGCCGATAACTGGTATCATCGATCCACAAAAACCGAATCAGGAGTTCCGTCTCGATGTGAAATCAGCCCAACAGCTCCAAGTAGAGATGGAAACGAAGCAAGGAGATGGAATTGCGTGGCTTGTATTCCACGAGTCTGATAGAGAGAACTACATCGCCTATCCCACCAAGCGTGAAGGTAACAAGCTGATCGGATCATTCGATGCGAAACCAGGGACTTACTATGTGACTGCTTATACGTATCGTACAGGACAAGAGGACCAACCGTTTACCTTATTGGTTACGGGTGAAGATAGCCCGCAAGAGCAACGCTATCAAGAAAGCGAGAACAACGATTCTACCGAGCAAGCAAATGGTCCATTGCCGATAGGTACGACTGTTTCAGGTGACATGAAAGGAAACGACTGGCAAGATATCTATGCCTTCCAGGTAGATAAGCCAGAAGAAATTCGTATTTCTCTGAACCCTCAGCAGGGACAAGGTGTGACTTGGATGCTATTCCACGAAGGAAATCAAGATCAGCCTGTAGCGTACCCGCAAGAGATAGAGGGAAATCTGCAAAGTGCCCATTATCAAGTAATGCCTGGCCGTTACTACTTGTATGTGTACAAATATCAAAATGAAGACGTTGTGTATACGGTAGAGACCAAGCAGCGCTAATCTGCAAAACAAAAACACCCCCAAACGAGCTACAAAAATCGTTTGGGGGTGTTCGTTTCTCTCCTGTTTTTTTACAGTTATCGGCGCTTTGTAATTCGCCCAGAGCCCCCTACCTTCGTCCGTGGAGGCGATTTACTTTTCGGCGGGGAAAAGCTCGAGCGTTTAGATGAGACAGATCCACTCGACTTCGACGATTGCCCGCTGGAAGAACGAATAATTTTACCTGAACTACCGCTAGAAGACGACTCCCCCTGCTTCTTGAAAAGGCTGCCGTCAGAACCTACCGTACCATCCGTGTTCTTCGCATTACTCCGTTTGAAAATACTTCCCGTACCCTCTTTGGTAATCGGGGGCACTACTTTTTTGTCCTCGGTTGTAGGCACGCGATACGTTCCGGAAGGCTTGTATATGTCTTTGCTAGAGTAGCCACGATAGCTGCCCTTTGTACTTTTCTTAAGCCCGTCGAACAAATCATCCAGTACGCTGGCTACAATGTATCCCTGCAAAAACGAAGAATCGTAGTTTTGCCGGACGTACTCTTTGCTGTCGACCTCGATCAACGTATCCGTCGGCTTGGCAGCGTCTTGCTGCAGATGGTATATCTCGTCCGGGTAAATGAGGAACATATGCTGCGGATCTTCTTTGGAGATTTCATCTGGCGTATTCTGCTCCGCCAGCTCCAAGGCTACTTCCGGTACAGTCTTGTCTTCCGCCCGATAGACGCGTGACGACTGTCCATTGTCCTTGGTAGAGACAGACTCAAGCGGATATGTCTCGCCAACCGCAGGGCTGCCACAACCCGCTAGCGTAAGGAGGAACAACGCCGGAATCAGCAGGAGCTTGATTGATTTCATCCATGGATTTGGCATGTACTTGTCCCTCCTCTCTATGTGCCGCGCAGTACCTGCACGTCCGCTGGCAGAACACTTTCTCCCTCATAGAGCATGAAACGGCCATCCTGCCACTCGATTCGCAACAATTGGCGCTGATCCGATTGGAATTGCCAGATGTACTGCTCCCCTGATGTGTGAAACGGCGCTTTCCCCACAGTCTGAACGGAGCCATTATATTGCTCCTCCAAATGGTAGGTAACATCGTCCATCTCGATTGTAGTTGGTACTTCGTCTATTGAATCCAGTCGTCCATCAATCACGCTATACAGATGATAGACAATCTTCTCCCGTTCCTCGATATACAGGTAGCGAATGGTCGTTCCATCCTGCAACGTAAGCATTGTGGCTTTGCGACTCGCATTGCTCGCCTTCCCTATTACTTGATAGGTAACGAGCGATACATCGACCACATCACCCGGTCCCACCGTCAGGATGCTCTTCTCCGGTGCAGGAGGCTCATGCTTGGCAAAAATGTTTTGGATTCGCTTCATCAAACTCATGCTGTACTCCCTTCCCTATCACGTCTTACAGACATGCAGCCAAAATCAAGGCACCCACGAGATGGAATGAACCAGCCATCATGGCATGTGCCACTTTTCCTTCCTGCGTCCCTTTTTCCAAGTCCAGTCCGGCCACTTGCTTTAACAGCCACTCCACGATTCTCTCCAAAAGGAACAGAATGATAAATGAGAGCACAGAAACGAGCAGTGCTGTCCACAATAAGTTGGAGGTAATGATAGATTGCGATAAGATATATCCTTGCGCAAACAGCTTCATGACAAAACGCGTCGTGACCGCGATGTTTCCATTTTTGATTTCCGTGATGTCCTTGTATTTCGTAAACAACGAATCGATCCACATCAAAACAAAAAGTAAAATGCCGCCGGCTCCAGTCCAAACCAGCATCCCCAGTATTTCTGTCCACGTCAAAGCGAATCACTCCACTTTCGTCAAGGTGTTTAAGGTCTGAAAAAAAGGGAAACCGCCTAAAGCGGTTTACCCCTCATATTTTTTCAACAGAGCAGCCAGTTCGTCCTCAACGGCTTGATCCTTATTCAGCTTCGCAATTTCATCATCTAAAGAGCTCTGTTTTTTGTAAATCTCGCCGCTGGCTTCTGCTTCTGCTTCCATTTGCAGTGCTTTTTCTTCCATGCGTTTCAAGCCAGACATAGCCGAGTTCGTGTCGAAGCCACCCATCGCCTGGTTGATCGTCTTTTGGGCTTTGGCTGCATTGACGCGGGCAACTAATGTTTCGCGCTTGTTCTTCAGCTCGGTAATCTGTTTTTTCATTTCAGCCAGCTTCTCGCGCAATCCATCGGCTGCCAGCTTGTTTTTCTCGTAGCTATCCTTGTATTCGTTCATTTTTTGCTCGGCGGCTTTCTTTTCTTCCAGAGCTCGTCGAGCCAGATCGATGTTCTGCGCTTGTGCTGCAATATGAGCTTGCTCATCACGCTTTTTCACCAAGGCTTCCTGTTCTTCATACAGCACCTTGAATTTCTTTTCCAAAGCAATTTGGGCGGCAACCGCTTTCTCTGCTTCATTCAAGTCTTCTTGCATATCACGCAAATACTGGTCTGTCATTTTGATTGGATCTTCTGCTTTCTCAATCAAAGCGTACAAATTGGACATAGTCAAATCACGCAGTCTTTTAAAAATGGACATGGAATATTCCTCCTTAAGTACCTGCTAGGTAGTTCGGCCTAAATTTGCCGTCCCCGTTATACCTGTATTTACGATCATTACGCAAGTAAGTTTCAACAATTTATTTTTTTATTGGATTACTGCTCGAAAGTAAGTTCGCCCGATTCTACACTTTTCAAAATAAGCTTTGCTTGAAATTGTGTCCCATCCTGACGTTCAAGCTTCATTTTACCTGTTTTGCCTTTTTCAATGAGTGCTTTAATCTGTGTATCCGTCAGCATTCGCCCGTAATTCTCTTTCCATATGACGAATTTACAGCCCACGTTGTAATTCGAACAACCGTAACCTTTGCGTCCCATGAAAATGGAGCCTCCGCAACCCGGTCGTGGACATTTGGTGATGATACTCGAAGTTGTATTAGCGGTCTTTGCTACCGTTCGAGTTGAAGCCTTTGTTGTAGCATTCCTGCCATCTGATCTGCCTGTACTTCGCCCGCCAGCTCGTCCTCTTGTTTTCGAAGATCCTTTTTGAGTGGTACTCTCACTCTCAAACAAGGTCTTCTCAGCACGAGATTGTACGCGAACCTTTTCTACGATCATCGTAGCGAATTTCTTCACATTCTCCATAAATTGCCCGTCGGAGGCGGTCCCTCGGGAGATCTCATTCAAGCGGCGCTCCCAATGCCCCGTCATTTCAGGAGAGGTTAATAGTTCGATACCTGCTCCCCTAATCAATTCGATAACGGTACGCCCTTTTAGCGTAAGTTGAACCCTTTTCCCCTGCATTTCAACGTATCCGACCTTTTTCAGTCGTTCGATGGTAGCGGCACGAGTTGCCGGGGTTCCCAGACCAGATTCTTTCATCGCATCACGCAGTTCCTCGTCCTCGATTTGCTTACCTGCGCTTTCCATGGCCTTTAGAAGCGTCCCTTCCGTAAAGTGCTTGGGCGGCTGTGTTTCTTTCTCCTTTACCATCGCATCCGAGCATACTACGCTGGCATCAGATTGAATGATAAAAGGCTCGTTCACTTCAATCTCTTCTTTGTCCTCTTCTTCTTTGGCCGCACCTTTCACATTCTTGGGCTTCTCCTTCTGCTGATCGGCATAAATAATCTTCCAACCGAGACTTTTCCGTTCTTTCACCGACGTTTTGAACATTTCATTTTCCACATCGGTTATGACCGTATGCATCTTATACTCAGCTGGCGGATAAAACTGTGACAGAAAGCGGCGCACGATCAAATCGTATAGCTTTTGCTCATCTGGCGTAAGCCCCGAAGCCTTACGATTTGTCGGCAGGATGGCATGGTGGTCGTCTACTTTTGCTGGATTACATATAAATTTGTTGCCTTTATGAACCAAACTACGGTTTGCACCCTTTACCAGGTCGTCATATCCAGTGCCTTGCAAGGACGACAAGGTGTTGTGCATTTCGGGAATATTTTGCTCTGTCACATAGTTGGAGTTCGTCCTCGGATAAGAAATCACTTTGTGTTTTTCATAGAGTGCCTGTGCTAAATCCAAGGTTTTTTTGGCGGAAAAACCGTACTTGCCATTGGCCTCACGTTGCAGCAATGTCAGGTCATACAACTTAAATGGATACTCCTTGGTATCCTTTACTTCGTAGGATGCTATCCGCCCTTGTTTTCCTTTCACTTTACGAGCCAACATTTCTGCTTTAGACGGATCGGTTAAGCGATCACCTTGCCAAAGACCCTTGTACGTCCTCTCACCCTGCGAAAAATGCCCTTCCACTTGAAAAAACGTAACCGATGAGAAAGCCTCAATCTGCTTCTGTCGATCATAAATGAGAGCAAGGACAGGGGTCTGTACTCGTCCGACAGAAAGGAGCACGTTATGTTTGGTCGTAAATGCACGTGAGCCATTCATCCCGATTAGCCAGTCTGCTTCACTACGAGCTTTTGCTGCCCTCGTTAAGTTTTCATAGGCTGCGGCATCTTTCATCTCCGCAAATCCTTTCCTGATCGTTTCAGGGGTCAAGTCCGAGATCCACAGTCTTTTAACGGGGTGGCTCAATTTTAGATGTCGCTGAATGAGTGAAAAGATGTGTTGACCTTCCCGCCCGGCATCGCATGCATTAATAAGCTGATTGCTTCGTTTGGCCAACTGCCCGATCATTTTTAGCTGATCGAATGTTTTCCGATTGGGCACTAGCTTAAATGGATCGGGAATGATAGGAAGATCATTGATGTTCCACTTTTTATATTTTTGGTCGTACGCCTCCGGTTCCGCTAGTTCAATTAAGTGCCCGATTGCCCACGTAATAATGTATTTTTCACCTTCTAAATAGGTGCGGTGATTTTTAGCTTTAGGATCTATTGCGGCGGCAATATTTCGTCCCATGTCAGGTTTTTCCGCAATAATTAGTGTCTTCAAATGATAATCGCTCCTTCTAAAACTCTCTAAGCAACCCGGCGAGGATCAGTCTTACGTTCTGGATTCCTTTCTATTTTACTACAAGTTAGCTAAGTATTCTCGTTCTGGCTGCGACAGCCCACTCGATTTTTGCCAACGCCTGACAATACGCTTCACTCATTTCTGCTGAATTTGCTGTCTCCTCCGTCTGAGTCAGCACACGCCATACATCCCTCTTGTTTTTGTACCAGTCTAACTCCTTTGGTGGCTCATGGTGGATAGGCTTCCAAACTTGGCGCAACGTTGGGGAAAATAGTCGCTTTGCCCCTGAACGCAGCTGACAGTTCATTAGTTTTACCTGATAAGGCTTGCCAGGAGCTGTGTCATTCACATCGTGAAAGAGATGGGGCCAATAATCTTTTCGCGAACCTGTGTGTGGCTGTTCCAATGCCCAAGTGTACGCTGTCTCCTGCCTTTTATGATCGCCGAACAGCAGACTGTACAGCCTTTTTCCCAAGCTGATTCTCTCTGGTAAGGAGGCAAAATGAAACACTCGCTCACCCGCGAGCTGCAAGGAGCTACCCTGCACATCAGGCACTTTCCGATAGGGAAGCAAGATCATATTCAGTCGCAAAAGCTCCTGCAGGGCAAACGGGATTGTGCGGACCACTGAATTTTGATAGGCCGGGTCTTTCATGACCTGTTCTTCCAAGTAGTTTTGTTCATTGATAATCAGTCCAATAGTGAGCAGCTCTTTGTCAGTGGTCTTCCAGAAATGATCCCAAATCGCCTGCATAAAAGTAGAGACGCCCAAATGAGGCAGTATATAAAAAAGGTTGGTCTGTCGCCTGACACTCTCTTCATACAGTAACAATTGAGGGTACGCATCGTGAAAAATCAGCCAGTTTCCCCGCTCCAAAAACAAAAAATAATCCTGCTGCTCTTTTGTTCGCAGCAAGCTAGGCAATAATTCTCCCCGCAAATCGGTCATACTCCATCCGGCATTGCGCGATACGAGATGGGCCAATAGCGTCCAATGAATTTGTGGATGCTTTTGATAAAACGACAAATAGGCGCGCGTTCTGTCTATGTTGTCACGATTGTGGTCGAGCGTCTCCTGTCTAATCCGCTCTACCGTCTTTTGATCTTGTGCTGGCAATGGCGCTGTCGCCGTACGGACTTTCCCCAGATTTTTGGCAAGTGGCAAGCGAGATGCGTATTGGTACCACGACAAACCCATCGATGCTCTTCCCCCTCTCTTCCTTTGGTGCCGTATTTTATCGGGAGGTGAATGAGTTGCGTGAAGTCCAGCAAGAAATTAACCGCATTCAAACCTTTTTGTTACAGCGCCAACAAGAGGATGGCACTTGGCGCTTTTGTCTGGAAAGCTCACCGATGACAGATTCTCACATGATCATCCTATTGCGCACGCTGGGTATTCATGATGAGCGTTTGATGGAGAAGCTCACTGCTCACATCACGTCTCTCCAACACGATAATGGGGCATGGAAGCTGTATCCTGACGAGCATGAAGGCCATCTATCTACGACAATTGATTCGTATTACGCCCTTCTACTATCAGGCAAATACACGAAGGACGAACCGAGAATGACTCTGGCTCGCTCGTATATTTTGGAAAAGGGTGGGCTGACACAAGCGAACATGCTGACCAAATTCTCTACAGCCTTGACAGGCCAATACCAATGGCCCTCGCATTTTCTTGTTCCCGTCGAGATTGCACTATTGCCCCCGAGCTTCCCTGTCAGCTTTTACGATTTTGTCGGCTACGCACGTGTCCATCTTGCCCCCATGATGATTGTGGCTGATCGCAAATATGTAAAAAAGCCTGACGATGCGCCAGACTTGTCCGATCTATACGCAGATACACCTATCACTCGCGGGCTGTATCCGCATCGATTCCTAGATCATTTCCTCAAAGAGGGCCAACCGTTCCTCGCTACCATCCACGATTCCTTGCAGCGTCTCCCCTTTTTACCCGGACAACTACACAAGCTCGCCCTACGGCGCCTGGAACAATACATCCTGGCGAGAATCGAGCCGGACGGAACTCTGTACAATTATTCGACCTCTACCTTTTTCATGATATTTGCGCTGCTCGCTCGGGGGTTTTCTCCGAAAGACCCACTCATCCAAAAAGCGATGCAGGGACTTACGAATAGTGTCTATGAATATGAAAACGGCGCACACTTGCAGCTAGCTACCTCAGCCGTCTGGGACACGGCGCTCTTGGCTTCTTCTCTGCAAAAAAGCGGACTTTCTACTACACATCCCGCGATTCAAAAAGCAAATCGTTACCTTCTCCAAAAGCAGCAGCATACGTACGGTGACTGGAAAATCCGCAATCCAAAAGGAAAGCCTGGCGGTTGGGGCTTTTCTGACTACAACACCATGAACCCGGATATTGATGATACGACGGCAGCTCTGCGCTCTCTGCGCCTGCTCGCCCGTACGGATATAACAACAGCAGCCGCTTGGAATCGCGGTCTCGAATGGCTATTATCCATGCAAAACGACGATGGGGGCTGGCCTGCTTTTGAACGAAATACAGATGCTGATTTCATTCGCCACCTGCCGATCGAAGGTGCCGATACCGTCAGTACAGATCCCTCCTCTGCCGATTTGACAGGGAGGACCTTAGAGTTCCTCGGAAACTATGCCGGACGAACATTGACTGACCCGCATGTAGAAAAAGGAGTCCGCTGGCTTCTCAAACATCAAGAGTCCGACGGCTCCTGGTATGGACGTTGGGGAATTGCTTACCTATACGGTACATGGGCTGCGATTACCGGGCTGATGGCGATTGGCTTTTCCCCTACTGATCCCGCCATTCAAAAAGCGGTTGCGTGGCTGGTTGCCATCCAAAATCCCGACGGCGGCTGGGGAGAATCTTGCCAAAGCGACCGAAAAAAGATGTACGTCCCCCTCGGAGCAAGCACTCCCTCGCAGACGGCATGGGCAATCGATGCACTGATAGCCGTGTCACCAATGCCGACAGCAGAGCTTCAACGAGGGATTCACTATTTGCTCACTCACAATCAGGCAAATGACTGGACAACTCGCTACCCGACTGGCGGGGGACGTCCTGCCGGCACTTACTTTGCTTATCACAGCTATCGTTGGATTTGGCCGTTGCTGGCTCTCAGCCACTACCAGATGAAATACGTGAACCAGTAAAAACACCTCTACCCTCTTCGCAAATCAAGGTCTAACGGCTGGAGAGGAACCTGGGGTGAATAAATCACGGCGTGTGGCGGCGTATCAAATATAGAGTAGCAGGAAAGGACATCGGTGTCCCCAATCAGCACAATCGACGACTTCGTTACACCACCAAAGCTGAAATCACCGACGTCTATTTTTTTATTCGTCACCTTCATATTCATGGAACTTTTACTCCTTTTCCTAAAACTCGGGCCTATCCATACATCGTATGCTGCTTACACTGATTCGGTCGCAAAAACAGGTATGAACACCCAATGGCCTACGACATACAATACAGAGAGGATCTCTCCCAAAAGGATGTGCCGAACATGCCAGCATTCGTTGGAGTCATCAATGTAAACAACGTGGGCGGCGTTTTCAATGTCGGAGACGTCCGTAAAATCGCACCTACCACTTATGCCAAAACCTTCGCGGGTGGAGGATCATTCAATTCTGGTACCAATCTGTCCTTTAAAATTCCACGTAGCGTCGTCTACGTCAATGAACAATCCGATAATGATATCCCGCTTTTTGTAGAAGAAACGAACGATTTCAGGGCAAAGGGACGAGATTTCGCATGAATTTTTTTGTGACGCAACATATCGTAATCAATTCGCTCAAGATCGAAGGCATAAGCAACTCCTCGGTGTGCCAAATAGGAAGCGCAGGGATTATCAAGCCCGTTACCAAGCTGTACAACACCGGCGGATTCACAGAGCCAGCTCCACAGGTGGGGCCTCTCCCCACAACCGGTGCGGAAGAATTCGTGCCCCTCATTCCATTGGTTCAGCCTTCACCTGTTCGCTCTGGCACTCTTAGATGAAGAAGGATGGTCGTCATGTACATGGATCCCGAAATGATGCAGTATTTTCAACAGTTACATGACTATATACAATTGCAAAACGATAAGATCGAGAAATTGAAGCAAATGATTGAACAGCTGCAGCAAGATGTAAATGATCTCAAGGAAAAACAGATTCCTTCCGTCATCAAAAACGAGTACAAATTCGATCTGCTAAAAGTTGAGCGACTGGAAGGAACTCTCAATATCGGCTTAAACCCGAAAGGAAATGATGCAGGAATCGGTGATTTTTCCATCAATCAATCGATGGATGTCCCTAATCCGCACCAAAGCAATGCCCCACTTTTTGACCGTGTCCAGAGAGAAATTTATCAATACTTGGAGCAAGATGCCTACCTCGTTCTTGAAAGAATCGAAACAGAGTGCAACTATCCACTGGATAATAATTATCGTGCCTTTATCTTGGATGACATTAAAAAGCAGATCGATCAACGGATTAAGTATTACCTGAGCGAGCTCCCCACCGAAGAACTAGAACCAGAGCAGCTCGATGCTTTCGTGCAAAATACGGTCCAAAAAGTGAAACGGGATATCAACAAGACCTGCGAAACATTCGTGAAAAATTTGCCTCGTGAGGTGAACGAACCATGATGAGGTATCAAGTGATAAACGAAGCCATTTGTGTAAAGAAGGTCTCCGTCAGTGCTCTCACTTCTGCCGCTTCCCTGTTTATTGGGGACACACAGACAGTAGACCTCAGAGCGATTTATGAAACGCCACCCGAAAAAATGATTGTCGGAGCCTCGATCCCGATTGATACTGCGCTGCCCGCTTCATAAGGAGGGTTGTCACCATGTACCGAAGGACCAGTCATGTCCGTAAGCTGGATGTTCTCTCGGTCGATACCTCATCTGTTCTGCAAATAGGTGATTCCCGGCAGATTGATGCTGTCGCAAACATATTAGCCGTCCAACGTGAGCAGGCCATCTTCTATGAAAATGAATTTATGTTTGAGAATTACTCGGCCTTTTCCGTTCCTTTAACTCCCCCTAGTCTCTCAGATTCGATTTGCATCGATACGTTCCACGACTGCCCGTACATTTTCATTCGAAAAGTGGAAGTCCCTTTCTTAGCAGGATCCTCCGTTGTCCATGTTGGTTCGAACGAATCCATAAAACTCGAAACACGAGTCGTAAATATTCGTCACATTTTCCAAGAAGAGCCGAAAACTGGAGGGAGGGGGTAATCTGTGCCTTCTGTCATTGGAGCTGTCAATATCAATAATAATTCGGGTACAGTTAACTTCGGAGATACGCTCAACATATCGCCAAAAACAGCCGCCAAGACATTCTCCGGTTCAGGAGGCGGCAACACAGGTAACGTCGTCAACACGCTCAATGGTGTCAACGCAACGAATACACTGGACCCCAATGTCGTCGATCAACCGATGTTTGGGAACATCTAATCCCTGCAGTGTTAATGTCTTTTCATTGACACTGTTTTTATTTTGGCTGAAAAACGAAACAAAAAAGGAGGCACAAGGCCCCCTGACTACAATATTTCAATATACCCTTCTGTTCCATGCACGCGAATTCGTTGCCCGTCTTTTATCAGAGTGGTAGCATTTTCCACACCAACAACTGCTGGCAAGCCATATTCACGCGCGATAACTGCCCCATGGGTCATCAGTCCACCCACTTCGGTGACAAGACCTTTTATGGATACAAACAACGGTGTCCAGCCAGGGTCAGTAAAGGAGGTGACTAATATATCTCCATCTTCTAGATCAGCATCTTCCATGTTTAAGATGACTCGTGCTCGCCCCTCTATAATCCCGGAAGAAACAGGTAGACCTACAATCGCATTGGCTGGTAGATTTTCTCGTTTATACTTACCTGCAATGATTTCACCATCAGACGTGATTACACGTGGGGGAGTCAGTTTTTCAAAAAACTTGTAATCGTCTTTTCGTTTGCTGATGATCTGAACATCCAATTTGTTTGTGCGTACAACCTCGTGAAGTTCTTCAAAAGTGAGATAGTATATATCTTCTTTTTCATAAATAACGCTTGCTTGTACGAGTTGCTCGGCTTCTTTCAGTAAAGCCTGCTTATAAACGAAGTAGCGATTCACCATGCCATATTTTGGATATTCCCGATAGCCGCTGAAATTCCGAATGAGGTCGATCATTTGTTTTGTTTCTTTGGCTTTTTGTTCACCATCCGGTAATTGCTTCAATCGATCTAATAGCTCTTGCTCTTTTTCCAAAGCTTCCTGTCGCCCTTGTTCGAATTTCCGATTTCCAGCATTCGGCTCAAAGTTTTTGATGTTACCTAGAATCATAGGGACAAGCGTCATTGGTTTTTCACTCCAACGAGTTTTCGTAAGATCGATTTCGCCAGCACATCGCATTCCGTATTTCGTGAGATAAGCATAGATAGCGGCTTGGGTTTCCTGTCCACCTTCAAACTGAACCAGTTCATCCAAAAAGTTATCTTCTTTTACATGCTGTAAAAAATCAATTACTTCTGGATAAGGACGAACGACATCTGCAACATCCATGAGTGCCAGCCCCATTTCCGAAGTAATATTGTGTGGCACAGATTGAGAAAGCGTGTCTGCTACGTTTTTTTCCCCCAACCACTCGTTCATTTTTTCATTGATCCATTTTGAAGCATTCATAGCAGCCGTAATCACACCTATGTTTTGTGGATCAAAAAGAATTTTCTTTAATTGCTGGATGTCTTCTCGAATAAAATCAAATAAATCCGGTCCTGATTTCGTTTGGATGTTATGCTTTAACTCTTCGATCGATGTTTGACTACGCTTAATCAAATCAGAAACAATTGTCGGATCGTTTTCGAATTGTTCTTGAAAACCCAAAGATGACATACCTTTCTTGCTTTTACCGGGACTCTGCTCTTTTTTATCTATCGGTATCAATGGTATAAAATCTCCTCGCTCTATTACGTTCATAAGCGCGTCTTTTATAAGCGGATCGGATTGTCCCAGGGTATCTAATATGAGTTGTCTGCTGTCAGGTGAAGCTAGCATATTTGTAACATCAACAAACAACCTTCCACCCGCTTTGCGCATAGGTGCAGGAGTCGTTAACAGGAAAAAAGACAGTCCTAATGGTTTCATGGGGTCAGTCATCATTTGTTGATGGCCAACAGATACATAGACATGATTATCTGGATCATTCGCTTCAGGGATGGGGTATAAAGTCGTGATGGGACGACTCTGGACAATAGAAAAAGTATCATCAACCAAACACCATTCGATATCTTGTGGGCAACCAAAATAAGCTTCGATCTGTCTTCCAATGCGTGCCAGTTGTAATATTTGTGGTTCAGTAAGTGTTTGGGTCTTTTGCTGATCAGGATCGATCTGCTTTGTCTCTGTTCCACCTTCTTTTCGTCCAAAGATAGCCAATTTTTTGGTTGCTATCCTCTTATCGACGATTTCCCCTTCCTGCACTTTATAACAATCAGCAGATACCAGGCCAGAGACCAGTGCCTCTCCAAGTCCATAACTGGCGTCGATTGATAGCAACTTCCGGTTGGATGTAATGGGATCAGCGGTAAATAAAATACCGGAAGCCTGTGGGAAAACCATTTTTTGAACGATAACGGATAAATAAACGTGACGGTGGTCAAATCCATTTTGCATCCGGTAGATTACCGCGCGATCCGTAAATAGGGAAGCCCAACATTTGCTGATGTGCTGCAAGATTGCTTCTTTGCCGATGATATTTAAATAGGTGTCTTGTTGACCTGCAAAAGAGGCATGTGGTAAATCTTCAGCAGTCGCACTGGAACGCACTGCATAGGCATGCTCCTCTCCGAATTGGGAGAGATAGTGAGTAACGGCTTTCACAACATCGGAAGGAATTTCTATTTCCATAATGATTTGTCGAATCTTCCTGCTGATCTCACCAATTTGTTCTCGATCTTGTACTTTTAGCATGGCTAGTCGATCCAACAAAGCACGATACCTTTCGTTTTGTTCGATGGCCTTTTGATATCCCACTGTTGTCACACAAAATCCTTCCGGTACTTGTATTCCTTGAATTTTTGACAATTCCCCTAAATGTAACCCTTTTCCGCCAACGAGTAAAAGCTGCGTTTTTTCCATCTCCTGAAAACTGAGAACCAAAGAACTCATTCAATATCTCTCCTAACCATTAAATTGAGAAAAAACATTTGACAAGAGTTCACCAGCATGGTACGATTAAAGTGTAAGATGCAATAATTATGACTACATATGCATAAACAGTCGTGATCTGATTATATCATCGTGTCTGTTTATGTGCAATAAAAAAGAACCTGGTAGACATATCCAGGTTCTTTTTTGATTTTTCCACTACCACCTGCTTTTACACGCTCGCTTTAAATGTTGTTTTTCGTTCGTTCGCAGCTCCATCACGCATCAAATAGATTTCTAACACCCCGTCCTGATACTGGGCCTTCATCCCTTTTGAACTAACGGAAACCGGTAAAGCCAGCTTGCGATAAAAGGGGCCATAGCTTCTTTCCCCTTGTGTACGGAGACCCTGGTGCTCACTTTCTTTGATGATCCCCTTGACCTCCAGCAACCGTTGGTCGGAGAGGGTAATCTCCAGACTATCGCGATCGAAGCCCGGCAGTTCACAGGAAACAATGACCATTTGCTCTGATTGGAAAATATCCGAGGCTGGGGAAAAATGCGAATCGTCTACCTGCATGAAACGCATCGGTTTTTCCTTCGTCTTTTTTTTCCCCTTTTTCACGGGTGGTACATTTGGCGCGGCGGCGGTGGCCGTCTTTTGTGCTGCTTGCTTATTGAGCGACGCGATATTCTCCCAAAAGTTCGTATCCAGCACCTGCCCCATCTGGCTCAATGCTTTCCACGGATGATCTGGGTCAAAGCCGAGCTTGGACAAACTTTCAGATGCTTTTTGTAACTGCTTCATGGTCTCTTGCAGGTTTTTCATCACTTCCGCACTCCCTCCCCAGCAAAGGCAAGACTGTCTTTGTACGATAGAATATGTGCTTTTGCCTGGGGAGTGTGCTCAAGATCATCCAGTTTGCCCTACATCAGCACTATCTGTAGCTGGTGTAGGCGGAGCCAAAATATCTGGTGGTGGCATATTACTATCCGTCGACTCAGGATTGGATTCGCCGCCATTTCCATCTGGTACAGTTGGCGGTGTTACAGGCTCCTGTGTTGATTCTGGCGCCGGATTTGGTGATGGTGTGGCTGGTTTTTGTGTTTTGGGCTGCTCTTTTGTACCTGTCGTGGGCTTGGGCTTCGGAGCTGGTGTTCTCTTCTCTGCTTTCATTTCGACCTTGGCTACTTCCGCTACAGCTGCATCACTGAGCTGTTCGCTCGCTCCAGCTGCCCCCACTTCTGTTTGCAAGGCAGTTCGAACAGCTTGCATGTTCTCCCTCGGCCACAAGGAATAAGGAGAGCTCCAGATCGCCCCATTATCCAAAGTAACCATGTTGCTTGACGAAAAGCTGGCAAAATCGAGTGCCAATCCTTTTATTTGGTTTTGTGAGAGATCGGTTTTGATATGTTGACCAACGGTATCCAATACGGCTGTCAAACTCGATATCCCATCCAGAGACATGCTCTTTTCTGCCACAGCTCGGATTACCTGCTGCTGTCTGCGATTGCGATCGAAGTCGCTCGAGTTGTAAGCGTCTCCACGTCTGTCGATGCGATGACGGACGAAGCCGAGTGCCTGCTCTCCGTTCAATACTTGTTTCCCTTTTTTCAAATTACGGTATACACCTTGCTTCGGCAATTCGTATACGAGATCGCGATCTACATCAACCGTAATCCCGCCCAGCTTGTCAATGACCGCTGTGAAGCCCTCAAAGTCAAGCTGCACGTAATGCTCAACCGATATTCCCAGCATGTGATTCAATGTTTTTTTGAGCATCGTCATGCCATTTTCTGTAACAGGTTTCCCTTTGATTTCCGCATCTTTCCTGATATTTTCCCCTAATGCAAATACTTCATTAACCTTGTGATAGCCTGGATATCCTGGAATTTGAACGCGGGTATCACGGGGCAACGATACCATGCTCAGCTTTTGCGTAACCGGATTGGCGACTGCGACGACCAGAACATCCGTGTTCAACATGCCGATGTTTTTGCGCGTATCCACCCCGACGATGACAAAGGCGATTGATTTCTTTTGTTCGTACGGCTTTTCTACTACAGGTTGATCCGGTAGCTTGTAAGGGTCTTGCGTTACGATGTCCAGTGTCTTGTTAAACTGGTTGAGGGCGAAGCCTGCTCCTACGGCCAACAAACAGAGGAATAAGCAACCCGCCAAGAGCAGATACATCCGCTTGCTTCGCTGGCCACGCTTGATTCGTTTACGCGGCTGTTTTGCAGGAGCTTGAGGCTTGTCATTCTTGGCTTGCACGTTCGGTTCACTCCTTTTTAAAATCACGGGGTCCATAGTGCTTTGGGCTTTTCTTTTTTCAATATATTCTGGAAAACTTTTGTCCTATTTTACCACAATCTTCCGTCAAAATGTAGAATCCTGCCGATTCAACTCGATCGGTTTTCCCTGAGAGTTCTTGCACTTGCGAATCGAAACAGGTAGTCTAAAACTGAGGAAAATCAGATAGATGAATAAGGGAATCGGAGGGACTTGAGAGTGGAACACATACAGGTGCTGATCGCAGGTGGCGGCATCGCAGGGTTGTCCGCAGCAATATGGTGCCAACGATTAGGTCTTTCTTGTCTTCTTATCGAAAAAACGGATAGACTCGGCGGCCAATTGCATCACATTTACAACGAGATTACCGACTTTCCGCCCCTTGTATATGACCAGGGAGCTGCCCTTGTAAAGGTACTGATCGCACATCCTTTCATCCAGCAGCCAAACATACGATTGAACGAAGCCATACTTTCCATTGATCGGGAAACGAAACAGGTAATCACTTCGAAATCCGTTTATCGTGTCGACAATCTACTCATCGCCACAGGAGTTGGCTGGAATGAAATACCGGCCTTAGCTGATTGTCCGAGCGTCCTGAATCCTTGGTTTTCTACAACTGCCCAAGCGCACACCATCTCCGGTCAAGATATCGCCGTTATTGGCGGAGGAGATCGTGCATTAGAGAGTGCAGCAAATTTGAGCTTCCATGCCCGACAAGTTTATCTGTTGGTTCGGAGCAGTGAGTGGCGTGCTCGTCCCGAATGGCAAAAGAAAATCACAGGCCTACCCAACATCCAAGTCCTGTGGGAAACACAAGTAACTGACTATCAGGACGAAGAGGCACGGACGGTTCTGACACTCACTTCTACGCGCGCAGGCAATCCAGAGACGATCGTAGTCGATTGGATTCTGCCACGAATTGGTGTTCATGGAAACACAACGGGTCTCGAAGGCTTGGACACGTTTGGTGATGACTATTTGCAAACGGATTCGTATCAACGAGTGAACTCTCCATGGATATACGCAGTCGGAGATGTGAGCAACGGAGCCGCTTATGCGAGTTTGGCACTGGCAGTTGGTCAAGCGATGAAGGCAGTCAAGCATATTTCCTTGCAAATTCAAAACAATAGATCAATGAGCCTGTAGAAGGAGCGCTTTGCATGTACGCTTTTTACGACGATTTCGGCTTACCTGTCAAGCTAACCTTTTCCCCCGAAGAGTATCGTAACCACCAAGCAGGTCACGTGCTGATCTTCGCTTTTTATCAGGGAAAGCTGTTATTTACTCGCCATCGTACACGCGGTGTGGAGCTACCAGGGGGAAAAGTAGAAGCGGGTGAAAACAGCCTGGCGGCAGCAGTTCGAGAGGTTTATGAAGAAACCGGCGCCATTCTGGAAGGGATTGAGCGCATCGGACAGTACACCATCGACGACTCGATGCGAAAAGACATTTATATCGCAAAGGTAGCACATTATACAAACCAGCCAAGCGGCTCAGATGTGCTTGCTACCATTGTGTTTGCGGATATCCCGCGAGATGTAAAAGGCAATCAAGAGTTTAGTCGCATTCTGCAAGATGATGTGTATCCGCTCGCACTCGAACGAGCTTTACGTCATCCCTTTGCGGAGTCCTAGCCATTATAAACAGGCTCGTCCCTGTCGCTCCCCGGTATTGTATTCGGTGAGAATGACCGACAGAGACAGCCTGTTTATTGTTTTTCCTTTTCCTTCTTTCCCGACAACACACGCTTGACGAGCTCATTTGGATCAAAGCCATACTTTTCGATGGCTCTCTCACGTTGTACCTCGTGTACCGTTTCTGGTTCAATTCCCAGTACCTCTGATATTTGCCGCCACCCATTTGTCTCGCTGTCTTTTGTCCCTTGTCCTTGCTGCTCGACCTGCTTGGGCTTCAAGAAAAAGATCGCAAGCACGGCGAAAACGAGCGATAAACCTGCGATTGATAGAAACATGACCGTCCGAGAAATCCCGAGCAACCAGGTAAAAATAGGTGGGCCAATCGCAACACCGATAAAACGGACACCGCTATACAAAGAAGTAATCATGCCCCGCTCTGTTTTTTGTACGGCCCCAACGATCATGGAGTTCAAGCACGGTAAAATCATTCCCGTCCCCGCGCTGCCGATGACCAAAATGCCAATCAGGACATAAGCTCCTTTGACAAAGCTGGCCAGAATGTAAGACGTAGCCAGCAAAAACATGCCGATAATCACAAACAGACGCATCAGCTTCAGCTTCTTTTTGATGATGATTCCTGTCACATATGCCGCGATACTCATCACAAGCAAGGGAATCGCCAAAAAGAAGCCTTTGATGACACCATCGATCTTGTATTTTTCCTCCAGTAAATCAGACAGGTAAAACAGTACACCAAACAACGTGAACAAGCAGATGCTCCCAATAAAAAACGCGGGGACAAGCCATTTTCCATGCTGTTTAAATACCTGCGCGATCGAATGCATGTACTGCTTGACGGGGAGCGGCTTCTTATCCTGTTTCTTTTCCTTGGTCAGAAATAAAAACATCAGGAGGACGACACCGCAAATAATTGGAAAAGCTAAAAAGACCATGTACCAAGAAATGAGAGCAAGCAAGGAGCCAAAAATCGGACTTAATACTTTTCCCATCCCGTTTGATGTCTCCAACAGCCCCAATGCCCTACTCTCCGAGGCACCATCGAACAGATCCCCTACCAATGCCATAGCAATGGGCGCTGTCCCGGCGGCCCCGATCCCCTGCAAGACTCGCCCTCCCATGATCGCCATATAGGGTTGATCTATCCACAACGCGGCAAGCCCTGCAAGCAAACCACCAAGACCGTACAAGGCAAGGGAGATGATAATGACAATTTTTCTCCCAAATCGATCTGACAAATAGCCGGCAAAAGGGATAACAATACCTGCTGCAATCGAAAAAGCAGTGATCAACAAGCTCGTCTGTAAGGCAGTGAGCTTCATTTCTGTTTTCATTGTAGGCAGTACAGGAATCAGCATCGAGTTGCCTAGCACCATAACTAATGGAACCCCGACAAGCCCAATCAGGTTTTTCGCATTTTGTGCCATACGAAACTCCTTGTCTTACGCATAAGCGCTACCATCCCAGCGCAACGCGTTAATAATCTCCCAGTCAGGTTCAACGCCTATTCCCACGCCAGTAGGAAGCGACACTTCGCCATTTATGGGTCGCAGCGGAAACAATTGTGAAAACGGGTTCTCCATGACATCCCATTCGACAGGCTCAATCGGATGGCTATCCATCTTGGTCCATGCCAGCAAGCACGCCTGTGCAAATAACGTATACAATCGTGCCAGTGATCCGTCAAAGGAATGTGGAGACACGCGATAGCCAAACTGACGGGCCATTTGTAGATGCGTTCGATAATCGTCAATGCCCCCCGTATGCATCAGGTCAGGCTGAGCAATATCGATGGCGCCCCCCTCATACAAGGGCAAAAACTGTGCGAAGCGAATCAAGTTTTCTCCACCAGCAAGCGGGATGGATAATGACGAACGAAGCTTGATATACTCGTTTGTACGATCCATGGGCATCGGCTCCTCCAGCCAAAGCCAATTGCCATAACGGGAAAAAAGCCCCTCCCACTTCCTTGCAGTCGCACTGTCGTAGCTCTGATTGGCATCTACCGCTACTTGAACTTGTTCGGGAAGCAAATTCATCAGTTTTTCGATGTGCGTCTGATCCTCTTGAACAGAGCGTCCACCAATCTTTACTTTCACCATCTTGAAGCCGTCGTCGACTTGCTGGCTGACTTGCTTCCATGACTGCTGCATCCAGTCTTCTGTTTCACGGTAGGATTGGAGGGAGGCATACACCGGGATACCAGGATGAACCTGGCCTCCCCACAGTTGGCAAACAGATAGCCCCGCCGCTTTCGCCAAAATTTCCGTAAGTGCCATACTGACACCTGAAGCCGATCGCTGATGCCACTTTCCTATGACATCGACAATGGCTACTCTGTTGTCCACCTGCTTACCCAGCAAGTACGGAATGATGCGCTCACAAAAGCCCTTATGGAGCGTCGGCAGCCAGTCGATAATTTCTCCCCAGCCATCTATTCCAGCCCTTGTGATAATCCGAATGAGATAACTGGTTCGATAACGCTTATACCCATTCGCATCGCCGTAAGCTTGCGATAGACGATAAAGTAGTGGATACGTTTCCACTCGCTCAATTTGCAGGTCAATGACCGCTATCTGCTCATGAGTAGTCATCCAATCCCTCTCGTTCTGCTTGCTCTCCTTCGTAATCGTCATAGGAGAGGAAGTTTCCTTTCCCTTCTCCTTTTCTCATGTACTCCTCATACGTCCCGCTTCTCATAAAATGCACACTGTCCGGTCCATGATAGCCTTCAATATCGGTATAACCGATTTCCTCTACGGCTTCTACAAAGCCATCCGGCTCATTGCTCTCGATATACATTTCGTCGTAATCCGTTTTGTCGGGTTCCTGGTACGAAAAAGGCGTGCTGGATGTCCCCCATGACTCGACAATTTGCCAAGCATCCTCACCGTCGAATCCGTTCTGGTCTTCTTTTTCATCCAGAGATGTACGACCGAACGGCGGCTGCAAAAACTGTTCCTCAATCGGACGCGACTCGTTGATTGACGGCGCTGGTGCATGCTCCTTGCACGTTTGTGCCTGAGGCAGTGCTTCCAGTCGCTCCACTGGTATTTGCTCTCCACAGACCGTACACAGCCCGTAGGTGCCTTCCTCCATACGCAGTAGCGCCTGATCAATCTCTTTTAATGTCTCACGATCGAGACTGTCTAGGGCCAAATCTTTTTCCCGTTCAAACATCTCACTGCCGATATCTGCCGGATGGTTATCGTACATGGCAAACTCCTGCAAAGAGGTTGTCATCGGTTCTCTCATGCCATAATGGTCCTGTACGCGGTCTTCCAGTTCTTTTTTCTGTTCCAGCAGCTTTTCCCGGAAGCTGGCCACCATCTTTTGGTCCACGCTGTACACCACCTTTGTTTGGTTTCCTCAACAGGTAGTATGTCTTGGTCCCGTAGGAAATATGACCAACAAAACAACCATATCCACCTTTATGAAAAGCATCATGATGTTTTTCACAGCAAAAAACCTGCCACCCCCAAAGGGAATGACAGGTTAATCAACCGATTTTTATTCTGTTACATGTGCGTAGTGTTGTTCTACGATATCTGCGCAACGTACGCAGAGCGACGCGTGAGCCTCGCGAGTGCCAACATCCGGTTTCACTACGCGGCAACGCTCGCATTTTCCACCGTCTGCGGCAGAGACCACAGCAGCAATTCCTTCGAGTTGTACCGCTTCTGCCGGAGCAGAACCGCTGTATACATCCACGTGAGCCACGATGAACAGGTCAGCCAGATCGTCCATTGCTGCCAATGTTTTCGCAACTTCTTCCGTTTGTGGGTACAGAGCCAGCTTCGCATCAACGGAGTTGCCGAACACCTTGTTGCGGCGCGCTTCTTCCATGGCTTTGAGAACCTCATCTCGGATCGCCAGGAACGCATCCCATTTGCTCTCTGCTTCTGCTGCAAAGCTGAGATGTTGTTCGTCGCCTTCTGGCATATCCGTCAACTGCACACTCTTCTCTTCTACGCCTGGAATGAACGCCCACACCTCATCGGCTGTATGCGGCAACAGTGGAGCAACCAGCTTCACCAGACTGATCAAGCAATCGTACATCACTGTCTGTGCAGTGCGTCGTTTCAAACTATCTGGCGCCTCTACATACAGGCGATCCTTGCAAATGTCCAGATAGAACGCGGACAAATCAATAACGCAGAAGTTGTGAACGGCATGGAAAACGGTATGGAACTGATATTCATCGTACGCTTTGCGTGTACGCTTCGATACTTTTGCCGCTTTCGCGAGAACATAACGATCCAGCTCTCCCAGCTCTTCGTACGCTACGCGGTCTGTTGCTGGATTAAATCCATCCAGGTTACCCAACAGGAAGCGGAACGTATTGCGGATTTTGCGGTACACTTCAGCGATCTGATTCAGAATCGCATCGGAAATGCGCACATCAGCCTGATAATCAACAGAAGCTACCCACAGACGCAAGATGTCTGCGCCCATCTTATCGATTACTTGTTGAGGCACGATGACGTTTCCGAGGGATTTGGACATTTTGCGTCCTTCTCCATCCAATGCAAAGCCGTGGCTCAGGACGGATTTGTAAGGAGCTGTGCCATACACAGCAACACCCGTCGAGAGAGAAGAGTTGAACCAGCCACGATACTGGTCAGAGCCTTCCAGATACATGTCGGCTGGCCAAGCAATGCCTCTTTCGCGCAAAACAGCCTGGTGGCTGGAACCGGAGTCGAACCAAACGTCCATAATATCCGTTTCTTTGCGGAATTCCTTGCAATCGCATTTGGTGCAAGAAAGCCCTTCTGGAACGAGCTCATTTGCTTCACGGGAGAACCATACTTTCGATCCTTCTTTGCGGAACAGATCAGCAACATGGTTGATCGTCGTGTCGTTAATGATCGGCTCGTTACACGCTTTGCAATAGAAGATTGGAATCGGTACACCCCATACACGCTGACGGGAAATGCACCAGTCGCCACGATCCGCAATCATGTTTGCCAGACGAGTTTCTCCCCAATGCGGAATCCATTTTACATTTTTAATCGCTTCGAGCATTTGCGCACGGAATCCGTCGATAGACGCGAACCATTGCTCTGTCGCGCGGTAGATAACCGGTTTTTTCGTACGCCAGTCATGTGGGTAGGAGTGCGTGAAGAAATTGAGCTTCAAAAGTGCTCCGTTTTCTTTCAGCTTTTCTGTAATCACTTTGTTGGCATCTTCGTAGAACAGACCTTCAAAGCCTGGTGCCTCATTGGTCATTTTACCTTCGTGATCTACCGGGCAAAGGACACCCAAATTGTATTTTTGACCAACGTTAAAGTCATCTTCCCCGTGGCCTGGAGCAGTATGAACGCAACCAGTACCTGCATCCAAGGTTACGTGCTCACCCAGGATGAGTGGAGACTTGCGATCGTAGAACGGATGCTGAGTTTCTACGCCTTCCAGATCTTGACCTTTAAAGGTCGCGAGAATCTCTACGCCTTCCCAGCCAATTTCTTTGCTCGCAGCTTCAATCAGACCGTTGGCTACCAGGAATTTGCGGCCATCTACCTTCACTACGTTGTACTCGAGTTCAGGGTGCAGGCTGATCGCAAGGTTTGCTGGCAATGTCCACGGAGTCGTTGTCCAGATAACAACGTCTGTTTCTGTGTCCAGCTTGCCTTTTCCATCTGCTACCTGGAAGCTGACATAAATAGAAGGAGAGCGCTTGTCTTTGTATTCGATTTCTGCGTCAGCCAAAGCAGTCTCAGAAGACGGAGACCAGTACACGCAGCGCAGACCTTTGTAAATATAACCCTTTTTCGCCATTTCGCCGAATACGCGAATTTGGTTGGCTTCATACTCAGGCAAGAGTGTCACATAAGGGTTTTCCCAATCTCCGCGAACGCCCAGACGCTTGAATTGGTCGCGTTGCTTGTCGATGTAGGACCAAGCATACTCTTCACAGCGCTGGCGGAAATCGTTCACTTCGATGCTGCGGCGATCCAGCCCTTGTGCATTGATAATCGCTTGCTCAATCGGCAAACCATGTGTATCCCAGCCTGGGATGTACGGCGCATAAAAGCCTGCCATGGATTTGTAGCGAACGATGAAGTCCTTGAGGATTTTGTTCAGTGCGTGACCGATATGGATGTCTCCATTTGCATACGGAGGGCCATCATGTAAGACAAAAGACGGGCGGTCTTTCGTACGATCTAACACTTGTTGATAAATATTTTGCTCTTCCCATGCCGCTTGCATCTGTGGCTCGCGGCTTGGTAAATTTCCGCGCATGGGGAAATCTGTTTTTGGTAGCGCTAAGGTTTTGCTGTAATCCATGGCCTGATTCACTCCTTAAATAAATAAAAGCTTTCACTCATCCCATAAAAGGGACGAGAGAAAGCTCCCGTGGTACCACCCTGATTGAACAAACCCGTACGACAAAAAAGCCAACATTGGATTCGTTCCACTTCACTCATTCGTAACGGGAATGACGCGCTCACTTACTCACCAATTTCACCATCAAGGTTTTTCTGGGCTTTCGGATATTGAACTCCCGGGTGATTTTCTGCGAAAGCAACTGGCCGGGTTTTCACCTTTTCCCGACTCTCTAGGCAGTGCTGGCTCACGTACTCTTCCCGTTCATCGTCTATGATTTGTATAAGTCTGTTCAACTACTATAAGTGCTTTATTTCGAAAAAGTTGTCTTTCATTATAATACCATCATTGCTCGAACGTCAATGATTTATTCAACTGTTACAGGCGAATCAACTTGTGGCTGTTCAATGCTATCCCAATCGCCATTCTCCAGCATTTCCAACTGCGCTTCCAAAAGCGTCCGAAAGCGCATGCGGTAAACCGAAGCACGTTTTTTTAATTCTTCGATTTCGATTGCGATTTTGCGCGACTTCGCCAATGCTTCATTGACGATTCGGTCTGCATTTTTCTCGGCTTCTTTTAAGATGAGCTGCGCTTCTTTGCGGGCATTCGACTTCACGTCCTCCGCTGTCTCCTGCGCCACCAGAATCGACTTGCTCAAATTTTCTTCCAAGCTCTTATAGTAATCTACGCGCTCATTCAAAATGGCTACGCGCTCTTCCTGTTCTTTTTTCTCTTTTATCAAGAGCTCAAAATCTTTGATCACCTGATCGAGAAATTCATTCACTTCGTCAATGTTATACCCACGAAAGCCTGTGCTGAATTCCTTATTGTGTATATCCAACGGCGTTAATGGCACATGAACCCCCCACTTTTCCCGATAATTCGTCTTCAATCATTTCGACAGAATTAGCTGTGTTTCCTGCCGTATTTTACAAATTTTTGAGCCTTGGTCCATCTTATGTAACCAGTCCGACAATCATGCGAAGTCTTCCACTGCGTGTTGGACCTGCTACCTCAAGAATTTTGAACCGACCATAGCCTGCAAGAGATACCATATCACCCATCTGGAGTTGATAAGATGGGTCTTCGATTACTTTCCAGTTGATTTTTACTTTTCCCGCTCGAATTGGCACCAATGCTTTTGCGCGAGACATATTGTGTACTTCTCCGATGATCGCGTCCATTCGCGGTGATGGCACGGTAATCGTTTTCTCTACAAACTTGGGTGCAGGCGGTGTAAACGCCTCCCATGCTACCCGCTCAAATTGAACAGATGTCCGATGAATTTGCGTCACCTGCGCACAAACAAAATCAGCGACTTCCTCTGCTACAATCGCGTAGCTGCCAGCAGAATCTGTCAGCATATCTCCGAATTTCTCCCGCTTCATCCCGACGCCCAGCATCGCCCCCATCACATCTCGATGCTCCAGCACATGAAAGCGCTGATCAGCCTTGATTGCCAATAAGGTGAGGCGATAATCCTCAGGCTCAACAGGGAGGTACTCCGGATGGATGATAATCCGAACACGCTCGGCACCCTCGTAGCCTCCATAGGGAGAAACCTTCACATCTCTTACTTGTGAAGATAGACTCTCAAAAATCATCAATTGCCTCGGGTCTATAAAATCAGTAAGGCGCATGGCCTGCGTCCGCTCTACTTGCGTCAGCATTTCCAGCGCCCGTTCAACAAAGGGACGTTCTTCTTTTGAAAAATGGTCAAATATGCTCATCGTATCACTCGCCTAGAACATGATTTGTTGCAAAATGGCGAACAGGCCAGATTGGGCAAAGCGCAGTGCAATCAATGCGACAATGGGGGAGATATCGATGAAGCCGAGCGATGGGATAAACCGGCGAAATGGAGCCAAATAAGGCTCAACCAGTTTTTCCAGTAACTGTCCGATGCCTGTACCTCTCATTTGAGGAACCCATGACATCAAAATGTAAGCAATAATCATGTATTGATATACCGTAAAAGCAAAATTTAAAACCGAAAAGACAGCAATCATTTGCTCACCCTTTTAATTTCGTCTTAATTGGCTACTCTTCCAACACACTGGAGATCGTACCCTGAATATCTACATGGTCAGGCGTGCACACGAAGATCGTGTCTCCGACCTTTTGGATATCGCCGTTCAGTGCGTAGACCGTCCCGCTCAAAAAGTCGATAATTCTTTTAGCTTGGTCTTTTTCCACACGATGGAGGTTGACCACAACCGGTCTACGATGACGCAGGTTGTCTGCGATATCCTGTGCATCGCTGTAATGACGGGGTTCACAGAGAATCAAACGGATTCCCTCCTTTTCCCGTGCTTGAAACGGTACCACGTTGTTAGCTCGACCGATCGCTGGCTGGCGTTTGTGCGAGGACTCTTGCTCTTCTCTTTCCTCTTCCACCGTTGTTGTCTCTTCGATGTATTCCTCGTTTTCTAACCCCAGAAACCCCATCAATTTATTCATAACACCCATACTCTTCCTCCTCTCTTACTCCGTGGTTTGGTCTGTTTTCCTTTACTCCGGCTTGACCAATACCGATCCCAAACGAATATATGTAGCTCCCTCTTCAATGGCCACTTCAAAATCACTAGACATGCCCATGGACAGCTCTTTCACCTGTGCGTGTGGGAGTGCCATTTCGTTAATCCGTTGCTTCCACTCATAGAGGCCACGGAACACCTTCCTGGCTTCCTCTTGGTTTTCGACAACAGGCGCCATCGTCATTAATCCGACGATACTTATATGTTTCATATTACTGGTTTCGCGCAAAAAAGCCAATACGTCATTGGGACTAAGCCCAAATTTTGTCTCTTCGCCGGATATATTGACCTGCAAAAAGCATTTTACGACATGATCCAACGCTTCACCGCGTCGATTTAGCTCTTGTGCCAAAGAAAGTCGGTCCAGAGAATGGATGTACGGGAATCGTCCTACAACTTCTTTTGCCTTGTTCGTCTGGAGGTGCCCGATAAAATGCCAGATCCCTTTATCGCCGTGTAGCTGGTGCTTGGGCAGGGCATCCTGCACGCGATTTTCGCCGATATTCTCTACGCCTACCGCGAGCAAGTCCCCAATGGCATCTGCGTCGACATACTTGGTCACGGCAATAATTTTTACTTCCTCACGTTTGCGGTTCGCCCGATCGCAAGCAGCCTGAATTCTTGCTTCGATGGATTGCAGTCGTTCTTTTAACAGTTCTTGTTCCTTGGTCATAACGAACCCTTCCCTTTCTTCTACAGGTTTTCCTTCCAGCCGATATAGGAAGCCATGCGTCCAGTAGTCCCTTGTATCCCGGCTTCCTTGCGATGAGAGAAAAACAAGTCTGTTCTGCAGCTTGTACACCAATCCGTGGATAAAATATTGCCTGAAGAAATTCCTGCTTCGAGCAAAATCTCTGTGTTTAGCTGACGAAGGTCCAGCATGTACCGCTCCTCTGTGGAGGAGATGACTGCTTTTTCCCATTCGGCTGCACAAGTGCGTACCTGCGTCATGATTCGCTCATCGACTTCATAGCAACAGCCGCCAATGAATGGGCCAATTGCGACGCGAATGTCCTCTGGCTTTGCCTGATAGTGCTTCGTCATGGCATTCACCATTTCCTCGGCAATACGGCCTACTGTCCCCTTCCAGCCTGCGTGAGCTAGTCCAATTGCTCCCGAATGGGGATCCAGAAAATAGAGGGGAACACAATCTGCGTAAAACGAGGTCAGCATGACTCCTTTTTCAAGGGTAAACAAACCATCCGTTGCAGATATGACATCCTCTAGACTTTCTTTTCCCGCACCGCCTGCTGTGACCTGACATACCCGATTTCCGTGCACTTGATCGGCGCATGTCCACGCCGTAAAAGACATCCCGACTTGTTCTGCCAGCTTGCGTCTATTGGCTACTACGTTTGCAGATTCATCACCCACATGCAGCCCCATATTAAAAGACCCGTACGGTTGTTCACTTTCCCCGCCTGAGCGAATAGTAAACCCCGCCACTAATCCAGGAAATTGTTGCTCCCACACTGTTAACGATAAGATTGACTTATCCTCTACCCTGACAAAAGGTTCTCTCATGTTGTCACCTTCCTCATATGGCTAATCATACCATAGCCGAAAAGAAAAGAAAGGCTATCCGTGCCTTTCTCCCTTTACGCGTTAGTATTCTTCTCCACCAGAAGTTTTTACTTCAACTTTAAGTGCTTCTTCCATCCGAACAAGCACCACATCTTTCCCGATCTTCACAATATTGCGCCAGGGTATGACATAATCATTCCCGGCAGAAAAGAAGCCGAGAAACTTGCCTGGTCCCGGTACGACGATAGCCTCTACACGACCGTGACGCAGATCGATCTCCAAATCTGAAACTTGCCCAAGCCGCTTCCCATCGAGAATATTTACCACTTCTTTGGTCTGGAAGTCAGAGATTTTTACCATTCTTCCTCACCTTCTTTTCTCCGTTACTTTCAGTATATGAGTCCAATGAGGAATATGTCCGCTTCTTTGGCAAAAAGTAAGGCGATTGAAAACTAACTTTTCCGCTCGTACAAAAAACCCGAACGGTACAAGACCGCCGGGTCGCCTATTTGGTTTCTCCTTACGATTGAACGTGCTTTTGCATATGGGCAATTGCCGCTTTTTCTAATCGGGATACCTGAGCCTGTGAGATACCGATTTCCTCTGCTACTTCCATCTGCGTTTTTCCTTCGTAAAAGCGCATGGATAATATCATTTTTTCTCGGTCACCTAGTCGCTGCATTCCCTCACGAAGCGCAATTTCCTCTACCCACGTGACATCTTTGTTCTTCTCGTCACTAATCTGATCCATGACGTAAATCGGATCGCCACCATCCTGATAAATCGGTTCAAACAATGAAACCGGATCCTGGATCGCATCGAGTGCAAACACGACGTCTTCTTTGGCTACGTTCAATTCCTGAGAAATCTCGATAATGGTAGGCTCACGCGAATGTTTGTTGGTCAGATTGTCACGCACTTGCAAGGCCTTGTACGCGATGTCTCGCAAAGAGCGGGAAACGCGAATCGGATTGTTGTCCCGTAAATAGCGTCGAATTTCTCCGATGATCATCGGTACGGCATACGTGGAAAACTTCACGTTTTGTCCGAGATCAAAGTTGTCGATCGCTTTCATCAATCCGATGCAGCCCACTTGAAACAAGTCATCCACGAACTCTCCGCGATTGTTGAACCGTTGGATTACGCTAAGCACCAGTCGCAAGTTGCCGTTGACCAGTTTCTCGCGGGCAGCCAGCTCCCCACTTTGCAGGCGCTCAAACAATTCCCGCATCTCTTTGTTTGTCAACACCGGAAGCTTGGAGGTATCTACCCCGCATATCTCTACCTTATTGCGCGTCACGTCTTTCCCTCCTCGAAGCAAGAAAAAAGTCCCTAACCCGGTTGTCTTGAAAGGCCGCGTAACTGACGCGTAGCCGACCAAGAAGGTGGCAAAAACCACCATCTGTTTCGGTTTAGGAACAGTATCCCCCCAAGCTGGGAAAATATGCGTTAGACCATCTTGTTGAATTCTTTTCGTAACCGTTTTATAATTCGCTTTTCCAAACGCGAAATATACGACTGTGAGATACCCAACAAATCCGCTACATCCTTCTGTGTCTTTTCCTCTTCTCCCGCTAAGCCGAAGCGCAGCTCCATGATAATTCTCTCGCGGTCAGACAGCTTATCCAGTGCTTTTTTCAGAAGCTTTCGATCCACTTGATCCTCAATGTTTTTATAGATCGTGTCATTCTCCGTACCCAAAACATCTGAGAGCAACAGCTCATTACCATCCCAATCAATGTTAAGTGGTTCATCAAAAGATACCTCTGAACGAATTTTATTATTGCGGCGAAGATACATGAGGATTTCGTTTTCGATACAACGAGATGCATACGTTGCCAGCTTGATGTTCTTGTCTGGATCAAAGGTGTTCACTGCCTTAATCAAGCCAATGGTGCCAATGCTGACCAAGTCCTCGATATTAATTCCCGTATTCTCAAACTTGCGGGCGATGTATACGACCAGACGAAGATTGCGTTCAATTAGCATACCGCGGACAGCCGGATCACCAGAAGGCAGTCGTCCGAGCAACAGCTCCTCTTCTTCCCTGGTCAACGGTGGAGGCAATGCTTCACTCCCGCCAATATAATAGACTTCTTCGGCGCGTACACCAAGCCAGAGCAAGATTCGGTACCAGGTCAATTGGAGTTGTAGGCGAAGTTTTACATACATGATTAGCCCTCCTGTTTGAGAATAAAGGTTGATTCTTCTCTTATTTCCTGATCAATTGATGACTTTTTGAACATCCGCTTCATAAGCTTCCATCATGGCTGGGTGCACGATGGCCTGATACTTGCCGTCAGCGGCCAATGGGATCGGGTTAAGCCCGATTAACACCCGTTCTGTTTCAAAACGAATCCCGTCTTGCACGACCATGACATGGTCTGGTTTGATTGCGAGCAAAAAATCCATACCTCTTGACACGCTGCGATACGGGATCAAGCGTACCCGAGACTGCCATTCCAGCGGCAGATGGTCCCAAGATCCGTCTAGCTTCTCCCACACTCCACCGTTTTCATCGGCTTGTCGGAGAAGCGACGGCGGAAGCAAATGTGCGAACATGCGATTCTCCATAATCATGACGGGTATGCGTGTAATCGGCTCATGGAGCTGGTTTCCTGTATCCACAAGTCCACGGCAAATGACTTTTTCCCCTGCCAACGTAACGACGACATCGACGAGAAAGGTTTCGATTCTTCGCGGCTCCTGGATTGCGCGGTAGCTCTTTTTCCCGAGGAAAAAGATCAGGATAAAACCGATCAGGACAATCCCAAAGGTTGGCTTGAACCCAACACCAAACCCATCATTATGTGTGACAACCAGTCCATTCACAATTTCACTCTGCGGTGCCATAAAATACTGTAGACCAAGCACTCCCCCTCCGAACACAAATGCGACAAAGTAAAAAATGATCAAGTTTTGCGCAAAGGACAACAACCTCCTGTTCCCAAAAGCAATCCACAGCATGATGACAGAAAAGAGCAGTTTGACCCACCATTGATACATCGGAGAAAACACAGGAAAAAAGAAAAAGACCAGATACACGGAGCCAAACAGGGAGGCAAGTATCATTCTCCACCACACCATGCGCTCTTTACGAAAATAAGCAGTAAACCAGAGTAACAAGGTATCAATAGCCACATTCAGGAGTAGAATGATATCAAGATACACAACCACGTGCTTTCCCCCTCATCTTTTGACCGACTTGGCAGCAAGCATGTGTCCTAGCAAAAATGGTAAATAGTAGGACGACTTCTATCAGTAAAAGCAGTATATATCAATGTGTATGTAAAGTCTGTCAATTCTTGACGGTGTTTTTTTGGTTTTTTTGTCTAACATTTTTCATCCAATCAAAGAAAAAAAGCCTTGTCCCCACTGACGGGAACAAGGCTTTTGACAGTCATTTATTGCTTTAGTTTTTGTTGCGGCGGCGATTGCGCAGGAATGCTGGAATATCCAGATTATCCAGGTTGCCCATGGAGAAGAAAGACTTGTCTTCCTCTTCTTCCTTCGCACGGCTGTTATTCGTATTGGAAACTGGTGTCGGACGATTGCCAGGCGTGTTGATCGGCTGTTGTTGACGGCGAGGAGCTTCCACCGCGCGTTGACTATGCTCGAAGCCTGTAGCAATTACGGTCACTACCAATTCATTTTTCAGATCCTCGTTAATCACCGCACCGAAAATCATGTTAACATCTGGGTCAGATGCAGAAGATACGATGTCGGCTGCTTCGTTTACCTCGTACAAGCTCAGGTTGGTACCGCCAGTGATGTTCATGAGAACACCGCGTGCACCATCAATCGCAGTCTCGAGCAGTGGGCTGGAAATAGCCCGACGTGCAGCTTCAGCCGCACGATTTTCGCCACTGCTTACACCGATACCCATGAGAGCAGAACCGCGCTCAGTCATGATCGTCTTCACGTCAGCGAAGTCCAAGTTGATCAGTCCAGGTACCGCAATCAGATCGGAAATACCTTGAACCCCTTGTCGCAGTACGTTGTCAACTTCGCGGAACGCTTCGAGCATTGGCGTATTTTTATCAACGATTTCCAAAAGACGGTCGTTAGGAATCACGATCAGTGTGTCTACTTTTTCTTTCAGAGCAGCGATACCGATCTCACCGTGCTGGGAACGTCTGCGACCCTCGAAGGAGAACGGACGAGTTACTACACCAACTGTAAGAGCACCCATTTCTTTGGCGATCTCTGCAACAACAGGTGCTGCACCTGTACCCGTACCCCCACCCATACCGGCAGTTACGAATACCATGTCAGCTCCACGCAAAGCGTTCTCAATCAAATCACGGCTTTCTTCCGCCGCTTTTTTACCGATCTCAGGATTCGCACCTGCTCCCAGTCCACGTGTCAGCTTTTCCCCAATTTGCAGCTTGATATCTGCACTGGAGAGCTGAAGTGCTTGCGCGTCGGTGTTCAAGGTGATGAATTCTACACCCTTTACTCCACCGGCGATCATGCGGTTTACTGCGTTGCTACCTCCGCCCCCGCAACCAATAACTTTAATTCGTGCAAAGGATTCCAAGTCCATATCAAATTCCAGCATATTGCTAGTCCTCCCCAACTTCAACATAAGAAAACTTCGTGGCTACAGAAGCCTGTCAACTAAACACAATGGAACGAATCGATCCTCATCTTCGTCATTGTAGTTAAGCTTGGTAAGCGAACTCCATTAAATAAATTCGCTAAACCAGTTTTTTACTTTTTCCATCAAACCGCCGCCTTCTTTTGGCTTAGACGAGACGGTTTGCTTCTGAGTGCCCTTGAATGAGGGGGTCACGCGAATGCTGCGGCGCTCCATCAACTGCAAGGCATATTGAATCAGACCTACCCCAGTGGTGTAGGCAGGATCTCTCACTCCGATGTAATCAGGAATCGCAATTCGAACAGGTGCGTCCAATTCTTCTTTTGCCAATTCCAACATGCCCGGCATGGCTACGGTACCACCCGTAAGAACATATCCACCTGCAATTTCGTCGCGGTAGCCTAATTTGTATACAGCATCCTCGACTAATTGGAATATTTCCGCAGCGCGCGGCTCGATAATATTGGCCAAATCCACTTGCGTAAATTGCTTCTCGACTTCGCTGCCAATCCGGTTCACCTTGAACTTCACATCTTCGGATGCTTCGTCAATAAGGGCACAGCCGTTCTTGGTTTTCACACGATCTGCCACATCTGTATGCGTGCGCAGCCCCAGTGAGATATCGCTCGTAATGTGGTCGCCACCGATGCCGATCACGGTGGTCGCTGCCAGTTTCCCCTGCTCGAATACACCGATCGTGGTAGAACCCGCACCGATGTCGACAAGAACGACACCCATATTTTTGTCATCTTTGGATAGAGCAACAGTGCTAGCCGCAAGCGGTTGCAAGAATATTCCAGCTACACGCAGATTGGTTCGTTGAGCACAGCGAACGATGTTATGTACGACCGTTTTCAATCCGGTCACAATGGTCCCTTCCATTTCCAGTCGGACACCAATCATCCCACGCGGGTCCTTAATGCTCCCTTGTCCATCAACGATGTACTCTTTTGGGACTACCTCGATGATTTCACGGTCTGGAGGAATAGCCACGACCTTCGCTGCCTGAATTACGCGTTGAATATCTTCTTCTCGTATCTCACGGTCTTCGCTGGATACAGCGACAACCCCTTGGGTTTCATGCAGATCGATATGGTTTCCAGTGATCCCCACATACACTTCTTCGATTGAAACGCCAACCATGCGCTCGGCATGATCAACCGCTTCTCGGATGGCATGCACGGTTTGGTCGATGTCTACAATCACGCCCTTCTTGATGCCTTCCGAGTGTGATTGTCCGACGCCGATGATGTTGATGGAACCGTTGTTGATCTCGCCGATCATGACGCGTACTTTGGATGTTCCAATGTCTAGGCTGACGATGAATTCATTGCTTACCAAACCTGTGACACCTCCCCTGCTACGTCTTTTTTCTTGTTAAAGTGAGAACACCTGCATAAATTATTCCACACAGGACAACCATTCCCTTTTTTTCTTATTGATTTTTTGCAAAAAAATGACCATCTTCCCATTTTTCTTCGCGTTATTCTTGCTGATTGATCCATTTGGATAGAACAATTCTCCTAATGACAGCGAGATTGTTGAACAAGCGGACCCCGAAAGCCACGATCGCAGCCAAATACAGATCAATCCCCAAGAACCCTCCGATGAAGGCCAAGCCTGCTGCAAAAAGTGTGTTGAAAAAGAATCCAGACATGAAAATACGAACGTTAAAAGTACGTTCTAAAAACGAACGAATCCCCCCAAAGATCGTATCCAATCCAGCCAAGAGGGCTATTGATAGATAGCTGCTATACTCCTGGGGCACACGCCAATCCAGCAGGAAGCCGACAACAAGACCGACAATCAGTCCGATAAGCGGGAGCCACATGGTTACGAATCTCCTTTTTCTTTCACAGGTTTCATAAATTGAATGACACGTGTTTCGTTATTCGCTGAGATCATCAGCTTGTCCCGTTTTTCGGCCAGCACCTTCTTATTCGCCAGCTGAAAGTTCTCCTCTACGCCCTCCAGCTTCAATGCGGACAACAATACTTCAGGTTCCCCCAATGCTTTTATCTCATACGGAGCCCTAATCGTCCTGGTATCGATTTGGATGACGTCTCCCACATTGCGGATCGCAGTGGTAGCAATCAGTCGATGACCATTAATGGAAACTCCTTGTGCTCCGTTTGCAAACAGGATATTTACCAACCAGCGCAAATCTTCATCGTCAATCGTATAGTCGCCTACAACTGGCACAGGCATATGTTCATCCATAGCTGGTTCTTCAGGCGTATGGGCATCGACAACATCAATAACGATGCCTTCTCCCTCCATCCCTACCATACCAGCCATGCGGCGAGTCCGTGCCAACTCCTCTTTCATAACGGAGATACTTTCATCTTCACTGAGTGAGGTTTCGTATTGGTAGTACAGCTGATTATACTTTGAAATGTCTGCGAGCAGGTTTTTGTGTTTCTCCAGTTCTTTTTGCAACGTGGTCCGAAGTTCCGCGATGCTGCGAGACTCTTTATGAATAGGATGAAGACTGCTTCGTAATTGCACAGTCAACATCACACCTATGATAGCACTAATAATGGCAAGAATAAATGTGATTTTACGGCTTTTTTGTAACATAGGTAAACGCATCCTTTTATTTAGGAGTGTTTCGTTTTCGCGTCACCAACAAAGGCAGGTAGCTCGACTCGCTCTTTTTTGGCTACGCTTATTTGGACAAAATCTTGCAAGGAGTGCAAAACACCTCCCGGCAAGTTCAACGCACTGTCTAGTGTGTCGGGGTTTCCGATCGCAGTTACGACGAATGGAGCGGCCGACTTGATGCCGTTTACAATGATCGTTGGTCCAATGCAACGAATCTCGGAATTACTCACCACTCGCTGTCCGTTAATGCTGATCGCCTCTGCTCCTGCTGCACGCAGTTCATTGACGACCAGGCGGACATCCTGCTCATGTACGATGTAGTTCGCGATGTCTGCGCTGTTCGCTGCATTCTGGCTATCCTGCATCGTTATCACGATACCTGGCCCTTGGACAGCGACTACCCCTGCCAGCATCCGCGCTGCATCCAGTTGACTGAGTGTCTCGGCAGCCTCCGATTTACGCTCCGCCATCGCTTCTTCCACTTTTCCCACCTGACGCTGCAAATCGAGCAGTTGATTTTCCAGATGCCGATTTTGCTCCTTCTCAGCCAAAATTCGGTCATTCAATTGCGTTTCCTGCTGGAACAGCTGATCATTCAGCCGTTCTTTGCGCGTAAGCTTGTTCGTTTCGAAGGAAGTGGCCACTAGAAAGCCGGTAGAAAACGTCACGATGGTTAAATACAAATGAAATTTGCGACGACGACTCATTGTCTACTTTCCCCTTTTTCATTTACTGCTGCGGTTGCTCTTGCCCTTCCTGAATAGGAATAGCCCCTTGAGCCCCGTACGGAATAAACCATGGCTGCTCAAACAAAGAGAGCACCCCTTTTGTATCTGGCGGCAATTCTTTCACGATCGTCGGATACCAGTTCAACATCTTGTCCAGCTTGTAGATAACGCTTCTTACTTCATTCCCGTCTCGCATGTACAGCGTTACGCGTTGCTTGTCGTACACCGTTGGCGTCAGTGTAATATCCGAAATCTCGGCGAGTACATCTGGCGATAATTTCGATAGCGACTTCGCGAGATGGGGAAGGAGCTCAGGTGAGGCCCACGAGCTAATCAATGGCCTGTCCACTACGCGCTTGGCAAAATTAACTTGTTTCAGCACATAGCCATTGTCCAGTAAGGCATAGCGGCTTCCGTCCTGCCCACTCCAAAAAGCGACGCGCTTTTGTTCAGTTATATGTAGCGTGATCAATCCGGGGAAAGAGCGGCTCACCGTCACATCTTTAATGGCCTCTAGTGGTTTCAAGTTATTTCGAACACTGTTCTCCCATACGTTTAGAAACTGCATGTCCTTGTTTAATCCAGATTGTGTAATGATTTGCTCCGTCGTATAAATATCATTACCAATCACTCGAATCTCTTGCACCTTACTGTAAGGGGAACGGATAAAAACGATGATGAGAATGGTAAGAAAAAACAATACCAATAGAATGACCAGCTTGCGGTTGCCCCTTCTTCTGGGGCGTTGTTGCTTGACTTGCGGAATGCGTTCCTCATATACCGCCATGGCCGTACCCTTCCTCATGTTTTTTAGGCTCATTGCCCAGAGCAAAGTAAATTACTGGATGTCTTTCGAATAAATGTCATTAAACAAAACAGGGAAAGCGGCATAACATTATGCCGCCCACTCTCCCTCGGTTAAATCGATACTCGTGATATATCGGCTCCTAATTGACGCAACTGCTCTTCCAGCCGATCGTATCCGCGATCGATATGATGGATCTGGTTCACCGTGGTAATACCTTCTGCAGCAAGCCCTGCGAGGACTAAGGCAGCACCTGCTCGAAGATCAGTAGCTTCGACATTCGTAGCGGTCAATTTGTTGACACCCCGAATGATTGCGGAGCCAAGATCAACGTATATAGAGGCGCCCATTCGCGCCAATTCATTCACATGTTTGAATCTTCCTTCGAAAATGGTCTCTTTGATGACACTCGTTCCCCTAGCCTGTGACAGAAACACCATCAGCTGCGCCTGCAAATCGGTTGGAAACCCAGGATATGGCGAGGTGATAATCCGGTCGTAGGCACGTGGACGGGAGGTGCTTTTGATTTCCATTATATCATGGCGGGTCTTGATTTCAACACCGCAGCTACGGGCGACCTCAATCAATGCCGTTAATTGCTCAGGCAGAGTATTGGTCAATTCGATATGTCCCTGTGAAATACCGACAGCCAGCATATAGGTTCCTGTCACAATCCTGTCCGGTATGATCCGGTAACTGACAGAACGCAAGCGAGGTACACCACTGATTTCAATCGTATCGGTGCCTGCCCCTCTGATCCGCGCCCCCATTGCATTCAGGAAATTTTGGAGGTCGATGATTTCCGGTTCTCGTGCTGCATTACAAATTCGGGTCGTGCCTTTTGCCAGCACAGCTGCCATCATGATATTTTCCGTCGCGCCCACACTGGGGAAGGAAAGAAAGATATTGGACCCACGTAATTGTTTGGCCCGAAATGTAATGTAGCCTTCCGTTTCTTCGATTTTGGCTCCTAGCGCAGTCAATCCAGCTAAGTGCAAGTCAATCCTGCGCTCTCCAATGTCACATCCACCTGGCCTGGAAATCGTGACCTCACCCAGACGTGCCAGGAGTGGTCCCGCCAAAAAAATCGAAGATCGCATCTGGCTCATTAAATCATCCGGCACCTGCGGGACACAGACAGACGTTGTATCCAGATCGACACATCCGTCCTCATGCTTCGTATTCGCCCCAAGCAACGTCAAGATTTCGAGCATGACTTTAATGTCTTTTAGATGGGGGACGTCATAGATATAGAATTGCCCTTCCGCGAGCACAGCAGCGGCAAGAATGGGAAGAGCAGCGTTCTTAGCACCTTGGATCCGAAGCGAACCGGACAGAGGTCTTCCGCCTTCGATCGCAAAAGTCTCCAAACTTTCACCTCCGTGTTACCCCTCGCCCACCACCAGGACTTCCGGATGCAGGTCAATCCCATTTTTCTCGAGAATGGTGCTCCGAACGTGATCAATCAAGGTGAGGACGTCGGCAGCCGTTGCTCCTCCGCAATTCACGATGAAGTTGGAGTGTTTTTCTGAAACCTGAGCTCCTCCGACCCGATAGCCCTTCAGCCCAGCCGCCTCAATCAGGCGACCTGCGTGGTCATTTGGCGGATTTCGGAACACGCTGCCGGCACACGGCATCTGCAGTGGCTGCGTATTGCGCCGTCGTTCCTTATTGGCAGCGAGCGTGGCCGCAATCTCTTTGCGGTCGCCCATCCTCAATTGAAAACGGGCTTCTAGCACAATCCCTTTTTGCTTTTGCAAAAGAGAAGTCCGATAACTAAAGCTCAGTTCCTCGTTACTCAACACTTTACTTTCGCCGTTTTCGAAAAGGATCTCGGCATCAATAAGAATACGTGAAAGATCAGATCCGTGTGCCCCCGCATTCATATAGACGGCGCCGCCTACCGTACCAGGAATCCCTCCTGCAAACTCCATACCTGTTAATCCCACCTTGCCTGTCTCCACCGCCAGGCGGATCATGGAATATCCGGCACCCACACACACCTCTTCGCCCTTGAACTCACAGTGGCTCAAGCCCTCGGCCACTTTAAGCACGGCTCCACGTATCCCTCTGTCCCTCACCAGAAGGTTTGAACCGCGCCCGATTACACTCCAAGGAATTTCATGACGATGGATGATCTGCAAGGCTTTTTGCAAGGATGCTTTATCCTTGGGTTGGATTAACAAATCAGCAGGACCCCCGATCCGCCACGTTGTATGATTAGCAAGGGGTTCATCGGTCCACACTTTTTCGATTCCTGCTTGCATGAGTTCATCTGCGATCTTTTTCATTTGTGAACCTCCTGATACGTTTGCTAGGTCGGACCTAGTCTTCTCACGTGTTTGCTCCATACTATGCGTTCGCCCAGATCGGCGTGACAATCGCCCATCTGATCATTTTTTTCGTGTAATCGCCTCTAATTGACGGACAATCTCCGTCGCAGCTTGCGGCATTCCCAATGAAAGAGAACTGTTTTTCATCTCTTCCCATTTCGCTGGATTGGCAAGGATATTTTCCAAGGAAAGTAGCAAGCTCTCTCCGGTGAGCTCCCGCTCTACGATAACATGAGCTGCCCCTGCTCGCTCCAATCCCCTTGCATTTTTCTCTTGATGGTTGTTCGTGACATACGGGGACGGAATCAAGATCGCAGGCACACCTAGTGCCGTTATTTCTGCCAGGGTAGATGCCCCTGCACGCCCAACCAATACATGCGTCGCCGCCAAAACATCCGGCATATTATGGACGAAAGGAAGCACAGAAATGTTACTTGGAAGTGTTCCCAGTTCACGAAGCTGTGCCGAAATCGTTTCAAAATGAACGTCGCCCGTCACATATACAAAATGAGTATCGGCATATTTGCCCAACTGCGTAACAACAGAAAGCACTGCCTCATTTATTGCGCGCGCTCCCCTGCTGCCACCAAAGATCAGTACGATTTTTTTGTTGTTGTCCACGCCCAAAAAGCTACGCCCCGCCTCTGCATTACCGTGCATGACTTCCGTAGCACGCGGGTTGCCGGTCAGTACTGTTTTAGAAGGCGGGAAATGGGCAAGCGATTCTTTGAACGAAACGGCCACCCTTGTAGCTGATCGAGAAAGAAACTTGTTGGTCAAGCCCGGCACTACGTTTTGCTCATGGATGAGAGTCGGGATTCCCAATCGAGAAGCTGCATATACGACTGGACCACATACGTAGCCACCTGTCCCAATTACGACATCTGGTTTGAATTCGCGCAACATTTTCTTGGCATCGCCAACGGCCCGGACGAATTTCCATAAGGTCTTCAGGTTGTCCAACGACAGCTTGCGCTTCAACCCGCTAATTTCCACGGATTGGAAAGGAATATTGGATTTCGGAACCAAACCAGCTTCCAAGCCTTTTTTACTGCCAATATACAAAAAGGCAGCCTGCGGATTCTGGCGAGAAACTTCCCTCGCCACCGCAAGCGCCGGATAAATATGTCCACCTGTGCCACCGCCTGTTAAGACGACACGCATACGTTCACACCCTTTTTTTAGAAGGAGTAGCAATAGGCTGATTTACTTGCTTATTGCGTACTCCCTGTTGAGGTTTCTATTATCGAGAAAAACGAGAGATGTTCAACAAAACACCAACACCAGTGAGCATCAGCGTCAACGATGAACCACCGTAGCTTAAGAACGGCAACGTGATTCCTGTCACCGGAAACATCCCTGTCACAACACCAATATTGATGACCACCTGGATGGCAATCATGCCGATGATCCCTAGCGCAAGTAGACTTCCGAACAAATCTGGAGCCGTAATCGCCGTTCGCATTCCCCTCCACAACAAGAGGAGGAAAAGCAAGAGAATGAGCGTGCCTCCGATAAAGCCAAGCTCCTCCGCGACAATCGAGAAAATAAAATCATTGTAAGGCTCAGGCAGATACAGATGCTTCTGTCTGCTTTGCCCTAGACCAAGACCCAACAAACCGCCGGGACCTATTGCGTAAAGGGATTGGATGATTTGATAGCCAGTATTGAGCGGGTCAGACCACGGATCGAGGAAAGACGTAATCCTTTTGATTCGGTAAGGTGCTGACAATACCAAGCCGATGAAGCCAACAACTCCGATCATTCCCAATCCGACAAAATGACTGATCCGCGCACCTGACGCAAAAATCATGACAACTGCTGTTCCCATCAAAACCGTTCCTGTGCCCAAATCCGGTTGCAGCATGATCAAACCAAAACAAAGAACTGGGATTCCCAAGGCAGGCATAAGACCTTTTCGGAACAAGACAATTTGCTTCTGATTATCTGAGAGCCACCTCGCCAAGAATGCAACGACGCCAAGCTTTGCAAATTCACCTGGTTGAATTCCAAAAGCTCCAAAACCAAGCCAGCTTTTCGAGCCATTTACTTCAATCCCGATGATCAGAACCAGAATCAACAAACCGATACTCATCAAATACCCTGGCTTGGCCCAGTGCTTCCACACCCAGTAGTCGATATTCATCGTAATGTACATGGATGTAATCCCTAACAAAGCGAAGATCAGTTGCCGCTTGGCAAAAAAATACGGATCAGAAAATGGCGGCTTTTGCGCCACGATCGCGCTGGCGCTGTACACCATCACGATGCCAATTCCCAATAAAAAAAGTGTTGCAAAAATAATTACGAAGTCGGGGGCAGAGCGTACCTTGCTCATCGTGCCAGGTCATCCTTTCTCATGCCGTCCCGCTTTTGTCATATTCTTGATGGTGCAGTGGGACGTTATGCTAGGCTTGTTTTAAGTCTATGCACGCCGTCCTTAAACATGCTCCCCCTTGTCTCAAACGAAGGAAACATGTCCCAACTCGCACAAGCAGGGCTGAGTAAGACCACATCACCTGATTCGGCTAACCGGGAAGCAGCAAGAACGGCTTTTTCCACAGTATCGACATGGATACGCTCATTAATCCCTGCTTCCTGAGCACGTTCCAGTAAAATCGGAGCCGTTTGCCCGAGAGCGATGACTGCTTTTACTCGACCTTGGATCACAGGTAGCAGTTCCCGAAAATCAACGCCACGATCCAATCCGCCGCAAATCCATACGACTGGCTCCTTGCATGCTTGCAAGGCGCGCGATGCCGCTTCCGGATTGGTAGCTTTTGAATCATTGAAGTATTTAACACCGCGAATCGAATCCACGAACTCCATCCGGTGCTCTACCCCTGGGAAGGTAGTAAGAACTTGAATAATCGATTGCTTGTCCGCACCCGCGAGCTTCGCAACTAGAATCGCTGCCAATGCGTTGTCCAGATGAGGAACAGTAATATCCGCTATCGCAACGATTGGCTCTGTATTCCCATTCCCATCCGCAAACAGGATCAAACCATCCTTGATAAAAGTTCCCTTTGGCACCTCTTGACTCTTGCTAAAGTAGTAGATAGCTGAAGGGAGATCTTTGCATTTTTCTACGATCTCTGGTTGGTCATATGGCAAAATAGCTGCGTCATCTGCCGTTTGGTTCGCAAACATTTTCAGTTTGGCTGCCAAATACTCTTCCATTGTGTGATGGTAATCCAGATGTGCAGGATACAGATTGAGCAAAACACCGATATGCGGGCGGAATTCCCTCGTCCCCATCAGCTGGAAGCTACTCAATTCGGCAACGAGCCATTCGTCGGGACCAGCTTCCTCCGCTAGCCCGCACAACACGGTACCAATGTTTCCTCCTACCTTCGCATCCAGACCCGCTTCTTTAAAAATCAGTCCGACGAGCGTAGTAGTCGTGGTCTTGCCATTGGAGCCACTAATGCCGATAATCGGTGCCTTGGCAATCTGGGAGGCCAGCTCCACCTCCGTCACAACAGGAATGCCTAGTGCCTGCGCCTGCTTGACGGGTGCTGCTTCATACGGAATCCCCGGATTTTTGACCACCAGGGATACGCCTTCATGAATGAGATCATCTGGGTGATAGCCGCAAATGACCGGAATCCCCAACGATTCCAGCTCTTCTATCCCCACCGCTTCTTCACGTGGCTTTTTATCATTTACGACGACATGAGCACCAAAGCGGTGTAGCAGTTTTGCCACTGCGACACCGCTCTTTGCCATACCAATAACGACGACATGCTTATCTTGAAAACGCATCATCTGATTGTCACCACCTCAAGGTATACACCCAATCCAGCAAAGAACATACCGACCAGCCAGAACGTGACAACCACGCGCCACTCTGACCAGCCTGTTAATTCAAAATGATGATGCAGGGGACTCATACGGAAAATGCGCTTTCCACGTGTCTTAAAGGAGACTACCTGCATAATAACAGAGAGCGTCTCGACAACAAATACCCCACCGATAATAGCCAAGAGCAATTCTGTCTTGGTCATGATTGCAATTCCCGCGAGCGCTCCACCAAGTCCGAGTGAACCGGTATCACCCATGAACACGCGTGCCGGATGTGCATTGAAGACGAGGAAGCCAAGTAGCGCACCTACAACAGCCGCACTAAAAATAGCGGTGTCATAATCTTGACCAAACCATGCGATGATCGCATAAGCACCAAAAGCAATGGCTCCCGTCCCTGCCAATAGTCCATCCACTCCATCTGTGATGTTAACGGCATTCGTTGTACCTACCAAGAGGAACAACAGGAATGGGAAGTAGAAATAGCCGAGCTCCAGCTTCCACGGTGTACCTGGCAGATGAATAGACGTGTCATGCCCCATCATGAGCAGTAAAATATAAGCGCCGATTGCCAAGACAATCTGACCAGCAAACTTCTGTTTGGCGGTCAACCCGAGGTTGCGTTTTTTCTTGATTTTGATGAAATCATCCAAAAACCCGATTAAACCGTATCCGAGAGTCACCAATAACAGGAAGTAAATTTCCATTTTCGCATTGGCAAACTTCAACACGGTAAATATGAGTGCCAAAAGAATGATGGTGCCTCCCATGGTGGGAGTTCCAGCCTTCTTATAATGGGATTGCGGTCCTTCCTCACGAATTGCCTGCCCAAATTTCAGGCGGCGAAGGAATGGAATAAACAATGGGCCAATGAGTACGGCGATGAGAAACGCAGCGACGATCGTGACGATTAGGACGTTGTCAACGAACATGCCCGAGCCTCCTTTCTTTCGATGCAGTGTGTGGCATCTGTTTTATTCTTGGTTGTACCGGGCAATCGCTTCGCGCGCAACTTCACGGTCATCGAAGGGCAACACCTGGTCTTTAATAATTTGATACGTTTCGTGTCCTTTTCCGGCGATCAAGATCACATCGTCCGGCTTTGCAAGTGAAACTGCATGCGCAATTGCTTCGCGTCGGTCTGCCAGTGCCGTATAACGATCTGGTGCCACTTCTGACAAGCCAGCCAGCATGTCATCAAGAATCGCCTGCGGCTCCTCCGAGCGCGGATTATCTGATGTTAAGACGGTCAGATCAGCATATTTCGTTGCAATTTGCGCCATGATTGGGCGTTTGGTTCGATCCCTATCGCCTCCGCAGCCAACGATGCAAAATACGTTGCCACGGGCAAATTCCTTGACGGTCATCAATGCATTTTCCAAGCTGTCTGGTGTGTGGGAGTAGTCGACGAGTACCGCAAACGGCTGACCAGCATCTACTGCTTCAAATCGCCCATTTACGCCCGCTACCTCTTCCAGGCTCGCTTTGATTGCTTCTAGTGGAATACCTTCTGCGAGTGTAACCGCGATGGCTGCCAAAGCGTTATACACATTGAACTTTCCCATCAGCTTCAAGTTCAGACGCGCACTGCCAGCGAAGCTTTCGACTGTAAAAGAAGTTCCTTTACTGGTGATTTCGATTTGCTTTGCCCTTACATCTGCTGGTTGATCAATGCCGTATGTAATGACTCGCGCCGGTGTAACGGTAGCATATAATTCGGACGCCTCATCATCCGCATTCAGTACAGCCGTTTTTAAACGGTCTGTGTCATAGCTGTTGCCCAGCTGGGAAAACAACAATGATTTGGCGTAGCGATAGTTTTCCATCGTTTTATGATAGTCGAGGTGATCCTGCGTCAGGTTGGTGAAAACCGCTGTATGGATTTCGCAACCGCGGACTCTTCCCAACTCCAGTGCATGAGAAGAAACCTCAATAATCGCATAGTCTGTGTTTACATCGCACATGCGACGAAAGCTTCTTTGCAAATCTATGGCATCCGGAGTCGTATTTTTGACTTCCTCCGTTACGTCTCCAATTCTCATATGGATCGTCCCGATTAAGCCTGTTTGCTTGCTTTGATCGCATAAAATTTTGTCGATCAGATGCGTAGTGGTCGTCTTGCCATTTGTCCCCGTTACGCCAATGACTTTTACTTCTTTCGTAGGAGATCCGAAAATACGATCAGCCAGCATAGCCATTGCCCGCCGGGTATCCGGTACTTTGACAATAGTCGCTGGCACGTCCAGATCTTGTTCAGATAACACGGCAACGGCACCATCCTTCACCGCCTGGGCCGCGAACGTATGTCCATCCACGGTATATCCAGTCAGACAGACAAACAAGTAGCCGGGCTTTACCTGGCGCGAGTCTGCTGTCAAACCCGTAATCTCCATGCTGTCATCCCCCGAAACCGTTACTGGCAACAAAGGCATGAGCAGATCCCGTAGAAACATGAAACAGGCACCCCATTCTCCAACTAGTATAGACAGAAATTTGAACATTTGTACTTGGCTACGCCGTATATTTAGGCGCAGTCTTGACGAACAAAGGCAGAGCGAACGTAGACAAGCCTACTCCCCTCCGCCTTCGAAATCTCATTTTATAGCTAATTGCTCAATTTGTCACCAAGGTATATGCGAATTTTTCCGCCCTCATCAATTTTTACTCCGGGAGCAGGAGACTGCTGGATGACGTACTGACCTTTACCTGAAACGACTAGCGGCAGAGTATCATACGTTGTCACTACGTCTCTCATGGATTGTCCGACCATGTTTGGTACTTCGATTGGCGCCCTTTCTCCAAGTGCTTTGTTAATTTCCTTAGGGATGCCATCTTTTCGTTTCGGTACATTCAAATGTTGAAGGGAGGATTCCATGATACTTTTTACACTCGGAGCGGCAATCAATCCACCAAACGCCAGTGCTTTCGGATTGTCTACGGCGAAATATACGACGATCTGTGGATCATCAGCCGGCGCAAAGCCGATAAACGACACGATGTATTCCCCATCCATGTAACGGCCATTTTTTACTTTTTGCGCGGTTCCCGTCTTTCCTCCTACCCGATACCCTTCAATATATGCCTTATTACCCGTTCCTTGAGCGACCACACTTTCCAACGCATGCCGAACCTTCGCTGAGGTCTCCGCGGTAATCACCTGTCGAACTTCTGTCGGCAAGGTCCTCGCTACGACATCGTGTGTCACACTATCCCGCCATTCTTTGGCGACAAACGGCTTCATAAGTTTGCCCCCATTGATAGCGGCTGAGACTGCAGCCATTTGTTGAATGGGCGTTACCGATACCCCTTGACCGAAAGAAGTCGTCCCCAGCTCTACCGGTCCCACTTTATTCAAGTTGAATAACAGCCCGTTTTCTTCGCCAATCAAATCGATCCCTGTCTTTTGTCCGAAGCCAAATTTTTTGATGTAGTCAAAAAGTCGTTCTTTTTGCAGTCGCTGGCCCATTGTAACGAAGCCAGGGTTACAAGAATTCTCTACCACTTCCAGCATCGTTTCCTGTCCATGCCCCTGCCGCTTCCAGCAACGCAATCGTTTACCGGCCACGTTTATGAATCCCGGATCGTAAAAGCCTTCGTTCAGATTGATGACTCCTTCGTTCAAAGCGGCTGCCAGTGTCACGATCTTGAATGTGGAACCAGGCTCGTATGTTTTCCAGATAGGGAGATTTCTATTGTACACCTCTGAAGGATAGTCTCTGTACGCATCCGGTTGAAAAGTCGGGCGACTTCCCATCCCCAATATTTCTCCTGTCTTTGGATTCATGGCGATCGCCAGAACATCATCTGGCTGATACGCGACCACCGCCTGATCCAGCTCGCGTTCGATAAACGATTGGATGGTACTGTCGAGTGTTAAATACATGTCCATGCCATTGACGGGTGCTACGTAGTCTTCGGTTCCACCTGGCAGTACGCGCCCTTTGGCATCTGACGGAAATGAGATATGCCCCTCGGTCCCCATCAAGAAGGGATCGTAAATCTTTTCAAGCCCTGTCAACCCTTGATTGTCAATGCCTGTGAAACCAAGAATATGGGCTGCCATATTACCGTTCGGGTAAAAACGCTTCGTATCCCCTGCCAAGTATATACCTGGCAAATTCAATTCTTGTATTTTTCTTGCCTTTTCAACAGACAGTTTTCTTCCACCTGGAATCTGGTTGTTACTCATTTCTTTTTTCGTAATGGCACGAAATACATCTTCTTCTTTTCGCTCCAAAATGACGGCGAGCTGTCTCGCTGTTTCTTTAGGGTCTTTGATTTGCGCCCCTACCGATACCAGTGTGGGGACGGTCATATTCGTCACGAGCTCATTGCCGCTTCTGTCTAGAATGCGACCGCGATTGGGTTGAAATTTAATTTCCCGCTTGAGCAGTTCATCTGACATTTGCGAGAGTTTCGGTCCTTCTATCAATTGAACATAACCCAAACGGGTGACAAGTGCCGAATACAAAACGACTCCTACAATCAAGATGATAAAAATGCGACGGCGTACAGTAGCATTGGATACCCGCAAAGCGAGTCCCCCCTCAAATAGGTTGTCTCTTCTTAACCTTATTCGCAGGGGGGACTAGTTAGAACTATGGAGTTGTAGGTGTTTGCGTTGTTTGGTCTCCTGGTTTGTCAGGAAGAGGTACCTGTCCAGATGCTGGCGGCTGTGCCGCTCCACCTTGCCCAGTTTGCTGACCAGAAGATGGCGGAGCCGGATTATTTCCACCTGTTGGATTTGTAGTAGTGTCCGCTGCCGTATTGCTTGGCGTCGTTGTAGTAGGTACTGTGCTGCCCTCCTGACCTGGAGGAGGTGTTGTCGGTACAGATGGTTCCGACACGGATTGCAGCGTCACCTGAAGCAACTCTGTACCCTGGAGCACCGTTCCCGGAGGAATACTTTGTTGGGTGACGAAGCCAGTTCCAGTCGATTTCATTGCGAGATTGATCAAAGAGCTGAACTCCATGACGTCCCGCAATGATTTTCCTTTGAAGTCAGGCATCTTCGTTCCTTTGACCCTGTCAGTTACTAGGACGATCTGTTCACCTGGAACGACCTGATCATAGGCTTCCGGATACTGTTTGACGATCTTCGTACCTGTCCCGGCTACCGTGACCGTCAAATTGTCCTGCTTCGCTCGCAATTGCGCAGCTGTCGTGGACATGCCTTCAAACTTTGGCAATGTCTTCGGTGTAGCAGGTGAGGATGCCAGCGCTGCCTGTGCTTCTTTTTTCGTCGTCGCCTTTTCAGGCTGTTTATCCTTGACTAACGACAGATCGGGCTGCTGCTGCAAATATTGCAGGCTGCGTTCCATAATGGATGTAAACATGGGAGCGAGCATCATTTTACCCCACAATGCATACCAAGCATCTGTTTGCGGATCATCAATAACGACATAGACCAACAGCTTTGGATTGTCTTTTGGCGCAAAACCGATGAAGGAAACTACATAACGTCCATCCATAATTTTTCCTGTGTTGGGATCATATTTTTGTGCAGTTCCCGTTTTTCCCGCTACTTGGTACCCTTCGATCTGATATTGTAAACCGGTTCCGGGCTTCTCTGAGACAACCTTACCCAAAATGTCTCGTGTCTGTTTCGCAGTCGCTTCACTTACAACCCTCTCCACAGCCTCACGTTGCGTGCGATTGACGACTGCTCCCGTGTGAGGATCGCGCATTTCTTTTACAATATGAGGTTTTAGAAGCTCTCCTCCATTCGCGATCGCCCCCACAGCGGCAACCTGCTGGATCGCCGTAACCGTCGCTGCTTGTCCATACGTTGTTGCAGCCCAGTCACGTGGTGACCGAGGTTTTTCCAGGTTGATCAGACTTCCTTTTTTCTCGTAGGGAAGCTCAATTCCGGTTACTTCACCCATCCCGAATTTTTTGAAGTATTTCTTCAGACCTTCCAGCTTCAACCGTTCATACCCCAACTTCGCGAACAATACGTTACTGGATCGCTGAACCCCTTCCAAAAAGCTGATAGTCCCCCAACCAGCACCATTGTTGTGGTCACGGATCGGAATCTGCCCCTTGATGGTATAAGCACCTGATTGATAGGTTTCATTCTGATTAAACATTTTTTCTTCAATCGCTGCCGCAAGAGTAATAATCTTAAACGTAGAGCCCGGCTCAAACATTGTGGTGACAGCATGATTATTGTAATTCTCAATCCCGTTGTAGTACGTATTCGGATTAAACTGCGAGCGGTTGCCCATCGCCAATACCTCACCCGATTGCGGGTCGGCTACAATGACCGTCATGCCCTGCGGCTTGTACTGCTGTTCCACCTTGTCAAGCGCTTGTTCTACATAATCCTGTATCTGGCGATCAATGGTGAGATATACATCTAAGCCGTCTTCTGCCGGAATGTACTCCCCTTCTCCGTCTGGCAGCTGGTAGCCAGCACGATCCCTTTGGTACGCAATATGTCCCTTTTTGCCAGCCAATTGTTCGTTCAATTGTAGCTCAATTCCCATTTTCGGTTCATCGTATAAATCCAAATAACCGATTACATGGGAGGCGAAGGCATTATTCGGATAGACTCTGCGAGTCGTTTCAGTCAAATAGATGCCTGGGAGCTGGTTCTTTTTGACTTGCTCTCCACTTGGCAACTTGGGATATTGCAATTGCAGAATGCGATTCCTCTGCTCTTCACTGATCTTTTGCCCGTAACGCCCTAATTCCACCACTTTGTTTGGCTTGGTCAAATTCTTCACCAATTCTTGAACAGGCGCATTCAAAATAGGAGCCAGCATATTCGCTGTGTAGTAAGGGTCTTTCACTACATCTTCGTCTCTCGCATCAAGTGGCTTCAGCCTTGCATTTACCGTGTATGCCTTACCCTCATACGCCAAAATCTCTCCGTTTCGATCATAGATCGCTCCACGCTTCGGCTTCAAAACATGTTCTCTGTCCCACTGCTTTTGTGCAGTTTCCATAATTCTGGCAGCCTCTGCCGTTTGGATCCAATAAATTCGAAAGCTCAACGTCGAAAAGGTCAAGATCAGGCATAAGGCTACCACGAGAATTCGCCAATTTACTTTTCGTTTCCATTCCATCTCCATTCAACTCCGTCGCATCAAAGATCGCCCGCTTCCCAAGAAAGGCAGATGGGGGAGACGAACGCAACCTATCCGAGTCAGGAGCAGACTCGGGTTCATCTAAGAAAAAATGTTACCGCATGTAAGAGCAGTAACATTTAAGGTTTTTTGGGTTGTGTTTGTGGCAGAGAACTCGCCTGTACTTCTGGTTTCCCAATCGTATGTACAGCTGCTGGATTGTATACCATCCCCTGCTTCTCTGCTTCTTTTTGCAGGCGATCCCGGTTAGTCATTTGCTCAATTTGTAATTTCATCGTTGCATTTTTTTCTGTCGTCACACGGTTTTCATGTTTAGTGCTTTGGATTTCGTAATTCAACTGGGAAATTTGCGAGTAGCGGACACCCACTAGACCCAAGCCGACGACGGTTAACGAGATAAATAAGAGATACAGCAATTTTTCTCCGGTCGGAATCGTTGGCTTGATCCGAACCGTTCGCTTTGTTGTCTTCGTTACAGATTTGGATTGTTGTTCCAACTCCATAGCTAAATTTCCTCGGTAGTAATAACTCATCGCTTCTCCCTCTCCTTTCTCGTTGTTTCCGTTCTACAGCTTCTCCGCTACCCGTAGCTTAGCTGATCGTGCACGCTTATTCGCTTCCAATTCTTCTTCAGATGGCAAAATCGGCTTCTTTGTAATGACTTTTACGACAGCTTTATTCCCACATGTGCAAATCGGAAAGGCTGGCGGGCATGTGCACCCTTTTGAAAAGTCTTGATAAATTTGCTTGCAGATTCTGTCCTCTAAGGAATGAAACGTGATGACGCTTACCCGACCTTCTGGATTCAAGACAGTAATAGCATCGACGACGGCCTCTTTGAATGCATCCAGCTCATCATTGACTGCGATCCGAATTGCCTGAAATGTGCGCTTTGCCGGATGGGGTCCGGTACGGCGCGCAGCGGCAGGAATTCCTTCCTTAATCAATTCAACCAGCTCGCCTGTTGTTTGGATCGGCTGCTTCTTTCGTTGTTGAACGATTTGCCGGGCAATTCTCCGGGAAAATTTCTCTTCTCCGTACAGCCAGATGATCTTGGCAATCTCTTCTTCTTCCCACTCATTGATAATGTCATAGGCTGACAATGGCGCTTGTTGGTCCATTCTCATATCCAGAGGCGCATCAGCATTGTAGCTGAAGCCACGCTCTCCCTCATCCAACTGTGGAGAGGATACCCCAAGGTCAAACAAAATTCCGTCTACGCCAGACAAGCCTAAATCGCTTACAATGTCTTTGATATGGCGGAAGTTGCTCTTTACCAGCGTGACTCTATCCATATAGGAAGCGAGTCTTTCGCGGGCATTATCCAGCGCCCAGTCATCCTGATCGATGGCGATAAGTCGACCACCCTCCGTCAGCTTGGAAGCAATCAAACTGCTATGCCCAGCTCCACCGAGTGTACAGTCTACATAAATGCCTCCAGGACGAATATTTAGCCCTTGGACAGCCTCATCCATTAAAACGGTTACGTGATGAAACGACAATGTCGTCACTCCTGTTCTTCTCGCTGCTACAAATTAAAATCAACCAGTTTTTCGGCAATTTCTCCAAAAGAGCCTTCTGACTGGGCAAAGTAATCTTCCCAGCGTTCCTTGCTCCATACCTCTACACGGTTTGACACCCCGATGATCACACATTCTTTTTGCATGCCTGCATGCTCACGTAAATTGGGTGGTATGTTTACCCTTCCCTGCTTGTCCCACTCGCATTCGGTGGCACCTGAAAAGAAAAATCGTGTAAATGCGCGAGCATCTGCTTTTGTAAATGGGAGAGACTTGAGTCTTTCCTCTAGTTGTTTCCACTCATCTTGCGGATAAGCAAACAAACATTGGTCCAGCCCGCGGGTAATAACAAAGGAAGTACCTAGCCCTTCACGGAATTTGGCTGGGATCGTCAGGCGGCCTTTTTCGTCGATGCTGTGCTGATATTCCCCCATGAACACGCCCTGGTCCCCCACTTTCCTGTCGGTTGGCTCCACTTTCCCCCACTTTTCCCCACCTAGTACCTATTTGTTATTATAAAAAAAAATCCTGCGTTTGTATGCAGGATTTTTTCGCATATTTTTTTGCCGGGAAAAGACGGGATTCGAGGGACTATTCGACCCAGCTTTCCAGGTAGGATTTTTGCTCATTTGTCAATTTGTCGATTCCGATGTTCAGAGCTTCCAACTTGTACTGAGCAACCATTTGATCCAACTCGAATGGTACGTTCAGTACTTTTTTGCCAATGTTTTTGTACTGTTCATTGACATAAGCCAAGGATACCGCTTGCAGAGCAAATGTCATATCCATGATTTCAGCCGGATGTCCGTCGCCAGCAGCCAAGTTCACGAGGCGGCCTTCTGCGAGCAGATACACTTTTCGACCATCAGTCAAGACAAATTCCTCAATATCTTTACGCACAATACGGGAAGATGTCGACATTGCATTCAGATCCACCTTGTTTACTTCGACATCGAAGTGACCCGCGTTGGACAAGATTGCGCCATCTTTCATCACTGCAAAATGCTCTTTGCTGATGATATCGCGGTTACCTGTCACTGTTACGAAGTAGTCACCATGCTTCGCAGCTTCGAGCATTGGCATTACTTCAAATCCATCCATGTAAGCTTCTACCGCTTTGATTGGGTCGATTTCGGTTACGATTACTTTTGCGCCCAAACCTTTTGCACGCATCGCTACACCTTTACCGCACCAGCCATAGCCAGCTACCACAACAGTTTTACCAGCTACTACGAGGTTCGTTGTACGGTTGATACCATCCCATACGGATTGACCTGTCCCATAGCGGTTATCGAACAAGTATTTGCAGAATGCATCGTTTACGGCAACCATCGGGAACTCCAGCTTGCCTTCTTTCTCCAACGCTTTCAGACGCAGAATACCTGTTGTTGTTTCTTCTGCACCACCACGTACTTGAGACAACAGATCACGGCGCTCGCTGTGCAAGATAGTGATCAGGTCGCCACCGTCGTCAATGATCAGGTCAGGACGAGTTTCCAGTGTTTTGATCAGGTGTTCTTTGTATTCAGCAGGATCTGGGTTGTATTTCGCAAATACGCGAATACCGTCTTCCACCAATGCTGCGCAAATGTCATCCTGCGTGGACAGCGGGTTGGAACCGGTAATGGTTACTTCAGCGCCACCAGCTTGAACTACTTTTGCCAGATAAGCCGTTTTCGCTTCCAAGTGCAAGGAGATCGCAACTTTCAGGCCTGCAAACGGCTGCTCTTTTTCAAAGCGCTCACGAATGCGGTTAAGGACAGGCATGTGTTCTTTTACCCAATCAATCTTCAGATGGCCGTTGTGCGCCAACGCCATATCTTTTACGATGCTTTCAGATACTGTGTTCATGTACGGATGGACCTCCTTTTATCTCATAAAGCAACCTTGTCTATCATATCATACGCCAGTTCAACCATCATCAGTTTTTCCAATTACTTTCCTGTTATCGGCAGTTGACACTTTGCGGTTTCTACCGTAAGCAGCTCCAAAAAGCGTAACAAAGCCTGTGGCATCCATTTCTTTTTATGGTAGACCAACTGTCGGAAAACACGGATATCCGGATGGGAAAACGGGAGTATCACAAGTGTACCATTTTTCACTTCTTCTTGTACGACAATTTTCGGAAGCAACGCAATTCCTAAATCATATGTAACACATTGTTTTATCGCTTCCAGACTGCCAAATTCAAAAGAAGATTCCACGGAGGCCCCTGCTTCACGCAACACCGATTCCATCATTCCTCGGTAACTGCATCCCTTTTCTGTAAAAATCCAGGTTTCCCCGGTAAAATCGTAAGTTTCTACCTTCTCTTTTTTCACCAGCGGATGAGTAGGGGCAGCAACAACAACGAGTTTTTCTTCACCTAAAACGACATTGGTCAGCTCAGATTGATCTTGGAGCCAATCGAGCACAAAGGCGAAATCGAACTTCCCTTCCTTTACCCCCTGTCTCAAGTCTTGGCAGATGCCCGGCGCAAGCATGATCCGCATACGTGGCTGCTCCATGCGAAATTTTTGCAAATAAGGTGGTAAATAAAAGGCTGCCAGTGACTCCACTGTTCCGATACTCAATGTTCCCGCCAGATGTGCCTGCTCCGACAGATTCGCTTTTGCCTCATCTAATACAGCTTGCAGCTGCTCGCTGTAGCCGAGAAGCACTTCGCCTGCGTGGGTAAGCCTGATTTTTTTGCCCCAACGCTCGAATAGGCTGACACCGAACTCCGATTCCAGATTTTGAATTTGGGCCGTCACACTAGACTGTGCGTAGCCTAAAATTTCTGCTGCACGTGTAAAGCTCTGGCATTTTGCTACTTCACGGAATGTTTGCAAATAACGAGTATCCAGATTTCCCCCTCTTTTCATCGAAAAAATCGATTCGAATTATCTAATATTATAGATAACTCCGATGATTAAGTCTATGCTACACTTCCGTTACCAACGACAAGGTAAGTAAAAAAAGTGAGGGATCTACCTATGGGGAAATTATCCAAGCAAGCCCCCGGACTAGCCAAAACACTGCGACTTCCGCAGATCGTCGCCTTATACATCGGGGCGGTGATCGGTTCCGGCGTACTGCTCATCCCCGGACTCGCAGCTGAGAAGGCTGGCCCTGCTTCCATTTTAGCTTGGCTCGTCATGTCTATTCTCGTCCTGCCCATGGCCATTACGATGGGGCTGTTATCTGCTCGTTATCCGAGCTCAGGTGGAGTCTCTACATTTGTACGGACAGCGTACGGAGACCGATTCGGAAACACGGTTGGCTGGTTCTTTCTCTTGTCTGTCCCAATTGGCGCACCGATTCTGAGTGTTACAGGGGCTAACTACATTGCGATCCTGCTGAGCTGGAGTGAGTCGCAAGTATATGCGGCTGCGGCTCTGCTTCTTCTCGCTGTCCTTATGATGAATGTTGTAGGCTTGCATGTAGCTGCACGTGTCCAAACGATTGTTGTTTCGCTGATTATCACGATTTTGATTTTGGCCGTTGTCGCAAGCATTCCGCATGCATCTGTCACTCACTTTACCCCTTTTATGCCAAACGGATGGTTGAGTGTCGTGCAAGCAGCAGGTCTGATGTTCTGGTGCTTCATTGGGTGGGAAGCAGTAACGCATCTCTCAGAGGAATTCGTCGATCCTGCGAATAACGCGATTCGCGGTGTTTTCTGGAGTGCGGGAATCGTTGCTCTCTTGTATTTTGCCGTAGCCTTTATGACTGTAGCTACGCATAGCTACGGGGTCGGCATCTCCGCTGCATCGCTCAGTGTCATGGTTCAACTCTCCCTGGGTCCGATCGGCGGATGGATTGTAGCCGTAACCGCCTTGTTCATTTGTATTGCAACAGCCAACGCTTACATTGGTGCGGCTTCGCGCATCGCCTATTCGTTGGCACAAGAAAAGATCGCTCCTCGCTGGTTTGGCACCCTCCACGTCAAGTACCGGACACCAACCGGCGGGCTTCTGTTTCTCTCTCTTTGTTTTGTCGTCGTTCTCGGCGTACTCTATTTCGACGTGATCGACTTGTCCAGACTCATCGAGCTACCCAATGCAACCTTTTTTGCGACTTACATCGGCGGGTGTCTAGCTGGGGTCCGACTCTTGCGCAATAGTCGCGTAGGACGAATCGCTTCCTGGACTTCTCTCGTCTGTACAGTAGGACTCTATCCTTTTTTGGGATGGTCCGCTCTCTATCCCCTCGTGATCGCACTCGTCCTTTTTATCTGGCAAAAACGTCATGCCTGACACGAAAAAAAGGCTGGGGGTCATGTCCCAACCTTTTTTCTTTATTCATCTTTTCCAATCAGTCGAAACGTTTTGCCATCGCTTGAGTAAAGGTAAAACGTGCGATCGACGCTTCCCCCCAAATCTCCTGCGTAATATTGAACCGTCATTCTATATTTATTCATTCCGATTTTTGCAAAGTACATCAGCTCATTAAACTGCGGAAACCGGACGTAATCATACACTTCATACTGCATAAACGAAAAATGCTCGCGTAAAAACGATTCACTCACAGGCAGATTGTTTTTCTTTACATACGCGACCAAGTCATCAAAGCGACGAATCTTTTCCTTATCCATCACGTCACCTACAAATGACGAGACAGCTTGTGTCATTGCCTTTTTCTCGCTCTCTGTTACATTGCCAGGGTACAGCTCGCCGATTTTTGTTTCCAAACGATTTAACAGGACGACTGCCTGTGCTCTGTTAATTTTGTCATCAGGACGAAAGCTTCCATCTGGAAAGCCAGCCAAAATCCCCATTTTGTAGGCAGGGTAGACCGTCATCACCTGTGTTTCATTTTCGACCGAAAGATCCGTGAAAAATTTCGCTGTCGTTCCCCGATATTTTTCCCCTTCTGATTGATGCCCGATGGCTGCCAGCAAGGTTCTTGCCGCTTCCAACCGCGTCATGCTATCCGTCGGTTTCCCGGATGGCATGATACCCGCTGAAACCAAATGGTGATAGGTTTTTTCCGACCAACGTCCCGCCGCAGCTTGCAAGTAGGTCTCTTTGATAAAGCTCTCAGGCTCATGACCTGTAAAGGAAGGAATGACGCGTTCAATCAGGGATAAAAACTGTTCTTGCGTCACCGTTTGCTCTGGCTTAAAGGTTCCGTCGGGAAAGCCTTTAATCAATCCTTTTTTGGTAGCAATCCCTATTTCTTTTGCTGCCCAATGTCCATTTGTGTCGATAAATGCAGGTGAATTGGCCACGTATTCTTCCCGTGCGTCGGCCTTTTTCAATCCTATGGTTGCGATGCCTGTCAATAAAACTGACAAGCTTACAACTAGTAGAGTGGCTTTTTTCCCGATTTGTTGTAATGTAATCTGCATCCCGAGTACCACCTTTCCCCAAAAACAATCGATTACTACTAATACGCAGAATTTGTCGGAAAAGTTTCGGCATAATTTGAAGAAAAGTTTTCCATGTGCGTAAACAACAAAAAATAGCCGGGTCCACTTCTAGGACGATCCGACTATTTTGCGTTGTATTTTACAGGTAATAAAGTTGATGAGTACCATCATGCGCGAATGGCGCGTCTACTAAACGGTCAACCAAGCCAAGACCATACTTATTTGCATACGGGAAAAACGAATGCTTTCTTTCTTGCAGGCCACCGTCAGGTAACAATGCGGTCTCAATTCGTTGGACGCGCACATGCTCCACGTCATCTTTTTGCTGTAGCGAGCGAATCAGACGCTCTTCCAAAAAGGATACTTGCTCTAACAGCAGCTTACTATTTTTCTCAGCCAGACCACGCAATCCGCCATCCAGAGTAACGACCTCCTCTACCAGCGGACGATAGATCGACAAGATCGACTCCCGTGCCGATGCGAATTGCTGCTCCAACGGATGTGGCGCCTGGTTTTTGGACCACTCGGTTTTCCAAGCGGTGAAATCAGTCAAGACTTGTTCAATAGAAAGCCCCAAGCTATCCAGCAGTCTCAGTTGAGCACCTTCCACAAGGGTAATGGACATACGAGGCAATACGATCGGCATCTGCATCCCGAATAGCTCGAATACCTCCCGATAATATGCCCAATAAGCAATCTCGCCCGGACCTCCAATGAAGCCAAGCGTAGGAAACAGATGCTCCTGCATCAACCCACGGGTAACAACATTTGTGCTAAAACGCTCCGGAGAATCTGCAACCTGCTTGAGCAATTCATCGCGACTGTAAGAACGTCTCCGATTGATAAAGCGCTCCCCGTGACGTTCTAGCAACAATCGATCATCGCCCTCATAGACGAATAGATTAGCTTGATGCTCTTCCACTTGCAATTGAAGCGGATAGCCAGCCGTTAAAATCCGATCCGCTGCCCGTAGCAACACCTTCGTCAATTGCTCATTGTTCTCAATGATCTGTGAAAAGATGGGTTGTTGCAGTTCACGAACAATCGGCAACGAGGATTCAACCAGAACCAGACCGTGCTTGCCAAACAGTTTTGCCATCAAGCGGGCAAACCACTCTGCGACTGTACGCGAATCTGCTGCAGTCTGCGTCAGCAACTCACGAATCTGTTTGGTTTCGGCAGTCTCTGTCTGTCCCTGGAAAAACTTTTCCAGGAACTGCGTACACAGTTCAGGGTCCAAGGGTAGCGTACTTGCCGATTGGCGGCCCTTTTTGTTCAGAGCCAGTCGCTCTTTGTGTAGGCGCTTCCCATCGTCCGCTCCCCAGTACACATGATCGATCTCATCGATATCATGGTCTTCGCCAGCAATCCAGAACACCGGAATGACGTTCGCCTGAAGCTCGGCAGACAGCCTCTTCGCTGCCTGGATCAGATGAACAGCTTTGTTGACCGTATAGAGTGGTCCACCCAGAACTCCTGCTTGCTGACCGCCAATGACCACATAGGTGTCTGGCTGTTTGAGCAACTCGATATTTTTCAGTGCTTCAGGGTGAGTACCCATCTCTTTATTAAAATGATATAAGCCTTCCACGAGCTGGTTCCGGTGAGGATAGGATTGACTTTGAAGCCATTCCACGCGTTCTCGGTAGGACTGTTCACGGTAGGGATTATGCGCAAAAAACTGTAATGCAGAGGCATTTTGCTGCTGGTACTCCTGTGCCAGCGGATTCGCCAATGGAAGCGCGAGACATTCAACATTCATGCTAGCTCACCTTTCTTACGGGCCATGGTCAACCAAAATTATAACATGCTCCACGGCCACAAAAAACAAGACAACCCACTTTAATGGGTTGTCAAAGTGTAATACAGGCTCGTTTGCGCTTGTATTAAAATTGCGGAGGGGTGACGGACCAGATTAACAACGCTTCCGTTTCTCCTGTATTTTCGATTGAGTGTGTTTTGCTGCTGTCAAATGAAATACTGTCTCCTGCTTCCAATACATGCTCTTCATCGTTGAAGCGCGCTGTCACACTACCGGTAATGACAGTGAAGCACTCTTCTCCCTCCGACTGCACGAACTTGTCGACAGCCATTTCTCCAGGCATCAGTCGCACTTCCAGCATCCCCAGCTTGGCGCTACCTCCCATCGAGAGCAGCGAATAAGTGCCCGTCGATTCAGGAAAGACCAGTTGTCTACGTTTTTGCAAGCGAGTCACATGCACCTGCTTTTGATCAATATCTTCGAAAAAATGAATGATGGGTGACTCCAGAGCTTTGGTGATTTTCCACAGCGAATCAAGCGACGGCTGCGAAATTCCACGCTCTACTTGGCTCAGCAAACCTTTGCTTAACCCCGTCTTGCCTGCCATAATTTCCAAGGTAAAGCCGCGTTCTTTCCGAATCATTCGAATCTTGTGACCGATGGTCTCGATGGGAAGTCGCATATTTCCAACCTTCTTTCTTATCGGAATAAATACGATATGTATCAACAGTGCTTTACACGACACCCATCGTTTTGATAATTCCGGTCGTAAACAGCACTATGTAGACGATTCCAAACCAGAGAAACGACAAACGCCAAGCCGAAAATCCTACCTTTTTGAGGGAGAGCCGTCCCTTCCACTTCATCTGTACCCACCCAAGGAGCACGGTTACCACCAGGTAAAAGCAGAATACCCACCACCAAGCGGAAAAAGCCTCGGGCCAGATCAGTTCGTATGTGGAAACGGCAGAACGAATCACCAAAAGATTCGTGATATTTATCGCGAAGCGGCCTGCCAATTTCTTGTTCCGCGTCGTCACGTACAAGATGAAATAAACGAGCGGAAACCCGAGAAACGGCACAACCGTCAGCGTACCCCACAAATAGGCCCAGACATTCGCCAAAAAGGTCATCTACTGTCGCCTCCCTCCTTCCGTATTCCCATGTCTGACTTCAGAAGGATAACGCGAAGCAAGGTTTCGTGCAGCGGAGTCGGAATCCCAGCCTTTTGTCCTACTTGGACGAGATAGCCGTTGATAGACTGCACTTCCGTCGGTCTGCGCTTCTTTATATCCTGCAGCATGGAGGAAAGATTACGGGAAGTATTTCGGCAAATGGAGACAATTTCCTGCAAGTCTGCATCCTCGATTTTTTGTCCGGCATACGCAGCCACTGCAGCCGCTTCCACAAATAAAGCACGCATGAGCTGTTGTGTATGTGAACTTTCGAGGAGAGCACCATTTGGGATTTCAAAAAGCGCGGTTAACGGATTGATCAGCGCATTTGCGATGAGCTTGCGCCAAGCGAAGGGCTGTATTGCCTTTTCATAGACAGCCTCCATGCCTGTTGATAACGCCCACTCAACAAATGTGCGAATCAGTGGATCATTGCAATCGGATGTCTCCCAAGAACCTACGCGCAAAGTACCTGTACCGGTATGCACGACTTCTGTAGGCGACAATCTCCTTGCTCCTTCCGTATTAATCGCAAAGAAGCACTGTGTCTCCGTTAAAACGGTTCGAAGCAATTCGTAATGACCCATGCCATTTTGCAAAGCGATCACTCTTGCCTCAAGGTCTACCCCTTGTAAGACTGGAAGCACGCTGTGCAAATCTGGTTGCTTTACAGTTAACAGATACAGATTCCCTTCAGGCAATCCTTCTTCAATGGGGCTGGCGGCAACGGGAACAGTGACTGTTTCGCCATTAAGCTTTTGAAAGCTGAGCCCGCGTTCATTTAGCTGATTCGCCTGGAGTGAACTGCGTGTAACAATCGTAACAGGTTGTCCAGCGAGTGCGAGCCTTGCTGCATACAGCAGCCCGACAGACCCTCCACCTATGACTACCACCTGATACTTCCTTGGTTCTAGCAGCATTTGTTCACCCACATTAATCAATGCTTATTTTTCAAGAATAACAGAGTTTTCGGGATTGTTCAATTGATTGCCACAAAAAAAGATCGAAATTATCGAAATATTCCTAGGTTATTACACATTTTCTGTAAAAAAAATCAGGCTATCGCCTTTTGACGACAGCCTGAACCCTGATTTATACGGGATAAACCGCATGCTTTCTGTCCGAAAAAACGTGGCGCTTTTCCTTGTATACCTCGTAGCGCTGGATTAATTCTCGTCTCAGTTCGCTTGGAGGCACAACAGCATCAACAATCAAGTTGGATGCCAGTAAGTACAGATCGATATCTTCTTGATACTCTCTGCGTTTTTCCTGAATAAACGCTTGACGCTCTGCCGGGTCCTCAATCGCCTGAATTTTGTTACTGTACACGGCATTGACCGCTGCTTCTGGTCCCATCACGGCGATTTGGGCACCAGGCAGTGCGAGGCAAGCATCTGGTTCAAACGCAGCGCTGGCCATTGCATACAAGCCGGCACCATACGCTTTGCGTACAATGACGGATATTTTCGGTACCGTGGCTTCCGCCATGGCGGAGATCATTTTGGCCCCGTGTCTGATAATGCCTGCCCGCTCTACTGCTGTCCCGATCATAAAGCCAGGAACATCCGCCAAGAACAGGAGTGGGATCGAAAACGCATCGCACAACGTGATGAATCGAGCCGCCTTGTCAGCCGAGTCGACAAACAAGACTCCTCCCTTCACACGCGGTTGGTTGGCAATGATTCCAACAGGCTTGCCATCTAGTCTCGCCAATCCGGTAATCAGCTCTTGGGCAAATAATTTTTTGATTTCAAAGAACGAATCCTCGTCGACCAATGCTGTAATGACTTCATGCATATTGAAAGCTGCATTTTGGTTCTCCGGCACGATACTCGTGATTTCCTTCGCTGTAGGCACAGGGGCTTTCGCCAGTGTAGTCGGCGGCGTCAACGTATAGTTCGCCGGGAAGAAACGCAGATAGCTGCGCGCTGCTTGAATCGCTTCTTCTTCATTGGCAGCCAGTACGTCGCCGCATCCGCTGACGGAGCAATGCATGCGTGCGCCGCCCAACTCTTCCAAGCTCACTTTTTCTCCAATCACCATTTCCGCCATACGCGGAGAGCCCAAGTACATGCTCGCGTTTTTGTCGACCATGATGACAATGTCACAAAAAGCTGGGATATAAGCGCCACCAGCAGCAGAAGGTCCAAACAAAATGCACACTTGTGGAATTTTGCCGGAAAGCTTCACTTGGTTGTAAAAGATTCGCCCTGCACCCCGTCGGCCCGGGAACATCTCCAATTGGTCAGTGATACGTGCTCCTGCTGAATCGACGAGATACAGAAGAGGAACACGCATTTTTTCTGCTGTCTCTTGAATGCGAATAATTTTTTCGACGGTCCGCGATCCCCACGACCCTGCTTTCACTGTCGAATCATTGGCCATCACGCAGACAGTTTGACCATTTACCTTGCCGATTGCAGTTACAACTCCATCCGCTGGCAGATCACCTGCCATGACATTCGCGAACAGCCCATCCTCGACCATGAACTCGTCATCGAACAATAGCTTGAGGCGATCGCGGACGAACAGCTTGTTTTGCTCCTTGAGCTTGTCATGATACTTGGCATCGCCCCCTTGCACTACTTGGGCGATTTTTCCGTGCAATGTGTCTTCCAAATGTTTGGTCATCAGCGTAATCCCCCTCGTCACTCACCGCGGTATATCGGTTTTCGTTTTTCTTGAAAGGCTGCGAGTCCTTCTAGGCGGTCTTTCGTCGGGACGAGCAGCTTGTACGCATTGCTCTCAATCTGAAGTCCGCTAGCTAGCTCGACCTCTACTCCACAATCGATGGCAAACTTGGCTTGGGCTAAGGCTAGTGGAGCATTCTCTGAAATTTGCTCGGCCAAAGAAATCGCTGTCGCCATGAGTTGATCAGCGGGAACAATCCGATTGATCAACCCAATGGACAGTGCCTCCTCTGGAAATACACGCCTTGCCGTAAAGATCAGTTCCTTGGCGACGCCTTTTCCAACCAGCCGAGGTAAACGCTGTGTTCCGCCAGCACCCGGGATGATCCCGAGCGATGTCTCCGTTAATCCCATCTGCGCATGTTCACTCATGATCCGCAGATCGCACGCCAACGCCAATTCTGTACCGCCCCCCAGTGCCAGCCCGTTAATCGCCGCGATGACTGGTTTCGGTAGCTTTTCCAGCTCTGTGAACGTATCTCGAATCGTTTGGATATATACATCAACCTGTTGTGGTGACATTGAGCGTCGCTCTCTTAAATCAGCGCCAGAGCAAAACGCCTTGTCACCAGCACCTGTCATAATGACTGTCCGGATGTCACGATCATGGCTGATTTCACTGATCAAGCCGCGCAGTGTCACGAGCGTTTCAAGATTGAGGCAATTAAAAACTTCTGGCCGTTGCAGCGTTAGTACGCCGATTGCGCCCTCTCTTTGCAGGGAAACCGTCATATTCTATCCCCTCTTTGCGAATGTGTGGAAAATACAGATCATCCAGCTGATTTACTTGCGAGCGATGCCCGCAGCACTTTTGAGGGGAGCTCTTTGTCCAACTGCTGCCCAATATACGCACCTGCCTCAATCAACTTCTCGAGATCGACACCCGTTTCATAGTCCATTCCATGCAACATGTAGACCAAATCTTCAGTCGAAATGTTGCCGGCAGCTCCTGGGGCATACGGGCATCCACCCAGGCCGCCGATCGAGCTGTCAAAGATCCGGATTCCTTCATCCAGCGCTGCTGCTACGTTCGCCAATCCAGTTCCTCTCGTATCGTGGAAATGGGCGGCTAAGCGCTCGTTCGTAACCTCTTTCACAAGTTCGCCAAAAACCTCGTGAACCTGCTTCGGTGTTGCAACCCCTATCGTATCCCCGAGAGAAATCTCATACACTCCCATTTCCAAAAGCGCCTCTGTCACCCTGCGGCTATTGTCCAGCGGAACGCTTCCCTCGTACGGACAACCGAACACCGTTGAGATATATCCGCGAACTTTCATCCCGAGAGCCAGTGCTTCCTGGGCAGCCTCCCGCAGGATCGGAAACGTGTCTTCTATCCGTTTATTGATGTTTTTTTGATTATGCGTTTCAGAGGCAGACATGAACAAGGCAATCTCTGTCAGTCCGCATTGGCGCGCCCGCTCCAGACCGCGAATATTTGGAACCAATGCGCTAAGCATTACTTCTTGGCTGCGTTTGATTCCCTGCAAGACCTCATCTGCATCCGCCAATTGCGGTATCCATTTCGGATTCACAAACGAACTTGCTTCTATTCGCTTCAAGCCTGCTGCCATCAGCTTATGAATCAGCGCGATTTTTGCTGCTGCCGGAACGATCGCACTCTCATTTTGTAGTCCGTCACGAGGCCCGACCTCCACGATTTGCACACGCACAACAAGTCACCTCCTCGCCTAGCGGTCGCTCAGTTTAGAAGTATTCTAATCCTATTCCAAAACGACAATGATATCGCCATCGTTGACAAAATCACCAATATTCGCTTTTACTTCCACAACCTTGCCTGAGGCTTGAGCCTGTACAGGAACTTCCATTTTCATCGATTCCAGTACAAGAACGTCTTGTCCTTCATTGATCTCGTCACCTGGCTGCACCAGTACATTAATAACGGTTCCTGCCATATTGGCTGCTACTTGTTTCATGGATGGTCCTCTCCCTTGCATATCATTTTTATTCGCTTAGCGTTTTTCCGTGCTTGACGCTGCTCCACGCTCAGTAACGAACCATGTCGTATAGTTACCTGCTCGGAATTGTTCGTCCAGTAATACTCCTTGCAAAAATGGAATGTTCGTTTTAATGCCAGTAATCAGAAAATGATTCATAGCTTTCTGCGCTTGTTGCACAGCCTCTTCTCTTGTGGCCCCAGATACAATGACCTTTGCAATCATCGGGTCGTAAAAAGGAGTCACCTGTGTACCTGTCTCTACCCCATCATCGATTCGTACATGTTCGAATGCAGGTGGTTGGTACAACGTAATCGTCCCTGGTGATGGCAGGAAGGTGACAGGGTCTTCCGCATAGACACGCAGCTCAATCGCGTGGCGCAGAGCCTTGACGTCCTCTTGCTTGATAGACAGCGGGTGACCATCGGCAATATCCAGTTGGAGCGATACGAGGTCAATGCCCGTCATTTCTTCCGTCACGGGATGCTCCACTTGCAAGCGTGTATTCATTTCCAAGAAGTAAAAGTTCTTCTGCTCATCTACGATAAACTCGACCGTTCCTACACCCGAGTAGCCCACTGCTTTTGCTGCTGTAACCGCTGCATCGCACAGAAGCTCTCTCGTTGCTGTGTCCAAAAAGGGCGAAGGGCTTTCTTCGAGCACCTTTTGATGTCTGCGCTGTATGGAGCATTCCCGTTCTAATAAGTGGATGACATTTCCATGCTGATCGGCAACGACCTGCACTTCGATGTGGCGCGGACGTTCCACGTACTTCTCCATGTACATCGCATCGTTACCAAAATACGCTTTTGCGCGACCTTTCGCCGATTGGTAGGCTTGACGCAGCTCGGCCTCGTCTCGACAAATGTGCATCCCGATTCCTCCGCCGCCAGCACTGGCCTTTAGCATTACAGGATATCCGATGGTCATCGCGATGACAGCTGCTTCATCTGGTGAATCGATAGCCTGTTCGCACCCTGGAACGACTGGTACTCCCGCGGTCTCCATAATATGGCGGGCAGTCAGCTTGTCACCCATTTGACCGATGACCTCCGGGGTTGGACCAATGAAAAGAAGACCTTCCTCCAGAACGCGGCGGGCAAAAGATTCGTTTTCTGACAAAAGACCGTAGCCTGGATGAATAGCATCGGCACCGGTGCTTTTCGCTGCTGCAAGAATGGCCTCTACGTTCAGGTAGCTGTGTGGCACAGGCGGTGGACCAATATGGACTGACTCATCTGCTTCACGAACAAACGGCAGATCCTTGTCTGCATCCGAATAGACAGCAACCGTAGCCACTCCTCTTGCCCTGCATGTACGAATAATTCGTCTGGCAATCTCACCACGGTTTGCGATTAATACCTTGTTCATGGCAACGCTCCCCTCTTTGACAAACCGACTACAACCGTAAGCGCTTCCAAATTGTTTGCCTGGTTTGTATCATGTGATGCTACTTTCTATTTTGCCACGAGAATGATCATAGTTCTAGGATGAAATTTTAAATTTTTCCAAGGAAGCGAAATCATTTCCTGACAATCCCTCCAATTAAAAAAGAAAAACACTTCGGAAAAGCCAATCATCGTGTATAATAAAGGGGCGGGGCCAAAAGGTGGCCAAGGCAAAGAGCTGTGAGAGGAGTGGCTAACCATGTTTGAAGTAAGACGTTTGCAAATCAACTATAAGACACTGGAGGAATTCCAGAAGTTTCGCGAATTTGGCCTGGAGGAGCTTTCTATGAAGGAAGACCTGGAGGCGAACATCGTGGAAAACGATTCGGAATCTCCATTTTACGGTATTTATGACAACGATCTTATGGTAGCACGTATGAGCCTCTACAAAATTGACGGGAAATACGATCGTTACTTCCAACCTGCGCAAGACTATTATGAGCTGTGGAAGCTCGAAGTCCTGCCCGACTACCGTCACAAAGATTACGGAACTGCTTTGGTCAACCACGCGAAGAGCTTTGGGGCTCCTATTAAAACCAACTCCCGCTGTCGCGCAGACGATTTTTGGTTGAAAATGGGCTTCACACCTGTGAAATACAACCTCATGCGTGACCGTGGTGAAAACCCGTACGTATGGTTGCCAGAGAGCGTAGAGCTGCAAGACTAGCTCTCTCTTGCCCAACATGAATGACAAATGAATGCGTAAACAAAAAGAAGCGGATCAATGACCGCTTCTTTTTTCATGCCTTGCGCTTATTTTTCCACGCGCTCTAAATTTCCGTTTTCATCCATTTTGAAGATCGCTTTATTGGAATCCTCTTCCTGTAAAAAAGCAAGCTTGCGTGCACGTTCCATGATCTGCACCAAGGCACGGTAGTCATCATTGACCCCCTGAACCTGATCCAGCTCTTTTCTAGCGCGTTCGTGGGCTTCTTTCAATTCTTTTAACTCCGACTCTTTTCCTTCCAACTCTTGTTCCAATTGTCGCAAACGACGAGTCATTTCTTTTTGATTGACGAGCATGCGAATGACTGCCTCAATCTGCTGCTCCTCTACATCCGCGTACTTTTGTACCTCTGCTACTGGTGTTTCAGATCGTTTTGTGTGCAACGCGACGACCTCGACCTCTGCCACAACAGGAGGTGGTGCTTGAAGCCTCCCGAGCTTTTTCAGCTGCTGCCTTTGGCTTTTCGCAATCGAAATAGCCGCATCGTACCGTTTGCGTACGCAACTGTTCCAGCGGAAGCCGCACGCAGCTGCTGTCCTTCCTAACCTTTGACCCACTTCTTCAAATGCAGCAAGCTGTGTGCCGCCTTCGCGTATGTGGCGCAAGGTGACTTCCGCCAACACTAGATCGTCATCTTCGGTCCATGCGTCTTGTCTGGAAGCTACCATATGAGTCCCTCCCGTTACCTTTAAAAAGGATGATGTAATTCATCCTATGCTTTTCCCTACTCTTGTAGAATCGCTTTCTACTAGAAAAAGTATGTCCAAGCAAATAAATGTTTAAACGAAAAGGACTACATCGATCAGGACGTTGGGCGCTTAGTTAGGAAGCTTTCCACTACGGCAACGTGTTCAGGGCTACCCCATAGATGCGCACATTGACTCACTTCACGCCGGATTCGTTCTTCTTGCGGAAGGCCCATACGCTTCCACTGCAAGACCTTCATGTACGCCTCAATGCCAGCAAGCGGCTGGGCAGCGATTTTTCGAGCGAATCGATATACTTCCTCATGCAGCTTCTCTTCTATGTATACCTCGTCAACAAAGCCGTAGGACTTGGCTTCCTCTGCACGCAATCTGTCACCAGTCAACAGGAGAGCGAGTGCTTTTGACTCTGGCAGCAAGTCCAACAGTCGACTTCCTCCACCCCAGCCTGTTGTAATATGCATGCTGATTTGTACAAACCCGAAGGTCGCCCGGTCACTGGCAAAGCGAAAATGACATGCGCCCGCAAACTCACAGCCACCTCCGACCGCTGCACCGTTAATCATGGCAATCACCGGTTTCGAATACTGATCAATGGCGGACAAAAGCCCTGTTACTTTACTGAGCAAAGGATGCGCCTGTTCAAAGCCGCGCGCTGCAATAAACTGATTCAGATCGCCTCCGGAAACAAAGCTTCTGCCTGTCCCCGTCACAATCAGAACCTTTACCTCAGGATCGGCTTGGCAGTCTCGTAAGACCTGATGCAGTTCGTCAACCAGCTCCACGCTGATCGCATTATGTACATGCGGTCGATTTAATGTGATCGTGGCGATACCGTCCTGTTTTTGCAAAAGCAAAGTCTCCATAAGAACTCCCACCTTTTATCAGCTTGTGGCTTTATTTTACCTTTCGATGGACAAACAAAAAAGAGGAGGTCTTTCCCCCCTCTTCATTAGGACAGCAGATTTTTCATGGCGGAAGAATTGAATCCGACGATCAGGTTTTCACCATCAGTCAGGATCGGACGCTTCAAAAGCTGCGGTTCTTCACTAAGCATTTCGAGCAGTTCCTTCACCGACATATCATTAACATCGACATCCAGGTTTTTAAAACGCTGACTTCTCGTCGACAGGATCTCATCCAAGCCATTTGATGTCATTTTGATAATATCCAGCAGTTCTTCCGCTGTCGGTGGATTTTTGAACAAGTGACGCTCTTCGTAATTCACTCCGTTTTCTGCCAGCCATGCCTTCGCTTTGCGACAGGATGTGCAGCTAGGATAAGTGAAAAACGTTAATTTTTGTGTTTGTGTACGTTCAGCAACGGCCATTGGTTACCCCTCCATCTCATCTATCACGAGTGATTTCATCTATAAAAGTCTTACCATTTGCAGTTCTTGATGTTACGTTCAAGCTCTTACAAAAAGTTAGTCAATAAATTTTCTTTCCTTACTTTGGATTTTAATGCTTGATTAACACTATGTCAATAGTAGTTAATCTAAAAACTAGACGAAAATTTATACGATATGCTGTTGTAGCACACTGCTACCTTAACAAGTAACACAAAATGGGATACACTTATGAAGATTGTTCAAAAAGTCGTCTTTTGATCACGATGGAGTCCTGAAAGCTTGGGCAACATCGAAAGAGGCGTTCACCTTCAAAGTCCGGTGCTCATGTAGGTCCCCTACACTCCGCTCCTCCTTTTTCAGGTTCTCACCACTTTCTCGGTGCTGAAAAGACAACTTTTTGAATTTGATCTTATGGAGATTGTTTTGAGAAAGGGGTATCGGCATGGACCACGATGCGCAAAAGTTAACCAGTGCTTTAGCTGACCCCACCCGTTTTTCCATTTACCAATTTGTCGCCTACAGTAAAGATCCCATCACGGTTCAGGATATAGCTGATCACTTCTCTATCCACCCTAATGTGGCACGCTTGCATTTGACGAAGTTAGAGGACGTGAATTTACTCACTGCTGTTACAGACAAAAGTGGTAAGGGAGGACGTCCCAGTCGGTTGTACTCACTGTCTGAACAGGTTGTGAGTCTGCAATTCCCTCCTCGTGATTATCAGCTGTTGGCCGATATCGCGATTGAAAGTCTGCTCTCGCTCGGCGAGGCTGGCGAAGCCGCTCTAATTAAAATGGGACATCGCATTGGCACAGAGATGGCAAAACGGGCGGTTGTCCAAAGCGGAATCAATCTAGAAATAGCCTCTATGGAAGAAAAATTGGACCTGGTCCATCGGATTGTCGTGGCTCAGGGATTGAAACCAGACATCGAAGCAATGGCCGAAGGAAAGCTGCGTTTTCGCGTAAATAATTGCACCTTCTCCGACAGCGCAAAAAAATATCCGAATGCCGTATGCCAGATGCACAACGCTCTGTTGATGGGAATATTCGAAACGTACTTGGGGAACATTGAATTACGTGAGGATGATTCCAAAATTCGCGGATGCCAATCCTGCAACTATACGGTGATTCAGTATTAGCATCGCAAGTCCAGTCTCTCCTCCCCGGGTGACAACAATCCGTCATACCTTTATCGTTTACACGTGTTCACCTGTCCTATATAATGGGGGAGGAATCTTGTAAATCTTACCGTTGGAGGCAAAAAGGGGGGACAAAAATGGATCGTATGTATCGCGTTCTTGGTTTCTGGACCATCGTGATCGCGTTGATGGCGTTTTGGGCAGAATTGTATCCGATGGCGCTCATCTTCTTCAGTTTGACTGCTTTCTTCGTAGCGCTGAGCTACATGAACCTGACTGAACGAGTATACCTAAACATTTTCTTCGGCTTCATGTTCCTGTCTTTTGTTGGATTCACGTATTACACATTCTTCGTGATGCCTGTTGGCCCACAAGAACACGCTTTGCTACAATTGATCATGTAAGAAAAAAGATGCTCGCCATGAGCATCTTTTTTTGTGTTCTCCTCATCTTTTACTCCCGGGTGTTTTTTTCTTGGACCATGACCCAAAAACGCCCACCCAAGCCAGCGGGATCAATCAACTGCTGGATCGCCCGATTCCGTTTCATCGCAACGCTCGTAAAAGGGTCTGTATCCATATGCGCGACCGCTTTATGAAGCAAGCCATTCCGCATCAAAAAACGATCTTGTCTCATATAGTCTATTTCCCGTAAACCCGCCTTTTCTCCATGATGCTTCCACGCAGAAAAATTCACATGTGTCGTCAAATCTTGTTCACCTATGTTGATATACGGATTCGTATGCGCCTGATGACGATGGTAGCACATCAGTGTTCCGTTTTTTCGACTGGGATGGTAAAGCTCTTCTTGCAGATCACCGTAATCAATCGTGATGACGAACCCTTTTTTCAATAGGCTGGAAACTTCTTGTGCAGCTTGCTCCATCCCCATATTTATCTCAATCCGCATTCCGATCGGCAGCTTCAAGTTCAGCCCGCGCAAATATTCTTCTAGCGCTGGTGTCATCTCTCCCAAAAACTCTTCCAACCCGTCCTCACCAACACGCACCCATATTTCCTGCCAGCCGGATCTGGTTTTCTCCACAATATGTACCGGAAATGCGTCCAGCCACTCATTCGAGAAAATAACCCCTTCTATTTTTTCATGCTTGGCAGCTTCATTCACGGAAGAATACCAACGCTTCGGACCCTCGTGCCACTGGAGCGCCTCCTGCTGCATTTTCCGGTGATACGGACTCGCCTCTATCAAAATGACTGTCAGTTCTTTGTATACCTCTGGCTTGCTCTCACGGATGCGCTCCAGCATGTGACGGCAAACAGCTCCGGTTCCACCACCGATCTCAACGAGCACAGGCGAAGTGATATCCGCCTTCTCCCATAATGCCAAGACTGCATCTGCGACTGTTTCCGCAAAGACAGGATGTACCGATGCACTCGTATAAAAATCTCCCGCTTTGCCAACTTTGGGTTGTTCAACCATATAATATCCATAAGTGTCATGATAGAGGGCCAACTCCATAAAGTGCGCGAACGTAATCGCTTTCCCTGGTTGGCTTGTTATTTCCTCGTGAATCAGTTCGATCATCGTCATAAGCTCTTCTCCTGCTATCCAAATTCAACTAGATAAGGCTATAATACGAAAAGAAGCATACAATATGGAAAGGCAAAAGCAAAAGGTGAAATCATGCGCAAACTTCTTCTCGTCTTGTTCCTACTTGTATGTCCACTGACGGTGTTCGCCCAGGAAGATCCCTCTACTCCTTTGGAGCAGCTCATCCTGCAGCAGCATTTTACACAAAAAGAGCTGGAGCGAACCCTCACCTTACTCAAGGAAGAAGAGACGCGGACATACGGGGAAATCGCTCAAATGGATCTCGATTTGCAACGGCAAAAGCTGGTGATGGAAGCGACACAACGCCGAGCCGGTGAAGTAGCGCGGGCCTATTACATGGGCGAGCGTACTAATCTTCTGACGTTACTATTAAATGCGGAAAATTTCAATCAGTTCTTATTGATGTACGACTTCTACGAGATCTTGTACGAGCGTGACATGTCTCGACTAGAGTCCTATCATACTGAGCGCACCAAGCTCACCGCTATGCAAACCGACAAAAAGAATCGATTGGACCAACTTCAAGCGCTGCGAAAAAAATACGAGCTTCAATTAGCAGAGATGCTCGCCGTCACCGCTGAAAAAGAAAAAAACGTACAAAAACTGGATGACCCGACAGTTGTGGAATCCATGATGAATCACTTGATTTTAGACTGGGAAAAACGTGGTTTGCCCGCTTTCCAGACCTTCTTCGGAATGCTCGCGCAGGTCATGGTTCAAGTTCCCGAGTTGGCGACGCCCGATCGAATTCAGTCGGAAGGTCTCCTCAAGCATACGTTAACCATCAACCAGACTGACTTCAACAATTTTTTGATAGAGAAAGACGCCTTGTTCAAACAATCCCATTTCTCCTTTGAGGATAACAAGCTGACCGTGGAAGGCACGTATGATCAGATGGAGCTAAAGCTCGTTGGTAACTATGAGCTCGTCTCTCCTACCCAACTCAAATTCCACATTACCGAGCTGTACTTTGACGGCTTTGCCTTGCCTCAATCGACCGTGGAGGAAATGGAGGAAGCGTACGATCTCGGATTTTATCCGGAACTGATCTCCCCCAATATCCAAGTGCAAGGCATCACGCTGATGGACGAGGAATTAAAACTCCAACTGCAATTCAATCTTCCATTTGGATTCGGAAAGAAGTAAAGCCAGCTATTCATTAGCTGGCTTTTTTCTTGGAGACAACCTTATTGACATGAGCCGGCATTTCCTTCTGCATTTGTGTCATGTACTGGATCGCTTCTTTCGTCAGCGTAGGGTATTTCTGTCCCTGCTTCAGCTTTTCCAATGTTTCTGACACCGGGTAAATGACATAGTTGCGCTTGTTATTCTTCCGATAAAAATGAACGTAAGTCGGAATCATTTCAGCACTTTCGATGCTGGCCTCTCCTGACTCATTCTTGTACAGCACAAGCTTCAGGATTGCGCCAACATCCTTGTAGTCCCAACGCTGCGCAGAGATGAAATTACCCAAAGAGTAGGTGATCAGTCCTTGGTGTTGACGTCCATCCTCTAGGGTAACCGTCTTCCATTCATAAGGTTGTACCACATGTGGATGCGCCCCCAAAATCAAATCCGCTCCAAACGTTAGAGCTTGCTCGGCGGTCTTGATTTGTTCAGGACTGGGCATGCGTTGATACTCATTTCCGAAATGAAGCGCTACTGCAACCAGATCGGCTCCTTTTTCTCTTGCCCGTGCAATGTCTTTTTTCATCAGCGCTGGCGAAATCAGATTGACCAGATACGGCTTGCCTTCTGGAATCGCGATTCCATTCGTTCCGTACGTATACGATAGCAAGGCTAGTGTGAATCCGTCCTTGGTCAACAACAAGGGCTCGTCTCGATCCTCGGGACTTGCAAACGTTCCCGTGTGCGGAAGACCGGCTTCATCGAGATATTTGATGGTTTGCAGAACCCCTTGTTCTTTGCGGTCCATCGAATGGTTATTCGCTGTCGATACCGCAGTAAATCCAATTTCCTTCAACGTCTGTGCAAGCGACTCAGGAGAATTAAACATCGGATAGCCTGAGTATTTTGCCTGGCTACCGCTCATCGTTGTCTCAAGATTGCCGATGACCCAGTCTGCCTCGCGGAACATCGGGATGACATTCGGGAAGAATCGTTTAAAATCATAGCTTTTCGTCGCCGGGTCCCAAACGGCATCCAACTGCTCCTGATGCATCATGATATCCCCAACGGCAAGAAGGGAGATACGCTGTTCCGGAAATCTTGATGGCAAAGTCGGAGGTTGTTTCTCCTGATGATTGGGCGCTGTCTGCGGTGGTGTTTCGGGATCAGGCGCTTTCACGTTGGGAGCTTGGTTCGTCTTATCTGCTTGGGCGATGGGTGCCGCACACCCAACCAGACTCGTGCAGGCGATAACGAGAATGAGTGCCCATTTCCATGTTCGCTTCATAATGAATAGCTCCTTTAGTAAATGGTGACCCCCTTCCTTTTCTCCACCACCTGACAAAATCCTCTCCCAACCTTTATAAAGAATGATGAAATGACTTAGCGAAGCATGCCTGTGACAAACGGATTGTACGTTTTCTCGTAATCGATCGTCGTCTTCGGTCCATGTCCTGGATAAACGATGGTTTCATCATCAAGCTCAAACAGTTTGTCCTGGATGCTGATCATCAGTGTCTCATAATCTCCTCCGAAGAGATCCGTACGCCCGATGCTCTGGTTAAACAGAACGTCGCCACCGAAGCAATGCTGGCCAATGACAAAGGAACAGCTGCCTGGTGAATGACCTGGCGTATGCAGCACCTGAATGTGAAAACCTGCCAGTTCCAGAGTCTGACCATCCTCCAGTTCGTGCTCGGCCCGCTCACATACGATGAGTTCAGGCAGATTCCAACGTCGAGAGCCGTTGAGATCAGGGTTTGTGAGCCATTCCTGCTCCAGTGGATGAATGTAAACCGGTGCTTTTGTCAATTCTCTTACTTGGTTGAGACCACCAATATGATCCAAGTGGGCATGCGTCAAAAGAATGGCAACGACGTTTTTATTTGCGAGGGCGCGGAGCAACTGATCTGGCTCCATACCCGGGTCAATCACAATGGTTTGGTTGGTAGCGGTGTTTGTCACCACATACGCATTGGTTTGAAATGCTCCCAACGCATAAGATTCAATGGCAAGATTTTGATTCGTCATAGGAAACCTCCTTGATTTTTTGATACGATAGAAAAAACACGCTTGCAAACATGGGGGTATGACATGCGCCATATGTACGGAATTGAACTGAATATACCAGCCGGGAAGCTCCCTGGCTTCTATGCTCAAGTCATACATAAAATCGGAGATCATGTCAATGTCTTTGATCGGGACAAACTGCTTTTTATTGTAGAGAATCAAGCCGAACAGGAGAAGCTGGAAACCATTTTGGAGAAGTCCAACATGTTAGGCGATGCCTTTTCCCTATTGCTGCTCCCGTCTGCAACCACAATTGATCAACTCGATGATATCGGTTTTGTCTCCCAAAATGAACATTTGTATGTATATGCAGATCAAGTTGCCATCGTAACGCTCGGGGCTCCATCCCAATCAGAAGATCAGTGGGCTGCTATGGAGCAACTCCACGAGCATGTTCTAGGCGTGATACCCGAAAATACACAGCAACCCGAAGCCTACCTGATCGATCAAAGCTTGATTCCACTGGCGGAGGGAATCGCGAATGCTTATCAAGTGAAGCTCGTTTGGCTCCATCCGACTAAATGAATCCTTTCCATGCAAAAAAGGGAGTTCCTGATAAGAGAACTCCCTTCTCCTTTTTACGATGATTTACGATTAAATCGAAACCACGCCACTTGATTGTCTATAAGACCAAAATTAGCGGTGTATTTGCTGCCTTCATATACCACTTCTTGTTCGCCTGCTCCTTTGCCGTACAGCTTCTCTAGCTGCTCAGCACTATCAAACATGGCGAGACCTCGGTATGTTTTGAATTTTTGCGCGTCCCCACGGGGAACTCCTCCTAGCATGATCGATGTCAATTCACCTTTGTGGACTTTGATCATCAACTGGGTCTGATCAACCAGCAGCATCCCCATCACTGCATCTCCCGCACCCTGCGCCATCTGTTCTACCGTGTAGCTTTGCCTTGTCACCATATCCATAAAATCAGCTTTTGTCGGCTTCAAAATGTCCATCGCTTCTTTTATGTTCTGCCCGAGATAAATGCCGTTCACTCCGTATTCCTTTTGATTTTCGGGGTCAAATGTAGCAGTTGGTTCCGACTGGGCCGAACACGCCACCAAGACAACTACTGTCAACACCCAAAACGCAGTCATTCGCAAGCATTTCCACATCATTTTGCTGTGCCCACCTTTGCTACCGCTCTTTTGGCTATCTTAGCGTATCCGGCAAGCATCGGGCAACCATAGGAAGATGAGGTTATTCTCGTGTTCCACTGACTTTGCGGCGCGGTCGATTAGGCGGCAGATTACTGTCCACCGATTGTTTGAAGCTCTCTAGTATTTTGAGGAGTGATGCGAAAAAAGGCGAGCCAAACACCGCAACAATTCCCCACATCCAGGTTCCTAACTGCCACGATTTTTTTACATAAGCTGATTCTGAACCAGTTAAAATGAGAGCCGGGTCCAGACCAAGCATGCCAAAAATGACACCAGCAGCCAATACGGAAATTACCAAATTGAAAAAGCGCTTGTAATGCATCAATCGAGCAGCGTGATACTGATCCTCCCAGCAATTTTCTTTCGCCTCATAGTCCGTCGCCAAAAAGGGAATGACTGATTTAAAAGCTTCTGTAACTCCTGCTGCCGCGCTGGACACCGCTGTTATATAAATCAAAAAAGAAATAGATGAATCCAACGTAACCATCATGCTTCCCTCCTTTGTACATATGTATGGAGTTGGAGGGACAACTTGCAAATTTTTTTTGCAGTTTGTATATTTCCCCTTTGTTGTTTATGCGGTAAGATGTGAAGTGCATGTAAATATGAGGAAGGGCAGGGATTGCTATGCAGGACTTTTCTTTTGTATGGAATCAGTACGACTTGATTCGCGGAATGTTTTTGGCGAGATTGACGGAAATAACCGAGGAAGAAGCAGATGTGGTTCCAGTTGGCTTTAAAAACAACATTCGCTGGAATATTGGTCATATTCTTCTGACACAAGATTATTTGCTCTTCGGACCAGAAGGAATGAAATGTCCTCCGCATTACGCAGCCATGTTCGCTCCAGGAACCAAACCTGCTGATTGGCAAAAAGAAGGGCCTTCCCTCGAAGCCTTAGCTGCCGAGCTAAAGGAACAACATGTGCGAATCAAAGAAGAATTGCATGCCCGCTTGAATGATCCATTGCCAAAACCGTTTGAACTAGGAGACAAAGGCACTATGCATACTTATGGAGAAATGATGGTCTTCACTCTTTTCCATGAAGGAATGCACATCGGATGTATTTCGTCATTGCGAAAAGCGATTGCGGTTGCTAAATAAGGAAAATCGGACAAAAACGCGGGATCGTTTATCCGCGTTTTTCTTTTTGCCTGCCAAATCCTCAAAAAATGAAAACCGCTCCAATGAGGAGCGGTCCTTGTCGAGCCCGAATTGCTTATGGGGTTCTACCGGTTATTCTCTTTGGCTCTTCAACCTCCATCGTAGAGAAAAGTAGCTAAAGGAATCGGTGTATTTCCATACGACTTTCGTCGATTGCTTGATCATGGTTATCCACGGATCTTCGCCTCCTGCAAGGCATTTCGCCGTTTACTTACATGAATCATCGGGCTCGACAAAAATAGTATGACCTCCTCGCAGTTTTTCATACATCCTCTTTACAATAAATCTGCGGCCAGCTGTGCAAGCACACTCCGTTCGCCTTTTTCCAACTGGATATGTCCAGCCAGCTTTTGGTCTTTAAATACTTCTACCACGTAGGTTAAACCGTTGTTGCTCTCATCCAGATACGGATGATCGATCTGCTCTGGATCACCCATTAGCACAATTTTCGAGCCGTCCCCCACCCTCGTCAGGATCGTCTTCACTTCATGCTTTGTCAAGTTTTGAGCTTCATCAATGATAATAAATTGTTCTGGGATGGAGCGCCCACGAATATACGTCAAAGCTTCCACCTGCAAACTACCCATGCCTGCCAAAATTTTATCCAGATCACCTGGGCGCTTTGTATTAAATAAATATTCTAAATTATCATAAATCGGTTGCATCCACGGTCGAAGCTTTTCTTCCTTTTCGCCGGGTAAATAACCGATGTCTTTTCCAAGCGGAACGATAGGTCTTGCCACTAACAGTTTTTTGTACTTTTGCTGGTCCTCGATTTGCAGCAGGCCCGCTGCTAATGCCAGCAAGGTTTTTCCTGTACCGGCCTTCCCGGTCATGGTTACTAAAGGAATATCATCTCGCAGCAGCAATTCGGTTGCCATCCGTTGCTGCACGTTACGGGCTCGGATGCCCCAAATCGGATCATCATCTGACACAAGCATTTCTAACATTTTTCCGTCCGGGTCGACTTTTCCAATCGCTGAAATAGATGGGTTGCATTCGTCCTTCAGCACTAAAAATTGATGAGGGTAAAAGCGATAGCGTGGAAAACAGGAGGCCAGTTGCAGCTTTCTTGTCGCGTAGTAAGTCTTGATGATGTTGGACGCTACCATCATCTTCTGATACCCCGGGTAAATACTGGAGAACTCCCCCACAACTCGATCCGAAAGAAAATCCTCTGCGGAAATATTCAATGCATCAGCCTTGACTCTCATGAGAGCATCCTTACTTACCAAAATGACTGGTCTTGGCTGTGGTTTTCCGTTTTCCTCCTCCTGTAAGTTTAGTGCGACCGCCAAAATGCGGTTGTCATTGCTCATTTCCGTGAATTGTTTCTGAAGGCGGTGGAAAGAGGAATGATTCAGTTCCACCCGAAACAACCCGCCTGTTTCTAGGGTAATGCCAGTGTGCAATTGCCCCAGCTCACGAAAACTGTCAAAGAGCCGAGATACGTACCGAGCATTGCGGCCAATTTCATCCATGTACCGCTTTTTGGAATCGATTTCTTCTAATACGACAGCTGGTATGACAATTTCATTGTCAGCGAAAGAAAACATCGCCCTAGGATCTTGCAGGAGTACGTTGGTGTCCAGTACGTAGATTTTCTTCAAAATCTCGCCTCCTATTACCCTTCTTATATACCCTATGCAATTTTTGTAGGGATGCTCAAGTGCGGCGACGTGATGTACTACAGTCTATGTTCAGGTAGACAGAGATAGACGACCCATTGGCAGAATGAAAATGGGCAGCCCAGAACAAAATACTTGTAACCCTGCCCTCCTCACGAAGGAAGGCAATACTGGGAAAGGGAGAATGCCTGTGAAACGGATCATGATCTACTGCCTCGGTTTTAGCTTGTTGCTTACAGCATGCATGTCGGGCAATAAACCACCGGCCAATCAGGCTGCACAGCCGAAGCATGCCACTCATACTCAACGCGTTCAGCAAACAGCTCCTGAGCCTGCTTATAATCAATCTTCTCAAGCCACCGCTGATCGTCTGGTCCAACTGGCAACCCGTGTGAAAAGGGTACACAGCGCGACTGCTGTGGTCTTGGGCAAATATGCCGTAGTCGGTATTACTGTGGACCCGAATCTGGATCGCCCAGAAGTCGGCGTCATTAAGTATACGGTTGCGGAAGCGCTGAAAGAAGACCCTCAAGGAGCGAACGTTGTCGTAACCGCAGACCCTGCCGTCGTACAACGGTTACGGGAGATGAGAGATGATATTCGTCGCGGTCGTCCTGTTGCCGGAATTACGGAAGAGTTAGCGGATATCGTTGGTCGGATCATACCGCAACTACCGCGCAGTGTGCAGCCTCGCGAACAAACCCCTTCTCAAGTAAAAGAAAAACGCATGCACAAAGAGCCGCAAGGACAAAACAAGATCAACGCAAATCGTACAGGAACACCTTAAAAGAAAAGAGGTATCCCCCGGATTTAAGCCCGGGAGAATACCTCTTTTTCTTTATGGACGGGTGCTTCAGATGGCAAATGATCCAAAGCTTGCTTCAAATCTGCCACCAAGTCATCGAAATCCTCCAAACCAGCTGACAACCGGATCAAACCATCCGTGATTCCCCTTGCAGCTCTTTCCTCAGCAGGCATCGCTGCATGTGACATCGTAGCTGGGTACGAGAGAATCGTTTCCACTGCCCCGAGGCTGACAGCCACAATCGGCAATTTTACGCGATCAAACAACGCTTTTGCTCGCTCGTGGCTCCCAACATCAAAAGAAAGAACAGCCCCATGACCAGTCGCTTGTTGTGTTTGAATCAGGTGACCGGGGTGATCCGCCAGCCCCGTATAGTAAACTCGGCTTACTTGTGGATGCGAAGACAACCAGTCAGCCAAGCTCGCGGCTGTTTTCGTGCTGACATCCAGTCGGGCTTTCAATGTTTTGAGCCCACGCATCACGAGCCAGCAGTCCTGCACACCCAAAATCGCTCCCATGCCATTCTGGATAAAGTAGAGCTGTTCCCCTAACGCAGCCTCTCTGGTCACAGCCAGACCTGCAACGACGTCGCTATGCCCTCCGATAAACTTCGTTGCACTATGAATGACCACATCTGCGCCAAGCTCCAATGGCCGCTGGTAATACGGGGTAAGGAACGTATTATCGACAATGACGAGCAAGCCGTGCTCCTTCGCTATACGAGAAACCGCTGCAATATCTGTCACCTTTAAGGTGGGATTGGAGGGGGTCTCCAGGTAAACCCCTTTCGTTGCCGGTGTAATGGCCGCACGAACGGCTTCTGTATCTGTTGCATCCACGAACGTAACGGAGATGCCCATTCTCGACAATACCTTGGTCAAAAACCGAAACGTGCCACCGTATACATCTTCCGCCACTACAACATGGTCTCCAGCTGAAAACAACATGAACACGCTGGAAATGGCAGCCATGCCAGATGAGAACGCGAAACCGCGTGCGCCTCCCTCCAGAGACGCAATGGCGTCCTCCAAAGCCTGCCTGGTCGGATTGCCTGATCTTGCATAATCGAATGTACCTGGCTGATCGATATCAGCCTGATGAAATGTGGAAGCCTGATAAATCGGAACCGACGACGCACCTGTGAACGGGTCAATGCAAGTCGAACCGTGGAGGATCTTGGTTGCAAAATTCATCGTACACTCCCCCCTACGACCAAACTAGCATTCAATGCCTGAAACAAATCGGCTACGACATCATCTGGATGCTCGATGCCAACCGACAGTCGCAACAATCGATCACAAACACCGACATGCTCTCTGACTTCTTGCGGGATATCGGCGTGAGTCTGCGTCGCCGGATACGTACACAATGACTCGACACCACCCAGACTTTCTGCAAAGGACACCATTTGCAGATTTTGCAGGAACAATCCCACCTGCTCTGCATCGCATACGCGGAACGATACCATCCCACTATGCCCAGTCGCTTGATTCACCTGGATCTCATGTCCCGGATGCTCTGGCAGACCTGGATAAAATACCTCCGCTACTGCCGGATGCTCACGCAGCTTTTCCGCTACAATCAAGGCATTGGATTGATGGCGCTCCATCCGCAATGCCAATGTTTTCATCCCGCGAACGAGAAGCCAACAATCTTGCGGCCCAAGTACAGCACCGATCGAATTGTGCAAAAACCGGATTTTTTCCGACAACTCTTCCCCTTTTGTTACGATGAGTCCAGCCAGCACATCGTTATGTCCTGCCAAATACTTGGTTGCACTATGTAAGACGATATCTGCACCAAGCTCTAATGGGCGTTGACAATACGGGGTTAAGAATGTGTTGTCTACAATCGTCAGGAGCCCGTGCTGTTTCGCCAATTGTGTTACTGCTCGAATATCGGTAATCTGCATGAGCGGATTGGTTGGTGTCTCAACAAAGATGGCCTTTGTATCCGGGCGAATCGCATCTTTGAGTGCACGAATGTCACGTAAATCCACGTACGAAAACGTCAGACCGTAACGAGAGAGCACTTGCTCGAACAATCGATAGGTTCCCCCGTACAGATCGAGTGAAACGATCAGATGATCCCCTTGGGAAAACAAACCCATGACGGTATGAACAGCAGCCATTCCGGAGGCGCAAGCAAATCCTGTATCTCCTGATTCTGCTTCAGCGATGGTCTCCTCCAAAATGGTGCGAGTAGGATTAGCTGTGCGTGTATAATCATATCCAGTGCTCTGGCCCAAGGCAGGATGGCGATAAGCCGTTGCATAGTAAACAGGAAAGCTCACCGCCCCTGTTTTTTCGTCTCTGCCTACGCCCGCCTGAATCAATTTCGTTTCTAACTTCATGTCTATTTCTCTCCCTCCAATAGTGTACGAGGGCATCAAAAAAGCCCCCTTTCCTCTGAAAGAAGGCTTTGTTTACGTCACCGTAAGCAAATCCTTCTCATCTTTCAGAGTTTGATAACTCTGCAGGAATTAGCACCATTATCTCCCTGTTAAAATACAGGTGATTGGTTGCCGGGCATCATCGGGCCAGTCCCTCCGCCGCTCTGGATAAGAAGATTGCTATTCAATTTGATTGACCCTAATACTAAAGGATCGGCAGGATCCTTGTCAACAATTTATTTCCACCCGTTAATTTGCATCCTTCAAGGCTGTCATAACTTGATTGTCCAGCTTCGCTGCCGCGTTTTTGTCATACGTCTTTTCATATTGTGGTTCTACGGAAATACGGGAACCGTAAAACATAATATCACGAACAGCCTCAATCTTGATTTCTGCCATGGCCAGCTTGAGCGGAACACCTTCCAGTCGGTCTGTTTTGACGACAGCACGACCATTAATGGCGAAAGACGAGCCGGCACCGATCAAATGCAGAACAATTTGTGGTTCCTTCGCAATATTAGCCAAAATACGTGAGCGATTATCCACGGCAAAACGAATCGTATCGGCGCTGACAGCATACGTCCAGGACAAGGAGCTGAGCGATGGTGCCCCTGACTCATGGTCTACTGTGCCCAAGGTAACAAAACGCTCCTTTTGCAAGAGCTTGAATAAATCTTCGGAAAGAGATTGGGAAACAGTTTCAGCCATTTTAAAGCCTCCTAACAAACGTTTTGTACGTTCATTTTACCCTTCACATAGCTGATAGGCAAACGTTTCCTCTCCACCTTGATTCTGGTGGTCTTTTTCCCTAGACTGGTAGGTAACGATATCGAATGATGGAAGGGGATGGACAGCTTGTCGCCTACAGACCGCCTTATCCAGCAAATTGACCAAGTACTTGAAGAGCTTCAGGAAGTTCGGAAGGTAAATGAGCGGATGCATAAAATTGCGATGTTCCTGGAAGATATTCGACTAGCAGATGTGATCCAAAATTACACAGCCCCGCGCAAGCTGCTCTGGATCAATTTCCTCGCAGGTCTTGCCCGGGGTCTGGGATTGACGATTGGTACTGCTATCGTTTTGGCTTTCCTCGGCTCCCTCTTGACGCAATTTCTTTCGATCCCCATTCTGGGGGATTACATCAGACAATTGGTGGAGTACGTCGAGACTTACAAGCAGCGGCCTTAACGATAGAGACTAGTCTCTGTCGTCGTCACGATCGTCATCGTCGTCATGATCATCATCGTGGTCGTCATTCCATTCTTTACCGTGCTTTTTCCAATAGCCATACGCGTTGCCGTTGGGATGCTTATCTTTCTGCTTATCTTTCTGCTTCCCTTTTTCTTTTTTCTTTTTGTCATCATCATCGCCTTCATCGTCGTCTGTTGGCTTCACAGGCTCGACAATGACTTTTGTGCTTAATGCAACGTCAGCTTTCTTAACCAGCTTATCGTCTTCATACAATGCGAATTGAATCGATTTGGCGCTAAAGGAACGATCCTTGTAAGACAACGTCAAAGAAAATTCACCTTTGTCATTCGGTTCAATCTCTTTTTTCTTCCCGTCAGGAGCGATCACAAACAATTCCGTATCGTCCTTTTTATTCCAGCCGCTTACTGTCCCCTTCACCTGAATGGACTTGGCGGCAGGATTGTTTACAGCAGTCCCCTTGATGGCATATACGGTCGCTTGATCCTTGTCAGGAGCGTTAACGATTTCTACCTGAACGGATTCGGAATCAACCTTCTTGCCATCCTCGTAAACCTCGATCAAGGCTTTTTGATCTTTTGCTGCTTGTACATCCTTTACTGAAACCGTAAAGCTGCCTACGCCATCCCACAGCTTCTTCACGTTTGCGTCTTTTTTCACGCCATTATAGGTGACAGTTACTTTGTCTGCCCCCTGCTTGACAATTCCTTTTACTTTTAATTCCTTTTTCTTCGCATCCAATACAGACATGGTATGGATGATCATTTCCTTATCTTCTTCTGCTTTTGGAACGATCTTTACCTTTTCGCTATCAACCAACTTGCTGCCTGCATAGGCACTCACGGTTACATACGGTTCATAAGATGCATCAGGAGCTTCAAAGCTGACCGTAAAAGAGTGCTCGTTGGTCGGCACGACTTCAATGATGTCGGAATTCGGCTTTTTCACAACCACTTTGGTGACATCCGAAGTCACAATCCCCTTTATGTACACCTTGTTATTTTCAGTCTTGGCATTTACACTCACGATTTCTTCATCATTGTCTGTCAGGCGCACTTCCAGCCAAATATCGCTGTAGTACTCGTTGTAGATACGCTCCCACTCCGCTTTGTTTTCTTCCATAAACGCTTGGAGCTTCGTATTCAAGTTGATTTCTTCTACAATGATGTACAAGTGTTCCGCTTGATTTTTCAAGAGCATGTTCAACGTGGTTGGATCATTTTGGGCAAGTTCTTTCAGATTGTAGCGTGTGACTTGCTTGCCTTCGTCATTCATGACTACCTTTGTGGCACTTGGACTAGCAATCGAGCTTGCATTGGCAAAAATTGGCGTCAAACAGCCAAGAATACCTGCAGCTGTCACCACTGCTAATACGGGCTTGGTCATGTACTTTTTCAACGGTAGTTCCCCCTTCTAGTCTGCCAAAATCCCCCTGGTTGCTTGGGGCATGAATATTGACGTGAAATCATTTTCAAAAGTTGCATCATCCTAGAAACCGCATCTTATTACCTATGAAAAGCCCTTGATACAAAAACCCCCCCCAACCTCCGAATCATTTCGGCAAGTAGAGAGGGAGTCTTTGTCACGGTTAGTTACAGTTGAACTTGGGTTCACTTTCAATCGCGACCAATAAAGATTCGATTGATTCAGCAGGGTATCGTACTTCCATGGACTGTGAATCAGCGTTCCCAAATAGCACGTACCAGCTACCTTCCTGACGATAGCCGATATCGCTCATTTGATGATCCTCTTGCAGCAATTGCAAGAAAAAAGCAGCTGTCTCCAAAGCAGAGCGATCTTCTGGTCGCGCATCGGCAACCACTTGAATTTGGAGCCAGTTAAATAGTGCATCTTCACGCTTCACGCGGTTCTCCTCACTTTCGACCAGTTTGCTCCGGCTTGATCCGTACCTTTACAATCACGAGAATCGCGATCGCCACCAGCATTGCACTTTTCACAGGTAGCTGCACATCCAAAATAGCGAAAATGAGAGCTCCAGCAAATAAAAGGATGTACAAGAGTAAGGTTTTCAAAATTGGCATACGGATACGGGTAGCAAATCCAAGATAATAGACAATAATTAATTCCACAAACAAAATCCAAGCCCGGTATTTATCAGCCCATATGCGAAAGCTGTCATATGCTGTGAGCTGATCTGGATTCGTTGGCACATAGGTTGATGCGATTTGTATCCAGTCCATCACTTATCTCTCCTGTCTTCAAGCGGTGAAACTCCTACCACTTCACATGCCACCTCATAGGCGGAATGAAGCGAATAGTCACTCCTTTTTTCTTAGGAAAACGCTATCTTTCTTACTTTATCAGGTGGTGGATTCTGTGTCAAAAAACGGTAGGCCCTTCCATGTTGCTGGCATGAATTTCGCCGTACATGCTATGATGAGGATATGTCAGTAGAAAAAGGTGGGAATAAGATGAGCTTGTATGATATTGCCGTCAAAACGATTTCCGGTGAAGAAAAGACATTGGACGCCTTCAAAGGGCATGTCCTGCTAATCGTGAACGTCGCCAGCCAATGCGGACTTACCCCTCAATACAAAGGGCTACAGGAGCTGTATGAGCGTTATCAGGATAAGGGTCTCGTCGTTCTCGGCTTCCCTTGCAACCAGTTCGCTGGACAAGAGCCAGGAACAGAAGAAGAAATCGCAACGTTCTGCGATCGCAATTACGGCGTGACGTTCCCGCTTTTTGCAAAGATCGATGTCAATGGTCCTGGTACTCACCCGTTGTATCAATACTTGAAGGAACATGCTACTAGTGAAGAAAATCCAGATATCGAATGGAACTTCGCCAAATTCCTCGTGGATAAAGACGGTCATGTCGCAAAACGCATCAGTGCTCGTACTCAACCTGAGGAACTCAGCTCTGATATCGAGAGTCTGTTGTAAGGACAAGCCCAAATAAAAACGCCACTTCATCCCCAACAGGATCAAGTGGCGTTCTTTTCTTTTCAATCTTACGCTTGCGGTTGTGCTTCATAGCGTCTTTGCTTCTCATAGCGCTCACGATCTGATTTGTTCAGATATTTTTTGCGCAGACGAACGGATTGAGGTGTTACTTCGCACAGCTCATCGTCGTTCAGATATTCCAATGCCTCTTCCAAAGACAACATGCGAGGAGCCTTCATTTTGACAGTCTCATCCTTGGTCGCAGAACGTACGTTTGTCGCATGCTTTTCTTTACATACGTTAACAACAAGATCGTTGTCACGGTTATGCTCGCCCACGATCATGCCCTCGTATACTTCTGTACCTGGGTGAATGAACATCGTTCCGCGATCTTCTACGGACATCAAGCCGTACGTGGTAGCTGTTCCTGTCTCGTGGGAAATAAGTACCCCTGCGTGACGTCCTCCTACCGCTCCTGGTACAAGTGGACGATAGCTGTCGAAGGAGTGGTTGAGAATACCGTAACCGCGTGTAATCGTCAAGAACTCTGTACGATATCCGATCAAACCACGGGATGGAATAATGAATTCCAGACGAACTTGTCCGAAGCCGTTGTTGATCATGTTAACCATCTCGGCTTTACGTTGACCCAATGTCTCCATAACCGGCCCTGTGTATTCCTCAGGTACATCAATAATCAACAGCTCAGCCGGTTCCATTTTTTGTCCATCGATCATACGAATGATAACCTCAGGCTTGGACACACCCAGCTCAAAGCCTTCACGACGCATGTTCTCTACCAAGATGGACAAGTGCAATTCACCACGTCCAGAAACCACATACGCATCTGGCGAATCTGTTTCATCTACACGCAGAGATACATCTGTCTCCAGCTCAGACATCAGACGATCACGTAGCTTGCGGGAAGTCACGTGCTTACCTTCGCGACCAGCAAACGGGCTGTTATTCACGAGGAACGTCATTTGCAGAGTAGGCTCGTCAATTTTCAAGAGTGGCAATGCCTCGGGATGATCAACGTGGCAAACGGTTTCCCCTACGTTGATATCGTCAATACCAGAAATCGCTACAATATCTCCTGCTCTTGCTGTTTTTTGCTCAACACGTTGCAAACCGGAGAAACCGAACAGCTTTTGAATCCGTGCTTTTTTCACTTCGCCTTCGCGTGTAGTGACAGATACCATTTCATTCAGGTTCATGGTTCCGCGATAGATGCGGCCAATCCCGATACGACCCAAAAAGTCGTTGTAATCCAGCATGGTTACTTGCATTTGGAGCGGAGCAGATTCGTCTGCGTCAGGAGCAGGCATATGCTCTACGATGGTGTCAAACAGTGGGCGAAGGTCGCCTTCCAGCTTATCTGGCTCAAGTCCTGCAATCCCTTGCAGACCGGAAGCATATACGATTGGGAATTCCAGCTGGTCTTCCGTCGCATCCAGATCAATGAACAGGTCGTACACTTCGTTGATTACTTCTTGAGGACGTGCATTGTCGCGGTCAACTTTGTTCACGACAACGATAGGGGTAACTTTTGCTTCCAGCGCTTTTTTCAATACAAAGCGCGTTTGTGGCATACAGCCTTCGAAGGCGTCGACGATCAACAGAACGCCATCCACCATGCTCATGATACGCTCAACCTCACCACCGAAGTCAGCATGGCCTGGTGTATCCAAGATGTTAATCGTGAAATCATTGTATTTGACCGAAGTGGTTTTCGCCAGGATCGTAATTCCACGCTCGCGCTCCAGGTCGTTAGAGTCCATCATTCTCTCTTCTACCTGTTGGTTCGAGCGGAATGTGCCCGATTGGATCAAAAGTTTGTCAACCAGTGTTGTTTTTCCGTGGTCAACGTGGGCAATAATTGCAATGTTGCGTATGTCAAGACGCTTCATGTGAACCTCCTCTATTATGCATACCTTCCATATTAACAGGTAGTGAAACGCGGCACAATGGGCAGTTTTTTACGGGAGCCACTTCCAGAGTAAGGGACTTTATTTTCGTCATACTAAGGAAAATGGAGGTGGCATACGTATGAAACGGTACGGCCCGAAATGTTTGGTTGGCTTGCTTATGATTGCAACCATGATGACCGGATGCGCAAGCTCGAGCAGCCATCCAAAAAATCAAGCGCACACACAAAGTACCACCTATCAACAGGCCCCAGGTGCCAGGGCAAGCCTCGCTCATGATTATCATGCCTACACTGGCGGAATCAATGCCCGCAATTATCGAAACGGATATACGGTTAACGGTTTTAATCAGGATTTGGCTGAGCAGCTCACCATGGTCGCAGATGACGTGCCTGGTGTGGAACGTGCTACTGTTCTCGTGAGCGGCACAGATGCCGTCATCGGAATTCGTGTTCGGAAAAATTTTGGCCCTGAGCAAACGCGCATAATCGAACAGCAAGTCCACTCAGCTGTTCGTTCACGTGTTCCCAACTTTTCGATCCAAGTAGCCTCCGACTCAGCCACATTTGACCGGATTCGTGCCATCCACGCAGATATTTATGAAGAAGCGACGCATCGGACCAATCAAGTTGATGTGAGACCCGACATGAAAAGCCAGATCACCAATACATCCACGGAATTTCGTTCTCTGCTCCACGATATTGGCCGCAGAATTCCTACTGTCACTCCATGATGACCAATATGAATCGAAGCTCCATATAAAAGAGGTGCGGAATTAGCCCGCACCTCTTGAAAACTTTTCCATTTGTTACTTACTTTGCCGCTTCAACCAGTTTCATTTCTGGCTCAACAACTTGCAGTTCACCCAAACCACGAACTAATTTCTTCGCGTAAGTTTTTTCCGGCTTCAGCACGGATACCAAGTAGTCGATTGCGATTTGCGGATCAACGGTTTCCCCACACGTGTAGCAATCCAGAGCAGCAAAGCCGCGCTCAGGATACGTATGAATGGACAGGTGGCTTTCCGAGAGAAGAACCAGTACGGTAGCACCCTGAGGAGAAAACTGCTTCGCTTGCACACTCAGTACCGTAGCACCGCATGCCTCAGCAGCCTCAATCATTTCCTTTTTCAAAAATTCTGCGTCGTTCAACAAATCAAACTGAACTCCCCATGTGTCAACAGCAACGTGTCTTCCGAAAGTCGAATATTCCATCTTTCGGTTCCCCCTTCCTAACGAGTGTAATGTTAAACATCGCTAGGACCTGCGTCATTCACTAACGGGGGCGGTTTCCGTTGTTATCCACCCTTTAAAGTGAATCCTGGTTCCTAATCCTGTTTCCAACGAAAACAACAATACCATGCTTTGGCCTAGTTTGACAATACCCTTTTTCAATAATCTATTTAGAACACTATAAATAGGCTGACGGCTATCTCTACAGGATGGAGAGCAACCACCTGCTACAAGTGGATTTCACATGTTCTGAAATATGCTACACTTTCAGAAATGAACCAGAATGGAGAGGATCGCAAACAAATGATTACTATCCGTAATGCCAAAGGAGAAGATTTGCCTGCATTGATCGCCATCGAGCACCTTTGCTTCTCACCAGATGAGGCTGCGACACAGGGAGCATTTGAGAAGCGTATTCATTTGATTCCTGACAGCTTTTTTGTAGCGGAAGCGGATGGGGTCATTGCGGGTTTGGTCAATGGACCCGTCATCGAATCCACCTTCATTACCGATGATCTATTTCAAACAATTAAAGAAAATCCGGCATCTGGCGGACATCAAACCATTTTAGGATTAGCCGTTTCTCCCGCTTTTCAAAATCGCGGCATTGCCTCCATGCTCCTATTACACCTAGAATCATCAGCAAGAGAGTCCGCCCGTGCGACGATCACGCTTACGTGTAAGGAAAATTTGATTGGCTACTATGAAAGTCATGGATACATCAACAACGGTGTTTCCAGCTCAGATCACGCTGGAGCAATTTGGTACAATATGAGCAAACCATTACAATTGCGCTAAGTGAAGGGCAAATAGCAAAAGCGGGCACCTCTTGTTAGGAGGAAACCCGCTTTTTGTTAATCACATACATAAAAAAGGGCGCCCCAGGCACCCTTTTTTTCACTAAACTTCTAATTCAAATAGACGTCGCGATAACGTTACTAATCGAACATCAATTGCTGGAAGTTTTTCCGGGGCAGTTCTCTTTGCCCAATTACGCAAATCCAGCCATCGGTCCGTTTCTTGACGTAAGGACTCAATCTCCTGCTCACTGCCATCCTGCTGGAACAACGCCTCCAGCTCATTAGCCATGTGCAGAGAGTTATTTTCAAAGATGGACACTTCTTCGTCTCCGGTAAGCTCCTGAATGCTCACAACCGATCCTTGATCGTAGTGATACACCATTGTGAAGCCGTCATAAATCCGGTGGACAATTCCATAGCCTCGGAACGCTTTCATTGCTTTTCTCATTGCATTTGCCAGCTGCCGATCTCGGATCAGATATGAGCTGTCGCAAGAGTAGCGGCTGCCAACCCGACAAAAACTCAATTGAATTTCGCCGTTCTTGTCATTCAAGATTACGTCACGATCGCCATTGTCACACACTTTGACTTGGACTGAAATGTGTTCATTGGTGAAAAGCGAAACGAACTGGTTCAGCTCTTCTTCATTCACCGTGAAATAGGCCTTGGCGTAATTAGTTGCTAAACGCTGTGCCATAAATATCTCCTCAATTCTTTTGGTTTACATGGGCCGAGTACGACCGAACAGTTATCCAAATCAGAGGAGATACGCTAAGTGTCAACAAAAGAACGCTGTAGAACCTGGCCTTGCCCCGCGAATCGAAAATCGATTTGGGTAATGAAGGCGGATCACCTACTTTTTGTTTTTCGCAAAAAAGCCATTTTTGACATCTTTATTATACCTCAGGTGCCCTCAAAAGTCTTGAGCAAAATGACGATGAATTTTAGCAAAAAACCGGAATATCCGCAATCAGACGCAGGGAAACGAAAAGAACTCCCTGAATCATTCATATGCTTGCTGTTTCATTGAAATTCAGAGGGACTTATATCCCTGCGATTGAGGTCATCGCTTTTTTGATCGCAGCCTGTTCTTCTTCAGACAAATGGTAGCTCGATGTCCCTTGCTCAAGCGGCTTGGCGTACACGCGAGATTCTTCTCGTCCAAAAATGCTGGTGATCACGACGCCGTTCCCAACGTCATCTGTTACCGCCAGCGAAAAGCTAAGATCACTGCCGACATCCCCGAAGGCATTGTAACGGATAATCGCTACTTTGCCGCATTGCGCTGCCATTCGTTGTGACAGACGATTGATGGCAAACTGCTGATCACTGTGCTGCTTTTTCATTTCTTCTACCTGATCCAGCAGTCTGTGCAAGCCCTCCTCGAGATTGGCTCCTCCCGTCCCTGTCATGATCCGGTTGATTGATTTCCTCAATCGACTAATCCGGACGGACTGCATAATCACGATCCATATCAGGATCAGTGTCAATGCGATGACGGCTAAAAGCAGGATAGCTACATTGGGGATTTGTGATAGGAATGCTTCCAAAACTTTTCTTCCTTTCCGGCGCGTGCGTAAATATGCTGTCAAAACCTTCTTTATTGTACAACCGCCGGGCCTCCCATTCAAACAAGTCTTTCATAAAAACAACAATTACTAAATAAGCGACTTGCAACCAAAAAAAGCGACACCCTCATTTGTTTGAGATGTCGCTTTTTCATTCCGTATTGGTTTGTGTCAAACTCATCGTCCTTTGGCTATCCTCCAGTCTGCCTACGCTTCCAAAAGCAACATTTCCCGACGGAGCTGTTTTAATCGCTCTGTAGACTGCTTCATTTGACTTTGGTCTTTGGCCTGCATGGCGTCATACAACGTTGCCAGTTCATAATCCAACTCCAGACGCAGCACCGGGATGCGTTCTTCCGAGTCACGTCGTTTCATCGCGGCAATTACCTGATCCATCGTTACATTGCAAAATTTTTCATAGATCACTTTTTTCTCAGCTCCTTTTAATTCCACTATTCTGACAACTTCACCGTACTGGATTTGCTTCAGCAAGACGCACTCTTCAAAAGTGACCTTGATCATGGCATGCCCTTTTGCCCGCTCTACGAAGTGGTACAGTACGTGTGCCACTCGAGAATCATTGACAGGAATGCCTGTAATGTGCAGCTTATAGGACCCGTTTAAACGCTGCATTTTCCAGTCGGATCGGCCATCTGTGGTGTTCACGAGGAGGTGAAACTGCTCGGGAGATTCTTTCCACGTGACGCTCACCCCTGCTTCCACCAGGGCCTGCACCATCGCGTGCAATGTTTTGCGGTCAAACCAAACTGCCAAATGAAAATACTCCAACTCCATGCCGAGATTCATCTTCTACAGGCCCCTCCCGTTGACCGAATACTCAGATATCATTTTCGCCGTAAGGGAGTGAGTGGTATATCATATTATTCAGGCTTTGGTTTTGCTATTCATAAAACTCGGCATGTATTTTTTTCCTGGATGGTATGATATCATATGGAGGATTCCAAGCTCCCTTGACGGGGACGATCGCCCTTTTCTTTCCAGTGGGGTTCGATGATGCTTAAAAGAGGTGTTTGTTACATGCCAACGTTTCCAGGCTTTCGTCAAGAAGATTTTGATGTTTTTGCCATTGATGGACTAGATGCTCGAATGGACGCGATCAAAACCAATATCCGTCCCAAATTCGAAGTACTCAGCCAACACTTTGCGCCTTTTCTCTCCGTAGCAACCGGGGATGAAATGTTTACGCACATAGCAAAACATGCACGCCGTACGGTGAACCCACCAGCTGATACGTGGGTTGCCTGGGCTAATGATAAACGCGGTTACAAAAAACATCCGCACTTTCAAATCGGCTTGTGGGGAACACATTTGTTCGTTTGGTACGCGGTAATCTACGAGTCTCCTTCCAAAGAGATCATCAGTCATGCGTTTAACAAGCGTCTAGCTGAGGTCATCGCGATGGTTCCGGAGCATTTTCACTGGTCTCCAGATCATATGCAACCAGCAAGCACGTCTCAAAAAGAGCTGGGCACGGCTGGAGTGAAAAAGTTGGTGGATAGGCTGGCACAGGTAAAAAAAGCGGAGTTGCTCTGTGGAATTACCATTGACCGTCATGATCCAATCCTGGCAGACGGAGAAGCATTGGTGAGTCGTCTCGAAGAAACATTTGGTGTGTTGAGTAAGCTCTATACATTAGGAAATTCTCGTGGATAGACTGCCTCCCGCTTTCTTTAGTTGAGTTATATGCAAAAGAACAGGTCCGCTTTCATTTGAAAAACGCAGGCCTGTTCTTTTGTTTTAGGAAAAAGACCGCAGTCGATCCAACGACTTGTTCACATCGCCAAACATGCGGTCAAACAATTGTTGGACACTTGGTACATCCTCAATCAATCCAATAACCTGACCAGCCCAACCAAAGCCACGCTGGCTGTCGCCCTCATAAATAAATGTGCAATTGTTCGCACCACTGATGAGGCTCTTTAACTGCTCGTAGCCTGCCCCTTCTTTTTCCAATTGGAGAATGTGATCAGAGCCTGGTGTACGAACGACCCTCGCAGGTGTTCCCAATGTGCGCTTGATAACTGCGGTATCGTGCTCCGTTCCAGTAACCAAAGCTTCTTTGTAAGCCGAATGCGCATGGACACATTCTTGCGTCGCAATAAATCGCGTCCCCATCTCCACACCCTCTGCACCCAGTGCAAGCGCTGCCAAAATCCCCCGACCATCACCGATGCCACCGCTAGCCAATACCGGAATTTTCACGGAATCCACCACACGCGGAATTAATACAAACGTCCCGATATCATCTCGTCCCAGGTGACCCCCACCTTCTTGACCAACAGCCATCACAGCATCCGCGCCAATCGATTCTGCTTTTTGCGCTTGGCGGGCAGACGCAACCAAGACAAGCTTTTTGATGGGATGACCATCGAGTCTGCGCAGCAGCGGCTCTGGATTGCCTCCTGTTACCGAAACAGCTGCCACTCCTTCTTCAATCGCCACATCCAGCATTTCTTCATACGGCCGACCGTGTTGACCAATGGCATAATTCACACCAAATGGTTTATCCGTCAATGCACGGACCTTGCGAATCTCCTCCCGCAGTGCATCCGCCGAAGGCAAGGACATAGCCGTAATTTGACCGAGTCCCCCGGCATTTGATACAGCCGCAGCCAGATCTGCGTAAGCCAAATAAGCCAAGCCACCTTGAACTACCGGATATGTAATTTGAAGTAGCTCCGTTACTCTCGTTTTCATCCATTTATCACCCCGTGTAAATGACCTTCTCGGCTTACAGGCCAAACTCCTGCCACCACTCGTAAGCATGAATAAAAATTCGCTTGCTTTCCCCCCCTATTTTGCTATACTCAATTTGTTTGTTTTTCCCCTTATTATTCTTGATTAGTAAAGTGAGGCGATCGTAGTGAGACAAATGAAAACTCCTTTGTTCAGCGGGTTGTTGGAGCACGCCAACCGGAACCCGATTCAATTTCACATTCCGGGCCATAAGAAGGGTATGGGTATGCATCCGGCATTTCGCGAGTTCATCGGGGACAACGCTCTTTCGATAGACCTCATCAATATTGCGCCATTGGATGACTTGCATCACCCGAAGGCAATGATTAAAGAAGCACAAGATTTGGCAGCCGAGGCATTCGGCGCTGACCATACATTTTTTTCCGTGCAAGGTACAAGCGGTGCCATCATGGCGATGATTATGGCGACCTGCAGTCCTGGCGACAAAATTATCGTACCGCGTAACGTACACAAATCGATTATGTCGGCAATTATTTTCGCTGGAGCAATCCCAATCTTTATTCACCCTTCAATGGACGAGCGTCTGGGCATTTCTCACGGGATCACAGTGAAAGCCGTGCAAAAAGCACTAGAAGCCCATCCTGATGCTGCTGCCCTGTTGGTGATTAACCCTACGTACTTCGGTATTGCAGGTGACCTGCGTGAGATCGTGCGGGCTGCGCATAACTATGAAATTCCTGTATTGGTAGACGAAGCTCATGGTGTGCATATTCATTTTCATGAGGAACTGCCGATTTCAGCCATGCAAGCAGGTGCCGACATGGCAGCAACCAGCGTACACAAGCTGGGCGGCTCTTTGACTCAAACGTCGATCTTGAATGTACGGGAAGGTCTCGTCGATGTTGATCGGGTGAAAACTGTTATGAGTATGCTCACGACGACCTCGACTTCTTACATCTTCCTCGCGTCTTTGGACATGGCGCGTCAGCATTTGGCACTCAACGGGAAAATGCTCGCGGATCAAGCGATGGAACTGGCAGCAAAAGCACGCGATATGATTAACGAAATCCCGCGCATCTACTGCGTTGGCAAGGAGATTCTTGGAAAGCCTGCGACTTTTGCGATGGACCCAACCAAGCTCCTCATCCACGTACGCGATCTCGGAATCACTGGATGGGAAGTCGAGAACTGGCTGCGTGACAAGTACAACATTGAAGTAGAGATGAGCGATTTGTACAACATCCTCTGCTTCGTTACTGCGGGAGATACGGAAGAATCCATCCGTACGCTGGTAAATGGCTTGCGTGATCTGTCCGTTGAATTTTCGCACGTACAAGCAGAAGAGAAGCCTACCATCTCACTGCCGAATATCCCTGTGCTATCCACAACCCCTCGAGATGCATTCTATGCAGAAACAGAGACGATTCCGTTGGTGGAAGCAGCAGGTCGAGTCATCACTGAGTTCATCATGGTGTATCCTCCAGGCATCCCGATCTTCCTTCCTGGGGAGGTAATCACTGAGGAAAATATCGCGTACATTCAGGAAAACATTCGAGTCGGATTACCCGTACAAGGCCCTGAAGATGAGACACTGAAAACGATTAAAGTCGTAAAAAGACAAACCGCTATTTCTGGCTAAGCGATCCGAACCATAAACGGCTGCCTCTTTCACGAGAGAGCAGCTTTTTTTATTTTTTATGCAAACATTTTGAGATAAGATGGAAATGGGAAAAATCAGGAAAGGTGGGCGATGCTGCAATGCCAGACTGGTCGTATCAAACGATGTTCCGGCCACTTCTCTTTCTCATGCCACCCGAACGGGCCCGGTCTATTACCTTGCAGTCAATCGGCACTTTGGCAAAAATTCCGGGTGGTCCGTTCATCATCGAATGGATGGGACATATGGAGCCTCCCTCACAGCTCTCCAAAACAATTGGTCCAGTCACGTTCCCTACTCCAGTCGGATTGGGTGCCGGATTGGACCCGGAATGCATCGCCATTCAGGCGCTGTCCAAGTTCGGCTTCGGGTTTCTAGAGCTGGGCCCTGTGTCCAAAGAACCGATTGATTCCCGCGGCACCGTTCAACGTGACATTGCCGCGATGAATATCCACTATTCCAGCCCGTTGGTAAATAATGGTATTTATGCCCTTCTGAGGCGCCTGGAGGGGGCTTCTGGCATCAAAATTCCTATTGGAGTCAGATTGGCCGGCCGACCAAAAGCCAGCCTGAGAGAAGCCACAGAAGAGCTTCAGGAGCTGATCGAAAAATTAGAACGTTTTTGTTCGTTTTTCACAATAGATTCACGAGCGAATATGGGACAGCCAGAATGGAGCCATACAGCGTGGAAGGAACATTTTTCCTGTTTGCGTAACCAAACGGATCTGCCACTCTTGCTGGCGATCCCTCCGAGCCTTACAGAAGCGGAAGCACTCCCGATTCTTACCTCGGCAAAAGAAGCAGGACTCAACGGCTTAGTTGTCGCTGGAGGTACGATTCAGGAAGATTCACCATGCGCGAACAACTCTGTTTACATCACGGGGAGGAGTTCACACGAGAAAGCCGTCAAATTTGTCTCTTGGGCACGGGAGCAGTGGTCAGATGCCCTTATCATTGGATCAGGCGGCATTCTGGAGCCACAAGATGCGCTGACTTTTCTTTCAGCGGGTGCCAATTTTGTGCAGTTGCACAGTGGCTTGGTCTATTCTGGCCCCGGCTTGCCAAAACGAATTAACGAAGCCATCTTGCAAACACAACCAGACACTGACCCTCCTCAAGAAAAGCGACCTGCTTTTTTATTTCCTTCTTGGATATGGGGAATTTTGTTGGGCGTGGGCATGATGATCGGTGGCGCACTTGCTTGGCTGGTCGCAGCAACAACTGTCGTCCTTCCGTACGACGAACGCTTTCTCGGGATGTCAGCCGACCAGCTTGCGCTCATCAATGCGCAAATCCTCTCTTTTATGTCACACGATCGGATTAGTCTGGCAGGAACGATGATATCCATAGGAATTTTGTATAGCCAACTTGCTTACCATGGCCTGCGCAAAGACATTCACTGGACGCGGATCATCTTGCTCGTCTCCGGTGCTGTTGGATTTTCCAGCATCTTATTATTTATTGGATACGGGTATTTCGATTACTTGCACGCGATTTTAGCGTTCGTGTTGTTCCCCATGTTTTTGCTCGCATTACGAACACCTGCAAAGGTTCATTTGACTCGCCTACCGCCTCAGCTTCACAACGATCGGGATTGGCGAATGGCTCTATGGGGACAATTGCTCTTTGTCATCATCGGATTTGGTTTGACAGGGGCTGGTATCATCATCTCGATCATCGGCGTCACTGGTGTCTTCGTTCCTTCCGACCTCGTCTTTCTCTGTGTGTCTGCTGATACCTTGCAGTCTTACAATGAGCGATTAATTCCGGTCATTGCTCATGACCGTGCTGGCTTTGGTGGGGCATTAGTTTCGAATGGCCTGGCCGTCTTGCTGATTAGCCTTTGGGGTATTAGGCGAGGAGAAGCGTGGATTTGGTGGACATTGTTTTTAGCAGGCATTCCAGGCTTTGTTTCTGGCATAGGTATCCATTTTACTGTTGGCTATGTCGATTTTATTCATCTCTTGCCCGCTTATGTCGCAGTCATTTTCTTTCTCGTAGCACTCGTACTTTTGAAGCCGTATTTATGCCGGACATAAAAGAAAACAGACGAAAGAAATTCTTTCGTCTGCAGAGTGTTGAGAAAGTCCCCTTTCGCAAAAAAGGGGACTTTCTGTGCCATTTTAGGGGGTACAAATATGTCTCCCCACCTTCGTAAAACGCCTTAGAAGCGAATCTAGAAGGTCAAAATTTTTTATCTTAATCCGAGAAATCCAGACTGGGGGTTTCTCGACAGCCTGCAGACGAAAGAAATTCTTTCGTCTGTTTTTCTTTATAAAAGTCTGACTACCGTTATTCAGAATCAGTCTTCGTCTTCGTCTTCTTCATCTTCGTCATCATCATTGCCCGGAGCGAATGCTACCGTGTATACATATGGGTCTTTATCACGCTTATCGACCCAGACAACGCGATTTCCACCGATGCGGGCATTTTCCATCTCCGCATCATCATCCCACTCAATATCGCTATAGGAATCCTCTTCGAAATCATACAGCTCATAGTAGAATTCCTTGCCTTTTGCGGACAGACGATTGTCTTCATACAAAATCATATTGCTTGAAGCCTGTGGATTTTTCTGGTCACCATCCGTATAACGAAGCAACGGATTGACTCTTTGACGGTCCATGTTGTAATAGTACAAATCCCAACCGGTTTTGGAATTGCCTGTATCTTCGCTCCAAACAACAAAGTCATCGCCGATTTCTGCTTTCTCTACTTTTACGTTATCGCGGATTTCTGTCTCGTCATCTTCTTCGATATCGTAGAGTACGATGCTTGCGCTCTTTGAGCCTTCTTCCACTACCCATGTAGCGTAGTTTTTGTAAATATCAACACTCAGTGGTTCATTTCTTACCGTCGTAACATCCTTATGCTTTCCAGTCGATAAATCAGTGATGGTCACTTCTGGTCTGCCGGCGATATTCACCCATAACAGACGCTCTCCGTCAATCTCATAAAGCTTCTCACTCGGCTTTTGATCATCATCTTCATATGTAATCTGCTTTTGAATGTCTTTACGAATATCGTAGGAGAAGAGTGCATCATCATGCTCGTCATACCAGACAACATAACGCGAGCTTACAACAGGGCGAACAGAATCATGCTCCGGATTACTGACGACTTTACTTTTTTTATTTTCGACATCGTATAAAACGACCGTATTATTTTTTTTAGACTCGGTTACGTACGCTACATAACGATCATGAGCACTTGGCTCATTTGGTTTTCCTCCTGCATTACCTATCGGAACTAATTCCTTTTCGTCCAGGTCATGCAGGTGGAGTTGGAGCTTTTTGTTACTGTCTTTTTTCGCGAATAAGATAAAATCACCATAAATTTTCGGTCCGGTCTCACCGTACAGATTGCTCGCGATCTTTTTACCAGACGTTTTGCCAAGCTCACGATATCTCAAGTCATTATCGTCAGAGTAGACATAATCCTCTTGATACAAATGTACGTTTTGCTGTTCATTGTTGTCATTGGTCAATTGCTTAATTCTACCGTTGCTAATGGAATAGGAATAGAGGTCTCCAGCCGATTGATGCTCGTACACGATTTGATTGGAGAAAATGCTAGGACGCCCTTGATCGCCTTTAGCAGTGACGGCAGCCTTTTCCTCTTTTGCTTTGATGTCATAGAAATAAATGTCATCATTGCCATTACGATCATCTTCCCAAGCAACATAACCACTGCTTACCACCGGGTTGCTTGCTTTTCCACTCGCTGATACGATCTCTGTATCCCCAGTAGAAATTTTATGTAGATAAACATCGCCGTTGTCTGTCCAAACAATATTTTTATCGGCAATTTCCAAACCCTCGACCGAAGCAGAACCACTTGTCAAACGGATTTCTTTCTCTTTCACAATGTCATACAAATAGACATCTGAGCCGCCATCACGGGAATCAATCCATACGACGTAATCTCCATCGACCTTTGGATTCGTCTTTTCTGATTCCTTGTCACCTATTTCGCTCTGGTTACCTTTATCCAGATTGTAGAGTGTTACTCTTTGCCCACCTTCAACCATCCATACCGCATATTTTTTTGATATATCATATCCTGCTGAGGATATTGTTGGTTGACTACCGTCTATTTTTTCTTCATCACCAATACTGTAAGCAAGCGCTGGTGTCCCGCTCCACAGAGATGTGACCAAAAGTGCAGCGGCCAGCAATCCCTGCATCGGTTGTCGCTTCATGACACAATTCCTCCTTTTGCAACAATTCTCACACTTCTCCATTATCCTCCATACCGAAAAGGTTGTCAAAAAAAACAGGCCTCCACATAGGCCTGTTGACAATTATTTATTCTTTTTCCTGTCTTTCACCAGGTCGGCAGTCACAGTTGCACACCGCATAAAGCGTTTTTACTGAATTACATTCAAAATGCTCGATGATGGTTCCGCAAGTCTGACATACGATAGTTCCCATCTATGTCCCCTCCGCATTCAATTAATTCACATATTATCACAAATGTTATGTTACATTCATCTTAATATGCCATTACATTCGGAGTCAAGATGCATTTGTTGATAATTAGTATGTCACATTAATGTGGAATATTGTCATTCAACCAGTTCACGATTTTTTGCAAGACTTCTTCCTTTTCAGGCTCATTCAAAATTTCGTGCCGCAAGCCCGCGAACCGTTCAAACATTTGTCCATCTGGAAGGCCCGCTGTAAACCGCTCCACTGCATCCGCATCAACCAATGTATCAGCACCAGCCTGCAAAACAAGGACAGGATGCTTGATTTGATTTCTCTCCTCCCACGCCTTTTCCATAGAGCGGTTCAATTCCGTGAACCATCTGACACTTACCTTGGAATAATTGAGCGGATCGTTCTCATAAGCAGCCTGAACAGCTTCGTCACGCGATACCATGTCGGGAGTAATTCCATTAGGCATGACAAGTGTTGGCCAGACCCTATCGAGAAACTGTGCCAATTGCTCTTTCCAAGCCGGTACAGTCAGTTTCAGTTTTAAGCAAGGAGATGTGAGAATTAAGCCAGCCAACTCTTTACTCTGCTCATTCGTCTGAATAAATCGAGTCGCGATGAGCCCCCCCAGACTATGCCCCATTAAAAATACTGGCTTCTCTCCTGACGCATCACCAAGCGCGGTACTCGTCCACTCACGTACACGGGACAAATAGTCTTCGAATGATTGAATATGCCCCCGTCTCCCATGAGAGCGCCCCCATCCGGGCAAGTCTTCTGCATATACGTCCCAGCCTACCTGATTGAAATAAGCCGCTACATGCTCATAGCGTCCATGATGTTCTCCCGTTCCATGGACGAGAACAATCGCTCCCCGAGACTCTTTGGCCGACCATTTATGTACACCCATTCTCCCTGTTCCTCCTACTGCTTGATTTCTTTCGATTATACTAAAAAACGGAAGGCCGTATTTTACAGAAAAACCAAAACGAGCAGAAGATAAACTTCTGCTCGTTTGCTAATACTGATTTTCTTCAAATGGAATGGATGGTAAATGTTCCTGGAAAAACTCAGCAAGTGCGACTGCCTCGTTCTCTGAATCCAGCCTGAAAATTTTTTGCAGGTATCCTGGATTCACCGCATCTTCAGAACTGAGAAGAGTCGATTGCCCTGTCTGCATACAGATCACCAACGGCTTCCCATAAAACTTGTGTGTAAATACCATGCCAAAGTCGTAGCGTGTTCCCTCTGAAATAAATCCAAGGAAACGTACATTAGCATTCTCCGAAACGTCGTATAAGTGGTCGTAGTGCTCCATCAGCAATCCCTCCTCAACAGTATTTTGGCCTCCGAATTTCGTGAAATATTCGGATTATTAACTAGTATAAGCGAAAAATCACGTTTTTGCCACCCAAACAGCATCATTTACCAGACGCGTTGGGTTAATGACCCTGTCTTCCCCTTCTTGAATCCATCTCACTTTTTCTGCACCATGCAACGATTGCGCGACAAAGGAGAGACATTCAAAGAACAGTTCAACTACTGCTGTACTGTATCGTTCCTCCATTTTCTCCAATGCATACGTCAATCTAAAAATATCTGGTACACTTCTTCGACTGGCTTCCAATACTTCTTTTCCTTTTTCAGTCGGGTATACGTGAACCACACGCCCATCCAACTCCGACTTTTCGATCGTCACCATGCCTTTCTCCATTAATTTCTTGATATGAATGACAATCGATGAGGGATGCCAGAAGGTCCAATCTGCAATTTGCGTGACGCGTACACCTTCATAACAGTAGATGATCCAGAGAATGTTTAACTGTACGGAGGAATCCAATTCGGCTTCCTTCGCTGCCCGCTCCCAGTCTTCTTTGTTCACCACATCGATGGCGCGCATGGTGTTTAAAGCTTCGAATACGTGTCTAATTGAGGCCTCCTGCATGCGTATATTCCTCCATGATCCTTTATCGTTCATCTAATGGCATATTAATATGATATATATTTTACACTTTTCAGAAAAAACACGCAATTGTTTTCGGTCACCAACTGCCTCATTGCCAAAGAGTGGAAGACAATGCTACACTTAACGCACAGAATACCGGTACTAGGAGTGAGTGCAGTCGTGAAACTTCAATCGGCCTACATCTATTTCGTTGATGGTTCTACCTCAGCATCTGTAAGTATTGACGACGTGAAAGCCAAGTTTACGCGATACGTTGACATGACCTCAAAAACAGGAAAGCAGTTGGGCTGGACCTATGCTGACGCCGCTTTCCCTTACACCCTAGAAGAACGCCCTGAAGGAAAAGACTCGTGGTTCCTTCTCAAAGGAAAAGATCCAAACATGTATAAAGCTATCGTTGTTGGAGTCGGTAGCAAAAATGAAAACGGTTCCGAAAAGCACTACATACAAGTGTCCCTCCCTGAATCGGCCACACATGGCGATAAAAACAAGGCGAATGAGTACTGTCGATACTTGGCACGTGATTTTAAAGCAGAGCTCCATCTCTTCAACAAGCGCATTCAATACTTCCAACCTCGAAAGCCATAAAGAAAAACGTAAAAACAGTCGAGCAATATCGACTGTTTTTTCATGTTCAGGCCTATTCCCCCTGACCTCTTTTTTTCATACGAATAACAAAGAGTGGAAAGGGGTGTGCTTATGGAGGCGCAAGCATTTATTCAGTTAGTTGCTGACCATGCCAGAAACTCTTATCTGAACCATCGTATATTCCCCTCCATTATCATAGCGCAAGCCATACTCGAGTCAGGTTGGGGTAAAAAAGTACCTGTTGACCCTGCCACTGGGACATCCTCGTACAACCTCTTTGGAATGAAGGGAACGGGACCTGCCGGCTCTGTCACCATCGAAAGCAAAGAGGTGGAAAACGGAAAGACGGTCACACATACTTCCCAGTTCCGCGCTTATGAAAATTACCAGCAATCCATGGAAGACCATGCCCAATTTTTACGTAAGCCCGCATATAAAAACGTGCTGGCAGCCGCTACTCCTGCACAAGCCGCACAGGCTTTAGAAGAAGCCGGCTACGCTACCGATCCAGCGTACGCTGAAAAGCTGACGCGCCTCATTCAAACGTACAACTTGTCTCAGTACGATCAATTCGCCTCAGAAGTGCCACAGGTGTTTCCTCCCTGGAAATTGGAACTGGGCAATCGAGCGTTGCAGGAGGGCTTGCTGACCTCGCCTGAATGGCTAAATAAGTTAGACGAACCAATGCCAGTATGGGCTGTTTTAGCGGTTGCCCTGCGACTGCTGGACAAACAACGAGAGAAGCCATGAGTCATAAATAAAAATCAAAAGCCCCATTGCCACAAGCAAATCTCGTGGATAATGGGGCTGTTCCGTATAAAAATGCAGTTGCCTCAGTCGTACATTGCTTGAGCACGTTGATCAAATCATTTGAGACCTGGACAGCGAATAAAACCTTCCGTCCACCATCCGAATTCCCAGATCGACGCAATATTCCAATCCTTGCGTCACTCCGTACAAAATCCATTCGGAAGAACGGTGGTTGATATCAAAATCAGTGTAAAGGTCAGTGCCATCATTTCGGATCTCTTTGCGGTACGTCACATCAAAAAGGCGTAGGACAAAAGGCAGTTCAGCAAACGGAATAGCAAACTTTCGCTCTATTTCTTGCTCGAACTCCTTCGTCATGCTCCACTCTGCCTGAATGGATTGCTCATCTTTCCAGGCAATGCGTATACTCGGGCCTTCTACATCCGTGGACGATCGCGGGGGATTTGTCTCCATTCGCTCCCATCGTTCCTTTCTTTCATGTACTTACTATCACCAAGTATATTGGCTTTTCCGTATATTATAGCACGGGGACATACAAAGTGGAAACGCATCCAAGCCATAATTTTTAACGTCCAACTGTAAATGTATTTTCCCCGACGGTTACATAAGAAGTGAATTTCTCGGATTTCATTTGAACTTGTACTTTATAAGTGCCGTATGCTTCGAGTTTCGTAGATACAAAAGGCTCAGAAAAATAGAAGCTGTTTGCATTTTGTGTGGAGTATTTCCACTCTTTCCCTTTAGACACTTCTTTGCCATCCGGTCCGACCAACACGAGTTGCATGCGCAAGTCTTTGGCTACAGGCGCGTCATCAACTTCTACGAACACGTTAAACGTACGAGGTACATTTTTGTCGCTGTATCCTTTGACAGGGTTGCTGAAAACGACATTTTTATTGCGGGTCTGCTGAATTCCTTCGACCACAATAATATTTACGTTTGGCTTAATCACTTGCAATTTGCCAGATTGCTGATCGTAATCGGCAAAACCACCGAGCTTGTTCACTATTGTTTCTACCGATTCGGCCTTGGATGCTGGCATTTCACTCGCTACGGTTTCCGCACCGAAAAATACGCGCATCGCACCCTCTCCCAGCGCAGTAGTGCTCCCCACCCCTGCTGCTACAGTCAACGCCAACAGGGCCGATAACCATGCTTTTTTCATGTCAATAATCCTCCTGTATGTGTGCGCGGCAGCGCTTGTTTTTCCGGAATTTCTTCTCTCTAGTTTATACGTTTGGAAAAGGAAATAGTTGTGCTGCCCTGATAAGTTTTTTCAACAATATCCACAATATCCACAAGCACAAAAACCTTAGGAAGAAAGACTTATGCACAGAGATGTTAGTAACTACTTCTTACTCTTGACCAGAATACGGTTGGGAATGACACAGAAAAAAGAGCGGCTATCCAGCCACTCTTTTTTTGCTCCTGACACCTGCTACTCCTGTTGCGAAAGCCATGTAAAATACCGAGAGACCAGTCGAATAGCCACCTCAATCGCGTCTTCGTTCGGCTCAATTTTGGAATGGTGCAAGCCGTATGGCGTTTGCACACCCAGCCAGAACAAAAAGCCGGGAATTTCTTTCAAAAAGTAACCGAAGTCTTCTCCAGTCATGGCTTCCTTGCAGGTAATGAGAGTTACATCTTCACATTGTTCCTGTACCCATTGCATGAAGTCTGTCGTTAGCTGCTCCTCGTTGTAAACCTGGCAGTAGCCAACCCCGTAGTCAATCGCTGCCTGGCAATCAAAGCCTATTTCCACTCCCTTAACGAGAGATTCAATGCGGCTCTTGACGAGTGCCATCGATTCCATAGAAAAGGTTCGGATGGTCCCTTCTAGCCTGGACTTCTCCGCGATGATGTTCTGCTTCGTCCCGCTCTCCAGCTTGCCAATTGTTACGACAGCTGAATCCAATGGATCCATATTGCGCGAAATAATCGATTGAAGCTGTGTCACAAGATGGCTTCCTGCAACCACCATGTCATTCGCCTTGTGCGGGAAGGCTGCATGCCCACCTTTGCCAACCAAATCAATGTACAACTCAGAAGTGTTGGCAAACAAAATTCCTGGCTTCGTCGCAATATGACCAACTGGATATTCTGGCGCGATATGCAAGGCAAAAATGCAGTCCGGTCGCCACCCTGCAAACTCTTCACTTCCCATCATCGGCTCAGCACCGCCAGGACCTTCTTCTGCCGGCTGAAAGAGGAACAGCAAATCATCTGCTATCGGATGCTGGGTAAAATGCGTCAGGAGGCCAAGAGCAATTGCCATATGCACGTCATGCCCGCATGCATGCATGTATCCTTCATGAAGCGAGCGAAACAGGTAGGACGTTTCCTCTACGATCGGCAGGCCATCCATATCCGTCCGCCAGGCAATTAATCGTTTAGGCTTTGTTCCTGCCAGCTTGACTAAAATGCCTGTCCGCCACGTTTTGATCTCGATTCGCTCCTGAGGTAGCTTCTTCAAATAATCGAGCAAGTATTGTTGCGTCTTCACTTCAGCGAAGCCTGGCTCCGGTATTTGGTGCAGGTCTCGTCGAATTTGTGTAAACAAGGAAGTCGTCATACCCTACGCCTCCTTTTTCGTACCTGATCTTACTTTTAAATGCTCCTCAAACACGGCAAGGAAACGGTCCACATCGGCTTTTGTCAACGTCAGTGGCGGAAGCAAACGAACAATCGTTTTCTGCGTCACGTCAACGAGAATTCCTTCGTCAAGCAACGCTTGCTGCAAGTGGCTGACCTCTTCCGGGGTGGAAGAGAGTGGAATTCCAACCATCAAGCCTTTTCCGCGAAGGGATTGCAGCTGATCCGGAAGACGAGTACGCAATGCTTCCAAGCCCGACCACAGGTACGTAATCACTTCTTCTACGTGAGCGATGAAGGCTGGATCAAGCAATTCGTCCAACACGACATTCCCCAGGGCAGCAGACAGTGGTGATGGTGCGAACGTCGTTCCGTGATCCCCCGGTTTGAACTGGTTCATCAGCTTTGGACCAGCGATGACACCGCCGAGGGGAAGCCCTCCCCCTATACCTTTGGCGAAAAGGATAAGGTCTGGCGTTACGCCTGCATGCTCATAAGCAAACAGCTTTCCTGTTCTGCCCATTCCTGTCTGGATCTCATCCATGACAAAGAGCATGCCTTCTTGTTCACAGATCACAGCTACCTCTCGCAAGAATGCTTCCGTTAACGGCACGACACCGCCGGAACCCAAGACTGGCTCCATGAGGACCGCAGCAGGCCTTGCTTCTTGGCAAATCGCTCGCAATCCTTCCGTGTCCTCCACATCCAGTTCATAAACAGGAAAAGCCGGCTGAGGAAAGTCTTGATAGACGTGAGCCTGTCTCGTCAAACGCACTGCTCCGAGTGTTCGCCCGTGAAAGCTGTTGCGTAAGACAACGATGCCTTCACGACCTGCGCCCTCGTTCTTCGTCCATTTGTGAATCAGCTTGATCGCAGTCTCTGTAGCCTCTGCACCAGAGTTGGTGAAAAAAACCTTCCCACTAATGCTGTTCGCAACCAAACGCTCGGCCAATCGAATAGCCGGCTTGTTTAAAAATACATTGGAAATATGCAAGAAGCGCTCTCCCTGCTCACGTAAAGCCTGTACAATGCGCGGATGAGAATGCCCCAGAACGTTTACCGCGAGTCCGGTAAACAAGTCGAGATAGCTCTTCCCGTTCGTATCGTACAAGTAATTTCCTTCGCCTTTTTCTATGGCAATCGGAAGTCTTTTGTAAGAGGAGACGATATATTGTTCATCGAGCGAACGCCAGTCCATGTGCACTCTCTCCCTTACAGCTGACGTAGCTCCTGCTTGATCTCTGTCTTGGAACGAGTTTTTTCATCGATTTGCTTGATCACACGTGCAGGTGTTCCCGCAACTACTACGTATGGAGGTACATCTTCAATCACGACAGCACCCGCTGCAACGACAGCACCTTTTCCTACGCGTACACCTTCCAGAATGACAGCATTTGCTCCGATGACAACATCGTCCTCGACAACAACTGGCTGTGCAGATGGCGGCTCGATAACGCCCGCGATAACTGATCCCGCGCCGATGTGGCAGTTTTTCCCGATGGTTCCACGTCCACCTACTACAACATTCATGTCGATCATCGTACCTTCACCGATCACTGCACCGATGTTAATGGAAGCACCCATCATGATGACCGCATTGTTACCGATTGTCACTTGGTCACGGATAATTGCGCCTGGCTCAATACGCGCTTGAATCCCTTTTGTATCCAGCAATGGAATAGCGGAGTTGCGACGGTCGCTTTCTACCACATAATCTTCAATTTTGTCTGCGTTAGCCGCGAGCACTGGCTCAATCTCTTTCCACTCACCAAAAACAACACCAGTAGGACCAGTAATGAAAGCTTTGGAGCTCGCACCGAAGTCGATTCCCTCCAGGTTCCCTTTCACATATACCTTCACTGGTGTTTTCTTTTCGCTTTTTTGAATAAACGCGATAATTTCGTTAGCATCCATCATGTTCATAGTTACATCCTCCTCAAAATAACAGCATGGTAAATCAAAAAAAGCAATGAGTGCATTCGCTATCTCATTGCTTTTGATACTACATAAGCAAATCATAAATAGCGCTCCACAAAAAGACTTGAGGTCCCTTGTGACAGGATGATCATTTTTCATGAGACACCCCAGCCCGTGCTACGTAGGGGCATAGCATAAGCTTCGGCGCTTTAGCCTTTCTTCCTTCTCCTGCCCCCTGGCAGATTACGAAAAGACTTACTCTTCTTCGGCGCACCTCTATTTAGAGTACATTATTATAATTTTATTTAACTCTACCAAAATCAATGAAACGTGGCAATAAGAAAAAAGTTATTGACAACGATTCTCATTTTCATTAATTTTATTTGTGAGAATGATACTCATTATCTAATTGGAGGTTTTCCGTTTTATGAGCATTTTGATGGTATACGCGAGCATGACAGGGAATACTCAGGAAATTGCTGAAGCAATTGCAGAAGGTATTCGTTCAACTGGTGCTGAGCTGGAGATAAAAGAAGTGATGGATGCGAACGCAAAAGAACTCGAAGCTTACGATGGAATCTTGCTTGGTGCCTACACATGGGGCGATGGCGAACTGCCAGACGAATGCATGGATTTTTATGAGGAAATGGACGATATTGACCTCAGCGGGAAAAAGGTAGTTGCTTTTGGCTCTTGCGACTCCGCTTACGAGCATGTCGGTGCAGCTGTTGATATTTTGCTGAAAAAGGCAAGCGAGCGTGGTGCGGAAACTCCTTTGGAAGGTTTGAAAATCGAGCTTTCTCCTACTGCCAAAGAAGTGGAAACTTGCAAAGCGTTTGGGGTATCGTTTGCTGAATTGCTCGGCTAATTGATGTTTCCCAAATACTCTGGCACATGATATACTATCAATCCAACTTTTTAAGGAGGATTGATCTCATGTCACTACATACGGACGAGATTCTCTTACGGCCTCTCCAACAACAAGACGCAGCCGTGCTCCTAGAGCTTCGGCTGCGTAATCATGACTTTCTCCAACCATTTGAACCGATCCGCCCCCCGTCATTTCTGACCCTCCCAGGACAGCAAGAACAGATTTCGCAAGCACAGATTGATTTTGAACGTGGCACAGCCTATGCTTTCGGCGTATTTACCCGAGAATCCAGTAAGATGATTGGACGTGTAGCGTTGTCGAATGTCGCACGCGGTGCTTGGCAAAATGCTACGATTGGCTACTTTATGGATCAGGAGTGCAATGGCAAAGGCTATACGACATCAGCAGTAAATCTCGCCCTTCATTTTGCTTTTTCTGATGCTAAACTGCACAGGGTACAAGCTGCTGTTATGCCTCGCAATCAAGCTTCCATTCGCGTCTTGGAAAAAAACCGTTTTCGCCAGGAAGGGCTTTCGTTACGCTATTTGCAAATTAACGGTGTATGGGAGGACCATCTCCTCTACGCTCTTACAGTTGAGGAGTTGTCTCAGTAATTTCCTCGCTCTTTTCGCTCTCACGCAGCCGCTCCAGGATGCGCCGTTTGCGGTACAGCATCATCCCCGCTTCGGCGACATCCTGTACGGTTGAGCGGTTCAAATACGCCCCAAACAAAATACCTGCAATGGGCACCATTTGAAATAACTTTTTCCACCCAAAGTTCTCTGTGTACGTTACCACGACTTCACGCCATCCCTGCAATTGCGCCATTACCTCTCTCTGCGCATTTGGATCATCAAAGCGGGAGAGCTCAGCGAGTATCGCTTTTTTCCCTACGATATCTGATGAAGCAAACTGCAAGCATTTGACGACGAACAGCCGCTCCCTCTTCTCTTCAGGTCGATAGCCATAGGCAAGAGCCATCTCTTGTAATACTTTTAGGGATGTCCCCATCAATAACGGGATATCGATCGCGAGGGTAAAAATCCCTCCGAAGCCAGTCGTCGCACCTTGTACCGTGGCAAAATTCGCACGTGAATCCTTCAGCTCCATTGCGACATCATTCATGATCGTAAGCGGTACAGCAGCAATCTCCTCTTTGCCAATAACAGACGTGCCCTGTCCCTCTAACCGTTTGCCAAACCTCTTGTAAATCGGTTCATCCTGCACCAAATAAGTTCCACCTGTCTCAAGAAAGGCTGCCATTTCATCTACGGCTTTTCCCAGCTTCTCTTGAACGAATGCAGGCGTAATCCGATCTAACAGAACAAAAGGAAGTCTGCCAAGCTTTTCCCAGAACCACAAGTCGTTCTGGTCCTTCTCCCAAGCCTCCACTTCACGTAATGCCGTAACTAAAGTCTCCCTAGACTCCCTCAAATCCAACAACCTCCCTGGCTACTCATTCAGATACTCCTCGCCTCCACTGACATTGGTTGCGCAAGATAGACTTGATGTAGTCCTGCAACTCTTCTGACGTGGCGTGAGAGACGAATTCTTTTTTATTTCTTACGATTCCCAGCTTCAAATGTTTCACTTCCTCTCCTTCGATCCGAAACCCGAACTTTTCCAAGATCTCCTTCTGCTCGTTTGTCACAGGACTTCCTCCCCTTGTAGTCGAAAACCCCCATGCCAAATTGCAAGGGGGTCAATCGTTAATTCACTTCGATTGTGAATGCGATCGTTTCTTTTCGTTCATCAACGTCTGTTTTTTTGACTGATCTTTTTTGTCTATTAACGAGTTGGCAAGTCTTGTTGCTAAGGATGTTGGTTATTTTGATCTCGTATTTACCGGGCTGCTGCCGATCAATGTACTTGCTGATATCAAGTGATTCCAGTCCGTTATCAGTGTCGCTATCTCGTTTGGAAGGCTTAATGGTTGTGATTTCTTTTCCTTCGTAGTAGATCTCGATCCGATTTTCTGAAGATATCGTAGCACTGCTATGCTCTTGTCTAGCACCGATGGCGTTCTCACCATATTTCCACTCATACCTGGGCATATGGTAAGCGGAAGCCTTTCTACTCTCTCTAACTTTCTTCGTCCCAGTCCGCTCTGCATACGTGGAGATGAGTTGTAGGTTCTCCAATTCAGCAAGATCACTATCAGATTCCACAGTCACAAGATCTCCATTTCGAAATTCCTTGCCCTCTTTTCCTCTCATAAACATCGGCGCTTGTGGTGGAGCTATACCTGAATCACCTGAATCACAACTTTGGGACGCTGGGATTGGTGGCGTGTCCTCTATGACCTGTATGTAACCGCACCATGTCTTGGCAGGGTCTCTTTTGCTGTAATAGTTTACCTTGTAACGCCCTGGCTTATAGCCAGACAGTAACAAGCCTGTATGATCCCAATTCAATTTATCACTATCGACCACGACGTTATCGACTGCCCATACTCCTGGTCCTTCATCGTCATCTGCTTCACTTCCGAATTCGATATGCTCTGCTGCTGTAGTCAGCCATATCACATGAACCGGGTTTTGATAGAGCTTCACTGTATTGTCTGATGAATACACGTTTGCTTTTTCGACCATGAGTGTCGATTTTTCGTTTGGCTGCATCAACACATCCATCGTAACCTCTCCGCTTGTGGGACCACAAGCATTCGGTGCACCTGGAATTTGTATGTGAATCGTAGTCGACGTAGAACCTCCCCATAAAGAATCCGTTTTGTTTTCCTTGGATTCTGGCTCAAAAGTGACAGAAATCGTCATACCCGCCAGCATCATCGGGATATCCACTTCAAAATGTTGCGCATTCGTCAACGTTTGTCCAGTTCCGTTCACTGACCATCGACCTGGGTATGCCGAATACAACGAAATCTTACCTAGTGACTCCGGGGCAGTAATGGTCTGATCCGGTACGAGTTTTTGACCGCTTGCATCTGTCCCCATATATAGCTCCGCCATACCAATCTGAACCGTCGTAGTCCAAGGCGACATCGAGGAATCATCAGGTAGAAAAAGAAGCTGGTATTGACCAGTCAACAACGTACCTGTTGAAAACACAGTAGCAGAAACAGATCTCATGTCTTGGTTCGTAGACTTGTTTGTTAGCTTCCACGTACCAGGTACAGAACTGTTAAAATCAGTTGACCCCATATTTCCGAAAATGGTCGTCTGCCCGCCTGTCGCCAAAGCCTCTCCCTCTGCTTTTTCTCCCTTATAAATACGTGGATAATTTTGTGCTTCTACCTGAAAGCTCACGTGTAACGTGCTGCTCTTTGCATTGGCATCAGTCACGACAAAGGTCAACGTATGAGAGCCAGCAGACAATTTCGCTGCGGGAATTGTAAAGCGAGGTACCTGCCATTTGAACACAGCTTGATTTGAGCTTTGCTCCATTTGAAACTCCGTTAATTCTACATCATCCAAATATACTTGCTTCCGACTTAGGTTTGTTCCATTTCCATAAGTAGTCTGTATCAAGTCAATATCGAGTGGTGTCTCCGGAGGTAGAATAAACTCATCATTCTTCACCCAGTTCCAACCTCTTGAATCCAGTCCCGCAACCTGATAATCGTTAAAGATAACCATATCGTGAACAGGCTGCTTCCGGATTGGCTTAGATACTTGGCTGTTTTTTTTCATTGATGCTGTTGCCCCGGCTCCCATGGCTGGCGGTACTGACACACCTGACAAAAAAGTACCAGTTGCCAAACACACGAGAAGTGCTTTTACAACCCATTTTTTCACGAACTGCCCTCCTACTTTTTTGTCTTACGTATTTTCATTTGAACAACTGATTTTATTCGACAATAACCGTGTTATATCCTTGTATGTTCGCACGCTTTTTCCTAAGCTCGATATAGTTAAAAACTATTTATTTAATAATTTATATAGATTTGACTTATGTCTTTTAAGGCGGTAAAAAGGAAGAAAGGGAGGGATACAGATGATTCAAACCAATCAATGGAATGCCGGGCTATACGACGCCAAAATGAACTTCGTTTCTGAATACGGAAAAGGATTAGTGGACTGGCTGCAGCCGGCTCCTGGAGAAAACATTCTTGACTTAGGGTGTGGAACAGGCGACCTGTGTGCTCAACTATCGCTTGCAGGAGCAAATGTGACAGGCATCGACTTTTCTACCGCCATGATTGAGACTGCTCGCCAAAAATATCCTCAGTTTGCCTTTGAAGTAGCCGATGCGCATACGTATCGTACAGATGTCAGTTACAACGCTGTCTTTTCCAATGCCGCACTCCACTGGATGAAACGCCCTGCTGAAGTCGTTGAAACCATTTGGTTAGCTCTTGCTCCCGATGGACGCTTTGTTGCCGAATTTGGAGGACACGGCAATTGCGGACAAATCACAAAAGCATTACGGACTGTTTTAGCACGAAAAGGAATACCTGCCGATGAGCGCTCGCCTTGGTATTTTCCCAGTATTGGAGAGTACACGACTCTTTTGGAGAAACAAGGCTTCCATGTCGTACTTGCCTCCCATTTTGATCGTCCGACAGTCATGGCTGATGGGGACTTGGGGCTTTCGCATTGGCTGAATTCTTTTTGCAGTCCTTTTTTTGCGGGACTGTCCTCAGATGAAATCCAGCAATTATGTAGGGAAGTCACTGACTTACTGCGTCCTGCCCTGTTTCAAGAGGGTCACTGGGTGCTCGATTACAAGCGTATTCGCGTCCTTGCCCATAAGAAATCAGAGAATGATACTCTTCATGGGGGAGCTGCACGATGACTCGTATTGCCTGTCTCCATGGACATTATTCGAATATTTCCCTCTTATCAGATGCGTTCGCAGCCTTTGACGTAGAGCTCATTCATTTTGTTGATCCTGGTTTACTCCTGCAAAACGCGGAAACCCCTATCCATACCAAGGAACAAGCACATGTCAAATTACGTGATCAACTAGCCTGGATGCAGAGCTGCGCGGTCGATGCAATCGTGATCACTTGCACACAGTATGCCGCACTGGTAACACCGGAGGATGAGGCAACTGCCACTGTTCCCATCTTCACAATCGATGGACCTTTTTTTCATGAGCTTGCACGATATACTGAGTCACAAGTTCTTCTGTTCTCCAATCCCGCTACTGTCCAACCTACGATGGAGCGTCTCGTGCAACACGCCCATTCCCACAACCTTCATCCAGAGATACAAGTAACCATCGTTGAAAATGCTTTTGCCCTGCTCATGGAAAACAAGCAGGAATCGTACAGAGAAGCGATTAAAAACGCCCTGTATCAACTCCATCAAACGTTTCCAGACCAACCTATTGCAGTGGCACAGCTCTCCATGGCACCTGTTGCTGACCAGTTTGCGAAGGAAAACGGCTGTACAATTTCCCATCCTTTACATAGTTTGACGACGCAAATGTCCGCAACGTTACGAATGCGTTCAAACCATTGAAAAGTGTACGCGTGTAAAAAACAGCCCCGTTTGCTCAGGTCTTTGGCCAGTGGCAACGGGGCTGTCGCTATAAACGAATTCGATTGGCTTTTACATGCCTTCGGAGTTGGTCACCAGAACCTCTTCTCCCTCATTCAAGCCGCCTTTGATTTCAATAAAATCATATCCTTCAATACCGATTTCTACGTCTTTCGGCATTGGGTCTCCGGTACTCGGATCTTTCACCATTACCGTTCCCTGACCTGGCCCCAAAATTTCAACCGCATTGCTGGGCAAGCGCAGGACATTCTGTGCTTGGGCGACGATAATATCGTTATCTCCCGTCATCCCATGCTTAAAATCAGCCTTGTCTAGCAGTTCCACTTTTACCGCGAAACGAACTTCCTTTTCTTCCTTCTTTCCTTCTTTCGGGAGCTCTACGACTTTGCCTTTAAACGGCTCGGTACCAAACGCATAGACATAAACATCGACATTTTGTCCGATTTTAATCGCGGGAATATCAAGCTCTCCAACGGCTGCCATAAAGTAAACAGAAGTTGTATCCATAATAATGGCTGCAGGTTCTGACCCTGGCGCTTCGCCTTCTTTTACTCCTAGCTTGGTGATTACACCGCTAATTGGCGCTGTTACTTGGTTCTTCGCAATTTCACGCTTTTTCTGCTCCATGTTCAATAAAGACGTTTTTAGCGCGAGCTCTTTTTCCATCAGCTCCATACCGGACGCTTCCATATCCATCTTGAACAGTTGTTGTCCTACTTTGACTACATCGTCTTTTTTTACGTCGACCTTGCCAATTTTTCCGTGAGTACCCGCCAAAATTTCTATTTCATCAGGCAACTGGAATTCTTTCTGATTACGGCTTACATATAAGAGGCCCTTATCATCCGTATACTGTACCACACCCTTGTCCCCAACATAAATGGCCCCAGGCTTCTTAACCAATACCTCGACATTGTGAATTCCGCCAGCACCTTCTACTTTTTCACCTATTCTATCCACTTCCGTGACAACACCATCTACAAAATACATGGAAGTCGGAATGAATACCTTCACTTTTTGACCTACACTGAATCGTTCAGACTCATAGGGGGTAAATTGCCCAATTATTTTCAAATAGTCGGTATTAGCAAGCTTGACTACTACCTGCTCCGGTCTTACATCTTGCCCTTCTTCTACAAGGACCTCAACCACTTTTCCTTCTTTAGTAGCCGTGATCTTGTCTTTCTTTTGTTTAATTTCACTTAGCTCTTTTTTCGCCTTTAAAATGTCCAGCTCCAGCTTTTGAATTTCTAACTGTGCATCCGAGCTATCGATCGTGAACAAAACATCGCCTTTTTTTACGGACTGCCCTTCCTTAACTAGCACACGTTGCACCTTGCCATTGAGCTCTGGCTTGACTTCCTCTCGCGCCTTCGCTTCCACTGTACCTGCTGAGTTGATCGTCTTCTTGACGTCACCACGTTCCACGGGCGCTGTCGGGAAGTTCGGTTTTTCTTCTGGCTTTTCTTCTGTAACCTCTTCGCCCTTGAAGTACGAATAGCCGTAATAGCTTCCCCCTCCAAGAACAGCCACGACCGTGGCGATAATGATCCATTTTTTCTTGTTCATCTTACGTTCCTCACATTTCATCACTTATTCAGATCGAATCGCTTGCAGTGCACTTAAACGAGACGCACGGATCGCCGGGAAGATTCCCGCCAACACCCCAATAATAAAGGAGAAGCCAATCGCAAAGAATGCAAGCCAGCTCGGAATGACCGCCAATTTTGTTGGCTCAGCCTCTGGATCACCACTACCACCACCGTAGCCCATGTTCAGACTATCCAAGAGACCGCCAGACGCTCCGAAGTAATTCACGAGCTCAACCGCTCCCCACGCCATGCCAAGACCAGCCAGTCCACCTATTAAACCAATAAAGCCTGATTCCATTAAGAACAGCCAACGAATATTCAACACAGTGGCTCCGATTACTTTCATGATACCAATCTCTTTGGTTCGCTCTAAAATCGACATGATCATCGTATTGACGATTCCAATGGTTGCGACGAGCAAAGAGATTGCTGCAATTCCTCCGAGGACCATCTGAATCACGAAGAAGAAGTTATTGATGGTTTCCAGCTCACGTGCAGGCGACCATACTTCAAAGCCCTTTTCCTTCAATGCTTTGACTACACCCTCGACTTTTTCACGAGATTCTACCTTGACTGTAATTCTGTCAAATTCAAAGGTATCCTTTTTGGCTTTATCGCGTGAACGGCGCGATGCTCCCTCTTCGACTTCGTCACCTCGACTGCGCGTGACCCACTCGTTCAGCTCTTTCACTACGTTAATCGGTACATAAACCGCGGCTGACGAGTTACGTTCTTCAGACTTTTTTAATTGACCGACAACCTTCACACGCAGTTCTTTTTTCTCGTATTTCGGTTCATCGTCGATGCGATATTCGCGTGACAAGATGAGAGTCCCTGCTCTGTCTACGAGATTGAAGGCCAGTGCTTCTCCGCCCCCTATATCAGGAGGTGGCATCTGAGACATTTCATGCCGTCCAGCTCCGGCCTTTCTTCGCCGTTCCTCGCGCTTTTCCTTTTCTACGTCGCGCATTTCTCTGGATACATCGAAAGCAACCACTATCTCTTGTGGGGCCCCTGTCAGATAGCTTCCTTTTTCAATGTCATTTTTGCGATAGGCAGCCGACTCATTCACATCCACCCCAATTAGCTGTACGTAACCTTCTCGTCTACCTACCTTAAGCTTCGCTTGCTCTCGTAATTCTTTTATCGGCATAACTGCCTGAATGCCAGAAATCTTTTTTAATTCCTGCACCGCTTGCATGTTCAGCTTCTTGACTTTATCCTCTGGAACATCAATCCATTCGCCATTTTCCTCGTACCAACGCAATGGCTCGACGTCCATCTCTGTCAAGTTTCCGAAGTTCTCCAAGCTTTTTACTGCACTTTCCTTAAGCCCTAAACTAAGTGCCATCATCGCGACGATTGCTGCCGTCCCGATCATAACACCAACCGACGTGAGGGCTGTCCGCAGCTTCATTCGCCACAGGTTCCTCCAGACGATGCGAAAAGAATCCATTACCTTCACTGTTTGTTCACCTCATACCCTCGCCTACGCTGGTCTTGTCCTTTTTTGTACAACCCGTCCGTCCTGGAGATAAATGACGCGGTCGGACTGTTCCGCTACTTCCTGCTCATGGGTAACGATGATGAACGTAGTCCCATTTTCCTTGTTCATTTCTCTCATTAATAGAAGAATCTCTTGTTCGGTCTTTGAGTCCAGGTTCCCCGTCGGCTCATCCGCCAAGATGATGCCAGGCTGATTGACGAGCGCTCTCGCGATACTGACACGCTGCTGCTGTCCACCACTGAGCTCATTGGGTCTGTGATCGATACGACCTTCCAGCCCTACGCGATGTAGGATGTCCGTTGCTTTAGCCCGACGTTTTTTCTTGCTTTCGCCTGCAAAAATCAAGGGAAGTTCCACGTTTTCCAACGCTGTCAGATTTGGGAGCAGATTGTATGACTGGAAGATAAAGCCCATATTTTTACGGCGAAACATGCATAGTTCATTTTCGCTGTAGCTGGAAATCTGTGCTCCGCTAACCGTGACACTCCCTTCCTCCGGCTTGGTCAAACCTGCAAGCAAATTCAAGAGCGTAGACTTGCCTGATCCCGACGAGCCACACAAAGCCACGAATTCTCCCTTGTTGATATGAAGGTTGATATCATACAGCACGGGTACTTTGATTTTTCCCGTTCCGTAGCTGTGATTGACCCCTGTCACCGTCAGCTCTCCTGTTGAATTGACCATCGTTTGTCGCACCTCATTCGTTCTTTCAAAATGGAAACTTTCGTAAACATCACATACTAAAGACGTAACATTTCGCAAAACGTAACGCTTCTTTCGGAAACAATTTACGATTTACAGAATAACCATATATTCTTCAAAAATATGTAACAGCTATGTAACCTTTTGCAGGCTGTTACGTAATACAATGTAGATGTCAACAAACCATGGAGGGTCGAAGAAGATGACTATCTATCGCTTTTTATTTGAAACAGCAACACGCAGATGGGTTGAAATCATCAAGGCACCCAGTATGTTTGAGGCAGCAAAGCAAGCCAAACAACTTGCAACCAAGCGTTCCAAGTCCATGTCCACTACCATCAGCTTCTCTTTTCACCACGCTGCTTCTCAAGCATAAATGCACACATACATAAACCGCTTGCCCGCTAAGGGAGGCGGTTTTTATATTTTGGGGATATTATTGACAGCACCGATTTCTTCCTCTTTAATATAGAGAGAGGCATTACAGTGCATGACAGTATAGATCCGCTTCGATTGTGCAGCGGTATACAAAGGGAGATAATCACAATGACCATGAAGAAAGCACTCACCATTGCAGGTTCCGACACCAGCGGCGGAGCTGGCCAGCAAGCAGACCTCAAAACGTTTCAGGAGCTTGGTGTTTTCGGGATGACCGCCCTCACCGTTATCGTAGCCCAAGATCCGCATAACGAATGGTTTCACGAAGTGTTTCCGATCGATGTCGCGATCCTGGAAAAACAAATTGAAACCGTACTGGCAGGAATTGGCGTAGATGCTGTAAAAACAGGGATGCTCGGAACCACTGAACTGGTTGACCTCGCTACCCGTAAAATAAAACAGTACGATTTGAAAAATGTTGTCGTTGACCCTGTGATGATCTGTAAGGGTGCAGATGAAGCACTCCATCCAGAAATTGCAGTCAGCCTGCGTGAAGTCTTGCTCCCGCACGCAACAGTTGCGACTCCTAACCTGTTCGAAGCTGGTATTCTCAGCCAAATGGGCGCACTGAAAAGTGTCGATGACATGAAGGAAGCGGCAAAGCGCATCCACGACTTCGGCACCTCTTATGTCGTTGTAAAAGGCGGCAGCAAGCTTCAAAGCGGCAATGCCGTAGATGTTTTCTATGACGGGAAAACGATCGAGGTATTGGAATCAGAGCGCTTTGAAACGAGCTTTACTCATGGTGCTGGCTGCACGTTTTCAGCTGCAATCTGTGCTGAATTGGCAAAAGGAAGCTCCGTACACAACGCAGTAGCTGTTGCTAAAGAATTTATTACCGAAGCGATTCGCCACTCGTTTGCGCTCAATCAATATGTGGGTCCTACTAATCATGGTGCGTACCGCATGAAAAAGCACGGCGAAGCGATTTGCTAATTACGTCCTTGTAAACAAAAACTCCTGACCATATCCGAGTCTTCCTCGGCGGGTCAGGAGTTTTCTTAAGTTTACGCTTGTTTTTTGATAGCGACCTTGGGACTGATTGGGGTAGCTTTTCGTTTCATGCGTACGGAAGACACCGTAAATACGATGAGCGCAGACCAGATGAATCCAAAGCTGATGAGATGTGTTTGGGTGAAAGACTCTCCAAACAAGAAAACAGCAGATAAGAGCGATATAGTAGGCGCCAAGTATTGAATGAAGCCCACAACGGAAAGCGGGAGTCTAGCCGTTGCTTGGGCGAACCAGTAGAGCGGCATGGCAGTAGCTACCCCCGCCAGCGTCAGCAATAAAAGCTGCCACCATGCTAAGGATGTCATGGTCTCCGTGCCATTGACCTGTAGCATCAACAGATAACCGAAAGCAATAGGAGCCACAAACAGCGTCTCCCACGCCAGTCCGATCATCGCCTCCATCCGGACAAGCTTTTTCGCCAAGCTGTAGAAAGCAAAGGTCAGGGCAAGTGATAGAGAGACCCAAGGAATCTCACCGTACTGGAAGGTGATGAACATGACTCCGAAAGCTGCGAGCATTAGCGCGAGCCATTGCCCAGCATGCATTTTTTCTTTTAAGAAAATGACTCCGAGCAGTACGGTGATGAGAGGATTCATGTAGTAACCAAGACTCGTTTGCATGACTTGATCGTTATTCACTGCCCAGATAAAAATGAGCCAGTTCGCGCTGATTAGCAGTGAACATATCGCTAATGCTCCGAACATTTTAAAACCAGTAACCGCTCTCCACATACTACGCCAGCGTTTCGTTACCTGAATAATGATTGCGACAAAAATAATCGACCAGACGATTCGATGAGAGAGTATCTCCCATGCCCCCATTGCCTGAAACAGCTTCCAATAGAGGGGGAGTAACCCCCAAGCCAAATACGCCACAATTGCGTAAATAATCCCCTGTCTCATCCTTGCTCCTCCATGTGTTTCGCCTTCTCTTTCTCTATAGACGACTTTTTGAACTTCTTCTCTATGGTGTAGTGTAACGGAAATATGAAAAAACAGCTATGTATTCTCACATAGAATAAGGAGCCAATTACACTTTCATCCGTTACCATATTACCAATGCATGCAGCTAGCTAATTACCTTAGTAGCACAGTAAAGAGCGGACAAAAATTTTATTGTACCACTTTTATACCTGTAGTACAATAGTCATTATTCTTCCGAGTTTAGTCATACGAAAGGAACTTTTACTTATGACATACTGGCGATCTATCTTCTTAGTTTTACTTGGTGCGTGCAGCTACGGTGTCCTCTCTATCTTCATGAAGCATGCTTTTCAACTCGGCTTTACTCCCTTTGAAATGAGCGGAAGCCAATTGATTTTTGGCGGATTGATCATGACGGTCATGGCCATCTTTTTCTCCAAGCAGCGATTTTCGTTCAAGTATTTCTTGTTTTTGGCACCAGCCAGCCTCATGATGGCCTCAACCAGTCTTTTTTACCATCAGGCTGTTAGCCGGGTCTCTGCGTCGCTCGCAATCGTTCTCCTCTTTCAGTTTACCTGGATCGGTGTCTTGCTGGAGGCGATTGTGGATCGCAAATGGCCGACCGCTGAAAAATGGGTGTCTCTGGTTATGCTTGGAGCAGGGACGGTTCTTGCAAGCGGACTTGGCGAAAGCGGCATTCAGAATGTAGACATGGTCGGACTGATCTTCGGTCTGATGTCGGGCGCGACCTTTGCCTTGGTTATTTTCTTCAGCGGGCGAATTCTCCCTGGAATGGATCCATACTTGCGAAGCGCGATTTCGATTAGTATGGCTGCCCTGATGCTCTCGATCGTTTATCCACCGACTTTCCTGGTAAATGGTCAGCTTCTGCAAGGTTTGCTGCCGCTCGGTCTTTTGGTTGCGATCTTCGGTTCGGTCATCCCTATCTTCTGTTTGGCTGTCGGTGTTCCGCGGATCGGCAATGGACTGGCTACCATTTTAAGTGCAGTCGAATTGCCTACAGTCGTGCTCTTGTCGAGTTTCGTGCTTCAAGAGACTGTATCTCTCCCTCAATGGGGTGGCGTATTCATGATCCTCGCTGCCATTTGTGTACCGCAAGTAAAATGGCGGAAACTATTCTCCCCTTCTCACACCCTCGAGCAGGAAAGAATGTAGTGCCGTTTCCTATACACAGCATACAAAAAAGCGTGCAGACGAGCTGGTTCTGCACGCTTTTTTGTTGATACACCCCCTTCTCTATAGAAGGAAGGTAGATTCACTGACTCGAATCTATTTGCAAAGACTGCTGACTGGGATACACCGCCACCGAATCTCGAAGTGCTCGTCACCTTATTACACGAACAACCTCAGAAGATACAAGCTGCTTACAAGGATCGATTAGAAGAATTTCCCGCAACTGAATCCGGCATGCACACGATTGCACAAGTGCTTGTCCGAACTATTTTTCACGAAGGGGTGCACCTCGCTTCCCTCAATACAATCCGGAGGTTTCTAGGCAAATGAATCAGAACATAACGCCGATTTTTCGTATGTTTAACGTTGAGAAGGCAAGAGAGTTTTATGTGGAGTTTCTAGGTTTTCAGATTGATTGGGAGCATCGTTACGAGGATCACTTTCCGTTGTACATGCAAATTTCTTCTCCATCGTGCACGCTTCATCTATCCGAACATCACGGGGATGCTTGTCCTGGCTCAGCGATTCGCGTACAGGTAGAGAACATCGAGCTTTTTCATCAGTCACTGTTGCGTCAAGGATATAAGTACGCTCGTCCCGGTCTAGAGGAGACGCCGTGGGGAACGAGTGAAGTGAGCGTGACCGATCCTTTTGGCAATCGCCTTCATTTTTATCAGCCTGTTGCTCAATCGTAGACGGATATAAAGAAAGCCCAGCCGGAGTTCCTTTACAGGAGCCACCGCTGGGCTATTTTCATTTTACATTTTGAACATATATGGGGCGATCGATGGGACTTGAACCCACGAGTGCCGGAGCCACAATCCGGTGCGTTAACCCCTTCGCCACGACCGCCATATATAGGGTTTGCTTGGTGCGGTCGAGAGGACTTGAACCTCCACGGTGTTGCCACCACTAGAACCTGAATCTAGCGCGTCTGCCAATTCCGCCACGACCGCATATAAAAATGGTGGAGGCTGACGGGATCGAACCGCCGACCCTCTGCTTGTAAGGCAGATGCTCTCCCAGCTGAGCTAAGCCTCCATACCCCAAACCAGTTGTTGAGGCCCCCGCAAAGCATTCACTTCACTTTGTGGGGTATAAAGTGACCCGTAGGGGATTCGAACCCCTGTATGACAGCGTGAAAGGCTGCTGTGTTAAACCGCTTCACCAACGGGCCAAGTATGATGGCGGATGGAGTGGGATTTGAACCCACGAGACGGTTCGACACCGCCTACACGATTTCCAATCGTGCTCCTTCGGCCGCTCGGACATCCATCCATCGAGCCTGCAAGCGTTCGCTTCGGCAAGAATTAATCTATCATATTCACAACATGATTTCAAGTGATATTTTGAAAGTTTTCCCCTCGTACTACCGTCGTTTCATCAATCTTAGGTGTTTTTCATTCAAAAAGAAAAAAGGGAGATTGCCTAAAGCAACTTCACGTTCTGTTCAATATGATACAAGTAGTATTCCTTTACAAGACGGAGTGATGTCAGTTGTCAAAAAGAAAACGCCGTTCAGTAGGCTTCCCCTGTTTGTACGGAAACTGGTGTGGGCCTGGATGCTCCGGGCCGGGTGCTCCGATTGATGACGTCGACAGATGCTGCAAGAGGCATGATGATTGCTATCAAAAGCACGGCTATTTTTCTTGTCATTGCGATCAGGAGCTCGTACGCTGCCTTCGAAATAAAGTAAATAACTCAACGGAAAAAGGGAGAATGGCCGGACTCATCTCGAATTTTTTCTCTCGAACAGGATGCTTTCCCAACAATCCCCGCTAGTTATATCTGAATCGTTTTCCTCGTCAATTTTCATCCAAAAAACGGTAACAACTTGGACATGAATCAGACATAATTACCTTGTTTTTCCTTGTATTTTTTTGGTACTCTATTGAATGTCCAAGGAGGGTACGCAGCGTGGAATTGCACATACGAACAGACGCCAGTGTGGCGCTGACGTTAAAGAGAGAAATTATTTGTCATGGTATTTCCCGTTTTTATGTCCGTCCATTCGATGCTGATCAAGTAGAATTTATATTCCTAGCACTATCAGAGCACCAGAAGAAGCTGCTGTCTTATTCACTACGAAATTACAGCTACTGTCTAACATATCTAGCTTAATCGTTCTACGGCCATTTGTCTCCCCTTTTTTAAAGGGGAATTTTTATTGTTTTTTTTCGATGTACCCAAAACGGCGAACATCGTCTGCGGTCAAGTTATGCAAGGCATTCAAAAATTCGACTTGGAAACTGCCTGGACCTACTCCTGCTGCTTTCTCTGCTGCCAGCTGCGCAGCAACACCGTAGCATACCAATGCTGCAGCACCTGCGATCAGCTTGTCATTTGCAATGGCTGCAAACGCTCCCATAACAGACGTTAACAAACAGCCAGTTCCGGTCACCTTCGTTAAGATTGGATGACCATTATGGATCGAGTAAGTCGTTTCTCCATCCGAAATCACATCGACCTTGCCTGTAATCGCAACGATTGTCCTTAGCTTTTTCGCTGCTGCTCTCGCTAGGTCCGCGACATCTCCGCCCGATTCCTTCGCATCTACACCTTTAATCTCCCAACGCTCCCCGATGACATTGGCAATCTCGGCAGCATTTCCTCTAATGAGGGTAAGATCCAGTTCCTGCGCAAGATGTTGACTTGTTTCGGTTCGGTACGATGTTGCTCCCGCTCCCACTGGATCAAACAAAACAGGAACGCCATGCTGATTCGCCGATTTTCCTGCGATCAGCATCGCTTCGATCTCATGCTCATTCAATGTCCCTATGTTCAATACAAGAGCTCCGGCGATCTTTGCCATGTCTGCCACCTCTTGTTTGGCATACGCCATGACAGGTGATGCACCAAGTGCTAACAAGCCATTCGCTGTAAAGTTCGTGACTACTACGTTCGTCATGTTATGTACAAGTGGATTTTCCTCGCGCACTTTAATTAGTAATTGCCCGATTGTCTCCAGAATCATGATCGTTACTCCTTTCCTCTTGAACGGCGAATCGTGGAATCATCTTGTACACCTCGATGACTTCCCCTAATATAGAATGCTCTTGCATGACGCCAATGATGATATACGAGTGTTTTAAGAGGGGTAATTCGCGCATGTTAGCTACGATGTTCCACACTTTCCCATCATCATCCGTCACGCTAGCACTGAAGGAGACTCTTCCCGCCCCTTCTTTCAAGATGTCCAAGGCATCAAGGACTCCGCATATTTTCATCCGATCATCTGGATGCATGATCCGGTTTTCCTCGACCCATTTTATCTTCATTTCTTCTACTTTTAATGTTTTCCATCGATCAAGAAACTCCCAATCTTTGGAATGCGGAAATATATGCTTCGTTTGCTCAAGGAAGGTGTTGTACTCTCCGTGCAGCTGATCTACATAATCATCTACATCCTCAGAAATCACGCGAATCGAATCTTCTCCGCATGTACGGATGTGGTGAGCCAGGTATTTGAAGGACTCGATCATGTCAAAGTTCCCCCAGCCCCAGGCCTGTTCGCCGAAAACTCCCCCCCGGGTTCGGCATTTTAGGCAGGTGAAGTAATAGTATGTAGGCATATCTGTTCCCCTATCTCCCCTATTTTGTCTCTCTTTTGGTATCGGTTGAGGAAGCAAAGCAATTTATGTTACATTCGAACCTATTTTTTAAACTTCTCACGCAATTTGTTCACATTTTAAATTCTAGTATTTAGTGTGAGTTAAATCGCAAAAGGTGGCTCCCCCAAAATGTTTCAGGAAGCCACTCTTCATTATACTCCTTTTATGGCAATAAGAGGGTTACATTTTGCTACGACTGATGCAAGATTTGCTCCCACAACCGAATCGATGATTTGATCTACATCTTTATAGGCTTGCGGGCATTCATCAAGGATGGAAGCGAGCGAACGGTGATTCACCATGATCTCATCTTCCTGTCCTACGCGCATTGCCTGCTCGAATTGATCGATGGTCACAAGCTCCTTCGTTGCTTTGCGGGAACGAACTCGCCCTGCACCATGACAGATCGAATAAAAGTTTTTGGCTCCGGCGTCCGATCCGACCATGATATAGGACGATGTTCCCATAGAGCCTGGAATCAAGGCTGGATGTCCCGTTTCACGGTAAGCCTTCGGATTTTGGAAATGTCCTGCTGGCAATGCCTTCGTCGCTCCTTTGCGGTGGACGAGCATCGGTGTGTTGCGATGGAATTCTTTCAAAGCGTAATTATGCATCAGATCATACAGGACTGGTGTACGCATCTCACTACCAAAAACATCCCGAAACGCCTGCTCCACTGAAAATCCAATCATATGCCGATTCGTTACCGCAAAATTCAGCGCGGAGTACATCAAATTCAAATACTGTTGCCCTTCCTCGCTTTGGATCGGAGCATATACCAGGCTCGGGTCGGGATTACGGATCCCCCATTTGTACATGGCTTCCTTGAAGCTTTTGGTATAATCACGTCCTAGCATTGCCCCCCACGCCCGCGAACCAGAATGAATCATGATGACGACTTGGCCGTCGAACAGTCCCCACGCTTTCGCAATCTCCCTGTTCTCCTCCGCGATGTCGATATGCTGGATTTCAATAAAGTGGTTACCGCCCCCCAATGTTCCCAACTGGCCCCACCCACGACTCCAAGATTTTTGCGGTATTTGCTCCAGGAAGGAATGGTCGAATTCAAATGTGTACTTTTCCACATGCGAGAAAGAACGACGTAAGGTATCAGGCGCTTCTTCTGTATCCGGAATGTAGTTGCCAGGCAATCCTTTTAAGCCATGCTTCACGACTTCCTCCAAGCGAATATCTGTAAAATGCGTATTTCCCCGTTCGTTTGTCGGAACGTACGCTTCGATCGCTTCGATCAATGCACGTTTCAGGCTCTTGTCTTTGAGGTCGTCTCGATGCAACGGAGTCAGATGCACACGCATTCCACATCCAATATCTGATCCGACGATGGAAGGCGAGACAAATCCATCGGCAAGATTCCAAACCGCTGTCGTCCCAATGCAGGTCCCAACGCCCACATGCGCATCAGGGGTATACGAAAAATAAACATTTCGCGGAATACGCAAATTATTGTCTGCCATTTGATATACGCGTTCACCGAAGCTCGCAAATACTTCGTCATTCGCAAAAACGTGCACATCTCCATGCTCCAGCTTCACTTCACGATGGTTATTTCCATGCAAAATTGTTTTCATCATCCATTTCTCCTGTCTCTCACAGCCTGCGCTGTTTTTCATACCCTTATTTTCCATCCGCGCATGTGGTTTGAACATGGTAAAAGTATTACGAACCTCTTTTTTCATTGACTTCTCTTCAGCCTCTTCGTAATATGAGGACTAATTTGGAAATAAATGACGAGTGAATAAGGATGAATGTAATGGCACGCGAAAGCTTTGACAAAGAGCTGCAATTGCTCCGTCTCCTGTTTTTGACCGCTGGTGCCTACAATCGGCAGCAGTTAGCCGAGCGGCTCGGGATCTCCGTTCATACGCTTGATAAAACGATAAAAAAGCTGAAGGACATCCAATCGACCTTTTATCAGCATGTCGGCGATGAGGAGAAAAAAGAGTATTACGCGCAGCTTCGTTACAACTATTTTGAGGTGACCGACAATTTCTTGATGTTTTTGTACCATGCAAAATCATTGAAGGATTCGGAAGTAGAGCGACTGTCGCACATCTTGGAAAAGCTCAGACAACAGCCTCTCTCCATTAAAGGCTTGCTGGATACGTTTGTGGACACAGAGCCTGATGAAAAAACGATTCGCCAGGACATGAAGTACCTCGAAGAAATTGGCGTGATTAAAAATGGTAGTGAGGTCAGACCATACGTTTATCATTTCGACAGTGAGCTACTGGACTCGCTGACGGACGACGAGCTATTGGATCTGTATGATTTCATCGATTTCATGGCCAATACACAGCTGCCGGCCGTCCCTGGTTATCTTCTGCAAGAAAAAGTGAAGCGTTATCTCAAATTTCGCTTGAAACTAACCGATGCATCTGCGTTTTTATACAAATATCATTTCGTCTCACGTATTCTCGATGAATATCAAGCTTTGCTTCTCACGGAAGCCATTCGTCAGCGAAAAATCGTTGAATTTCACTACTACACGCCCAAACGCCTAAAGTTTTACGATTCCCAAAATACGAATCCGGCTTTCCAACGGGATACATCGGGGCGACATCAAAAAGTGATTCCACTCCGGGTTATTTTTGATCATCAATACGGCAGATGGTACTTGCTGGCACAAGGATGCGGCAATGGTCCGCTGCGCAAATACCGTGTGGAAGGTATGACCAAGCTCGTAACAGGCAGGTCCGTTACGCCGGAAATCTTCTCTTCCTTGCAAGCAAGTGCGGATGAGCGCATTGCCCATAGTTGGCTGATTGATACCGGAAAACTCGTAACCGTACGCCTTCGCTTTTTTCAGCCTAGGGATACGCCCCATTCCTTTATCCAAGAGCGAGTGGAGGCACAGGGGCAATGGGGGATTGTGACCGAGGAATCACGGGAGAGCTTTGTGTACGAGATAAAAGTGAACAGCACGATGGAAATTACACCGTGGATTCGCAGCTTCGGTTCAAGCGTCGAAGTTCTTGAACCGCTGTTTCTTCGCAAGCAATTCCAAAAAGAATGGGAGGAGCTGCTCGCCTACTATGAATCTGTTTGATAAGATACATAATTACCAGCTAGTGACACGGCTAGATGAAGCGGGGGTTTATCCGGTTACCTCACACGAAAAAGCGTGGCTGGCCCTGATGCTGGCGAATCCGTCTGCGGCAGAAATTTTCGAGCCCGCTACACTCGATAAGCTTCAGCGTTTGACACACATGCCAGAAAGTGAATCGACCGAACAAGAACGATTCGTGGAAAAAGCGCAAACACAAGCCAAACAGCTCTGGAGTCCACTCGTGCGAACACTTCGGCGAATCATTCTCGGCAAGAATCACATAAAAATAACCGCAGCCACGAACAAAGGCCCGGTTTTTCGCAATCAACGAGGGGTTCCCTACAAGCTGGAATATTCACTTGCCAAGAAGGCCTGGTACCTGATTTGGCTAAACATGTCTTCCAATCGCCTGATCACGACTCCACTGCATCTCATTCGCTCCGTCGATGAGATTTACATAGAAGATGTATGGTATGACAGTTTTTTGCCGACTATTTCGGAACAGATCCAACAGCGCAAGCAGATGGCAAAAATTGTGATCATCCGTCGTTATAACGGTGAGCTCCAGCGCATATTGTACGCCTTTTCCTGCTTTGACAAAGAGGTCGCTTTTGATCCAGAATCACAGGTGTATACGATCACCCTGCACTTTCTATCCGACGAGCAGGAGTTTATTTTATCGCGCATTCGTTTTCTCGGCCTGCGGGTAAAAGTAGTAGAAAACGATCAACTCAAACAGCGAATGGCAGAGTCAGCAACGAACGCCTTGGCAAGATATACAGAAACTCCACTTTGATTGTCCCAAAAAATCAGGAAATCATACCCTATTCGATTTCCTGCATTTCCCTTATTATAGTTCAGGTGAGATAGTAGCTAATCCAAGGCAGAGGTAGAAATGATGAAAACAACATGTAAAAAAGCGTCTCTCATATGTGGGCTATGGCTTAGTCTGTCATGGCCATTTATTACGGAGCCGGCGCAAGCAGCAGGCGTCATCCAAGCAAAAGTGGTTGCAACCTCTCTGAACGTTCGCAGTGAACCAGCTCCGAATGCTTCTGTTGTCGCTACCGTACCGTATGGAGCGGTCGTGACGATTACCGATGAAGCATACGGTTGGGCAAAAATTAGATACAATCAAAAGGTAGGCTGGGTGGCGGGGTATTACTTGCAAAAAGGAGCGGTAACAAGTGCAGGTGCAGGTTCAGCTTCATCACCAGCCAATACAGCCACTGTCAAAAGCAAGCAAGGAACGGTTTTGGCCGATTCGCTTCGAATGCGGAAAGGGCCAAGCACGAGCCATGAGATTATCCTTTCGCTGCCCAGAGGAACCCGTGTAGACATTTTGAAAAAGCAAGGAGACTGGATCCAAGCGCGGACTTCCAATGGACAAACAGGCTGGGTGTCTGCGACGTATATTGGCGATGCCAAGGCCAACGTTCCGGTATCCAAAAGCTCCAAAACGCCAGGCTTAAAAGGAAAAGTCATCGTCATCGACCCGGGACATGGTGGTTCTGATATCGGGACACAAGGAACCAAGTGGAATAGCATAGAAAAAACGTTGAATTACAAAACATCCATGCTGCTTGCCAGCAAACTGCGACAACGCGGTGCGAAAGTCTACATGACGAGGACAAGTGACACAGAAAAGCCTACGCTATCGCAGCGTGTCGTTTTTAGCGAATCCAAGGCGGCAGATGCCTTCATCAGCATCCATTACAATTCTTCTCCGAAGCCAAATAGCGGGACACTTACGTTTTATTATTCGCAAGACAAAGATGAGCCATTAGCTCGAGCGATTGAGTCTCGCCTGGCAGGTGGCATCGGTTTAAGAAGCAACGGCATTTCATTCGGCAATTATCACGTCCTGCGCGAAAACGATGATCCATCCGTCTTAATTGAGCTTGGCTTCCTTTCGAATCCAAAGGATGAGGGTATCGTCCGTACATCGTCCTATCAGGACAAAGCTGCGCAGGCGATTACAGAAGCTCTAGCTGATTACTTCGGTCGATAATCGTAAGGCTGGACACTGTAGGAGAACAGCTTCCGCTCGAATTTCCCTTTGGCACCAATGATCTGATACCAGGTCTCTCCGATCAACAAGTCGGTTGCGAAATCTTTCTCCAGCAGATCGGTAATCAACTCTATGACCGCTTTCTCATTGTCTTTTTGGATTTTCAACGACAAGGCCAGGACGAAATACGCCTGGTCTTCTTCCATTTCCAACAAATGCAGACGGGCTGTACCACGACGTTTGGCGTTAAAACCATCAATCACATTCGACAGACCCTTTTTTGCCTGTACTTTATACTTTGTCGCTTCCCCCCAAGAGGAAATAACCGCATCGTACAACGAAAACGTCAGGATGAAATGGCTGGCGAAATCCTTCGGGTCAAAAGGCTCCGGTCCCATTTGCTTCTCATCCGCTGGTATGACGACGAATGCTTTGTAGTTGCTAAAAAACGGATCGCTCATGGCAGTTCCTTTCCTTCGATAGTATCTGTGTTGGTTAGTATCCACTAGGAAAGCAGGATATTATGTACAAAAACGGTCATAAACGTTCAAAAGACCAAGTCGACATGAAAACCGACTTGGCCTTTTGCTTGCTTTTGTATAGGCATGTTTTTCAACTGAATATCTACTCATTACCGGTGGGTCATCGAGACGCTTCCATGCCCGTGCTCCTCTTCCATGACCTCCATTCCTGCACCATGATTGACGGTCCAGGTGATGACTTGGCTGGAAATGACAACGGCCAAAATGGTATACATCATCTCTTTCATCGGTACGAACCAGAACGACATGCAAAGCACAATGACGTCCAGTAAAAGAAAGACCGTACCAATGGACAATCCCGTGTACTTACTGATCAACAGGGAGAAAATATCGTCTCCACCTGTCGCAGCTCCATAGCGCAGAACCAATCCGGTACCCAGCCCGGTCAATACACCGGACAAGACAGACGCCAGCGGCATCATTCTGCTCATATCCATGACAATCGGTGAAAATCGTTCAAACAAATCGTAAAACCCGGTAAAAGCAAGTGATGCAAAGATCGTGTCCCAAATGAACTGGCGGCCTCTTACTAACCAGGCAACCAAAAACAGTGGAATATCCAGCAAAAGCATCACCATCGCTGGCGACAAGTCAAAGGCGTATTTCGCCAATAACCCCAAGCCAACAAACCCACCTTCAGATAAATGGTTCTGAAAGTTAATGTGATAATACGCAAAAGCAAGTAAACAAGCTCCAAACAAAATCATACTGTAACGCTTAGATAACTGCAGCGCTCTCTTCATCATGGTTTCCTCGCATTTTTGTCGGTTTAGGCACAGACGACCAACCGACTACCGAGGAACATCGCAAGTATAAGTCGCTACTCATACAAAGGGCCTCGCTTTCGTAGTAGATTAGTCGTCTTCAGTGACGATCGACTACTACGAAGCTAGATGTAGGAGAGGTCAAAACGTTTCCAGATCGTCCTATGGGGACGCATGGTATCCTGATCCCTTCCATGGCTTTTCTTGTATTATACCATAAAAAAAGTGAAAAGACGACTCGAAAGCGTCTTTTCACCGAGTTAAAATCGGAAAGCTTGTCCTTTTAACTCCACCGGAATCCCTGCTGTGACAAGAAAAACTTGATCTGCAACAGCTGCCACGCGTTGATTCATCAAGCCCGCTAAGTCACGGAACTTACGGCCCAACGGATGTTGTGGGACGAGTCCGTCGCCTACTTCGTTTGTCACCAGCAAAACCGTCCCTGGGTAGTCTTTTAGCTTGTTTACCAGCACATCAACCTGCTGGAGCACTCGCTCAAACGGCTGCTCCTCTCCATCATGCAGCAACCAATTGGACACCCAAAGGATCAAGCAATCAACCAAAATCACTGTCTGCTGTTCTTGTATGTCCTTTTGTGCTCCCAGCTTCGCTAGCCACTCTGTCAATGCGTACGGCTCCTCGATCGTTTGCCAAGGAAAATTGGACTGCAAGCGGCGGTCTCGATGGTGCAGGATCCGCTCTTCCATTTCCTCATCAGTGATTGGTGCGGTCGCGATGTAAACACCCGAGGAGCCCAAATGAGCCGCGTATTTTTCGGCAAACGTGCTTTTTCCGCTGCGTGCTCCGCCTGTAATGAGTACGATCATGCTTCTGTCTCCTTAAACAACCTCTTATACTTGCGATTGCAAAATAATTTGTGGCAAATGATGGACAGGATGCTCCATGACAATCGGTCTGGTTCCGTATACAGCCTCTATCCTGTCACTTTGCAAGATGTCTTTTGGAGCGCCAACGCTTATCTGCTTTCCTTTATGCAGCATCAAAATACGATCGCAGTATAGGGAGGCCAGATTCAGATCGTGCAGCACAGCAATGACCGTCACCTGCGTCGTCTTTTGCCATTTTCTCACGATGTCCATGAGTTGAATCTGGTACCCGATATCGAGGTAAGTCGTGGGTTCATCGAGCAACAGCACCTGAGGTCTTTGGATTAATGCCTTCCCTAAAGCTACGCGCTGCTTTTCTCCACCACTCAACTGATCCAGTGTGCGCTCTTCCAAATGTTCAAGACCGAGCATCTGAACGATTTCATCAATGAGCGATGCGACATCCTGCTTCTCTTCCCCTAGCCAATTTTGGTAAGGAAAGCGCCCCATCTCCAACACCTCTCGGACACGAAAACCGACTGGCGGCAGACCCTCTTGCTCCAAAACAGCCAGTATTTTGGCAAGCTCTTTGCGTGGATATGAATGAAGCTTTTTCTCTTGAAGCAAAATGTCTCCTGCATCTGCCTTGATGACACCTGAAATCATTTTCAGCAAGGTGGATTTACCGCTTCCATTCGGTCCGATGATGCCAAAAAATTCTCCCTTGTCCACGCAAAAATCGATGCCGTGCAAAACAGGCGTATCTTGATACGATTTTTGTAAGTTGCGCACATTGATCATTACTTACGTTACCTCTTCCTAAAGCGTTTATTTTGCTTCAATAAATAGGCGAAAAACGGTGCTCCCAGAAATGCTGTCACGACACCGAGCGGGATTTCCGTTGGACTCAGCAGCATTCTGGCAAGAGTGTCGGCCCACAGCACATAAATACCACCGCAGATCGCAGCCATCGGAAGTAAAATACGATGGTCAGGACCAACCAGCATTCGGACGAGATGCGGTACCACCAGGCCAACGAACCCGATAATTCCCGCGATAGAAACCGCCGCTGCAGTCAGGAGAGTCGAGACGACTAGAACCACCAGCTTCGTTCGATCCACATGGACGCCGAGATGCGCAGCCTGCCGCTCCCCCAACGCAAATAGGTTTAGGGAACGCGCATAGCTAACGAGCACCATGCCTCCGATGACCAAGTAAGGAATCAAGACGTACGTAAAGGCCCAGCCGCGAAATGACAGGCTGCCCATAAGCCAGAACACGATCTCATTCACCGTCTGGTCGGATAGCGACACCATAAATGAAACGAGAGAGCCGAGAAAAGCCTGCACCACTACCCCAGACAAAATCAGGCTCTCCGTTTGCAGCTTTCCTTGCGTGTTCGCGAGTCCGAGGACGATCCATAGACTGAGCAGTCCTGTAAGAAAAGCGACGACAGGCGTGCTCCATGCACCCAAAAAGCTGATTTGCAAGCCAAAAAGGATCAAGAAAGCTGCTCCGACAGCAGAACCGGATGCCACGCCCATCGTAAACGGATCGGCGAGCGGATTGCGCAAAACTCCCTGAAAGCCCGCTCCTGCAAGTGACAAGCAGGCCCCAATCAAGACAGCCAATACAACGCGTGGAAAACGAACCTTCATGACAATTTGCTCAGATGACTCCGGCCACGTTACGGTGATCCACTCAGACAAGCCAGGGATTTGATGGAGCAGGATGAGCCATACTTGCGAAATGGGGAGGTGTGCCGCTCCCATCGAGATGCTGATGACTATTGATGCCAAAAGGACGAGACAGCTGACTCCTCCCCATATGAACAATCGTTTCTTCATTTTATTTCACCAAATCAGGGTAAATCGCCTTGGCTACTTCGATCAAGCCTTGTGTAATACGCGGACCAGGACGGGACAAAATATTTTGGTCCATGCCAAAGATTTGTTTTTCACGAATCGCCTTCATTTTATCCCAGCCATTACGCTTGGCGATCATATCCTCCAGTTTGACGCCTGTCTTTTCATCGGTAATTCCGCTCGCATACAAAATGACGTCTGGGTCGTTTTGCAAAATCTTTTCTTCACTGATCGGATTCCATCCTTCGGTGTCGGAGGCAATGTTTGTCGCCCCAGCCAGTGTGATGAGTTCGTCCATGAATTCGCCTTTTCCGACTGTCCAGCCTGGGGAAAATTCCAGGTATACCTTTTTCTTCTCTTCCGGTTTTACATTTTTCACTGCTTCTTGAACGTACGCGATATCCTTCTTCATTTGCGCGACGACTTTTTCAGCTTGCTCCTGTGTGTTGGTGATAACGCCCATCGCCAAAACATTGTTTAGGATGTCGTCCATCTTTGTCGGATGGGTAATATAGACTGGCATTCCGAGAGATTTGAGCTTGTCAGCCACTGGCTTTTCCATCGAAATCCCACCAACGACCATATCCGGCGTTTGAGCGAGAATCGCTTCTTCATTTGGTTTGACGACTCCGCCAATTTTCGGCTTTGCCTTCGCAGCATCTGGATAATCATCATAGTCTGAGACAGCTACAATCCGATCTTCCAAGCCTAATGCGAACAAAATTTCTGTCTCGGCAGGTGATGTCGAGACGATTCGCTCAGGAGCTTTTGCAAAGGTTACTTCTTTTCCTGTCGCATCCGTAACTGTCAACGGATACGTTGTTTGTTTTGCAGGCTGCTCGGCCGCATTCTCTTGCGGTGCTGTCTGCGGTGCGCTTGTTTGTCCACCTGGTGCTGGTTGGCCGTTATCGTTACCGGCACAACCTGCGAGGCTCGCCGCAACTAGTAGTGGGATCATAAATTGCAATGAACGTTTCATATGTAGAACTTCCTTTCTGCATGTCTGATTGACTGTACCTTCCAATAAAAAAATCGACCCTTGCTTCCATTCGGAAATCAAAGGGTCGGCACCTCAGGGGCAAACAGACAGGACGGTCTGTTTCCTGAAATAGGCCGATCCTTTCCGCGAAGGCAACAGGCACTAAAACAAACAGGCAGGTCTCCTGGCTTACGGCTGAGGAACGAGCCGATTTACAGTGGCGGGACCGCGTCGGATTTTCACCGACTTCCCTTTTCACCCGATCTTTTTGTTAAAAAGACGAGGCACCTATTTGTTGTTACGTTTGAAATTGTCACAGTCCATGACTCACCCTACATCATAGCATTCCTTGGATGAAAAAAGAATGACAAACACATAAGCCAATACTTTCTTGCCTCCTAAAAATGAAAAACGCCTGAACAAAAGGTTCAGGCAAATGTAAAGCTTTTGGCAGGCTATTACCCTCGTTTGTGCAAACAATCTAGAATGCCCATGGAGCATACTTGTAAATCGAGCTTGAGTACCTCGAAAACTTCGTGGTCACCACTGATGCCTTGTGACTGTAGATGATCCGAGACTCGTTCAAATAACTTACGAGACAGTTCGTCATAGGTTTGCCCGGCAGCAATCGTTGATTCTCCTTCCGCCACAAACACGGGGAGCCACTCACGTATTTGGCGGTACACGTCGTCTACCTGCTCTGACATCCCAAAATGACCAAAGTAAATGCGACTTAGCTTCCGCGCTTCAAAACGGCTTAGAGACGCTAACATGGCATCCGGGTCAAACTGATTCGGCGAAGTAGATGGAAGCACGAGGTGTATGCCATCCTTTTTAAGCTGTGGATAGAGTACACCTGCGGTATCACCTGTGAACATGCCACGGCTTACTGGATCGTAGATGCTGAAGTGATGATTGGCATGCCCTGGCGAATCCAGAAACTCCAACACGCAATTCTCTCCGATCTTTAGTGTATCCCCGTCCCCGCGAATCAAAATCCGCTCCTCGAGAACCGCCTCAATCGGATCAAACAATCGATCAAAATCATCATGATACACCGCTCTCGCCCCTGCGATCAGTCGGCTCGGATCTACGAGATGACGTGCACCTTTCGGGTGGACGACGACCTTTGCGTTCGGACAATCCTTCAGAAACAGTCCTACTCCTCCTGCATGATCCAAGTGTATGTGCGTCACGATGATGTATTTTACTTGTTCCGGTGTATAACCGAGCTTGGCGAGACCGGCCTTGATGTATGGGACGGAGGGGCTTGGCCCTGTTTCTACCAATGTGAGCTCCTCTTCCGCGATCACATACGTCCCTGTACGTTCTGCCCAGCCCATATCGAAACCGTCTATTAAATGGATGCGTTTCCCTAAATAAATTGGCTCTGTTGCTTGCATGTAAATACTCCTCCTTTTCAAAAGTCTCGTGTAGTTATTGTGATGCGTGAATATTTACACTTTACCATCTATTTGGGACGGATTGGGAATGCATAACACAAAATCTTCATATTTTCATGATAATATGAGGGCAGCAAAAACAATTCCATTATCTGGAGGAGTGCGAAAATGGGGAAGCTTTTTTCTGAATTACGACCTGAGCATGAGGCGTTCATCAAGAAGCAACAGATGTTTTTTGTTGCCTCTGCTCCTATGGACACAGATGGTCACGTGAATCTTTCACCGAAAGGGTACGATTCTTTTCGCATATTATCGCCTACCGAGGTCGCCTATTTGGACCTGACTGGAAGTGGAAACGAAACCAGCGCTCATCTCCAGGAAAATGGCAGGATAACTCTTATGTTCTGTGCGTTTGAAGGCCCCCCTCTCATCATGCGCCTATTCGGCAAAGGGACGGTTATTCTCCCAGATACGCCTCGGTGGGATGAGCTCGTAAAAGACTTCCCGCTTCTCCCTGGCGCTCGTCAAATCATTACCGTCAACATACAGGAAGTAAAGACCTCTTGCGGCTGGGCTATCCCCTTCTATTCCTTTTCAAAAGAACGCGACACCCTTCAAAAATGGACCTTGGCTAAAGACGAACAAGAACTGCTTGATTATCAAAAGGAAAACAACGTAGTAAGCATGGATGGATTGCCAACCCCATTGGGACAAAAGCTTTTTCCCACAGTAGGAGGGGATAACGAAAAGTAAAACACAAAGAAGCTGCCCTGCTCGCAGCTTCTTTTTTTGAAATCTCTTTACTTACTCGTATAAATGACCACTGCATCTCTGAGAAACTCGGCTACACCCGGCTGATCCTTGTCATAGTAAGCGGTAAAACGCGGGTCATCGACGTACATCTGGGCAAGACCTGCGTGCGCTTCTTTACTGTAGCTGTCCCAATAAAAGCTAAGCCATTGACGGTGAAGATCCGCTGCTTTTTGGGCAAGCTCATGAGCAGGATCTCCCGTCGCAAAAGCCTGTGCCAACGTCTCATGCAGTTCTTCATTCAACTTCTCTAGTGCAGCGTACTCCTGCTTGGTCATTTCTTTGATTTTCTGATTGGATTTGTCAACCTGGTCACTTCCATATTTTGCACGAATTTCTTCTCCGTACTGAGCCTCGTTGTCGTCAATCAACTTTTGCTTGAAGCCTTCGAATTTTTGTTTGTCACTCATCGTTTTGGTCCCCTCTCTTTGTGCTAAGGTCAAATTGACATTGGCGATTAACGCATCCAATTGCGCTCGCTTTTCCAGGAGCTTCTCGCGGTGCTCCCGCAGTGCCCGTTCAGCATCAAAGGTTGGTGAATTCAGGATCTCCTTGATCTCCTCCAAGCTCACACCCAGCTCGCGGTAAAAAAGGATTTGCTGCAATCGATCCACCTCTTGCTGTCCGTAAATGCGATACCCTGACGAATTGATTCTCGCCGGCTTGAGAAGGTCAATTTCATCGTAGTATCGGAGCGTCCGGGTGCTGACACCCGCCAGGAGTCCTAGCTTTTGCACCGTATATTCCATGTTCATTCCTCCTGACAAATTGATCGTACACATTTACGGACCGTCAATGTCAAACACATTTTCATAATAAAATTGGCGTTACTCCATTTTCATAATTTGTTAAAATATAGAGAAAGCCATACAAGGAGGGATTTCGATGCTCTATATCATCGGCTTCATTGTAGCCTTACTCGGTGCAGGATGGGGATTAACAGGGCTGCTTAGTCTAAGAGCGAGAGATAAACATGCCATCACCCATTACAGCGACGATGCTTATAACCAGCAAACCTTGTTCCAAATGCACAACAACCCTACCCAAGGAATGTAAAAATAGAAAAGGCTGCCCGCAACTTGTGCTTGGGCAGCCATTCTTATTTCTTACAGAGCTTGGAACGTATCGGTCAATACTGGTACGATTTGCTTTTTGCGGGAGACAACGCCCTTCAGAACAGCTTTGTTGTCCACCAATGTTACTTGGTACGCTTTTTCTACTGCTTGCGTTGCGCTGCCGAGAGCGATCGCAACAGAATCGTTATTCAAGATATCCGTTACAACAAACACGAACAAGTCCAGACCTTTTTCAGCGATGTTTGCATTCATAGCCGCTTCCAGTTCGCCTTGGCGTACGAGTACATCATTTACATCCACTGCATTTACTTGTGCGATTTCTACTTTCGCATTGCCCATTTGGAACTCTTTTGCATCCAATGTGAGCAGTTGTGCGATTGTTTTGTCGCTCAGGTCTGCGCCTGCTTTGAGCATTTCCAGACCGTATGCTTGCAAATCAACACCCGCGATTTCAGCCAGCTCATGAGCAGCGGCTACATCTTGCTCTGTGCAAGTCGGGGATTTCAGCAGCAATGTATCCGAAACGATCGCGGAAAGCATCAAGCCCGCCATCTCTTTTGGAATGTCTACGCCGTTTTCTTTGTACATTTTCTTCAAAATGGTTGTGGTGCATCCAACTGGCTCGGCACGGAAGTAGAGAGGATTGCTCGTCTCAAAGTTCGCAATACGGTGATGGTCGATCACTTCTACCACTTGCACTTGCTCAATGTCATTCGCGCTTTGTTGGCGCTCGTTGTGGTCTACAAGGATGGCTTCATTTACTTCATTCGCCACTGTTTCTACGAGGCGCGGCTCTTTTACTTGGAAGTAATTCAGCACAAATGCTGTTTCGCTGCTGATTACACCCAGGCGTACAGGCTCTACATTCGCGCCCAGTTTTGTTTTCAAGTCAGCGTACACAAGTGCTGAACAAATGGAATCTGTGTCTGGATTTTTATGACCGAAGATTAATTTTTTTTCCATCATCCATACTCCTTAATCGTGATTTGGCGTCAAAATTATACCATAGCTTAGAGGTTGTGCCCAAGATACATTATAGGTTCAAACTCGATCGTTGGAAATAAGGTTTTGAGATCATTCGGAAAAAAATGGGATTCGAGGGGACACAGCAACGAACGGTCATCTGTGGTCATACACATGTCCAATTTGAACGTCGACTTGGCGAGCTGCGTATTCTCAATGCTGGAAGTGTGGGCATGCCGTTTGCCGACGAACCAGGTGCATACTGGTTACTACTTGATGGTGACCGCTATGAACATCGCTTTACACCCTATGACGTAGAGGCAGCTGCAAAACAAATCGCTTCCACGAACTATCCGCAAGCTCAGCAATTTGCCGAAGAGAATGTCCGAAAAATACCTACGGCTCAAGAAGCAATGGAATTTTTGGAGGCCATCGCACGAAAAAACCGCCCCTCTACTTATTAAAGGGTCGGTTGAGAAAGATAGCGGAATCGATTAATCGTCCCAGTCTACATCCAGTACAGCGCCTGTCGTAGCGGAAATCTCCAAATCTACTTCCTGTCCTTTAGGCGTTTTCACTTCCACATCATACACATAGTGGTTATCGTCTTCATCCAGCTTGATGGATTTGATGTTGCCGCTCACTTTAGCCAAAGCGATTTTTTTCGCTTGCTCTACACTGATTTTCACTGGTTGGTTTTTCCACTGATCGTCGTTGTCGTCGTCATGATCATCGTCATCATCGTGGTCAACTGTTTGCCACACATCTCCAGTCATCGCATCGACGTACACGTCAATCTCTTGATGCTTGTTTTTGATCTCTGCTTTGTATACGAGGAAACCGTCCTCTTCATCCAGCTTCCACTCGGTAACGACACCAGACTGTGCATCCCGAACTTTTTTCAGTGCTTTTTCAGGCGTGATGCGCACGAGCTTCGCCCAGTTGTGTTTCACATCATCGTCGATTTGCAGGTACACGGTAGAAGTGTTCTTTTGCGGTACGCTGTAGTATTGGTTGCTATGTGCAAACGCTGTTACGCTGAGGCTCCCTACAATCAGTGCTCCTGCCATGGTCATGACTACTTTTTTCATATGATCTCGCTCCTTTTTTCGGCTGGTTTTGTTTGATCTCCTTTATCATAAAAAGGACAGATGAAGGGAAAAAAAGAGAGAGATTAGAAATTGATGAGAAAATAGATGAGACCTCTCACAGAATTCATGTTTGCCGGAGAGCCACAGCGATTAACAAAAAGAGCGAGTGTTTTCTACTGGCAAAAATGATCCATTCCGGCTGTAAATCGACGGAAATGAAACATCCGTGCTTTTGCGTGCTTTCCGCTTTAATCCGTATAATAAAAGCAATCGAGTGGACAACAACCAACTCGATGACATACGAAAGAGAGCGTGAATGGCAGTGTAATACATATCGTTTCTAACTACTTTCTATTTTTCTTACATGAGAAGGAGAAACGATTTTTCCGTGGAATCACCACTTTTGAAAAACATCTTTTTTTGAATCTATTTTCTCGTCACCATGCAAACGGTCGTCATGTCGGTTATGACCTTGGAAGTAAAAAACCCAGCACGTATCCAATTGACTGCACAAGCAACCCAAGCTATCTCATATGCCTATACAGAATCAGGCAATCGGAAATGAAAAAAGGCACTCTACTAATCTTGTAGAGTGCTTCTTATATTTCTGCTAGAACCATTCATGTGAAAAAGGAGTGACAGCAGGAATGGTTACGAACCTCGGGGAGAGCTCGGTAGGCGCTTGTATGGAAAATTCTCAGAATGAGCAGTAGCAAATTTCTATTTTCCGAGATTGTTCTTAATGGCTTCCAATCCAGCGATTTCTCCCAGGAAGAACGTATCGCCCGCGAGTGTATCCATCGTGTATACATGGTTGTTTTTCACTGCTTTGAGGTTTTTCCAGACAGGATGATCCTTCCAGATATGAATCAACCCTTCCGGCTCCTCTGCTTTTGCCGAACGGCGGTTCTCGGCAATAAAGATATGATCGGGAGCGAGCTCACTCAACGCCTCGATTCCGATACGCCCCCCAATCTTTCCATCCTCGGGCAATCCTGCTATCGGTGTTAGTCCCACTTCCTCATAGTAAATCGGGAAGTTTTTGGGATGCATCACCGTAAAATCCTTGCCATTGGAAACGAGGAATAGCACTGTTTCTCCTTTATGCTTGTCTGCTGCTGCTTTTGCTTCGTTTTTCAGCTTATCAAAATCGGCCAAAACTTGCTTCGCCTTATCTTCTTTGCCAATAACTTCAGCTATTTTCATGAGGCGGGTGGGTGCATCCACTGAGAAATCAATGACGATGGAATCAGCCATTTTGTTGAATTCCTCAAATCTGGAGCCTTTTCCGGTGCTTGTCATGACAATGACCTCTGGGTCCATCTCCAACAAAGTCTCCAAATTCGTTTTTCCACCCAGATCCTTCACTGTTTTACCTTCCGCATACTTTGCAAAAATTGGTGACTTACTTTTCGTCGAATCAAAGCCTTCCGATACAATCGGAGCAAAATCTAGCACGAGGAAGTAATCTGTTCCCATGATATCGACAGAAGCGACACGCTCCGGCTTTTTCTCCAATGTGACTTCCCCCATCGTATGCTTGATGGTTCGAGGATACACAGGCTCCCCTGTCCCTTTCGTATCGGATTGTGCTACTCCCGCTTCAGCCGTTTGCGCTTTATTGTTAGCGTTTGTGTTTGTAGTCGCCTGTCCTGCTCCGCACCCCGCCACGACAACTGTCGCTATGATTACAGACAGAATGCCTGATAATTTCTTTTTCATATCGATTGAACTCCTTTTTTCATCTCCTGATTTCAAACGTGTCTTACCCCTTTGTCCGGATCAACAAATACAAAAAATAAGGCCCCCCAATGAGGGAAATGACAATACCCGCCGGTACTTCCGTAGCCGGCATGATGCTTCGCCCTATCGTATCCCCGGCCAATACGAGCAATGAACCGACGAGCGCCGTAATAGGCAGCATGTATTGATGCTGGGGTCCGACCAATCTGCGCGCGATATGTGGGCCAAGCAAGCCGATGAAGCCTATGCCTCCGCCTGTCGCTACACTCGACGCAGCCAGACCAACCGCTCCCGCCATCAAGGCAAGTCGCTCCCGTTGAAGAGATACGCCCAGACTTGCTGCAATTTGTTCGTTCATACTGAGCAGGTTCAGCACATTTGCCTTCCGATACACGTACGGCAGCAGAATCACCATCCACGGCAAAAGTGCCAGCACGAACTTCCAATTGGAACCCCACAACGATCCCATTTGCCAAGTGACGACAAACTCGAGGTTTCGCGGATTCAACTGAAGTGTCAAAATAATGCTGATGGCGCTAAGTCCCGCCCCTACTGCAATCCCTGTAAGCAAGAGACGGGTAGGAGATATGCCGTGCCCCTTCTTGTATGCAAGCATATAAATTATGGCTGCTGTGGCAGTGGCACCGATGAGTGCGAGAAACGGCATCAAAAAAGGCGGAGCCATGTTCGTCGCGGGATAAAGAGAGACGAACAACAATACGGCCAGTCCAGCACCTGAACTGATTCCAAGAATACCGGGGTCAGACAGACCATTGCGAGAGATTCCTTGCAGAATCGCCCCCGATACAGCTAGCCCAGCCCCAATCATGACCGCTATCACCATGCGAGGAAGCCGCAGCTCAAACAACACGAGATTCTGCTTTTTCGAGCCCTCCCCCAGCAACGTCTGTAACACCTCGAAGGGACCAATACTATACGGTCCCGTGTTCAAGCTCAGGACAAAACCGACAAGCAAAAGTACCGCGAATAGAAGGATCAGTCGGACACTACGACTTTTTCTTTTTTGGGAAAATAGATCGATGTCCATTACCACTCCCTCCTTTCCTTACGGGCCAGGTACAGGAAGAAAGGGACTCCGATGACAGCGATAATGGCGCCAAGCGGTGTCTCGTAGGGCATTGCTATCATTTTGGCTCCGATGTCTGCAAAAACAACCAAAACGCCTCCCATGACTGCCGAACAAGGAATAATCCAGCGGTAATCAACCCCGACCAGAAAACGGACGATATGTGGGACGACGAGACCGACAAACCCAACACCGCCAACCGTTGAGACCGAAGCACCTGCCAGCACCATGACGACAACCGCCGACAACCCCTTCACCAGCCTGGTCTTTTGTCCGAGTCCTGCTGCGATCTCTTCTCCCAGACTCAAAATGGTAATGGAGCGAGAAAGGATCATGGCCACAATGATTCCTCCCACAATCCATGGCATCATGACGGATACTTGAAACCACTCTGCTGTAGAGATCCCTCCTGCTGACCAGAAAGCCAGATCGTAGTTGATCTGAAACAACAGGGAAATCGCCTGACTGATACCTGAGATGAGCGAGCTGACGACTGCCCCCGCCAACGCGAGTCGTAAAGGTGTCAAACCGTTTTTGGAAAAATAGGCCAGTCCATAAACAAGCCCAACCCCCACACCCGCTCCCATAAAAGAAAAGAAAATAATAGACTCAAAAGGGAGTCCTGGTGCAAAAGCAAAAACGAGTACGAGCACGAATCCAGCCCCTGCATTAATGCCCATCAAGCCCGTATCGGCAATCGGATTTCTCGTGACTCCTTGCATAATGGCTCCTGCTACGGCAAAAGCAGCTCCTACCAGCGCTCCTGCCAAGGCACGCGGCATTCGCAGTGTTTGAATAATGACGTGATGCTCGTTGCTAGAATCATAGTGAAAAATCGAGTTCCATACGGTCGCAAACGAGATGTTAGCCACTCCCGTGATAATGGATGAACCTAGCCCGAACACGATGGCGCAAATCCCCGCAACAATCAACACGGTCGCCATCCACGGCCTGGTTCGAAGCGAAGCATTTTTAGCGATCGGCTGTGACAGTGACATTTCCCTTCTTATCCTCCAGAGCAACGTTCGAATGAATCACGGTCAGCTTGTCGCTTGCAGCCGTTCTCGCTCGTGCTTCCGGGATGACCTCCGGAAAGCCAAGCTGAAGCATTCCTACGAGTTTTTCCTCCTCACGTACCCCAACCGCTTGCAAAAATCCTGCTTGATACGTGAACGGTTCCGTTTTCCAAACGACGCCCAATCCCCGCTCCCACGCCGCTAGCTGAAAGTTTTGAATCAAAGTGCAGGCTGCCGCATAGTCCTCTTCCCGTTCTCTTTGCCGAGAGTCTTCATTTACGATAACCAAAAGATATGCTGGGACGCGTAAAAGCAATTCCGGATCTCTTTTTTTCATGGCGTTTTGAAGAATGGCATCGACAACAACCCGCTTCCCTTCTTCCACATAAAGGACGAATCGCCAAGGCTCGCGTAGTCCGTGGTTAGGTGCCCAGACAGCTACATCCAGTAACTCACGAATCAATTCCAGTGGAATCGGGTCTGGCTTGAATTTCTTTATGGTTCTGCGGTCACGGATCGCTTGTGCAATCGGATACAATGGTGACTTCATCTCGTTCCCTCCAACAATAGTGATACTCATTCTCAATCATTATCACAAACTTGTGGCCGCAAGAAAATTGAAGAACCTGATTCCTTTTTTGTACATTCCTGTGACTCTGCAAGATGCGTGAGCGCCTCTGATATGGCTTGCTCATGGCCTAGTGCGGAATAATGCAGCCAAGGATATACCCCAGCTCGATGTACATTCCCTTTCAAACGATGCTTGCGTACATCTGTTCGAATTTTCCTTTCGTCGAATAGCAGAATATGATCAGCCTGAAAATCATGAAGCTCATCCAGGCTCGCGATATCCAGAAAGGCAAAATGATCTGTTCCCACTGGAGGTCTTACCTGGAGGTCTCCGTATAAAATATCGGAAATTTTCCGCCTTCTCGCACCAAATATACGGGCTCCACCATCCCAAGCCCTCACTGCCATAACGGTTTCATTCCCAATTTTTTTGCGGATACGCTCGCGGGCTGCAACTGCTTTCAGATCATAATAATAGAGCCAACTCGTCGCCACTTCTGCAATTCCCAGCATGGTAGCTACCTGCTGCAAATGATCCCGCCAGGTCGTTGATTTGAAAGGAATGAGCTGTGTTGGTGCAATGGCTTCCATTTGTTCAAGCCAGGGTGCAACCTGATCTGTACCAACAATCAAATCCGGCTCCATCTGGCGCAGACGGTACAAGTCAAATTCCAGCGTGGCTGCTTCCATCTGGGAGTACGGTCTCTTTTGCCGATGCTTTTCCCAAACAGGGATCAGATGTTGGATCGAAACCCCCAATGCGAGCAGATCACCGATGATTGCTGGATGGAGTACGGCGATTTTCTTTTGTAACGATTTCTTGAAGCGATAAGGGGGAACGCCAACGATCTTTTTAAACATCCGACTGAAATAGTACACATCCCGATAGCCCACTTCATTAGCTACCTCAGGAATCATCACGTCCTCCGCCACCAGAAGCTGACAGGCCTTCTCCATTCGTTTCCGATTGATGAATTGCAAGGGAGTGAGCGAGGTGTACTCCTTAAACTGCTGATAGAAAAGGGTCGGCGTCATTCCTGAGTAGCGAGCCATCTCCTCAATCTGAAAAGTCTCCTCACAATGCTGCTCCATATGCTCAGCGATCCCTTGAAGAAGTTGCTGTCGATCTGTTTTTTTCTCTTGCAGCGTGACTCCAGCCATAATAGCTTGCCATAGCTTCCAAAAAAGAATTTGCATGGTTGGCTGATCGAAGTGATCTTTTCTCCATGCCAAATGCAATTGTTCGATGTGGTGGTGAATCAAGGAGATTGTTTCAATATGGTGCTTCCCCTGGATCGGTAGCATCACTTCGTTTATGAGCCAGCCATCCCTTTCTTTTCTGGCATGAGCAGCAAAAAGCGCCACGTAACAAACATAGATGTTCTCCGTAATGGGCAAAAGGGCAAGCCCTTCCTGCATATCCTCTGGAGATATGACCATGAAATCTCCCTGGTTAAGCATCCCTCCTGTCTTATCCAACCGAAACGACGCCCTGCCCTCTATTACCAAAATGATTATTTGTTCGCTTCTATCTCTCGCTTCTACAAGCTTCCATTCTTTTGAAATGGACAAAACTTGCACATCATTTACAGTGATGACATTCGGATCACGATATTTGTCTGTTTTTCCCATAACTGACTCCTCTAAAATCATGATGTAGCAATCTATTGATAACAATTCTCACCAATTGTACGAGAGACTTGACAAAACTGCAATTGCACTTGATTGAGAAAAAGCAAAAAAACGCCTAACGACCATCAAGATGACCACTCGACGTTTTACTTTCCTTGTAGACAAATATTTCTAAATGAACTTATATGTTAACAAAGCATCTCATATTTTCTACCTATGTTTCTACTAAATCACAGACAGAAAGAGGTACAGGTATGCTGAGCAATCAAAAAGTAATTATAACGGGAGCAGCTTCTGGGATCGGGAAAGCCGTAGTAATGCAATGCCTGCAAGAAGGGGCCGCTGTCATCGCGTGTGACCTCAATCAGAAAGCCTTGCTCGCACTGGAAGAAGAGATGGATCGAGCAGAAAGACTACATACGTATTGTGTGGATGTTAGCAAATATGAGGAGGTCGCGGCTTTTTTTGCGCATATCGAGGCAGAGCATGCGGATTGTACCAGTCTTGTCAATAACGCCGGCATTTACCTAGCGAAAAACATACTGGACTACGACTCCGAAACGATTGAAAAAGTGCTCGCGATTAACGTAAAAGGTTACATTTATTTCTCACAGATGCTCGGGAAGCTCCTTTTTCCTGCCAAAAAACGTGGAACGATCGTCAACCTGTCCTCTGTATCCGGAATCGAGGGCAGCTCGGATGCAGTCTATGGAGCCTCGAAGGCGGCGATTCTCGGCTTGACGAAAAGCTGCGCGATGAACTTCTCTCCCTACATCCGTGTCAATGCGGTAGCACCCACCATGGTTGCTACGTCGATGATGGACACCATTCCAGAGTGGCGTCGGGCAGAATATCTCGCTCATGGCCTCATTGACAGCCCTGTATTGCCTGCGGACGTGGCGGATACCGTCGTTTTCCTGCTGTCGGAGAAGTCCAAACACTACACCGGAGCGACTTTTGACATCAACAACGGAGGATATCTGCGGTAATAGCAAAGGGGCGTTTATTCAGACAGCTGGAGACTGAATGAACGCCCTTTCATCAATTCCGTTTAGTGCCCTACCATCCATGGGCGTTTGCCCCCACGGCTGTGGGTATGTCCCCGATGCGCCTGGCTACCGTGGCTATGGCTGCACCCTGCTCCTTCATGAGAATGCACTTGTCTCCGTACAACTTTCGGTTCCACACCACGCTCGATCCGTTGGCGCAGTGCTTGCGGTGTCATGATCAATCCTGGTGCAGCATACAAACGCTTTGACGGTAGCTGGCAATCGGGGCAAGCAACGCTATCTGTCAGCTCGCTCATTTTCAACCACTGTACAAATGGACCACATTCCTCGCACATGTAATCGTATCTCGGCATCGTATTTGGCTCCTTCTTTCGCGGTCTTTTTCTTGGCTACTTCGGCAAAATATCTCGATCAAAAATGCTTGTCGGGATAGACAAAGTGCAGCACGCGTTCGGAATATCTACGATCCCCGCAATTCTTCCCTCCACTGGTGCCGTCCCCAGCAGCATGTATGCCTGCTCCCCCGTGAAACCCATTGCTGTTTTCAAATACTCGATAGCATTCAGGCATGCATTACGGTAAGCGACATGCGCATCCATGTACAGCTGCTGCCCTGTCGTCTCATGGACGGAAATTCCTTCGAAAACGAGGTATTCCGTATAGCGAGGCTCTACTGGACCTGGTTTGAAAACAGGGTTGTTCACGATGTTATACTTCGCCATCCCGCCCTTGATGACGTCCACATGAAGATCCAGCCAACCAGCCATTTCAATTCCGCCGCAGAAGGTCACTTCTCCGTCTCCTTGTGAAAAATGCAAATCGCCCATGGACAGCTTCGCTCCATTTACATAAACCGGGAAGTAGATGCGAGTGCCTTTGGACAAGTTTTTAATATCGCAGTTTCCGCCATGCTCGCGAGGGGGAACTGTTCGAGCCGCTTCTCTGGCAATCCGATCAAACTCTGCTCCTTTTAGACTGCCCAACACGGCACTGTGCGGGGTCGGCAAATTCGCGAGTGGCGGCATTCGTTCAGGATTTGTCGCTACGAGGTCGCTCTCTCTTCGGTTCCAGCGATCCAGTAGCTGATGGGACGGTGCCGTACCAATCAAGCCTGGATGAAGAATGCCAGCAAATTTGACTCCTGGCAAATGGCGAGAGGTCGTGTAAATGCCGTGGAAGTCCCAGATCGACTTGGCCGCTTGCGAATAATGATCGACGAGGAAGCTCCCGCCGTTTTCTTTGGCGAAAATCCCGTTAAAGCCCCATTCCGATTGGGGGAGTGCCCCGATATCGAGAATATCGACAACCAAGAGGTCGCCTGGTTCTGCTCCATTCACCCAGACAGGCCCACTGAGCACATGGACGCGATTGAGATTGACATCGCGAATGTCGGAAGGGTCATCGTTGTTCGCGATCTGCCCGTCCGTCCAGTCCTTACATTCCATGCGGAAAACAGCTCCTGGATTCACCGAAACGGTTGCTGGAATGTCTGGATGCCATCTGTTGTGACCAGGTGTATCCTGCTCCTCCATCGGTTTGTTCAAGTCAACTCGAAATAAAACTTCTGGCATGCTGCTTCCCCCTCACTTGTTCAAAATGGCGTATGCCGTACATACACAAAAAGAAGCAAATGACATGCCAATGCTTGCTGGTCCCGATAAAAATTTGATGATACCGATTCTTTTGGCTATTTTCTCCTGTATACTTAATACAAAGAGCTTGTCGCAAAACAGGTCATGCCGTTGATCTGTCTTTGATCGGAAAATTCCCTCATCTCTTGTATCGCTTTCGTCATTGTGTGTCGTTTGTTTCCCTGCTTCCTTGTCGGACACCTGTCCCACGATCGAACAAACAAACTATTACCAAGAAAGGATGCGAGAACGATTTTTGAAGCCGGCATACTGCTCTCGTCTTTCGATTTTTCTTCCGTAATCGAGCGTTCCCATCATCGCGCGATCCCTCCTGCAGTCTTTCATTCTCTCTATCAGCAATTACAGGCCTCTGCGAATCTATCACCCTACGAATTTTCTCTGATCAGGGATGCGCTAATCCATTTGCTACAAAATAGCTCTTTGCCACTTTTCCCGCTATCCCTTTCCACTACGCGACGTTCTTCTGCACTCCAAACTGATCCTATGATTCCAGCTCTCAGGCATACCTCTCATTCTGCTCCCAATTGGAAGAGTCTTCTTTTCGCATGGGCCGAGAATAGCCAAGAATACCTCATCGCACTTAGTGACGAGCGCGTCGTACTTTTTGCTAACAAGCGAGCACAAGAACGATTTTCGTTAGTTGAAGGCCTCGTGCTCGAGTCGGACTGGGAACAAGACCGCTTAACCAATTGGTTCTTGGAGGAACTCGATCTGGGGGAAAAGACGTGGTATCGCCTCTTTTTTATTCGCCCATGCACGTCAGCCTTGTCAAAGACAGCTAGCAGTTACTCGTTTTCAGAGATTCATACAAATAGTCCCCTCTATCACGCCCAACTACATACAGCGCGTATCGCTGCACAATCTCTATCAAATACGTTATTGCTCGGAGAAACAGGCTGTGGCAAAGAAGTTCTGGCACGTGCCATCCACTCCTCCAGTTCACGAAAAGACGGCCCTTTTCTTGCGGTCAATATCGCAGCACTTCCGCGTGAACTGATCGCAAGTGAGCTATTTGGATATACAGAAGGAGCTTTTACTGGAGCAAAAAAAGGCGGGCAATCAGGAAAATTTGAAGCAGCAAATGGAGGAACGCTATTTCTCGATGAAATCGGGGAAATGAGCATGGAGCTACAAGTGCTTTTGCTTCGCGTCCTCGAAGAACGCAAAGTGACGAGATTGGGCTCTCACGAAGAAAAGTCATTGGACATTCGGATTATCGCTGCCACTAATCGTTCCATTGAAGAAGAAGTACGGAATGGGCAGTTTCGTGCAGATCTTTACTACAGGCTCAATGTCCTGCAAATACGCATCCCTCCCCTGCGCGAACGCAAGGAAGACATTGCAAGCTTGGCTAACGAGTTCCTCCAGCAGCTTCATACCCAATACGCTGGCGGTCCGACAGGTATCTGTGAATCTGCCCTGGCGATCTTGCAGCAGCATTCATGGCCCGGAAATATTCGTGAGCTGCGCAATATCATAGAGCGAGCCTTTTTACATGCGTACGCTGATTCGTGGCTCACCTCTCACCATCTTCCGAGTGAATGGCAGCAACAGTACGGACTGCAAGAAACATCCGGTGAACGTTTGCCATTATTGCGCGAATTAGAGCGACAGACGATCCAGCAAGCCATCACACAAGCTCCGTCCATCAGCGCTGCTGCCAAAAAGCTAGGAATTGCGCGAAGCACCCTATATCGAAAAATGGAAGAGTTAGGAATCGGATAAGAAAATCGGGGGATGAGCGTAAGCAGCTTGTCCCCCGAAACATTTTACCGATGCCCTAATCGTCAGCGAGTGCTCGCCTTATAGTCATTCTTGCTTCTTCTGCCACTTCTTCGTCCTTGTGATCAATAGCTTGCATCCAGAGCAGCATCGGAATGTACACCGCCATCATCCTGGCCAATATTTTTGTCTCTTCATCCACTTCTCCATACGCATGAAAAAATGACAGGCGGGCTTGTGGCGGTAAGAAACTGTAGGCCACATTTAAATCCGCTCCCGGGTGACCCACATTGAGATCTCCCCAGTCGATGATGCCTGATATATGCCCAGCTTCATCTACCAGCATATTTTTAACATGCAAGTCTCCATGCAGGAGCACTTCACGCGGACTTATTCGGTCTATCACGACTTGCCCTAAATAATTCACGATCGCATCCCGATCTTCTTCAGAAATATGTACAGCTAAGGTAGACAAGAACGTCTGCATCTTTTCTTTTCTCTGTGCAATGTCCAGGAGGTTCCTGTGATCATGCTCGATCCCGTTCTCGCGGGCACGCTGGGGCGGAAACGAGTGCAAACTTTTTAAAAACGTCGCAAGTGCCACTGCCGATGAAGCGCGTTGCTCGTCGGTCAAGCCTTTTGGAAACGTTCCCGGTACATACCTGTACCCCAAAAAAGGAAATGGATAGTCGTTGTTTGGTTCTCCATAAAAAACTGGCTTCGGATACGGTATCGTCAGGAATGCCGCAAGTTTTGGAAGCAGCACCCCTTCCTTTTTGATCAGTTCAACAGCGACATTCCGCCTGGGAAAACGGAAAACATATTCGCCCCCCACTCGAAAGACCACGTTATCCCAACCACAGCCAATCAGCTTAATGGGCATAGAAGATAGCTGCGGAAACTGACGGAAGATGAGTTCGCGTGCCAATGGTTCAGATACTTCCCAGTCAGCATCCCATGGATTCGAGTTGGTCATTGTGTTCGTTCCCTCCCATTTGTCGTTTCATCTGCCGTGATGGTGCTTTGTAGCTACGATTGCGTAGAACGGATCTGATAGACACATTTCTTACCGCCGATTGCCACGCATTCGGTCCGTTCTACACTCGTCTGGAGTAACGCTCGGTAACAATTAAGCTCTCTTGTACAGATCATCTGATACCGATCTGCTACTTTAAAATAGGGACAATTGTGCTGCGTGATCACATATTCCTCATCACTTACCTGTTCCCATCTCGCCATAAATCCGTTCTCATCTTGGATGCGTGCCATCTCTGCCACCTTTTCAGATAGCGCTTTTCCTTCCATTTGTCCCTCGTATTTCTGGATAACCTTCTCTTGCTGTCTTGCGAAAAATTGATCCACTCGGTCTTCCCCGTCTGCCAGCACGATATGCTCCATCAAATCCACGGCCAATTGCCCATAATCATTCGGAAATTGTTCGTTACCTTGCTGTGTCAACGAGTAGTAGTGCATCGGTCTACCTGCTTTTTGACGGCCTACTCTACACACAACAAAACCGTCTTTTTCCAAGTAAATCATTTGCCTGCTGACAGCTACCTTTGTGAGCTCCAGCCTGTTTTGCAAATCCTTTGTGCTGAGCTCCCCTTCCCTTTTCAGCAACAATAGAATGTATTCACGTGTTGATAGGTGTCTATATCTCTCCATTTTCTCTTCGCCCCTTTATTGGAAAAGAACGATACGCTCACAGTATATGTCCTTTGTATAACTAATTCAACAAACATGTTTATAAAGTACACTCTTTGTTCATCGCAAAACCTACGCAATTGCAATTTATTAAACATTTTAGTTGAATATATATAAAATAGTGCATATACTGTGATTGTAGTGCAAGGTGCTTTTTTCCAAGAAGGATAGGTGAAACGAATGAAACCTGTATTCTCCCTTCTCCGTGAACGACAGGTCGAAGTGACTTATCAGGAGCCTTTGGCGGCACATACTACCTGGAAAATTGGCGGACCTGCGGATTTACTGATTACACCGAGCAGTAAATCCCAACTGATCATGGTCCTGCAAATACTGAATGAACATCATGTCCCATGGATGGTGATGGGAAAGGGCTCCAACCTTTTAGTCACAGACAAGGGTTATCGTGGCGCGGTCATTACATTAAACAAAGCTTTGGACTATGCCCGGATCGTGGGCAATCAGATTTATGCAGGGGCCGCCTACTCCTTGATCAAGCTCGCAGCGTTGGCAAACAAGCACAGGCTCAGTGGCTTGGAGTTCGCAGGCGGAATACCCGGGTCTGTCGGTGGCGCTGTGTATATGAATGCGGGCGCGAACGGATCAGATATAGCGAACATTTTCTATTCAGCTGAAGTGATCACGCAAGCGGGAACCATTCGCTCCTTGTGTGCTGGAGATTTGGATTTTTCTTATCGCCACTCTTCCTTGCAAGATACTGATGTCATTATCACGGAAGCTATTTTTGAGCTGAGCCCGCGCGACAGCGAAAGCATCAAGCTCCAGTGGAACCAATATAAAGAAAAACGTTTAAAAACACAGCCTCTGCCGTTTGACTGTGCAGGTAGTGTATTCAGAAATCCCCCAGGTCATTTTGCTGCAAAGCTCATTGAAGATGCTGGCTTAAAGGGCATGCGGTACGGAGGTGCGGAAGTATCGAGCAAGCATGCCAATTTTATTATGAATACCGGCAATGCCACCGCACTTGATGTACGGACACTCATGAGGCAGATCCAGGAAAAAGTTCACAGCCAATCAGGCATTCACCTTGTTCCTGAGGTTGTGATCGTAGGTGAACAGTAAGCATAAAAAAGGGAGGTCCCACGATGATTCAAATCAGCGAAGCTGCCGTGTCTCGCATTCAAAATATGCTCGAAGAAGAAAGCTCTTCTCTCTTCATTCGCTTTGGCGTGAAGGACGGAGGGTGCTCCGGGATGACCTACGGACTTGGTTTTGATGATACCTATCAAGAAGGCGACACTACAATCGATATGGATGGTGTGAAGCTGGTCGTCAATCCAGAAAGCTATCCGTATGTCGATGGCGTCGAAATCGACTACAAAGAGACAGGGATGATGGGTGGATTTACGATCCAAAATCCGAATGCAGTCGCAACCTGCGGTTGTGGAAGCAGCTTCCGTACAGCCCTACATCGAGGAAAAAGAGAAAAGTGTGAGTAAAACACCAGACGAAAATGACTTGTCACCGACTCCAAATGAATGCTATTCTATTGAAAAATTTCCCCCTATTCCTTATGTAAGGTGACAATATGCTTTCATTTTCAAGACTCATTAAATGTAAACCCCCAATTCCGTAATCTCCCTCCTGCGCTGTTTGAGATTTTCGGAATGTAGGGGGAATGGACAAGTGAATAGAAAAATCTCAACACCATCTTTGCTACTGTTGATCATCCTGGTGGGTTTTCCGCAAATTAGCGAAACGATCTACACACCTTCGTTACCTGATATCGCCAATAGTCTTCATGCCAGTAACAATATGATCCAACTGACGCTCAGTATTTACTTCCTCGGTTTTGCCTTTGGTGTATTTTGCTGGGGAAGACTCTCTGACTCTATCGGTCGACGCCCTGCCATGCTCTGGGGAATTTTCGTTTACGGACTTGGCAGTTTGGGTTGCTACCTCTCTGATTCGGCTGATTGGTTGTTATGGAGTCGGTTCATTCAAGCTTTCGGTGCGAGTGCAGGATCGGTGGTAACCCAAACCATCTTACGAGAGAGTACCGATACCACCACGCGACATGCTGTTTTTGCTCAGATTTCCGCTGCTCTCGCTTTTACGCCTGCAATTGGCCCCTTAATCGGTGGTTGGGTGGATCAATCGTTTGGATATCAGGCTGTTTTCTTCACGCTGATTGCGATGAGCCTAGCGATTTTTGCTTACGCGTTTGTCTCGTTGCCCGAGACCAAAACATCTACAGCTTCCAAGATAAGTACGCTTGCTGTAGCCAAACGACTTGTTACGGACAAAAAGATTTTGGCTTTTGGTTTCTTAATTGGGGCGACAAATGGCATATTGTTCAGTTACTATGCCGAAGCTCCATTTATTTTCATTGCGTTTTTCGGTATGACACCTGGTGTGTTTGGGTTTTTGGGTATTTTCGTAGCGTTGGCTTCTGTGATCGGAGCCATGCTCTCGAAAAAACTGCTAACCAAATACCCGGCTGAGAACATTATCCTGATCGGCTCACTGGTGACGACTTTAGGGGCGGTATGCCTCACAAGCTTCACTTTGTATGGAGTGAGTCCGTCCGTTATTTCGATGGCGATCATGGTAGCCTCTATCTTTACTCTTCTGCTGGGGATTGGAATCATGATTCCAAACTGCCTGAGTTTAGCCCTTGTCCACTACAGCGATGTACTCGGGACAGCTGGCGCTATTTTTGGTTTGGGTTACTACATCGTCGTCAGTCTTATCACCAGCGGCATGAGTTATTTTCATAATGGCTCGCTCGTCACCATGCCACTCTACTTCTTGCTATTGACGATCATCATGGTGCTTGTTAGTAAACAAATGACAGTTAGCCATACAGCCAAGTAGCCCATTCATCCTATCAATATCAAAAAGCCGATTCTCTCTTAGAGAAAATCGGCTTTTTGCCCGTATACGTCACCCCTCCCGCTTCGTCTCGATCGATAATCCTTCGACATGCTTGCGACTCATCATTTTGCGCTTCTTCCGGTTCTCTTTTGTCTCGAATACGATGTCCATGTCATAGTCGGCCGGATACAGTTCTTTGCCCTCAATATGCAAGACGAGGCGCTTTTTGTTGATTTTATATTTCTGATTTTGAATCATGACGCCAACGATGCCTTTGGAGTCCTCCGCAGCAAACACGATGCCGGTTCTCCCCAGATAGGAGATGAATACACAATCACCAACAGCAAATGGTTTGTCACGCTCAGGCGTGGCTGGCGTATCTGCGGCTTTTTCTGACATCTCCTGTGGAAGACGCTCTTGTCTTTCCTCTTCCACCTCTACCTCCACTTCTTCTGGGTTTTCTATTATTCGTGTCCCCACATAACTTGGAGTCTCATCCTCATCCTCTTCCTGCTCTACGTCTTGGTATTGTTCCAGCCTTTCCGTAGTGGTAGTCGTAGTCGTGAATCCATTCCGAGTAATTTCCCGAGAACGCTGAATCATCTCGGATGGGATACCTAGCTTCAATGCGATCAGGAATGCGTAGCTCTGGCCAGCTTCTCCGATGCGCAATCGATACAATGGCTGCAAGGTCTCCTCGTCGAATTCCATTCGTGCATTTTGGAACCCGGCAGTTGCGGAGGCAAAATTCTTGATTTCGTTAAAATGCGTATTCACAATCACCGTCGCACCTCTTCTGTGCAGCTCCTCCAAAATCGCAATCGACAAGGCGACACCTTCTCCTGGATCTGTACCCGTAGCCATCTCATCAATCAGAACGAGGGTCGAGGCGTCGGTAATCTGCAAGATTTCCAGGACATTATGAATATGCGCGGAAAACGTGCTTAACGCTTGCTCGATGCTTTGCCCATCCCCAATATCTACCGCGATGTTACGGAAAATAGAGAAGCGACTGCCTTCCTGTACGGGTACGAGCAAACCCGACTGCACCATCATGGTTAAAAGCCCGATGGTTTTTAACGTCAATGTTTTCCCCCCTGTATTGGGACCTGTAATAATAAGCGATTTGTACTCTCGACCAATCTTCATATGAAGCGGCACCATTTTCGGTCCGAGTAGCGGATGCCGTGCTTCCTTGACATCAATGATCCCTTTTTCGTTTAGTTCGACATTCGCTCCTCCGATTGCCAACGCGTACTTCGCTTTTGCGAAAAGGAAATCATACATGCCAACGGTCTCGACATTCACAGTTAGTTCATGCGTATATTCTTCTGCGAACGCGGACAATTGCATCAGTACTTTTGTTACTTCGCGTTCTTCCTCTGCCTTGAGTGCTGTGAGTTCAAACTGTACGGTGCTGATCTCAGTCGGTTCCATATAGACGGTTTGACCGCTCGCCGATTCATCTAAAACACTGCCAGCCACTTGCTTGCGATGTTCTTTTTTGATGGGAATGACATAACGTCCATTGCGTGTACTAATGACATTTTCTTGCATGATCGAACGATATTTGTTCATGATGGAATCCAGTTGTCTTTTCAAGCGCTCTTCAAATACGATGATGCGCTTACGCACCTTCAACAAGTCTTTGCTGGCAGAATCGACAACTTGCCCATGACGGATGCATTGTTCGATTTCATTTTTCAATTTGGTGGCGACGTACATCGATGCTGCATAAGTGCTTACGCGTGGTGCCAATTGTGCTTTTGTCGCCATGTACTTCATTAGCTGTGAGCAACTCGTCAGGAACAGGTACAGATTGGTAAAATCGTTTACACCAAATACATATCCCGTCCCCAGGAGGGAAAGGATCTTCTCCATCCCTTCCAGCGCGGGAATCGGTACACTGGCTCCATTTTGCAGGATATTCTTGGCTTCTGCTGTTTCGTCCAACTTACTTCGCACTACTTTGACAGAGTCCATCGGCATCATTTGTACTACATGCTTTTTCCCTGCGTACGATAAAGCGTATTCCATTACCTTTTCTTTGATTTTGTCGTATTCGAGACGCTGTAATGCTTTTTCATTCATGACTGATTTCTCCTTTTTTATGAAAAATAAAAAAGGGCGAAGAATGAACAAATGTCATTCTCCGCCCTTTTTAGGTTACCTAAACAAAACGCAACCAAATAAAAAACCGCGCTGAACACAGCACGGATTTTGGGCGCAATGATAGGGTTTTCACCTAAGGCATTGTATGATATCCGTTGTTCTTAACTAATTCCAAGGCCGATTATCATCCAGCACAAAGAAACTTTGCTACATGGCAAAATTTCGAATGATGAATCAAGACCTTTTGTATGGAATTGCTTTAGTTAAGAACGACCGCCGACATCAACATCTCTCCCTAGATATGGTTCTCTCTACTATAGCGCATGTGATCTTCTGCCGTCAATCCGCTTCGAATTTGTACACCTTCACACCATAGCCAGCAAAAATAACGTCAAGCTGTTTACGTACTACATCCCAGTCTCCGCCTGCTAATCCGCACCGATCCCGTATGGAATGGCGAGGGTCAGATTTTCTTTTTTCGCGTTGGCCAGACCCTCTTATACGATAAGCGCAAAAAAAGAACGGGGCGCGGCGGTTGTTGATACTGAATTTCTTTCAAAATATCTCTATTACGTTGAATAAATTTGATATACTGTTGCTGTTTGATGTACTGTGTTGTACGATGTATATACAGGAGGTAGGCGTGAAAGGCAGAACAGATATGACGTATATATGAAAAACAAACCCGTTTACAAGAGTATTTCGAGGAAAAGAAGGCATTTAGGGGGGAACATACATGTGAAAAAAGAGGAATTTACCGATTGTTAGGACAGAATGGCGTTGGTAAAACAATTATGAAGATGATTACAAACTTAATGATGAGATTTTGTCATTGGTGGAGATGATAGCTGTGTGACTAATAGGGAACAACAAGCAACCACCTATACAATATGAATAGAGAAGAGGAATGCTTTATGAAAATACATAGTCAAATTATATTTTCAAGTCTGGCCCTTTTAATAACTGGAAGTTCCTTGCTATACACATCGCCAACCTCAATTGTAAAAGCAGAGCCCACTCAAAATGTATCTTGTTCGTTACAAACAGGCACTCAACAAGATCATAATTCCGTCGAGCAAGCAATGCGGGATACATTGCAACTGGGATTCCCGGGGATACTTGCTAAAACTTCTGAGGGTGGAAAAACGTGGGGTTATGCGGCTGGGGTAGCGGATCTGAGCACAAAGAAACCAATGGAAACAGATTTTCGCTTTCGCATTGGTAGCGTGACGAAGACGTTCACCGCAACGGTTGTACTTCAATTAGCTGGAGAGAACCGCTTGAATCTAGACGACTCCATCGAAAAATGGTTGCCTGGTGTCATTCAAGGAAACGGATATAATGGTAAGCAGATTACCATCCGGCAAATATTGAATCATACAAGTGGGATCGCTGAATACTCAAGGTCAAAAGACGCTGATTTTATGGATACAAAAAAATCGTATACGGCTGAAGAAATTGTGAAGATGGGGATTTCTCTGCCCCCAGACTTTGCCCCAGGAAAGAGATGGTCTTATTCAAACACAGGATACGTATTACTGGGGATTCTTATTGAAAAAGTAACCGGAAACAGCTACGCGGAAGAGATTGAAAATCGGATTATTGAACCGCTTGAATTGTCGGATACATTCCTACCTGGCAATTCAAGCGTTATTCCAGGCACCAAGCATGCTCGGGGATATTCTCAACCAAGCGAAGCAAGTGAGATAAAAGACGTTACTTTTTATAACCCAAGTGCAGGTAGCTCGGCTGGAGATATGATTTCTACTGCTGACGACTTAAATAAATTCTTCTCTTCCTTGCTCGGTGGCAAATTACTAAAGGAACAGCAACTAAAAGAAATGCTTACTACAGTTCCTACAGGTAAAGCAGGAATGGATGGATATGGTCTTGGAATCATTGAATTTAAGCTTCCAAACGGTGTCTCGATATGGGGACACACAGGTGGCCTTCTAGGGTTTTCTACTTTTGCTGGAGGTACAATTGGAGGCAAGCATACGTTGGTCGTCAGTTTGAACAGTTTGGGTAGAGATAACAGTCCTAATCCTTTTACAAATATTTTACTTGCTGAATTTAGCAAGTAGGAAAAAAGGAAAAACGGGAAATTTTGTCATAGTTTTTATAGTTAAAAATATACCTTTCTGGTTCAAAATCCCCAACTTACTTTTAAAAAATAATTTGGGTATTTTTGGGATTTTGTCGGCAACTTTTTAAATCTTGCCCCTCTCAAAACGCGCCCGGAAAACCCGCGCTATACAAGGACTTATGCGCCACTAATGCGTAACATTGCCCGCTGTTTCTGCGTGCGTTCGGCGGTTGTTGGTACTGAATTTCGTTCAAGATATCTCTATTACGTTGAATAAAAAAATTCTGATATACTATTGATTAACAAAGTACTGTGTTGTACGATGCATATGCAGGAGGTACAATACATGAATGTAGAAGATTGGAAATCACAAATTAAGCGAGGAACACTCGATTTTTGTATTCTATTGCTAATAAAGCAACGACCATATTATGGGTATGAAATCATAAGTAAGTTAGAGCAGTATCCTATTATTGCTGCAAAAGAAAATACAATTTATCCCCTTCTTAGAAGATTATTGAAAGAAGAATATATTTCTTCATCTTGGCAAGATAGTACAGAGGGCTTGCCACCGAGAAAATATTATACCATTACAGAAAAAGGAAACGAATACTTAAACGCTATGTCCTTAGAATGGGAAAATTTATTAACAGCTATATCAGAAATTAAGGGGAGTTAAATTATGGATAAAATTTTGAATGAATATCTTGAAAAAATCGGAAAACATTTGATGCCTATGTCCACTCCCGAGCGTATTGACATTGTAAAAGAAATCAAAAGTGTAATGCTTGAATTGCAACATAATGGTGTATCTTCTGAGCAAATCATCGAACGGTTAGGAGACCCAAAAGAATTAGCGAAAGCATACTTAGGTGAAGCCATTTCAAAGAACAGTACATTTAGTTGGCATAAATTCGGCGCTGTATTTGCATTTTATAGCTATGCAGGCGTCAACGGTATGTTTGTTTTGCCGATTATCAGTATTCTTTCCATTACTTTTATGATTAGTGGAGTTATTGCACCGATAGGCGGAATTATTAAATTTGTCGGATATCTTATGGGATATGATATTGCCGGAATAACATTCGAAATTGGAGCATTTACAGCAACCCGCCCAATGCAGTACTTGCCATTTTCTATTGTGAGTGGTGTGTTGATGTTTTTGTTGGGGAAAGTGTTATGGAAACTTACAATGAAATATATACACGCAATTAGTCAGAAAAAGATAAAATTGTAATAATAAAAAGAACGGGGCGCGGCGGTCATTCATAGACCAACCGCACCCCGTTTTTACTATGGGTATGTCACGCAGTAGAACGCTGATTTTGAGGGAAAAGGTATAAAACCCTTACCCCTTTCCTTTGCTTCCAAAATGTTGCCTGAGATGACTTGAACCCATTCAGTCATAACGATCACTTCTTGTCTCGTTACAACTGCTCACGCAAAAACAGTTCGGGATAGATCAGAACAAGTCCGTTCGAATCTACTGTAATGTTCTCCATGAATGTTCCTGCCCGGTATTGATATACAGAAGAGGCCCCTCTTTTTTCTAGCAACGTATACTGCTGCTGCACTTGTCTATACATCAACTCATGGGCTGAGAAGTAGGCTACTTGGATAGACTGCGGTTCCAACGGTGTATACGACAAGCGCCGGATTGGCAGTGTATTCGTGAATGGTGTACAAGAAATATCAATATCGATGCAGCCAAAGAGTTCCGGAATAGGTTCACCCGCTGCGTTTGTCCACTTTCCCCTGCCATCTGATGCGAGATGCAAAGCGCCTTCTTCGCCCATGATTGCCAGTGAAACCTCTCGCGTGACCCAATCTGAATCAAGGACAATTTCATATTGGATTCTTGTTAGGGTGCTGTCATCTTGACTCCCGATCACGATGCTATTTACGTGGATTCTGTTCGAGCCCTCCCGTATTCTCAAGTGCTCATATCCGACACCTGTCGCTGGTTTCCAGATAACATTCATTGGTAACATGCAAACCCCTCCGATCATTTGTTCCCCTTTTCTCCATCCTATCATTTCTTGGATGAAAATGGTAGAGTCCTGTATGATCGGCTTACACAACGCATACCCGAGTAACCCATGGAATAGGATCATAGTACCGGAAAAGAATGGAAAGGAGACAATCTATGAATAATCCCTCCTTCTCCTTAACACAACCTGACATGCTGTCCATTATTCGCAATGGTCTCCCACAAACCCACTCCCCCCTTAATATCATCATCGTCGGAGCTGGAATGGCTGGTCTTGTTTCTGCCTCGTTGCTAAAAACTGCGGGACACAACATAACAATTTTGGAAGCAGCGGACCGGATAGGCGGCAGAGTTTTCACATTGCGCTCTCCTTTTACCCATGGTCATTATCTAGACGCTGGAGCAATGCGTATTCCTCACACGCACGAACTTACCCTGGCATACGTAACGAAATTCGCTCTTCCGCTTCATCCGTTTATCAACAGCTCTCCGAACGACATCATCTACGTAAATGGCATCAAAACAAGACGTTGGATCTATCAACGCGATCCCGACATCCTCCGCTTCCCTGTAGCTCCACATGAAAAAGGCCGTACTTTCAATGAATTAGCCGGGCAAGCCATAAAGCCTGTCATCGATTTCATCAACCTCGATCCAGCGAAGAATTGGCCCAAAGTCGTCAAAAAATACGATCGATTTTCCATGGATCAATTTATGCGCTTCAATCCTGTTGGCCCTTCCTTATCCGCCCCCGCTATCGATATGATTAAGGTCATGACTGGCTTCGAAGGATTCCCAGAGCTCGCCTTTCCCGAAATTTTACGAGACTTCATCCTGTTTGATCCTTCTACAAGCTTTTACGAAATAGCAGGGGGATTTGACCAGCTGCCACAGGCATTTCTCCCCCAATTGCAGGACAATATTTACTTCCGGCATAAAATGACGCGAATCGCCGAGACGGGAAATCAAATAACCATTTCTGGCGTGCGTACCGACACGGACGAACTGTTTCAGATGACCGGTGATATCGCGATTGTTACCATCCCTTTTACCGTATTGCAGTTTGTTCGGGTCGAACCGTACGACCTATTTTCCTATCAAAAGTGGAAAGCCATTCGTCAACTCCACTATGTTTCCTCATCCAAAATAGGCGTCCAGTTTTCTCAGCGATTCTGGGAAACACAAGGAATAAGGAGCGGACAAACCGTAACCGATTCGCCTATTCGCCTCTCCTACTTTCCCAACCACGGTTTTGATAAGCCTGGTGGTATCGTTTTGGTCAGTTACACATGGGAGGATGACGACCTTCCGTGGCTCAGCATGTCGAAAGAAGAACAAGTTATGCAAGCGGTAAAGCATCTGGCTGACATTCATGGGGAGCAAGTGTACACTACCTTCGTTACGGGGGTCACACATAATTGGGCATTGCAGCCTCATGCTGCTGGTGCCTTTGCCTTGTTCAAACCGTTGCAAGAGACAGAATTAACTCCTTACATTGGTGCGCCTGAAGGAAGAATTTATTTTGCGGGAGAGCACACCTCGAATGAACATCACGGCTGGATTCAAGGGGCGATTGAGTCTGCTTTACGCGTGGCTGTAGAGGTGGGGAGAAAATGAGCGGGGGTCGTCTGTACGATGAAAGATTCCGTACCTTCCCCCGCCGCTTTTCGACTACGATTCTTTTACGAATTCAACTCATGTTCTTTTCGAAGCAGCGCCAGCTTCACAAGATCAATGTACATCCCATTTTCAAATTCCGTTTCTCGATGGATTCCTTCCACTTGAAAGCCAAATTTTTGGAGCAAATGGATAGATGCCGTATTTCGCGTATCTGCGTCTGCTTCTATTCTGTTTAGATGCATATGCGTAAACCCGTACGCGATAATGGGCCGCAGTGCTTCCGACATGATCCCCTTATTCCACCACGAAAAATTCAGATCATACCCAATCTCCGCTTTGTTATGTACAGCATGATAATGCTTGTAGCCGCAGCTGCCAAGAAATTTTCCAGTGGAACGATCCGTGACCGCCCACCTGAGTCCCTGTTTTTGTTCAAATAAGTCTCGATACCATCGAAGTTCATTTTCAGCATCTGCTATCGATTGAAACCTCGCTATCCCTACATATCTCGCCACATCTTCATGTGACAACACTTCAAAAATATCTTCGATGTCTTGTTGATCAGGTTGTCGAAGGATCAATCTGTCTGTTTCGATGACAGGGAATTGATCGAACATAGTCGGATTACTCACGATAAGAACCTCCTCAAAAACGTAGGATGGGAGATTTTTGGTGCCTACTCCCTTCCATAATCTAGTGAATGATATGGTTTATTATAGGAAGGACAAGAAGCAGAAGCAATGTATTGATTCGTTTGTGTTCTTTGTAACCTTTCCTTTCCATGAGCGTTTCTCAAAGAGCATTCCAGCTACTATGCGGCTTTATTTAGCTTTTTCTTTCTTCCTTTATGGGGATGAGCCGCGTATTTTGGCGTGGCACTTTTTTGGCTACTCGCGGTTTTACGAAATATTCATTGGGATTGCTGAACTGGCCTGTGCGTTGCTTCTTCTTTTTCCGCGGACCAGAACGATCGCTGCAATCTGTCTCTTTCCCATTTCCTTGAATATTACAATCGTCAATTTTGAATTTGATATTTCGGCTCAAGTTTATAGTCTGCTTCTCACCGTCATGTGTGGCCTCTTGCTGTGGGGAGATCGTAAAAAGACTCCTTTTTTGACGATGGTCTTGATCGGTATTTTTGTCGTGACAACTTTGTTCTACTGGTGGAAGGAAAGCAGAGTGAAATGAACTCCAGGTTGCTGCTTCGCTTTTTTGGACTTTCACATACTAACTACGTCTGGAAGAAAAAAACATCCCGCCATTTGGATATTTTTTTTTGAATCCGCGCATATCAAAAAGAAAAAACCTTGATTTACCAAGGTTTTAAACTAGCGCCATCTATTCGTCCTACAGAATCTTACGAAAATGATATTCCATCTCTCCAGCCAAGGCTGCCGGAGTATCACCTGTTACTCGGAAATCATGGGTATAAATCGTTTCAAACGGCCCAAAATCCGCTTGTTTATAAAACTCAAAGCAAGGGAAACCATCATGCGCTCCTTCGATTTGAACAAGCCCATCCCTTTTCGCAGTTACCGACAATAAGTAGTCAACCGGAGGCGCATGCTCATTCAGGGGATTACTCGCACTTGCGCTCATTTCAAAGCTAACTTCTTCATCCGATTTCCATACCATATTCCTGCATAAAATGCCCACTGTACTCGCTTTTCCTTTTCGCAGCTGAATCGATCCATCAGGATTCGTGATCTTCTCTGTTGTAATTCCCGTATTCTGATAAGAAAAAATTTCTTTTTTCATAAAGTCTACGACAACCTCTTGCTCGACTCTGGACCGCTTGGTGTTAACGGCATAAGGGGTAAATTCACGCGAATCGCCTTCGAATTGAATGATTTTTCCTGTTTGCGGATCGGTCCTTGGTTCTGTCCATGACAGGGGGATAAATACACTCGCTCTAATTTTGATCAGGTTTACCATACATTGGCACCTCCATGTGTTATTGTTCTTCTAAGACAAATATGTGATGTTTTGGTGCGGAATGAACTCAATAAAGATATCTTCAAATTCTTTACAATCAGCCAAATTGGACAGATTCATGGGGGCTTGTATCCTTTCTACGCCCGTCTTCGGATTCACCAATAAATAATACGCCATGAGCAACGCTTTTCTACAATGATCCTGGTTTGGTTCACGCACGAGAAGCTCGCAGATGGTAGCTGTTCTCTTCTCCTCGTCATATTGTAAGGCGAGATGATAGTCCCAAAATGGTATGGAGCTTTTACTCCCAGCAGAACAAACAATAGGGAAACGAGCATGTACAAATTGATTGATGATCTCATCTACTTCATCTGTGCATACCTTCTTCATTTCGTTATCAACGCAGCTTATTCCTTGATGAATCACCAGATAATAAGGCACATTCAATAGATGCTCCCGAAATCTCTCTATTAATTCCCCGCGCAAAAAAATAGGACCTATCACGATAAAGTCCCCCTCATTTTGGTGTGACTGTACTTCCTTTTTCGACACGTAGAAATATTATCCTATTTGTGCCTCGTTTTCTAAATCGCCTTTTCATGACCGCCATGTTATGATTCAAAAAGATAAGAATTATCCAGTGATTACCATAAATAGACTCACATGACATCGAATGAGCAAGGTGGGATGATGATGTTGCAAGAGAATGCCAATCTTCACGCTCCAGACAGATGTATTTTTCTCGTTACTGGGATTATGGCTTCTGGTAAATCAACAGTAGCTCAGTTACTTGCTGAAAAGCTAAATCGAGGCGTTCATCTCCGAGGTGATTCGTTTCGACGAATGATTGTAAATGGCAGAGAGGAATATATGCCCGAACCGTCAGAAGAAGCCATTCGTCAGTTGTGGTTGCGCTACAAAATAACAGCCTCTACGGCAGACACTTTTTTTGAAGAAGGATTTAATGTCGTTGTACAGGATGTTGTGATCGGCCCCTTTTTGAGCGAATTTGTTGAAATGATTCGGAACCGTCCGTTGTATGTTGTAGTACTCACGCCAAATGAAAAAGTGATTGAAGAGAGAGAGGCTTCCCGTTCCAAATCAGGGTATGGTGCGTGGACGATTCCCCACCTCAATAAAATCTTGCAGACCGAAACACCAAAGCTCGGCATGTGGATCGATTCTTCCGAGCAGACACCTCAGGAAACTGTCGAGGAAATCTTGCAGATTGCTTGTCGAAATCCCCATCGTGCAACTCAGCTGCCTTGAAACTGGATGATCTCCCGCTATCCATGAAAAAACCTGAGTTCGGTGAAATCCCGAACTCAGGCAATCAGATGGTCTAACTGCTTACACTGCGTACATCGTTGGCCAGAAGTACTCTACGCCTTCCGCGTACAAGAAAGCTTGGAACTTTTTCAGCTCATCAGGAGTATTTCGGACAGCGCGTGGAGTCAGGCCGTATTGCAAGCAATAAGCTGTCAAATAGCCAGCTACTTCACCGACGTTCCACTCTACTGGGTGGAGACGGAAGCATCCATTTGTAATATGCGTAACCCCAAGATTTTTGCCCGCTGGCAGCAGGTTATTTACACGCACGGGGATTAAGCTGCCCAACGGAATTTGGAACGGATAGGTAGACACATCAACGTAATTGCGGTTTGCCGTGCTCGGATGCAGGTCGATTCGGTAGCTGCCGACCCCAACGGAATCATGGAAGGCTTCTGCTTTGCCTGTATTGCGGACGAATGCACTCACATGTTGCTCCAATACGGTGAATTCGGCTTTGATCCGGCGGGATTCGCGAATATAAGGATACATCGCCAGTCCATCCTCTGTTCCCATTACATCCTTGCGCAGTCGCAGGCCTGGATACCCTTGTCCACCATCTGGGCGAGGAGCCTCAGTTTGCATCCAATACAGAAGGGAGAGACTTAACTGTTTACCGCCGTAGAGGTGACGCTGACGCTCTTCCTCTGGCACATCAATGATCGAGCCGAGCCAGTAATCATTTTGCGGCCAGTTAACGGTCGTTACGCCGCTCTTGTACAATCCGGTTTGGAAGTTTTTCGGGTCAGCAATCTGACGATACGTGAAGAGCGGAAAATATTTAGTACCCGGGAACAGCTCATATCGTACAGATTCAGCAGTATTTCGCGGATTGGAGCCTGTCCAGCTGAGTAGCTTGTCCGGCCAGAAATCTGCTTTGTAGTTTCGCCAGAAGTCATACGTTTCCGGTTTGGTAATCGTATGATTTTCGCCCTCCAAATAATCCATGGCAAAGCAATACGTAAACGCCTGAATATCATTTGGCTGCGGCGGCCCGACAACAGCATTTGGCTCTCCTGTTTGATCGACTGATTCAGCGCCAAGTACGTATTCTACCCCGGCTTGTGGGAGCACATCTCCACATTCTGTCGCATCCAAGAAATAAGGTGCTACCAATTCATGAAAATCATGATGCTCCTGATCTTCTACTGTGATCGACAGTACGTTATCGCCAGCCATGCGAACGGCATGCAGTTTGTGATTCGTCAGAATAGTAAGTCTACCACTATTAATATAAGGAGCAAGCATCTGATAAAAAACAGCGAGCGCTACTTTTGGTTCATGGCAAAGGCGACTTACAGAACCATTACCAGGGTCAAGATTCGGGATGACACGTGCTTCTGCCGTCATTGGATAATGGTTGCGATAATAGTCGCGCACGCTGTCACGGAATGTACGATAGCTTCGCGTGCAACCAAACTGTTCGATCCATGGATGCTCATCTGGCGGTACGGCTTGGCTCGTAAATTGACCGCCAATCCAATCGGTTTCTTCCGTCATAATGACTGTTTTTCCAGATTTCGCTGCTGCCAGTGCTGCTGCGCAGCCACCAGTACCTCCTCCAATAATTACCACATCAGCATGAAGTTCTCTCATTCTTCTTCCCTCCATATTTTCTGATTTTTGGTTGTTCTTGCCAATTAATACGCAAAAAATGACAATACGTTACAATTTTCGCAAAAAAACTAAATATTTTTTCTATTAGTTTCTACTTGTGCAAACTTTGACTCTGTATCAGTGCCTCAAATTTGCCTCGGAGTTGCTGCCCCTTTTCATCCCCTTCCTGCTGTCTCTTGCCAAGCCAGCATTCCACATCTCCACCCTGAATCTTGTGTTTTTGGGTGAGATTTTCTTTGCAAAGGCACCAAAAACAGGAACGTACGTTCTTATATAAATATATAAGAACAAGATGCGAACAGTCAAGGAATTATTTCCTTTTCTTTCTATTATTTGTAGAATTCTAGGCGTAGATAGTAGGCCAGAGTGAACGTAAGCACAAAAAATCCCTCCAGCTCGACTTTCTCCAGCATGAAGGGATTTTTGAATCCTCTTTATTTAAACAAATTAATCGTGGTAATAATGATCGGCATTGCGAACACATCAATCAGGAAGGCACCTACGATCGGAACGACCAGGTATGCTTTTCGCGAAGGACCAAACCTTCCCGTTACAGCCGCCATATTCGCCATTGCGTTTGGTGTAGCGCCCAGTCCATGTCCTGTAAAGCCTGCGACCATGACTGCGGCGTCGTAGTTTTTGCCAAGCAAACGGAACAGGACGAAAATCCCAAACAAAACGATGAATACTACTTGAACAAACACGATCACGAGCATTGGAAGCGCAAGATCTGCAACTTCCCACAGCTTAATACTCATCAGTGCCATGGACAGAAAAATTCCAAGCGTCACGTCACTGATCAGGTTGATTCTCTTCATGTCGATTGCCTTTGGATTGAGCTTGTCTACAATGTTACGGACAATCACCGCTACAAACATCGCTCCCACATAACCAGGAAGAACAAATCCGGTTGCAGTCGAGAACAACTCTCCCAAATACGTTCCCAATGCCATACAGAATGTAATCAAGAGGACTTGGATGAAGAAGGTATTCGAGTTAATCGCTTGTCCTTTTTCTTCTACTGCCTCCACTACTTCTTCCGTTTCCGTCGGCTTCAGATCGTATTTGGCAATCAAATATTTCACAGTCGGTCCGCCAACCAAGCCCCCTGCTACGAGACCAAAGGTAGCTGCTGCGATCCCAATCGCCAACGCAGATTGAATGCCCATATCCTCAAGCGTTTGTCCAAAAGCGCCAGCCGCTCCATGTCCACCTTCCATGGAAACAGCCCCTGCCATCATCCCGATCAGTGGATGAATGCCGAACACTGAAGCCAAAGACACACCGATTACGTTTTGCGCCAAAGCCAGAAATCCACAAGCGATCCAGTAAATAACGAGCAGCTTACCGCCAAGCTTGATCAGCTTAAAGCTCGCTCCCAATCCAACGGTAGTAAAGAACGTGAGCATGAATAAGCTTTGCAAGGAAGTATCCAATGTAATTTGTAAAATTCCGGTCGCTTTCAAAGCCGTTGCAATGACAGCGAACAACAAGCCCCCAACCACTGGTGCCGGGATACAAAACTTTTGCAAGAAACTAGCCTTTCTTACGAGGAATGTACCTAATACGAGAAGTGCTACTGCGAGAAAAATCGTCGTTACTTGATTAAGTGCTAACGTCATAGTTGTCTCCCCTTAGTTGTTCTCTAGTAATCCCATGATGGCTTCATTCGTCAAGTAAGCACCTAACTTTACTGTTCTTCCGTTTTCATCTAAAATCGGATTCACTTCACAAATATCAAAAGAAAGCGTTTTCTTATGAGCGGCAACGGTACGGATCAAAGTGCGGACAACCATTGGTGTTAAGCCAAAAGGAGATGGAGCACTTACCCCCGGTGCAAAAGCTGCGTTTAAAACATCTGTACATAGCGTCAGCATGACATGATCGTGTTTTTCAATGAATTCGCTTACAGATAAAGTAATTTCATCCATTCGTGCGTCTGTCATCTCTTCTTCATACACATAACGGGCACCGAGCTCATCTGCTTTATCAAATAGCTCCTGCGTATTTCCGAAACGCTGAATCCCCAACACAAAATAGCTGCTATTTTTGTCATGCTCTAGTATTTGCCGAAACATCGTCCCCGATGAAGGCTGAACTTCATAGGAACGCAAATCGAAATGAGCGTCAATATTGATGATTCCCAGAGAAGCCTCTTTTCCAATATGCTTTCGAACACCTGCGTAATGACCATACAATGTCTCATGGCCTCCGCCTAAAATAATGGGCGTCATGGATTTGGAAAAGATTGCAGAGACGGCGTTCCCCAGTTCTTCCTGGGCAGCTTCTAGCTCTTCGTTTGGACAAGCAACATTCCCCACATCAACAATCCGTTTCCCTTCCTCAACCTTCCAAGGAAGGCTTGCAAGCGCTTGCCGAATTGCGTTTGGAGCTTTGGCTGCACCTAATCGTCCTTGATTGCGCCTCACTCCCTCTTCACATTCAAACCCAATGATAGCGACTGTGCGATCCTTGGCAGCTTGCAATGTATCCAAGTCCGTTATTTCTACAATCTGATGGTAACGAAAACTGCTTCGTCTCTCCGTATGGTCAGTCCGGCCGGTCCACAAATCTGCTGATACATTCTTTGGCAAGCTATTCATCCTTTCTGAACCTTTTGTTTATTGATTATATAATGACAAACTTATTATTTCTAATATATAATTTAAATAAATTGATAGCTTGAAGCTATAAATAAGGGTAGGCGATCCAGTTGGACATCAAACATTTGCACTATTTTGTGACAGTTTGCGATCAGTTGAGCTACTCCAAAGCCGCACAAAAACTGCATATTTCACAGCCTTCCTTAAGTAACGCGATTAAAAATCTGGAGCAAGAAGTCGGCTCTCCCCTGCTCGAGAGAAACACGAGAAAAATGGAATTGACGGATGCTGGTAAAATTTTGTATCAGAAATCGTTGGTGCTTCTTTCCCAAATGAACATGTTGAAAAAAGAGATGGAAGAAGTAAAGCTGACCGGCAGCGGAGATCTCATCATCGGCATCATTGAGTCCGTGAAGCACTGGATTCCAAAAGTCATTCGCGGATATCAGGGGCGTTTTCCCTCTATTAACATCAAGCTAATCGAGGTGTTGAGCGGAAAAGCTGTAAAGGAATCACTGCGGAAGTATCATACGCATTTACTCATAACCAACCAATTCACCGATGAAGAAGATATCGAATTATTTCCCCTGTATGATGAGCGCTTAATGCTGGTGCTGCACAAGGATCATCCACTTGCGCAAAAGGAAACGGTTCGATTGAAAGACTTGGCTAGTGAGCCATTCATCATTAGTACAGAGGGATTTCAGACGAGAGAGGATATTCTAACTGCCTTTTCTTTTGAACAAGTCAACCCGCAAATCAAATTTGAGATTGAGCGATTTGAAACCGCGTTAACGTTAGTGAGGGAGAATCTCGGAGTTACGATTATTCCGGAGAACTATTTGTCCGGATCAACAGATGCTTCGCTTGTTCGGAAAACGATTGATTCGCCTGCGTTGGAGCGGACAGTTTATTTGGCGTATATGAAAAATCGTTATTTGTCCCCAGCGGTGCAGGCTTTTTTGGAGGAGGTTCGGGGGAAGTTTCCATCCCGGTGATCGTTGCGAAAATGACTCCATAAATCAATTTCACAATTCTCTCCTCTTTATATATAATTGGGAAAGTCTTGAAAATATTCAAAAGCAGGTGATCCTTTGGTTCAAGTAGGCGATGCCCCCTCTACCTTTTTTGTGTTTCTCCCGATCCTTCTCATCTTATTTTTGAACGTGATTAATATTGTCATCAGTATTTGGGTATACCGTGATGCAAGGAGACGAGGGAACAGCAAGGAGTTCTCCATCATCGTGCTTGTTGCGTTATTATTTTTTCCGATTATAGGGTTGATTGTTTATTTGTTGATTCGGAAAGATAAGTATTGAAAAGTAAGGAATTCTATTTTCCTTACTTTTTTATTTTCTAGGAAAACCAAACTCCATAGAAATATCCCCTGGAAGTGAACAATCGGTCGTAACAATGCGGTTAGGAGCTCTTCTTTCCGATAAAAAAAAGCAGTCGAACAGGGATAACCTTCCTGCTCAACTGCTTGCTAAGAAAATATGATTAGTCTCTCGTTACATTGAGGATCAGATCGTTATCAAATCCACCGATTGAGATGTCAGAATAGCACTTGATCATTTCTGTTAGCATCACCTTGGCTTCCAGTCTGGATAGTGGTGCGCCCAGGCATAGGTGGCAGCCCTTTCCAAAGGACAAGTGCTTATTGCTATTAGGTCGATGGATATCGAATTGATCTCCCTGTGCAAAAGTATTTTCATCACGATTGGCAGACCCGAGCCATGCCATGACGATTTCGCCTTTTTTCATCAGACTTCCGAACATATCCGTATCTTCTTGAACCTTGCGCATCAAAACCTGTGCTGGCGGACGGAAGCGCAATACTTCCTCGATTGCTTGATCTACCAGTTGCGGATTCTCTCTTAATTCACGATATACGCCTGGTCGATCCAGTAAAAAGCAGTAGAAAACACTGAACAAGAGCGTACTTGTCGTTACATTTCCGGCAAGCAGCAAGCTGATTGCAATATCAATAATCTCACGATCAGATAGTTTTTGACCTTTATATTCTGTTTGCGTTAAATCGGAGAGGAAATCTTTTGCCGGATTCTCTCTTTTTTCTTGAATGATCGGAGAGAGATAAACGGCCATTTCCTTCATGATTTCTTCCTTTTTGAGGTTAATATCCTCATACGTTTCGCGGGTCCCGGAAGAGATGAGAACATCGGACCATTGTTTGAACAGCATCCAATCACTGGACGGTACACCGAGCAAATCAGCAATGACAATCACCGGCATCGGGGTTGCAAGATCACCTAAAATTTTGATGCTTTGCTTTTCTTTTACTTCCTCTAGCAAATGACGTGAAATTTCTTGAATACGCGGCTCCCACTCCTGGAGTGTTCTGGTTGAAAATGCCTTTGTATAGAGAGCTCTCCTTTTTCCGTGATCAGGCGGGTCCATCTCTGTGATCCCCTTTTCTTTCAATGCGAGGGAACCAGCGATTCGTGTGCCTGTATCGCTTGAAAAGAGGTGATAATCGGTCAGCACACGCTCTACATCCGCATACAGAAATACGTTCCAAACCTGTTGCTTTTCATCGTAATGTACCGGGCTATTTTTTCTCATTTCTGCATACCAGCCGTAGGGTTCGAACTGTTGTTGCAGATTCTCGGCACCTGATATTTCATTAGGAAATACTACTTTATTCATTTTATTCACTCCTTATCTAAATGGGTAAGTAATTGCTGCAAGCTGGCTACTCTCGGTATGACTTGATTTCTTCTACCATGGTATCCAGGAGTTTTTCTATTAACCCAATGTCTGTGTTCGATTCAAAGAAGGAAATGTTGAGGCTTATGCAATCTTGATACGTACTGACTCCAAGCATCAGTCCTGGTGCGTAATAGGCTGGCGATACGATATACGCACCTGCGACTTTCACATCATCGAATGATATCTGACTAGTACCAATCATACCGAAATTTGATAATATTGGTGTGCTGTTTCCATCCGCTACGATTTGTTTTCTTACATCCTGTATGATCTGCAATGTGTGTTGAAACTCAAAATTTTCCACAAAGGCAAACGTGTTTACCGCATCATGCAGAATCTCTTTGTTATCGCGTTGACTCTTCATGAATTCCGCCACTTCTTTCACCTTATCTGCAAATGTCCCTGTTGCTTGATTCATGGAGGCGTGAACAACGCCGGATAAGTTGTAAATGGCGTCCGCCTTGCCCGTGGGTAAGAATTTTCTTACATTAACCGTCACCATGACTTTGACCTGCTCAGCTGGAACATTCTCCATTTGTTGATATAAAGCTCGCATGTAGGTAGCCAGTAACACATCATTTACCGTGAACCCTTTTTGTTTAAATCCTTGCGCTAGCTCCAGCCACTCTTCGCGCGGTATTCTGCGAATGGCTTGTCTCCTTTTAGCTGGTTCTCCAAGCGTAAAAGGAAGTGTTGGTCCCTGGGGTTCTGGAGCTTGCGGCATCCCGCCATTTGGGATACCCATCTCCTTGAACAAACGGCTCTGATCCCTGCCCTCAGGGTTTGACTTGGGAACGTAGCGAGGGTTTTTGGCAAGCTCACTATATAGCGAAGCTAACAAGTGAACATACTCTATCAATCCTGCACCATCACTGCATAGATGATTCAATTTGATGCAAATGATATCTTTGGTTGAGGTCCGCAGAATACGAATTTTGACCATCGCATCAGCATCGATGTCTATTGGGCTCGACAGCCACTCCTGTATAGCTTTCTCTTCGGAATCGGACTCACTGAGAAGTTGCAAGGAACACCAACCGCTTGACGCCAAATCGCTGCGTCGCTCCCAATAGGGGCGGACTGGATCTTTTATAAAGCGGCAACCAATGATAGGTTCCGCAATGGTGCTTGCCTCCATCGCTTGAAGCAATCGCTGTTGATTCACATGTCCGTCCATTTCCAGCACCATTTGAAGTTGGCAATCGGAAAGATAGCTGACCATGTAATTAAACCTGTCACTTCCGTTTGCAGGCAGTCGTTGTGGGATTGCCATATTCTGATTGACCTCACTGACATTCATTTACTACACATCCCTTCAACTACAATTTTTGAAAGAAAAATAGTCAGGAAAAAACATCCTGACTGTCCTTTTTATCAGCAAATCTTAGGGCTTCTATCGAATGGAAACCTTGTATTCCTCTAACCACATATTTATCTGGACGAGGTATTCGATCAGCTTCGTTGATTGAGCTAGATTCATAGGTGCTTTTCCATCCAGTACAAATTGGATCACAGACTTATTAATCAATGGTAGTAGAGGCGAATTAGGGTTCGCTAAAATTTGTTTCATATGCTCCAAAATCGCATGGTAATACTCTGGGTGATAGGTCATCGGATATGCGCTTTTGTTGCGGTACAATACGTCATGCGGCAAATATCCTTTGTACGCTCTGCGAAGCAATCCTTTTTCGATTTGATCAATATTTTTTACTTTCCATGGAACATTCCATAAATATTCAACCAGACGGTAATCACAATAAGGAACACGTACTTCAAACCCCGTATACATACTCATTCGATCCTTGCGATCCAATAGCAACGGAAGAAACCGTGTGATAAAGAGGTACGACATTTTGCGCTGTTGAGCTTCCAATGCTGTCTCCCCTTCCAAAGGGTGTACCTCAGCAATCCCTTCTTCATACCGCCTGCGAAGATATTCTTGTGGGCGAATCTTTTCGATGGCTTCTTCATTTAAAAAGGAACTCCACCCGTCATGCTCCATCCAAGGGAATTTTCCTGAATTCAAGAATTTCTCCTTCTGAAACCAAGGATACCCGTTAAACACTTCGTCTGCCGATTCACCTGATAGCGAGACAGTCGCTTTTTTCTTCATTTCCCGGCAGAACAAATAGAGCGAGGTATCCGTCTCCCCTAATCCCGGTAGATCACGCGCTCTCAACGGCATATGAAAATGAGTAATCAGATCTTGAGCGTTGAAGGTAATCTCTTGATGCCTCGTTTGTACATGCTCTGAGACTGATTTTGCCCATGGCGCATCCAAGCTAATATGCAGCAACCCTTCTTCAAAATGCTGATCATTGTCAACAAAATCAACCGAATAGGTTTGCAACGTCTTCCCTTTTTTACGAAGCTCTTCAGCAGCTAAAGCCACCAAGCCACTAGAGTCCAAACCGCCAGACAGCATACTAACCAAAGGCAGGTCAGAGATTAACTGGCGTTGTACCGTGTCTTGTAACAGGGCGCGTATTCTTTCTGTCGTTGTATCCATATCATCGGTATGCATCTTGCTCTCAAGTTTCCAGTATGGCCTTGTCCTGATTTGATCCTTCGTGACTGTTACACAATGTCCAGCTCGAATCTCATTTACATTGCGGAAAATGCCAAATCCAGGCGTTCTCGCCGGACCGAGTCCGATAATATCTGCTAACCCATCCGCTTCTACTTCAGGCTTCACTTTTGGATGGGCAAGCAAGGCCTTCAGTTCGGAGCCAAACAAGAACGAGCTCCCTCGTTGGCAATAAAATAATGGTTTTACACCTAAGTGGTCACGCGCTAAAAACAAGCGATGATTTTTTTCGTCCCAAATGGCGAATGCAAAAATCCCATTGAGATGACGGACACATTCCTCTCTCCATTCCAAAAAAGCGTGCAGTAATACTTCCGTATCAGAATTGGTTTGAAAGGAGTGCCCAAGCATCTCTAACTGGCGGCGCAGTTCCAAATAATTGTAGATTTCCCCATTAAACGATAAGACACACGTCTGATCTCCTTCCCGGTAGATCATTGGCTGCTTGCCGCCTTCTGGGTCGATCACGATCAGGCGCCGATGCGCAATCGCTGCCCGGGGAGACAACCAATATCCCTCTTCGTCTGGTCCGCGGTGTTGGATCGCTTGAGCCATTTTGTGCAAAATAGCATGCTGGGATGACAAATCGTCATCCCAGTCAAGCCATCCCACAATTCCACACATAGTAACCTCTCCTCTTGTTCGCAAATTTAGTGTTGGGGATGATACGTTATCGCATTGACTAACTCGCTTACCTTTTGCTCAGGGTTCGCTACCAATCCTTCTAAAAGAGCGTTCAAGTGCTGCAGCATACTGCTAATCTCCTTATCGTTGAAGAAACGTCGATAGTAGTTGATATGCAGGACCAGCACTTGTTCATAGAAAAGGATTTCCACTCGTAATGGATGCTCTGTCTGAGCGATCGACTCATAGATGGTAGCACCGAGGACATCATTAAATCCTCTAAACACGGAAGAGAAATCTGGGAGCTGTTCGCTTACCAGATAACTGTCAAATAAAAGCCGATCTCGTGGAATATCGCACCACTCGTATATATTTTTCAGCGGTGTGTATTCGTACTGACTCGTCTCTACTACCTTGGATTGCATGTTTTGGAGCCAAGACAAGAACCTCATGTTTTGCTCGATGCTCACGCGAATGGGCAGAATATTGAAGAAAAGCCCGACAGAATGCTCGACTTCCATCATCGCTATGCTGCGGCCGGAGAAGATCGTACCAAATACAACGTCTTCCTTGCCGCTATAATGATGGAGCAGCAATGCCCAAGCCCCTTGTACCAATGTATATGGCGTCAGATGATACTTCTTGGACAAGGATAAGAGCGCCGAGGAGACTTCTGGCGATACGATGAACCTTTCTTGAGAATAGGGAGGCTCTTCGGCAGAAATATCCTTCCTGCTCATTTGCGCCCATTCAAGAGTGGACCTGGTCATTCCTTTCAGATTCTTCTTCCAAAACAGCTCGGCATCCGTTAAGTCCTGCTGTTTTTGTTGCGCAACATAATCCCTATAAGGATATACAGGCACAATATCAATCGCCTTCCCTTGGGAAAACGCTTGATAATATTCGAATAGTCTCTTAACGATCAACGTATAGCTCCAGCCATCCTGCAACATCAGGTTGAAGACATAAATAAAGTAGTAGACATCCTCTCCTACTTGAAGCAGAGCAAGATGCGCATGTGGTGCTTGGCCCATCTCAAATCCTTGTTGTCTCAGCTTTTGAATATAGGATTGCAATTGTTCATGTTGATTTTCTTCCGGAATGCCCCGCCAATCTTCCTGTTTGATGTGGATATCCACTTTCTCATGCACGATCTGCATCGGTTCATCCAGCTCTTCCCAGATGAAGGATGTTCGCAATGCAGGGAACTGTTGGATGAGATGCTGCCATGCCTGCTCAAAAGCAGATACATGGAAAGGGCCTCCCTCTATGCGAAAAGCATGATGAACCACATTCAAACCAGGCTCTGGATGATGTTTGTATCGATAAAGCATATTCTCTTGCATAATCGTCAGCGGATATACATCCTCCATGTATGGGTTGTCTACTACTATCCTATCCAACTGATGTTTCTCAAGAGTTGGTAACTCTACTACTGTTGCCGTTCGCTTCGCACTTTGGGTGGAAGCCTCACCTGCAACCTCTGCCAGTTCAGCTATGGTCTGGAATTGGAAAATTTGCTGTGGAGTCAATTCCAAACCGTGTTGTTTTGCTCTCGCAACCACTCGAATGGTATGAATGGAATCGCCACCCAATCCGAAGAAGCTATTATGTATGCCAACCTTATCCAAGCCCAATATTTCAGCCCAGACATCGGCAAGAATTTTTTCCGTCTCCGTCGTCGGTGGTACAAAATCTCCTTCCATCTCTGGCACTTCCATAAGCGGCGCAGGAAGCGCTTTGCGATCCAATTTTCCATTCATGTTCACTGGCATTTCCCTGATAAACTCAAAGATAGACGGAACCATGTAATCTGGCAGCTTATCCCGTAAATAACTGCGCAGCTCTGGAATGAACTGGCGAGCAACTCTGTCTGTCAAAGGATCGTTCGCATACGTTTCGATCGGTTGGTGGTTTTTCGCTGGACGGTGCCACGCGGTGACCACTGTGTTACGCTGTCTTTTTTCTAGTAAATGCTCAGGTCTGAGCACAGCTTCATAGCTGCCATCCCCTCTATCACCCATCCAAGCGATATCCACACGGTATCGTAGCTCAGCGCCCAACTTCCAAAGCTCCTCAGGGTCTATTCCAGTGCCTGGATGGTTCTGATCTGTTCTCAGTTCTTCCACCGTTTTGAGAACATCTCTGTCAGCAAGCAATGACTGGTATCGATTCGCCCTGTCCAACCGCAGATTAGGGATATTCGTAAGACCTAAGATTTGCGGTTTATACTTGGTCATGATTTGACGAAGCCCATCAATATTTTGGATTCGCTCCTCATGCCAATCCAGCCATGAAAAGTCCTCAATCGGCTGCACTTTTTTGCCGAGATGAAGAATCACATCATAGCGATAGCGAGTTAATTCATTATGATGACTTCCACGCTTCAACTTGATTTCTACATGGCTGATTTGATGTAGCTGCTCTTGAAGCGCATAGAAAAAGGCAGGATCGATAACCAGCTCCTGCTCTTGTCTCATTCGCTTCTGCACGCGGCGCTGCAATTGATCGGTGGTCAACGTCGCCGGTGACTTTTCCATCTCTACCTCAGTGAGGAAGGTTTGCAGTAAAGAAAGATTACGAACATCACCGACAAAAATTGATCCTTTGTCATTCATGGAGTGTATGGCCTTTTTCAGCACATCCAACAAGTAGCTCGCATCTGGGAAATACTGCACCACAGAGTTGAGCACGATCACATCGAACTTCTGTCCCTTTAGTCCACTAAAATCATCCGCATAGCTCTTACGCAGGGTGACATTGGATAAATCCTCTCTTTGGTTGATCAGATTCGCAGTAATATAATCCAACGCCATCGACGAAAAATCAGTTCCCCAATATTGTTCACAATGAGGCGCAATTCGGGATAACAACAGCCCTGTACCGCACCCGATTTCGAGTACCTTTTTCGGTTGCAAGGCAAGGATACGATCAACCGTCGAATTGACCCATTCACGCATTTCTTCCGCTAAAAGAGGCTGACCCGTATAACTGCTATTCCAGCTGGTAATGTTGAAATCGGCCTCATATTTATTTTCATCATCATAGGCTTTATCAAAGACATCCTGCCATTCTGATACCTGTTCCGCAGGAAGTGCTTCTTCTTCTGTTGCCTTTTTCAGTTTTTCCTTGGACTGTGAATCTGGCACGATATAAGATACCAACTGCTTATGCCCTGGTCTCTGCTCGGATTCATGAACGATCACAGCCGCTTTTTGTACATGTGGATGTTCATCTAATACAGCTTCAATCTCACCCAGCTCGATACGGAACCCTCTTAATTTGACCATAAAATCAATGCGGCCCAGATAATCGATTGTTCCATCCGACATGTAACGTGCCAAGTCACCTGTTTTATAAAGGCGCGCTCCCTCTTTATTGCTGAATGGATCAGGGATGAATTTTTCTTCTGTCAGCTCAGGTCGGTTATAGTATCCACGAGCCAGTTGCACACCACCGATGTGTAGCTCTCCAGCAACACCGACGGGAACAGGATTCAGGTGCTCGTCTAACAGATAGATTTGGGTGTTCGCCACAGGACGTCCAATCGGCACGGATCTTAGCTTGCTTCCTTTTTGACATGCCCAGTAGGTGACATCAATCGCCGCTTCTGTAGGACCATAAAGGTTGTGCAATTCCGCATCGAGACACTCGAAAAAGCGCTCCTGCGTTGAATAAGATAAGGCTTCCCCACTGCAAATGACTCGTCGCAGCGTATCGCAGCCGCTAATTTCCGTCTCCTCCAGGAATACTTGAAGCATCGAAGGAACAAAGTGCATGGTGGTGATTTTCTCTTTTTTGATCAGGCGTGCCAAATATGTCGTATCTTTGTGACCTTCTGGACGAGCTACTACCATGCAGGCGCCCGTCATTAACGGCCAGAAAAATTCCCATACCGACACATCAAAGCTGAAAGGCGTCTTTTGCATGACCCGATCGGTTTCATTCAGCTGATATTGTTCCTGCATCCATAAAAGTCGGTTGACGATACCGCGATGGGCATTCATCGCACCTTTTGGCTTACCAGTAGAACCTGAGGTGTAAATCATGTACGCCAAATTGTCGCTGTTGACTCCGCTTGCAGGCGCCACATGGCTCTCCATGCTGATTGTCTCCCAATCTGAATCGAGACAAATTAGTTGTCCATCGTATTCAGGGAGTGTGTTCTTCAGCCCCTCCGCAGTCAAGAGGAAAGAAGGATTCGCATCCGTGATCATAAAGGCAACCCGATCTTGCGGATAGCTTGGATCTAGGGGAACGTAGGCGCCGCCTGCTTTGAGGATACCTAACAGCCCAATGACCATCTCAAAGGAGCGCTCCATATAAATGCCCACAAGCGTTTCCGCTCTTACGCCCTGTTTTCGGAGATAGTTAGCCAGTTGATTCGCCCGTTGATCCAATTCCTTGTAAGTGAGTGGCACCTCTTCAAAAATAACGGCTGGCGCATCTGGAGTTTTGGCAGCCTGCGCTTCGATAATTTCATGAAGGCACCTATCTTGTTGTGGGTAGTACGTCTTCGTATTGTTCCATTCAACCAACAGCTTTTGCTCTTCAGCAGCGGTCAAAATCGGCAAATCTGAAATCGGCTGGTTCGGATTCGTGACAATACCTGCCAGCACGATTGTAAAGCTTTCTAACATACGACTGATTGTCGATTCATTAAAAATATCGGAATTGAACTCAACGTCTAAGTCAAGGATATCCCCTTTTTCTACAACCTGAATCCAGAGGTCAAACTTGGATGTGTTGTTACGGAACTCTTCAAATTTGACCAAAGAAAAGCCTAGTGCAGACATGTCCGATTTTTTCGGCATAGGAAAGTTCTGCAATACAAAGCAGACTTCAAAAAGTGGATTTTGACTCATATTACGCTCAGGCTGCAATTCATCTACCAATCGTTCAAAGGGTACATCTTGATGCCTGTATGCGCTGTTCGCTGTTTCTCTCACACGTGACAACAGCTCTCTAAAGCTACGGTTGCCGGAAACATCTGTTTTGAGGACCAACGTATTTACAAAAAAGCCGACCAGATTCTCCATTTCCACGCGGTTGCGGTTCGCTACGGGCACTCCCACCCGGATATCATTTTGCCCGCTGTAACGGTGCAACAATATCTTTAACGCGGTGATCATGACCATATACAACGTGGCATTTTCTTGCTCGCTCAGCGCTTTTATGGCATGTGAAAGGGAAGAGGGAATTTGTAGTTTTAGGCTCCCTCCTTGAAACGTTTGGATAGGCGGTCTTGTACGGTCTACTGGCAGCTCTAGCACGCTGCTATCTTTTCCAAGGGTTTCTCTCCAGTAAGAAAGCTGTTTCTCCAGCACTTCTCCTTGAAGCCACTCCCGCTGCCAGCTTGAAAAATCAGCGTACTGGATCGGAAGCTCAGGCAATGGTGAGGGCTTGTCCGCAAGATAGGCCTGATAAAGCAGAACCATTTCTCTGAAGAAAACCCCGACTGACCATCCGTCAATGATGATATGGTGAACGTTCAAAAGTAAAATATTCAAATCCTCGCCGAGTTTGAATAAAGTAACACGCAACAAGGGTCCCTTGGTTAGATCGAAAACATACATGCTTTCCTCTTTTGCGAGTCGGCGAAACTCATCCTCCCTCTCCGCCTCGGGATGTCCTGTAAGATCGACAATAGGAAAAGGAATTTGCAAGGCAGGAGCAATTAGCTGATACGGCTCTCCGTCTGCGACTTGAAAGGTGGTTCGCAGGGCTTCATGACGCTTCACTATCTCATTAACGCACCGCTCCATGATGTTTGTGTGAAGCTCACCCGATAGATGGAAGGCAGCCACCACATTATAAGCAGGACTGTTTGGTACCAACTGGTCTAAAAACCATAGTCTCTGCTGGGCAAAAGAGAGGGGCACGAAGCCCTCTCTTGAACGCCGCGGAATCCCAGTCTTTTTCGTCTCCTGTTTTGAGCCTTTCAGCTTCTCCAGCAATGCCAGTTTCTTCTCGGAAAGCTTCGATCTGCTCTCGGCAAGTATCTCATCTCTTGATTTAGCTGATTCCTTATCATTGATCATCGGATTGCTCCTTCCCACATGTTGATTCTGCTCCCTTTCTTCTAGAGGAATTCATCAGCTTAATAGCTCCAAAATCGCCTCTTCTGGAAGTTCATCAATAACAGCAATCAGTTCCTCTTCAATCAGCTCCGCCATTCCTGCAACGGTTGGCGCCGAAAAGAGATTGTCTAAATTCAAATCAACCGGGAAGCTATTCTTCAATCTGGAAATAATCTGAGTGGCCATGATTGAATCACCGCCCAAGTCTTGGAAGTTTTTGTGGATATCAACCTTTTTCACACCAAGTACCTCTTCCCAAGCAGCAGCAATTTTTCGGACTAGTTCGTTACGTGGTGTATCGTCTTCGTCTGCATGTATGACATCATGATGGATAACCGAGTTTTGGATTTCTGTCTCCCTCACATCAGCTCCTTCTGTCTGAACACGAGTTACCTCAGTTAAGTTGGCTATGTCTGCTGCTCTGTGTTCGTGCTTTTCTGCTGTCTGTTCGGAGGTGGCTGCTGCTTCTTGATGGGTACGGCTGCCTACGACAACTTTGGGTAAACGGTATCGTTCCTTGGCAAAAGGATAGCTTGGCAGACCTGATAGACGGCTCACCATTCCTTTTGGATAGAGAGCTCCCCAATCTATTTCGTTACCATGAACCCATATCTCCGCCAGCTTTTTGATCTTCTTGTTCAGAGCGAGATTGCGGATAAATTCCCTTCCCTCTTCTGTATCGCCGATCTTGATTCCGCCCGTTTTGTTTATTTCTCCGATAAACAGATCAGACGTTTTCGCCCCATTACTTTGTATGAATTGCTCTAACTGCGCAATCAGCTGTTCTTTACTGTTGACCACGACTGCTACTCGATGAGACATGGATTCCTTTGCAGTCTGATAGGTATAAAGAAAATCTGCTAGTTTCACATCATGATGCCTTTCTATAAATGCCTTTGTTTTCTTGGCATAGGCTACTAATTGTTCACGTGATTCAGCTGACAGCACGAAGACTCCCGTCGCTATCTCTTGACCCTCAACAGGAGCAGCGGATCTGGCCTTGCTTCTATTAAACTCTTCGATCACCAGATGAGCATTGGTGCCGCTGAAGCCAAAAGAGCTGACCGCAGCCAAACGAGAGCCTTTGGAATTGGTCTGCCAATCTTGCAGCTTGGTATTCACATAAACAGGGCTGTTTTCAAAATCAATGTGTTCATTCTCTTTGACAAAATGGATCGACGGAGCCATTTTCTTGTTTTTCATACTGAGTAACACCTTGATGACACTCAACACCCCAGCCGCTGCTGTGGTATGCCCGATATTGGCTTTCAAAGAACCAATTGCGCAGAATCGTTTCTTCGGCGTGAATTGGCGAAAAGATTCACTCAGTGCATGAATCTCAACAGGGTCCCCTAATTTGGTCGCGGTTCCGTGTGCCTCGATATATTGAAGGTCTTCCACATCAATCTGTTTTTTCGCGTAAATGGATTTTTGCAGGTCGCTTTGCGCTTGGAAGCTAGGCACGGTAATGCCCAATGTCCGTCCATCCTGATTGGTTCCACTGCCACGGATGACACCATAGAGGCTGTCGTTATCCCGTAATGCATCTTCCAGTCTTTTTAAAATCACAACGCCAACGCCATCCCCAACGACAATGCCATTGGCTCCATTGTCAAACGGGCGGCACTCCCCTGTAGGAGATAGCATCCTTGCGTTACTCATTGAGATAAACGGAGCGGGATGGGAATAAATCGTAATTCCTCCTGCGATAGCAAGATTAACCTCTTCCGTCTTTAGCTTTTGGCAAGCAATATCGATTGCAACTAAAGAGGATGAGCAAGCTGTGTTCACAGCCAGAGCTGGTCCTTTTAGGTCAAGGAAATAAGCAATGCGCGAGGCGAGTATACTCGTATCCGATCCGAGCATGCCAAAATGAGAAAAATCTTGTTCTACCGTCATTCCCGCCATTGCGCCAATGACGGTTCCAACGGGTTGTCCTCGCAGCATGGACGGGGTATAACCTGCGTCCTCTAGCGCTTTGTAGCTCTCTTGTAAAAGGATGCGCTGCGTGACATCCATCGATTGGGCTTCGGTAGGAGAAATTTTGAAAAACGCTGGATCAAAATATTCAATATCCTCCATCGCCCCGTATTTAACCGGAATATCGCCGAGTGCATTTTCTTTGAAAAAGGCGCGCCAGTCTGGATTGGTCACTTCTCTGATGCAATCTTTGCCCTGACTGACAAGCTCCCAGAACTCATCTTGCCCCTTTGCACCTGCTGTGCGGCAGGAAATCCCAATGATCGCAATATCATCGGAAGCTACTTTAGGCGGCTCGTAGGCAATATTCCGCGTCGAGACTCTCTCTGTATAAGCAGGCTTCTCTTCAAGATTTCCATGATTTTGGATAAACGATTCTGTCTGCGCTGATTGGCGCTCTGGTAGATGAGTCGCGATGTAGCTCGCCAATGCTTCTAGCGTATTATGTTCAAACACTACACTTGTCGGTAGTTTTAGATGAAACTTGCTATTGATAGCTTCGGATAATTGAACGGCATTGAGCGAGCCGATTCCCAATTCCTTTAGGGATTCCACATCTTCCAGCTCTTCTTCTCTCAAGCCTAAAACGGTCGAAAAGACCTCGATTAGGCTCGCTTTGATTTTTGTCCGATCTGGAATGGACTGATCTATCGACAAATTATGTTTTTGTCCAGAATATTCAGATGATATTGGTTGATTTTGAGCATCCGACACGAATGGTTTATTGGAATGGAGCTGGCTAGGCTCGTCTTGCTGCAATTGGCTAGCAATATAGCTTGCCAATGAATCTAACGTATTATGTTCAAACACAACGCTGGTCGGTAGTTTCAGATTGAATTTACTGTTAATCATTTCGGATAAGGCAACGGCGTTAAGAGAGCCAATTCCTATATCCTTCAAGGTCTCTACTTCTTCCAGTTCTTCTGGTTGAAGACCTAAAACGGCGGCAAAAGCCTCGACTAACGATTCTTTGATTGTTTCGCTATTCCAATGAAAGCTGTGGTCATGCTGATTTGGATGAGGGAGAGTTCTCATTTGCTGTTTCGGATAAGGAATATAACCGCTGTTTACCATTTCCGCTAATGCTTCTGGATAAGCTCTTTTCTTCGTTATTTTGCTGGCATTCCATTCACAACGCTTCATGTACGCAAGATGCGGAGCCTTTTTCAACTTAAACAAGCAATAGCTGATCCACCCTCTTTCAAGAGAGATAGATTGATTCACCGTGTTGATATACAAATTTTGAACAGCTTTAGGCAGATGCTTGATGTACTGTTCCACGTCAGGATCATGTAAGGCATTAGCAATCTGCGGCGATACGTCAATGATTTCATCGATCACTAACTGATGCTCCGCTAAAAGCTCACTCCATTCTTGCACGGTGGGAATGCTGACTTCTACGTTCTGGTCTACGATCGGTCCTCGCGTATTGGCTATGTAATCGATCAACAGAACGGTTCCCTCTTCGTTCAGAGAAGAGGAGATATTTTGAAATAGTCCATGTTTATTTCGAATATGGAAGCTCACTTCTATCCCGACAATGATGTCGTAGAGATCGGGAAAGGTATCCTTGGAGCTGTCTTTATTGAATATTTTCGCACGAGCTCCCAGATTTTTCTGCGCGATTCGTTGATTGCCAAGCTCTGCTTGCGCCTTGGTAATCGTAAATCCATGGGTTTCAATATGCGGATAGAGCTCTGCTATTTGAATCACATCTGTCCCGTGACCGCATCCAAAGTCCAACACTTTTTGCACACGAGAGAAATTTTCTTTGTAAAAAAGTACTTGGCGCATCTCTACTTGCTTCTCTCTTACCATTTCTCTTTCCAACGGATATTTTTCCGGGTTCAAAATGACACGGCTCATTGAAAAGCCTGGAATCTTTCTTTCAAATGGACATACAGTCAAGTAATCCTCCGAAAACTCCGCTTCGCTGCTGTTGGCGCTATATGTGTAAATTTCAACGGCTTTGTTTTCGAATTCTGGCTGAGTGGATGTCATGCTCGTCTCCCTCCTAGAGCGATTCGTTTGATTGCGTTCTATCCAGCACGTTCTCCTCTTAAATGGATAGGTTGGGAGCTTAGCTACTCGGGATAACTCCTTCCCTTCATGCAGCTTCTGCCACGGGATGGGATTGCCTAGAACCCACAATTTTGCTAGTTCTCCTACATCTTTTGATTCGATTGCCCGCGTAACCCGGTCTGACATCAATTCTTTGTTTTCCTTTAGATCGCCAAAAAAGCAATGTTCCGCATCTTCTTGATTTTCTAACCAGCGTTCCAGTTGCTGGTAAAGCTCTGTTTGACTTTTGGTGATGACAGCCAAACGGCAAGGCATTTCTTCTCTTCCGATTTGAAGGGTGTAAGCTGTATTCGTTACATCGATATGCTGGTTCTTATGCAAATAACCAATCCAGCGGTGAATGTATTCTTGCAATCTCTCTTTATTCTTAGCCGAAAAGACAAACAGCTCAGAATCTGAATCGTTTACTCTACTAGATGATGAGAGCGTTTGGGCTTCTGGATTGTGGTTGTATTCCTCAACGATAAGATGGGCATTCACTCCACCGCCGCCAAAGCTGGTAATGCCTGCTCGCCGGGGGACTGTCTGCCCATCTACAGTGACCTGCTTCCATTCCGATACCTCTCGCTGCAATTGGAATGGGAGTTGATCAAAATGAATATTCGGATTCAATTCGTCAGGAATCAGGGTTGGAACCAACGTCTGATGCTGTAATGACAAAATCACTTTCATCAGCTGCGACATGCCGGAAGCCGATTCACAATGCCCGATATTCGGTTTAACCGAACCGAGTCGATAATCCCCTTCTGTTCCTTGACGGTTGTGAAAAGCTTTCGTCACTGCTGTCATTTCGACGGCATCGACTATGTCTGATCCATAGGCAGAAGCTTCCAGATAACTAATGGATCGAGGATCCAGTCCGCTTTCTTCCAAAGCCTCTTCCATCACATCTGCAATTGGGATGGGGCTTGGTGTCATGTAGCTATTGGCTTTACCCTTATGGTTGACAGCGGTTCCGCGTATCACGGCATAGATATGGTCTCTATCCTGTACAGCCTGATCGTAATCCTTGAGAACAACAGCCCCTACTCCCTCGCCAGGCACAAAACCTATTCCGCCGTTCCCAAAGGCAGCACTGTCAGAAGTATGCGAGATGAGCTGTCCCACAGTCAGACCGAAGTACGTAAGCGGATGGGTGTACAGATTCACCCCACCAGCAATCGCCATGCTTCCCTTCCCGTTTCGGATGTATTCACATGCTTCATGAATCGCAACTAAAGCTGAGGAACACATCGTATCGATCGGCATACTTGGACCCTGTAAGTTTAGATAGTAGGAAGCCCGATTGACCATCGATGAATACGAGGTTGTCGGAAAGTGATGGGTGGTTTCCGTGCTATACAGATGAAATCCTTGTTTCGTAATGCCACCAAAAACCCCTGTTCGCTTGCGGAGCTCCGCAGACATTTTCGATGAGGCATATCCTGCATCTTCTAACGCCTTCCAACACTCTTCTAAATAGAGGCGCTCTTGAGGGTCTATATTTTCTGCTTCTCGCGGAGTCATCTGAAAGAATAACGGATCAAACTGATCAAATTCTTCTAAGAAGGCACCCCATTTGCTATAACTTTTTCCTTGGGAAATGGCTTCCTCCCGATTTGGATGATAATATTCTGTCCAATCCCAACGCTTTGCTGGGATTTCTGAGATAGCCTTTTTCGCATGCAGTAAATTCTCCCAAAACTCGTCCAAGTTATTAGCTTGAGCAAAACGCCCACTCATGCCAATGATCGCTATTTTACCGGAGGTCGCAGGCTTGGACGCCGTCATTTGCGAACGAGAAGATGGCGCAAATGCTCTCGTTTTTCTTAGGTTTTGTTTCCCTTCGGTTTTCGGCAATGGAGCAAACTCAACATGATCTTCCGTTCGATTTAACTCCTGCTCCTGCTTGTGATCATCCAATCCTGTGAGCGAAATCAGCGCTTCTCTTTGTGTCTCTAGTAAATGCTCGACTAAGTCATCTACCGTCTGATATTCAAAAAACAAAGTACCGCTGATGGTTTCGCCGAAAATTTTCCGAAATTGATTGATCAGTTGTACAGATAAAATGGAATCCATACCGTATGCCTCTAAAGGCTCGGAAGCATCCATTCGGTTACTCGGCATCTTCAATGTTTCAGCGATTAGCTGTCTGATGTATTCCGTACTTTTTTCGCGCAGGACATCCTCGATTTCCCTTCCTTTAGGAGCGGAAGGTATATTCACTCTCTTTGCTTTTGGCTGTTCAGCATGTATGTTTGGCTTCGGTTTAGGCTGTTGTCTTTGCTGTTGGCGAATCACGCCGTCGCTTTCGGTAACAATAATCTGCTGCCCCATCGCGTGCGCCTCTTCTGTTGGGAAAAAGACCGACTGAAATCCTTCTTCCTCCAATACTCTCTGCCACGTTGACGAAGATAACCCAGGGCAACCTGAAAGACGCAGCTCTGGGTCTTCGTACAGCCACCATCCCTCCAACAAACCAAAGGTAAGATGGAGGAAGATGGTGTTCTTACTCATTTCATTTAGAAGAAGTAAGCCGTTCTTTTTTAGAACGGCTTTCGCATTACGTACGGTTTGGCGAATATTTTTAGTGGCGTGCAGGACATTTGCTGCGATGACAATATCATACGCGCCCAGATCCACTCCTTGTCCCGTCACTGACTCTTCTACGTTTAAAATCTGATAGGTCAAATAAGGATTGCTTGGGCCATACTCTTTTTCTGCATGCATGAAAAAGGCTTTGGAGAGGTCTGTGTAGCAATATTCCTGGATATGCTCTTCATACGTCTTTAGTTTTTGGAAAACGAAGGCACTCGTTCCCCCCGTACCTGCACCAATCTCGAGAATGCGAATTCGGGCTGCAGAATCTTGGTTCAGCCGTTCCTCCACAAAAGCAACCACTGTATCAGCAAGCACTACATTGAAATAGTCGGAAACCATGTTATTTTTGTATACCTTCTCGACTAATTCCATCGACGAATTGGGAAAGATGACCTCTGTGGCCCGCACTTTTCCAGTGAGAATTTGTGGTAAAGCACGCAAGGTTGCCTCGACTAGCTTGACTTGCGCATTCGTATCCGAATTTTTTAGCCAGACTTCTTTTTCTTGCTCCCATTCTTGCCAGACAGCCGTACTGGAAATGGGAGCAGTATCGATCACGGTAGATGTTGCGCTATCGTAAACGAGATAATCATTCCGGGCCAAAACAGAAGCCGTTTCTTTGAGCCACATGTCGTATAAGTCAAGCAGACCGCTTTTTCTTTTGAGATCGCTAAGCGCTTGATTCTTTTCCGTAAAGCAGCCAAGCGACTGCATTTGACCCCACAATAACTTTAAGAGAAGCTCGTCCATTTTGTTCATTCTAGGCACTCCTTCGGCTTACACGTATAGAACCGGGTTGTCCTGTTCTCTTTCCGATTGAGATTTCAGCGTGGTATTGACTAGAAATTCAGTGATGTGCTTAAGCGTTGGATAGTCCATCATCACAGCAGGTGTCAGTTCAAGCTTGTACTTCTGATTGATTTTAGTAGAAAACTCGGTGAGCTTGACTGGATCGAATCCGTACTCCTTCAGTTCAATATCCGAATCTATTTCTTCGCTCTCTACTTTCAGGATTAGAGAGGCGAGTTGAATGATCGTTGCTTGTATGTCATCAAACAAGCTGATCCTGTTCGTATCCAAGTCTGATGCAAAATAGGCTGCTCTCGGCATTTCTTTTACTTTTAACTTGTTTTTAATGCTTGCCATGCTGGAAGAAATTTTGTTTGAAACGACTGCAACAGATTCGCTTGTATTGATTCCCTCCATATCGAGTGGCTTGATCGCTTTCATCAGCGCCAATTGATTCATCGGACCTGAAAGCAAGACTTCCAATGCCTCCATCCCTTCTGAAGGTTCAATCGAGCCTATGCCGATCTGTTTCATTCGTTCCTGATAGCCCTTGGACGCAACGATTCCAACACTGCCCCAGTATCCCCAGTTCATTACTTTCACCGCACACGTCCATTCCTCGGCAAGCTGCTGGGCGAAAGCATCTTTGAAGGCGCAGCCCGAAGCATAATTGCTTTGTCCAGGCGATTTCGTAAACGAGTTAATCGAGGAGAAAAACAGGACAAAATCCAACGGCTCCTCGCCAAACACTTGGCTCATCCGCACACTTACCTCTACTTTTGGTACCATTCCAGCGCGGAAGGTTGTCTCATCCATATTCGCCAGACTTCTATCAAGGAGAACAATAGCGGAATGAATTACCCCGTTAATCTTGCCATATTGCTTCTTGATCTCTTCGTAAGCAGATCGCAGCGACTCGCGATCCGTAGCATCGGCATCGATGTAGAGCGGTGCAGGTCCTAGGGCAGCAAGTTGATTTATTTTGTTCTGAATCGACTCATCTTTCTTGCGGCGACCGATCCAAATGATTTGTGCTTGATAGGTGCGGATCATGTATTCGCTCCACGCTTGTCCAATACCACCCGCGCCTCCAATCACAACATAGACTCCATGCTGTCTGTAGACGGTTTGGTTGATGGAAGGACTCTGCACGGGCATCAACTGCTGGCGATACCACGCGTGTCCACGATATGCCCAAGCGTTTCCTTGAGCATCGGCAGGCAAAGCAAAAATATCACGTAGCGGCCAATCGGCATGCGCTTCCAAATCGACGAGTCTTATCTTCCAGTTCGGATATTCCTTCGCCATCGATCCGATCAATCCGTGGATGCTGGCATGCGCTGGATGGACCGTATCTTTTTTGTAGATAGCCTGCGCCTGGACAGTTATGATCGTCCAGCCCAAGTCTCTCGTCTGATACCCCAACGCAAGCAAAGCCTTGATCAAGCGGAAAACATGAATAACGCCTCGCTCCTGCTCGATCATCAAGGACTCCTCTTTTACGGATTCCACAGAGCTATCAGGAGCAACCCACATGATATGATCGATCACACCCTGCTCTTCCAGCTTACTTGCGATAACCTCAATAGAGTCATCTGACTGAAGCGGTAAAACAGTAGCTTGAGGGTAATGACGTTGTAGAAGACTTCTGTCCTTTTCTTGGGCGCAAACGATGACTACTTGATCACTTGTCGCCGGAGTGACTTCACCTTTTTCTACAGACACAGCGTTCCATACTGGAGTGAGCATCGTGGTTCCCATCAGCGGTGGAGCGGAAGTCACTGTTTCCTGAGTCTCTTTCAACGTCGCAACCCGTTTTTCACTCCCAGTTGAAAAGCCTCTCATCCTCACGCCTATTCTGCCTGCCTCATCGCATAAATCGATATCTATTTTTGTTTGACTCTCCTCTTCATCACTAAATCGAATGAGAGCAAACATCACAGAATGATGATTCTCGAAGATCTCCAGCTCTTCAAGGGTAAAAGTACCATCTGGTTGGATGGGGCTGATGTTGTCAGATGATGTAGCCTCCGTGATGAGATAACGAGATGACTGCAACAAAGACTCCAACAAGCTAGGATGGAGAACGAATTGTCCTGCTGTCTCCATCGCAATTGAAGGCAAGGAGAGTTTTACCAGTACTTGTCCCCGCGTCCTGTATACGTGGTCAATCCCTTGAAAATTCAGATGATCAGCCATTCCACGTTCTTTTAACAGCTCGTAGCATTGTCGGGCAGTAAGCATCTCGCTGCTCTCGGCTTGCAAGGCAGCTAGATTCAAAGTTGGTGCTTCCACGAGCGAAGTGAATTCGACCATACCTTGGCTATGTACCACAGACCTGGTATCATCTTCTTTCGATTCGCTGTAGATTTCATAAGCAAGCTCTCCAGTGTCCTCTGGATATATACCCACGTGTACCTGAACCAGATCATCGCCCACCAATAGCGGATCATCTGTAGCAACATGAGTCATTCGGATTCCAGATAAAGTCCCCTCTCTACCTCCTGTTGCCTGTTTCACTGCCGCCCGTGCCATTTCCAGATAAGCAGTGAGTGGAAAGAGGCACTGCCCGTTTCCAATATGATTAGCCAAAAACGGCTCCTGCCCTGTAAAGCTGGAACTGTATCTCAGCTCATAGAGGTCAGAGGTGTTTTTATGAAGCAATGGATGGAGAATATCCCCGCTAGCCGAAGATGCTTCGGGCATACCTGTTGCTATTGGCTTTTGAATGTCTATCCAATAACGCTCTCTGGCAAAAGGATAGGTAGGCAAACTGACGCGGCGCGGCTTATCTTCGCTATTTAGCTTATTCCAATCAAAAGAGACACCCTTGACCCAAAGATTCATCAGTTTTGCGTATTTCCCCTTGGCAATCCATGTCTCCACTGTTTGCTTCATATCTTCATCAGCAAAAAGAGCTACCGTGTCATGGTTGCGTTTCACTCTCCCACGATACAAATCGGCAATGTTCTCTGCGCCTTCTGCAAAATGCGTTAGCTTTTCCGCAAGCTCATCAACTGATCTGACGAGAACAGCCAAGCGTTCTTCCAGCGCTTCCCGTCCTACTTGTAGTGTAAAAGCGATGTCAGCCAAATGGGCATCGGTGAATGATTCTTCTTTGATGGCCTTCAATAATCGATTCACTTGAGTGAACAGTCTCTCTTCGTTCTTCGCTGAGAGCACAATCACTTTTGGATGCTGTGGCTGAATGTTACTCTGGGGCTCTCTATCTTTTTCGAGATACTCTTCGATGAGGATATGGACATTGGCCCCTCCCGCCCCGAATGATGATAGCCCCGCGATTCTCGGATACTCCTTGGTTACTCCGTTGATTTCAATGGTTGGTCTTTGCCATTCTGTCAGCTTTTGCTGAACCGCAAATGGTGTATCACTGAAATCAATGTTTGGATTCATTACCTCAGTGTGTAGGGATGGTGCGATTTGACCGTATTTCATCTGAAGCAATATTTTGGTCAATCCTGCAATTCCTGCCGCACTCTCCGTATGTCCAATGTTCGACTTGGCCGAGCCGATCGCGCAAAATTGCTTGTCTTTCGTGTATTGTCCGAATGCGCGAGTCAGTCCCGCAATCTCAATTGGATCGCCCAAAGCGGTACCTGTACCGTGCGCTTCGATATAGCTGACGGTACGAGCATCCACTCCTGCCCGCTGCAATGCCTCATGGATTACCTGCGACTGCGCGATTGGGTTGGGAACCGTATATCCATTTGTTTTGCCGCCTGCATTGAGCATGCTTCCCTTGATCACGCCGTATATGTGGTCTCCGTCGGCAATCGCCTTTTGCAGAGGCTTCAATACGATAGCTCCCACACCTTCTCCATCTACAAAGCCGTCCGCTTGGTCGCCAAACGACTTGCAGCGGTCACCAGCAGATAGCATAGTCGCTCCAGACAGTCGAATATAGTGAAACGGATCAACGATTAAATTGACACCGCCAGCTATGGCACATTCACTTGTACCGTTATACAGGCTTTCCAAGGCTAAATGGATCGCCGTCAAAGAAGAGGAGCACGCCGTATCCACTGCTAGACTCGGTCCTTGGAAATTGAAGAAGTAGGAAAGGCGATTCGCAATCGACCAGTAGCTCGTTCCTGCTGGATAATTTCCATTCATGACACCAACAAACACACCAATTTTTCTGCTTTCTCCTAATGTGGCAGGAGTGTAGCCCGCATCTTCTAAACTGGCGTATGCCGTTTGTAAAAATAAGCGCTCCTGAGGGTCCATCTGCTCTGCTTCGTTAGGCGAAATTTGGAAAAACAGCGGGTCGAATTTATCCATATCCTTGATGAAACCGCCCCATTTGGTGTACATGTATCCTCTTTTTCCTTTTTCTTCGCTGAAATATTCTTGCCAATTCCAACGATCCTCCGGTACTTCCGTGATGCAATTCTTCCCTTCTTTCAGGCGAGTCCAAAACTCCCAGACATCCTCCGCTTGCGGATATCGACCTGAAAGACCAATGATCGCCACATCCTGTCTGGACGGCGCTGTTGGTTTTAACGATTCTGTATCAAGAACTTGCAGGAAACGGCGAGACTTTGCCTTTCGAAATGACGAGCCAGCTTGCTCTCTGGTTGGCTTTGCAGAAGCTACTGAGTTGGTTATTTGCTTTTGAACAGGCTGCTGTTCATCTATTCCTACTAATGCCTGCAATTCATTCGTTTGTGTTGTCATGAAATGCTCGACCAGCGCATCAATTGTTTGATATTCAAAAAAGAGGGTCGTGCTAATCTGATGCAATTTTTTCCGTAAGACATTCGTCATCTGCACAATCATAATCGAATCAATGCCATACTCTTCCAGGGCAGCAGAAGAGTCGATCTGGTCGAATGGAATTTTCAGTGTCTCTCCGACCAATTGCTTGAAATAGGCTATGCTTTTCTCTCGAAGCATAGCCTCTGTGCTCGTTCCTCTGTCTGCATGTGAAGGAATGGGTAGAGTGGAAGCTGAGGTCCCCATTGATTTCTGCTGTTGTTTGGACTTACGGACAACGCCGTCACTTTCAGCAATCATCAACTGTGGATAGGAGACAACTCGGTAGCCCTCTTCTCTCAATACTTTCTGCCAAGCTTCCAGAGGTAGTGAAAGACCTGCTGCGAGGTCTTTACGTACGTTTTGATCGGTCATCTCTTGTACTAGAAGCAGACCATTCCTTTTTAAGAGATTCTTGCAGTTACGCAGGGTTTGGCGAATTTGTTGAGCTGTGTGAAGTTTATCAGCTGTGATAATCAGGTCGTATTCATCAGCATTCATTCCTTGTTCACTTAACGCCGTTTCTGGATCAAAAACTTGGAAGCTCATAAAAGATTGATAGGCATGTAATTTTTGTGAAATCAAGGAACTGGTAGATTCTGTACCTGCTCCGATTTCGAGAATCCGTATACGCGCTGATGGATCCTGCTTCAATCTCTCCTTGATAAAGGCAGCCACCACATCAGCAAGTCCTTCATTTTCATGGGCAGACAGCTGTAGCAGGGATGGATAAAGTGCAGAGTGAACATCCACCCATTCTTCTACCTTCATCCCTTCAATGACAATAGGCTTTGTGATCTTCATGAAAGCAACTTGATCCATGGCTCCTGCGAGAAGTGTCTCTAAAGCTTGCATGGCTTCTTGCGGCTGAATAAGACCAATGCCGATTTGCTCCAAACGACGATAGGTCTCTACCATCTCTTGATGAGATTCTTCCACTTGCCCACTGCTCCAATATCCCCAATTGATCAGTTTCACCGCACATGGCCATGCTTGGGTCAATTGATGAGCATAGGCATCCTTAAAGGTACATCCGGCAGCGTAGTTGCTTTGCTTCGGAGCTTTCGTAACTGCCATGAGCGAAGAGAAGAATAATACGAAATCCAAAGGCTCCTTCTCAAACACCAAAGCGATGTTCACACTCACATCAACCTTAGACGAAAGCACTGCTCGGAAACCTTCCTCTTGCATGTTTTCCAAGCTTTCCTCAACCAAGACCATGGCAGAATGAACAACTCCGTCAATCCGTTTATACGTTTTCTTTATCTGCTCATAAGCTTGTTGCAAAGCGTTCTGCTGCGTTGCATCCGCTGCTATATAGGCTGGTGCTGGTCCAAAAGCGGCAAGCCTATCCATCTTCGCTTGAATCTCTTCATTTTTTTGACGACGACCAATCCATATGATCTGGGCTTGATAGGTACGAATCATATATTCGGTCCATACTTCACCGATGCCACCAGCACCGCCAATCACCAAATAAATGCCACCCTGCTTCATACGTGTCTGATCGATCGGAGGATGATCGACGGTAAGCAGCTGCTGGCGGTACCATTCACCCTGACGATAAACCCATGGACGCCCCTGACGATCTCTTGGCAGCCTCAACATATCATCCATTGGCCATTCAGATTCGGCCTCTACATCCATGAGTCGAATCTTCCAGTTTGGATATTCCTTTGCCATCGAACCAATTAACCCATGAATACTGGCGTGGCAAGGATTCACAACATCTGTATGGCAAATAGGCTGGGATTGAACCGTGATGACGCTCCACCCCAACTCCTTACTTCCGTATCCCAAGCGAAGCAAGGCTTTAATCGTTCGGAAGCATAGAATCACTCCCTGATCTTGCCCCGCGATTAATCGATGATCCGCCAAGGAATCTATCTCATCAAAAGGAGCGATCCACACCATATGATCAATGGAGGAACCAAGTTCTTCCAGTTGGTGTACGATTTCCTCAATCGTATTCTCAGCCTGAATGGACAACACTTTTGCTCGTGGATAGTATTGTTGAATGGCGCTGCTATTCTCTTCATTTCCCCCCACAATGACAATCTGCTCATCAGCACTAGGGAAAAGCTCCCCCTTCTCAACTGGAGTCACATCCCACACAGCGGACAGCATGAGATTCCCCACAGGAGGCTCCAGTGAGGTTACGGAAGAAGCTATGCTCGAAGAAACATGGTTCGCCTGCTTCCCGTCCTCCAGCACTCGCATGGAATATCCCTTTATTCGTACACAAACGGTTCCTTGGTCATCGCATAAATCAATATCCAGCTTCTGCACCTTGTCATCTGCGCTGCTGTTGGCACTGTAACGAACGTACGCCCACATCGAGGATGTGCACTTGTCGTGAATGTCGACCTCCTCCATGGCAAAAGGCAAGGAGGGCTTGCGACTGGAATCGCCATCAGCTGATGGGGTATCCTCCCCAACCATCATGAGCCCGATAGATGCCTGCAAAGCAGAATCCATTAAGCTTGGATGCAGTACAAAAGGATTCTCCGTTTCGGAGATGGAGGCTGGCAAGGCTAGCTTGGCTAATACTTTGCCCTCTCCTACATACAAGGTGTCGATCCCTTGATGAGCCGAACCATAATCCATTCCGATTGAATGAAAAATGCTGTAGCATTGTTCGGATGAAAACTCACGTTGACCGCACTCTGCTTGTAAGAATGGCAGATCCAAGGCATGTTTCTCAGCAACTGAATGAAGCATGATGCTACCCTGACTGTGTACGACGGGTTCTGTATCCGTAGCCTCCAACTCGCTATAGATTTCAAAAGTAATCTCACCATTCTCTTCGGGAACAAGACCGATATGTATCTGTGCAGGTTGGTCCCCCACAACAATTGGCCGTGTCCAAACCACGTTTTTGAGTTGAATCTTGGCTGGTTCTTCTGTCAGGGCAGCCGTTGCTTGCTCTGCTGCTGCTCTAGCCATTTCCAGATAGGCAACTCCCGGCAAGATTCTCTGATTCTTCACGACATGGTCCGTTAGGAAAAACTCCTGACCTGTAAAAGTGGAACTAAACCTCTGTTCAGAAAAATCAGAAGTATTCCGCTGCAACAGTGGATGAATCGCAGCTTCGCTCGTGAATGAGAATGGCGCTGCTGTCTTGCCGCTTACAGATTTACTTTTGCTTTCCGGAATCCAATAGCGATTCTTCGCAAATGGGTACGTTGGCAAGGGAACACGTCTAGGTTTGTTATTCAGGTAAAGCTGTTCCCAATCCATTTCATAGCCTGTCACCCATAATTCTGCGATTTTTCTGATGTTGCCCTCTGCAATCCAGCTTTGGATAAGCTGTTGAGAGTCCTGGTCATCGCTTAATAATCCGAATGACTCGTTGTTCGGCTTCAAGCTCCCTTCCCAACAAGTATCGATCGTATTCTCGCCTTTCGAATAAGCTTCCAATTTTCCGATCAGCTCAGGTATAGCCTCGACGACAAAGGCTACTCGTTCTTTCATCGCTTCTCGTCCAACTTGCAAGGTATACGCCACATTTTCCAGATCGATTTGCGTTTCTAAATCAGCAAAAGACTGAACTTCTCCCTCTATATCGTCTCGATGGTTAACCATGAGAGAAGCGATGACGGAAGCAATGGAGCTGCTTTGATCGAACTCCTTGATATCTAGCTGAATATGCAACTCCTCTTGCAGTTTTTGCTTTAGCTGTGTGATTTGAACGAGGTCTACTCCGTATTCATGCCACTCTTGTTCGATCTCAATGCTGTTTTCTCCCACATGAATAATACTGGATAAAATCTTGCGGAGCTTCTTCTCCAGCATTTCTTGAAGCTGATTGTCAGATGATGCCCCTTTTAGAAACTCCGCTACTTTTTGCGCATAGGCTTGCAATCTTTCCTTATTCTTGGCAGATAGCGGAATTATCACTGGGATAGTATTATGGCCAATTGCTTGCGCTTTCGGCTTTGTTTCAGCTGGGATGTATTCTTCCAAAATGATATGGGCATTAGACCCCGAAGCTCCAAACGAACTTACCCCTGCTCGTCTCGGAACGGTGACTTCTTGACCGTTTTCCATGATCAACGATTTCCATTCTTCTGTCCGTTGCTGTACATAAAAAGGAGATTGCGAAAAATCAATAAACGGATTCACTTCCTTTGCATGTAAGGAAGCAACGAGCGTTTTATGGTGAAGCTGAAGAACAGCTTTTTGCAGACCGCTGATACCCGCAGCAGATTCTGCATGTCCGATATTTGATTTCACCGAGCCTATGGAACAAAACTGCTGATCCTCTGTATATTGACGAAACGCTTTCACCAATCCTTGAATTTCAATCGGATCGCCTAAAGAAGTTCCGGTCCCGTGCGCTTCCACATAACGAATCGTTCTCGCGTCCACACCGCTCTTTTCTAGGCATGCTGTAATCACCTCTGCCTGAGCAACAGGGCTTGGTACGGAAGGCCCGCTCACCGATCCGACGTGGTTCACACTGCTTCCTTTTACCACGGCATAAATATGATCTCCATCCTCAATCGCTTTGCGCAATGGCTTTAACACGACGGTACCGACGCCTTCTCCAGAAACATACCCATCGCCATCCTTGCCAAAGGTATGACAATAGCCATCACTAGCGTGCATATCCATCATGCCATATGACAAATATTTGCCAGGATGCAAGGATAAATTGACCCCGCCCGCCAATGCAACCTCACATTCTCCGCGCTTGATGCTCTCCAGCGCCAAATGAACAGCCGTCAGAGAGGATGAGCATACGGTGTCAATCGCCATGCTCGGACCATGAAAATTACAGAAATAAGAAACGCGATTGGCAATCGGTGCATAGTTCAAGGATAACGGAAACATTTCTCCCCGAGACATCGCTTCCGCTCCGATGAGGGCATAATCCTTGTGCATCACGCCAACAAAGACACCAACCTGCCGTCTGTTACTGCTCCCCCGAGCCGGAACAATCGTCTTCGGCGTATAACCCGCATCTTCTATCGCTTCCCAGCACGTTTCCAAAAACAAACGCTCCTGGGGGTCCATCGTTTCTGCTTCCCGCGGCGATATTCTGAAAAATGGAGAATCAAAACAATCAGGGTCTTCGATAAACCCTCCCCATTTGGACATCTGCTTTCCTGAAGGGGATTTGAGTTCCCCAAACTGCTGCCAATCCCAGCGAGATTTCGGGACTTCTTTGATGCAGTCTTTGCCCTCTTTTAAATTCATCCAGAATTCTTGGAGATTTCTTGCCTCTGGATAACGCCCTGCCATCCCGATGATCGCAATTTCTTCATTGGCATTCGCTGCATGACTCTTAGAGATTGCTGATGAATCTACTACCCTGGCAGGTTGCGGAAACTCTTGGCTACCTTCCTGTTTCATCAAATCAAGCCCGCTGAATACGGAAGCATGATTCTCGGCAAGATAGGCGGCCAGCTCAGCGATATTCGTATACTCAAACAATAAAGTAGGAGACAGCGGCGTTCCTACTTTCGCTTCGACAGCCTTCACCACTTCCAACAAGCCCGGTGAGTTCAGCCCCATTTCATAGTAACCAATCTGCGTATCAATCAACGCGACTGGAACTTGTAATCGATTTGCCAGCAGTTGTTGTAAAAAAGTTTGTGCTTTACTCACGAAGGCAGATTGCGATTCATTCGCCTCATGAACAGGTCCTTTCGACAGAGATACCGTCTGCTTCGATGGTTGAATCTCCTCTCGAAGCTGAGGTACTTCTTTTTTATTGGGATTGATCAGACCAGGATCACGAACTAGCTTGCCCACAAAATTTTGCAAATGCGCTATTTTTCTACCTGATCTATCAAAGAACTCCATCGTCATATACATCAGTTCATTTTTTCGCTGGATGGATGAAGTTTGTACTCTGGCAAAGCAATGTTGCTGTAAAAGAGCGGAGGCCCGAAAAGATTCATAAAAAAGCGGCAAAAATAGCCGCTGTTCTTCTTGGACTACCGAGGTGAACATTACCATCGAGCCGATCGCGGACCCATCGATCAATGTCGGGTGAAACATGAACCCTTCCGCACTGGGAAGGGCATGTTTACCGAGTGAAATATCCATTACCGCCGCTGAATCTGTTTCGTAAATCGTTCCTTCTGCCTTCATAAAACCTGTATGCACCAATTTCTGGCGGCGGCATTGTTCATACACGTCTTGCAGATTGACCTTTTTGTTTGCCGCTCGCTCTATCATGGGAAGATCCAGCGTTTCATCGAACTGCGTAGAGGCACTTTGATGCATTTCAGCAGTGACATACAGCTTTTTCTCCGAGTCTAAAATGGCATTGCGCTGTGTCTGACCCTCCATCCGAATCTGCCACTGTCCTGCTTTGCCTTGCGTGCACTGAATGCTCAGCATGACATCATAATCTTGTCCCACCATGATCGGATGATAGATCGTTAGATTACGAAGCTCAAGCTCGCTGTAATCATGACCATTTTCTCGAAACATTTGATACAACAGATCAATATGGGCTAATCCGGGCAACAGTTCCTGACCGTGCGCTTTATGATTTTTGAGGATTGGATGGTTGATCGTTATGAGAAACTGATCATGCACTTTTATCCCTCCACTATTTGTCGCTTCCAAATACTGGTCGTATGGTTGGGTTTCTGACTCAGATATGTCAGTGTTACTGTTGAACGACCTGCCTCTTCACGGTAGACGTCAAATCGGTTTAACGTCGGAGGTGCAATCGAATGTCGTTTGTTCGGACGTGAGACTGCCTCCTCCCAGGATTGTAAAACGACGTTGGCGTTGGTTCCCCCATCTGCAAAACAATTAATCGCTGCTATTCTGGGCAAATCGATCCATTCAGAAAGCTGTCGCTGAAAATAAAAAGGCGTTGACTCCATATGGAAATGGGTCATCGGCTCTTGCCCTGACAGGAACGGAACCACTTGTTGGTTTTTGAGCATCAGCACGACTTTTATCAAACTGGCAATCCCTTCTGCACATAATGGATGACCGATGTTTGGCTTGATCGATCCTAATCCGCAAGCGGCCGTATGAGATGAGCGATAGACAGACTGAATGGCTTTGAGCTCAAGTAAATCTGTAACCTCTGAACCCGAGCCATTCGCTTCAATATAGCTGATTTGTTCCGGCTTCACGCCAGCTTTAGCCAGTGCCGACTGCATAACCTCTTTTTGGGCTTGCAAATTCGGGGTGGCAGGACCTGCCGTTCGTCCATCATTGTTGACCGCTACTCCCTTGATGACGGCATGTATTTCATCACCATCTGCCAGTGCTTGCCCCACGGTCTTTAATAGAACCATTCCTACGCCTTCTCCCAATACGAGGCCGCCCGCACGCCTGTCAAAAATATGGAAGGCTGGCTCTTCGCTTAAAATTCCTCTTTGGTGGAACATCCGATGCGCTTCATCACCACTTAACACGTTAACCCCACCGATGATAGCAGCCTCAATCTCGCCATTACGCAGAGAATGAATCGCCATATTCATCCCGACCAGCGCCGAAGAGCATGCGGTATCGATGACCATGCTGGGACCTCTAAGATCGAAGTACTGGGAAATATTTGTAGCCAAATAGTTTTGTCCCACGGTCATAATCGGGTTTTGTGTTTGATGAAGACGCTCTTCACTTGGGCGGTGATTACTTCTTGCCCCGATGTAGACGCCTACCGATTTTCCCTTGATGTCCTTCGGTGTGTATCCAGCCTGATGCCATAGATGAAGACTTTCCTCCAATACCAATAAGGCTTGCGGGTCCATGGCCTTCGCATCTTCTTTTGCTATCAGAAAATATGAAGGATCAAAAGCAGTAATGTTGTCCAGAAGTCCTGCATGATAGGAATTTTCATACCCCCAGCGTTCCCTGGGTACAGCACCAATAGCTGAACGGCCCTCCGCTAACAACTTCCAATATTCTTCCACGTTACGAGCACCCGGAAAACGGCAAGAGAGCCCCACTACTGCAATGTCAGATGGATTTGCCTCCCTATATGGAGTAGCCTGATTACTCACCATCCGGCTTTTCACAGTCTCACTACGGATGGGCTGACTCTTCGGATCGTCATTCATTTCAGGAGAAGTCAGCGTCAGATCGTCAGCGATGGAATCGCCGTGATTGCTGGTCAGCCATTCTGCAAGCGTTTCGATGGTGGGATATTCATATAAAATCGTCGGGTCCAAGTCCTTGCCCAACCATTTACTGATCTCATTCATGACTTGAGCCAGTAACACCGAATCGATCCCATAGTCAGGAAACTCTTTGTCTATCTCCAATCTGGCAGGATCTATTTTCAACTCCTTCGCAAACAGCTCAATCAGTCTTGTTTGTGCTGTCTTCACAAGATCCACTAAGCTTTGCTTCGGCTTGCCTGCTGTTGGACGATGAGACGACAGGTTCGCAGCAGAAACTTCTTGCTTTTTGTGTCGCATCAATTGATGGGGTTCCCACAGCTCTTGGTTGATTGCTGCCGGGAAAATAACGGGACCCATCTTTTTCAAAAGAATATGATCCAGTAATCGCAGTCCTTGCTCGTCAGTGATGTGTACCAGTCCTGATTGTTCATAGGCTTTGGTCGTAACTGCCCCGATTCCGGTCTCCTTCCAACTTGGCCACTGAATGCTCATGATCGGGCAAGAATCAGCATGTGCAGAAGCAAAATAATCCATATAGGCATTGGCTAACGCATAATCACTCTGGCCCGAAGCCAAGGATGGAATGATTGCCGAAACAGATGAAAAGAGAACGAAGAACTGTAAAGGCTCGTCCTTGCAGCTTTGGTATAGCGTATGCAGCCCAGCCACTTTCGGTTGTAATACCCGCTGAATTCCATCCGTCGATTTCCGAATAAACGCAGGATTTTGATCATCGCTAAAACCAGCGCAATGAACCACCCCGCCAATCGGACCCATCGTCTGTTTCAACTCGTGCAAATGCTGTTGCCAAGCCTCTTCATCGGTTAAGGATACAGATAAGACTTGAACCTGTACGCCTTGCGCTTCCAATGCTTGTATCGCCTGAATTTTCTTTGCTACGGAAGTGCTTTGCTGCTGATAAGCTCTCCATTGCTCGCGCGGCGGCAGACTTTCTCGCCCTGTGAGCACCAGTTTTTTGACACCATAACGCTCTACAAAATGCTTGGCGCATAAATAACCAAGCCCCCGTGTACCGCCAGTGATCAATAAAACATGGTTCTCAGGGAAAACAAGCGCTGGCTCCTGACTGTCCGCTACCATCTCTTCCTGAAGATAGGCGCTATAACGCTCACCCGATCGATAGCAAACCTCTGTTTCCTGATCATCAATGAGGAACTCTGCTGCAATCTGTTGCGCAAGTTCTTCTCCATCAGCCAATGGCTCTAGATCCACATGGCGTGATTGCAGATGTTTATATTCACTTTGTAGCATCCGGTACAAACCAACACGTGAGGCACCCGACAGATTGACAGCGTCATTCTGGTAAGACTCCAAGCCTTTTGTCACACCCAATAGCTTCAAGCCTTCCTTATGACCATTCTCAATAAGTTGTTGCAGCCATGGAATCCAAACCAGCGAATCGGTTTGCTGATGTCCGCAACCGACCAAATCTACGATGCCATCATAGTTTTTCCACGCCATCTCATCCTGATGGAATCGTGATTCGAGCTCGTTCAGCTCTAGGATTTCACTCTTAGCAAAATGGTTAGAAAGTTGAATCGCCAAATGCTTCGTTTCATCCGTTGTGAAAATACAAATCGTTCGATGAGCTTCCTTGGTTGGCATCGCTGGGCAAGCCTTCCATTGCTTTTTCACAAAACGCATGTCTGGCTGAACGGGATGCTGCTCATATGTGGCTAGGGATGCTGCACCTGTAAATGACGTATATCCACCAGGCACCCAATAAGTTTCTCTGCTAAATGGATAGGTTGGAAGACTAATCCGGCGAGGCTTCCTCTCCCCATACAAGCTGCTCCAATCAATGTTCAGCCCTTTGACCCAAACGTCCAGCAATTTTCCGTATTTGCCTTTGTTCACCCAGGAATCAATCATTTGCGGCATATCATCATCTGCTGCAAAGATTGTCATGGTGTCTTTATGACGTTTTACCTGTCCGTGGTATAGGTCTTCAATGTCCTTCTGCCTTCTTATGAATTGCTTCAATTTCTCTTCAAGTTCAATCATCGAGCCCGCGATCACAGCCAAACGTTCTTCCATCGCTTCTCGTCCCACTTGAAGGGTATACGCCATTTCATCTAAATCCGCATCGGTCAATCCCTGTTCCGCAATGGCTCCAAGCAATCGTTGTACCCGTTGATGTAGCTGTTCTTCATTCTTGGCTGATAAGAGTATCAAAGCAGGATTTTGCGGACTTGCCATTACCGTAGGCTGCTCTTGCATTTTGGGAATATATTCTTCAATCACCAGATGAGCATTCGATCCGCCCGCACCAAAACTGCTCACACCGGCACGTCGTGGAGCTTCCCGTCCGTCAATGACAGGACGTTTCCACTCCGCCAGCTCTTGCTGAACAACAAACGGTGTCATGCTGAAGTCAATATTCGGATTGAGCACTTCAGCATGCAGGGATGGTGCTAATTGTCCATGCTTGAGCTGCAATAAGACCTTCGTCACCCCAGCAATGCCTGCTGCACTCTCACAATGCCCGATGTTGGACTTCGCCGATCCAATGGCACAAAACTGTTTGTCATTTGTATACGCTTGGAAAGCCTTCGTTAAGCCCGTCATTTCAATCGGATCACCTAAAGAGGTCCCCGTACCGTGTGCTTCCAGATAGCTGATCGTCCGCGGATCGATTCCGGCTTTTTGGAAAGCACGTCCAATAACCCGAGCTTGGGCATTCGGGCTAGGTACATTGTATCCATTCGTTTTTCCTCCATGGTTAACCGCTGTTCCTTTTATCACGCCATAAATTTGATCTCCATCGGCAATCGCTTTCGCCAGAGGCTTGAGCAGGACTGCTCCCACTCCCTCGCCAGGTACATACCCGTCACCGCCGATACCAAAGCTTTCGCATCGTCCTTTGCTAGATGCGAATTTGCCCTGTCCAAGCATCAAGTATTTATTAGGGTGAATCGATACATTGACCCCACCTGCAATAGCAGCCTCACATTCGCCTTGCTGTAGACTTTGGCAAGCCAAATGAATAGTTGTCAGGGAAGAGGAACACATCGTATCGACCGCCATGCTAGGTCCATGGAAGTTGCAGAAATAAGAAACCCGATTCGCAATGGAAGCTGGACTTCCTGCCAGCGCCATCGGTCTGCCGAGCATCGTTTCTTGGGCTCCATAGAGCTGGTATTCTTCGTACATGACTCCGACATAAACCCCGACATTACCGCCTAGGCCCATGCCAGGTGTCGAGCCGAGAGATTCGCGAGTATACCCAGCATCCTCTAGTGTTTCATAGACGCATTCCAAGAACAAACGCTCTTGCGGGTCCATGATTTCAGCCTCTCTTGGTGTGATATTGAAAAATAACGGGTCGAATTGATCTACACCGTCCAGGAAGCCTCCCCACTTGCTGTAGGTTTTTCCTTGCTTTTTCTTATCTGGATCAAAAAACAGGCTGTGATCCCAACGCTCCTCGGGAATTTCAGTGACACAATCCTTGCCATCACGCAGGTTACGCCAGAACTCATTCATGTTTCTCGCTTTCGGATAACGACCGGAGACCCCAATGATTGCAATATCGAAGGCGTCGTTTGCTGGTTTGGTTTCTCTCGTCGATTCCTTCAACGCATTGCCTCTGCTCCTGCGGTTGTTGATGATCGGTGCCACGCTCGACTTTTTAACAGGGGATGCCGTTGTTACTTCTTTCTCTTCCATACCAAGGATACTCATCATTTGATCCCGGTGCGATGCCAGGAAGTATTTCGCAATTTCTTCGATGGTTTGATATTCGAAAAATAATGTTTTCGACAACGAACCAAACGTTTTTTCTAATTCATTTGTTAATTGCATGACCATAATCGAGTCAATTCCGTACTTTTCCAACAAGGCATCTGCTTCGATGCGGTCTATTGGCAGCTTGATCACGGAAGAGACCAGCTTTTTGAAATAATAGATCGCTTTTTCCTTTGGCAAGTGATGACTTGATGGTTGTATGACGGGAGAAGCTTTGACTTCTTGTTCTGTGGTCTTTGGTCTTCCCACCACTGCTGCGTGGAGGCGTTGTAAATCTCCTTCCATTACCATCACCTGATCTTTTCGAGAAGCTACGGCTTCATAAAAAGCACGAATACCCGTCGCGGTCTGCAAAGCGATGATTCCTACCCTTTGTTTCACCATCTCCTCAACCGCTTCATCTACTTGCATTCCGCCCTCTTTCCAGAGCGGCCAGTTGATGGAGACTGTTTGACCTTGACGTTGCTTTGCCTGCACCCGTTCATTCCGGTATTTCGCATAGCCATCCATAAAGGCATTCGCGCAAGCATAGTCTGCCTGACCACTATTTCCTATACTTCCTGCTATCGAAGAAAAGAGGACGAAGAAATCGAGAGGCTGATCTTTACTTGCCTCATCCAAATTCGTAAGGCCGGCAACTTTTGGTGCTACCACTTGGCTCCATTCTTCTGTCGTTTTCTTGAGGATGAAGTTATCTCGAACGACACCCGCGCTATGGATGATGCCGTGAAGACCTCCGAATTCCTGTTGAATACTTTGGATGAGCTGGTTTACCTCCTGCTTGTCCGTCACATCAACTTGACGGTAGAGAACGCTTGCCCCTGACCTTTGCAAATCATGAAGCATCGCTTGTTTATCTTCACGAAGAGGAGAACGACCTGTAAGAATTAAGGTTGCCTGTTTCGCTTGACTCGCGATTTCCCTTGCGAAAATCAATCCTAAGCCGCCTGCTCCACCCGTAATTAGATAGGTTCCTTGATCTCTCCACGGAATGGCGACCTCATCATGCATTGGCTTGGTTTCGCACCAGCCCAGTACATAACGTTTACCCGCTTGATAGCGAATTCGGTCGTCCATTGGATGGCAGGCATTTTCTTGCAGCTTGTTAACGATTTCAGCCGCATGTTCACCTGGGTTTAATTCAATGAATTGGCCGATTACATTTGGATTCTCCTGCTGAGCTGTTTTCAGCAAACCAGAAAGTCCGCTTACGTATGATTGCTCCGATTTGTCGGGAACGACGACCTGCAATAACACCTTGCCAAGTATCTTTTGTTGAAAGATGCTTTGGATTTCCAAAAATACTTGGGAAGCATAGGCCTCGAACCTGTCCGCAATGCCATCTTGGTGGGATTGCAAAGGAATCAAGCGCACTTCGTTCATCTGTACTGATAGACTTGCAAACGACGATTCAAAACCTTCCGCTATCATCACGATATGCTGTGCATAGGTAGGTGTCTCCGTTTTCTGAGCACCTGCCTGTTCCTGCCAGCAAGGATGAACCATCAGCATCTCGTGTGCCCCTGTAGCTTCGAAGTCTTCCACTTTGCCATCCAGCTTACGAGACGAAAATCGCTTCATTCTGACGCAAACATTTCCTTGCCCGTCACATAAATCAATATCCAGCTTCTGCACATGATCAGAAGCGTTGCTGCCATCACTGTAGCGAATATACGCCCACATCTGCGGCGTGCATGGACTGAAGATTTCCAGCTCATCCAGGGCAAAAGGCAAGATTGGTTTGAGCGAATCAAGCTGGTGAGTGAAGCTCCTGTCATCTGCCCCCATAAATAAACCAATCGCCGCCTGTAAAGCAGAATCCATCATACTTGGGTGCAGCACAAACTGTTCTTCTGTCCCCAAAACAGCGAAAGGTAAGGACAGCTTTGCCAACACCTGCTCGGTGCCCTTATGCACTTGCTCCATTCCTTGCAGCGCTGGACCATAATGGATTCCCATTGCTTTATAACCGTCATAGCATTGGCTGCCACTCAAGATACTATGGCTACACGCGGCTTGTAACATAGCGAGATCAAGCGTTGGCGTCTCGGCAACCTTATGGAATACGGCACTTCCCTGACTATGCACAATCTCTTCTGCTTCATTTCCTGAATGCTGACTGTAGATTCGATAGCCAATCTCTCCGCTGTCTTCCAGCTGAAGACCAATGTGAACATCGACAGGCTGATCATCGACAGTAATTGGCTTGGCCCACACAATATTTTTGAGCGTTATGCCATTTTGCCCTTCTTTCAAGGCTCCCGCTGACTGCTCGATTGCTTCGCGTGCCATTTCGAGATAGGCAACACCCGGTAAGAGCTGCTGTCCATTCACAACATGATCTGCCAAGAAAAACTCCTGTCCACGAAAGGTGGAACTATACCGCTGTTCCAACAATTCAGACGTGTTTTTCTGGAGCAATGGGTGAAGGAAGAGCGTCCCTTCTGATGCGGCTGCAACTTCTCTCGCGAATTGCGTCTCCATCTGAGGAATCCAATAACGTTCCCTTGCAAACGGATACGTAGGCAAGCTAATGCGACGAGGTTTCTTCACCCCGTAGAGCTTTTGCCAATCAACCACGCCTCCACTTACCCACAGATCAAGCAACTTGGCGTATTTTCTTTTGCTTATCCACGCATCGATTGCCTGTTTCAAATCTTCATCCGCTTCAAACACCGCAATCGTCTTTTTGTTGCCTTTCACCTGTCCTCGGAATACGTCACTGACGCCTTCCTGTCCATCTACAAATTGCATCAGCTTTTCCTGAAGGTCTTGAATGGAGCTGGTCATCACAGCCAGACGCTCTTCCATGGCTTCTCGCCCAATTTGAAGCGTGTAAGCAATAGCTGCTAAGTCCATGTCAGAAATGGTCTGATCCTTGATCGCAGCTAACAAACGATGTGCCTGTTCGTGGAGCTGGCTTTCATTCTTCGCTGACAGGAGAATGATCGCTGGATTCGCGTGACTTACTTGGATAGCTGGATGTTTCTCATCGTCTGGAATGTACTCTTCCAAAACGATATGAGCATTCGAGCCACCCGCACCAAAGCTACTCACACCGGAGCGTCTTGGAAATTCCTGACCGTCAATGACAGGACGTTTCCACTCCGCCAGCTCTTGCTGTACGACAAACGGAGTCGTGCTGAAATCAATATTCGGGTTTAGCACCTCCGCATGCAAGGATGGCGCTAGTTGTCCGTGTTTGAACTGCAACAGGATCTTCGTAATTCCGGCAATTCCCGCTGCACTCTCACAATGCCCGATATTGGACTTCGCTGATCCGATTGAACAGAACTGCTTGTCTGTTGTGTACGCTTGGAAGGCTTTGGTCAATCCCGCGATCTCTATGGGATCTCCTAAAGAAGTACCTGTACCGTGCGCTTCCAAATAACTAATCGTCCGTGGATCAATTCCTGCCTCCTTCAAGGCACGACCGATTACGCTCGCTTGTGCATTCGGGTTAGGTACGGTATAGCCATTTGTTTTGCCGCCATGGTTAATGGCACTTCCTTTAATCACACCGTAAATTTGATCTCCATCTGCGATTGCTTTCGCCAGGGGTTTAAGCAGCACCGCTCCGACACCCTCTCCAGGCACATAGCCGTCGCCGCCAAGCCCAAAGCTTTCGCATCGTCCCTTGCTGGAAGCAAATTTTCCCTGTCCGAGCATCAAATATTTATTCGGATGAATGGAAACATTGACACCACCCGCAATCGCAACCTCGCATTCACCGCGCTGCAAGCTTTGGCAGGCAAAATGGATGCCGGTTAGAGAAGAGGAACACATGGTGTCAACCGCTACGCTAGGACCATGGAAATCAAAGAAATAAGAAACCCGGTTCGCTACAGATGAGAAGCTTCCGCCAAGGGCCATTGGTCTGCCCATCATGGTTTCTTGTGCGCCATACAGTTGATACTCTTCATACATGATGCCCACATAAACACCGACATTACCGCCAAGTCCGAAGCCTTGGGACGATCCGAGAGATTCACGGGTATAGCCTGCATCCTCTAAGGTTTCATACACACACTCCAGGAATAAACGTTCCTGCGGGTCCATGATTTCTGCTTCCAGAGGCGAGATGTTGAAGAACAGCGGATCGAATTGATCAACACCGTCTATGAATCCGCCCCATTTGCTATAGGTTTTCCCCCGTTTGTTCTTATCCTCATCAAAATACAGACTGTGGTTCCAGCGCTCTTTGGGGATCTCCGTAATGCAATCCTTGCCATCGCGCAGATTGTTCCAGAACTCTTGCGTATTCCGCGCTTTCGGATAACGTCCAGAAACCCCAATGATCGCAACATCCAAAGCTCCTTTAGCTGGTTGGGTTTCCTTCTGTGTCGAAATGAACCGCGAGCCTTTGCGACTTCTTCCGCGATGGCTGTTCCTTTGCCTTTTCGACGTGTTTTCTTCTTTTGTAACGGATGCTGTTTCTTGGAAAACAACTGTTTCCTGCCGCTGCTGTTCCTTCAGACCCAAGATCTCAATGAATTTGTCTCGATAGGAGTCCAAGAAATATCCAATCAATTCTTGAATCGTTTGATACTCAAAAAATAACGTTTTCGGCAGTGAGCCAAAGCTTTTCTCTAATTGGTTGGTTAATTTCATGGATAGAATCGAATCAATTCCGTATGTCTCCATCGAGGCGTCTTCTTCGATTCGATTCACGGGCAGTTGCAGAACCTCGGCAAATTCCTTTTTAACAAAACGAGTCGCTTTCTCGTGGAGGACATTTTGTTCCACAGAGATGGTCGCTTGTTTTTCATTTTGCTCTACCTTGGTTGGTGTGATCGATGCCACTGGCTGCATCTGTTTGACCAGCATGTCTTCAAATTCTTCCAGTAAATAGGATGCAAGCTGCTGAAGCGTCGGACACTCCACGAATACAGTCGGAGTCAGCCCGATGTGATATTGCTGACAAAGCTTGTTCGTGAATTCAGTCAGGAGAACCTGATTAAATCCGAGTTCAGACAGCTCTACTTTGCCATCAATATCCGTGGTAGGAACCTGAAGCAGCTCTGACACGGTTTGCATCAAAGCAAGCTCCACTTTTTGCAACAAGTTGCTGGCATCCACCGTTACCGAAGCTTCCGATCGGACAGGAACATGCTTGGATTGAGAACTGTTGGCTGGTGTTTGCAAAAACAGTGTTTGCTTGAGCTTAGCCAGATCGCCTTCCATCACCATAACCTGAGCTTTTCCGGAGGCTAAGCCTTGGTACATAGCTGCAATACCCGTTGAAGTCTGCATAGCGACTACTCCCATGCTATGCTTCAACATGTCACCAGCCTCTGCGTCAGCCTGCATTCCGCCCTCTTTCCACAACGGCCAATTCATGGACAATGTCTGTCCGTGTCGTTGCTTTAATGCAACCAATCCATTGCGATAGTGGGCGAATCTGTCCATAAAGGCGTTGGCGCAAGCATAGTCAGCTTGTCCGATATTCCCCAAGCTGCCTGCCACCGAAGAAAACAGTACTAGGAAATCCAGTTCTACATCTTTGCTGGCTTCATCCAGATTGATGAGACCCGTAACCTTTGGACCCTGAACCGTTTGAACTTCCTCCCTGTTTTTCTTGAGGATATAACTGTCACGAAGCACGCCAGCACTATGAATAATGCCATGAAGATGTCCATAGTCCTGTTGAATCGTGCGAATCAAATCTGCCATTTCTTGTTTCTGCGTCACATCAACTTGGCGGTATTCAACTCTTGCTCCCGATTCTTTCAATTGCCGGAGTTTACCTTGCTTCTCTTGATCCAATGGGGAACGTCCTGTCAGAATCAGGTTCGCATGTTGAACCTTTTGTACAAGTTCGTTGGCAAAAATATAACCCAGTCCGCCTGCCCCGCCAGTGATGAGATAAACCCCACCGTCTTTCCACGGAATGCTCGCTTCTTGTAGAGCATCCAGTTCTACCCACTCAGCCACAAATCTCTTTCCAGATTGATATCGAATCTGAACGTCCAATGGGCAGCGTACATTCTCGTTAATTTTTTCAGCAATCTCGAATTCGTCGTCGCCTGATTCTATCTCTATTACCTGTCCAATCAGGTTGGGATTCTCCAATTTCGCCGTTTTCAGCAATCCAGAGAAAGCGGTGAAAAACGGCTGTTCTGCTCGCAAGGGAACGACAATCTGAACCAATATCTTGCCGCGTACTTTTTGCTTGAAAATCTCTTGAATTTCCTCTAAAATCTGCGTCGTATAATCAATGAAACGCTCGGCAATGCCTTCTTGTGCGGATCGCAAAGGAATGCAATGGACTCCGTTCAAGTAGGCTTGGAGATTGTTCCAAGAAACGCGATACGGTTCAACCATCATCACGACTCTCTGTGTATAGTCAGGTGCTTCGGCGTTGCTCACAACCGCTTGTTCCTTCCACTCAGGATGAACCAGCAGTGTTCCGAGTTTTCCTTTGGAATCCAGCGTCTCTACTTCACCTTCCAGCACTCGTGCGGAGAATCCCTGCATACGCACGCAAACCGTTCCTTGGCCGTCACACAAATCAATATCTACTTTCTGTACCTTGTCTCCCATCCTATTGCCGTCAGCCTGTCGAATCCATACCCACATCTGGGAGGAAGTCTGGCTAAAAATGCTCAGCTTTTCCAGTGCAAAAGGCAGGATTGGCTTCAGAATCGCTGTATCGCCTGCGCCAAGCAGTAATCCGATAGAAGATTGTAAGGCCGAATCTAGCATGCTCGGATGCAAGACGAATTCTCCTTGCGTCTCGGCAACCTTGGAAGGCATGGCTAACTTGGCCAATACTTGTCCTTCTCCCACGTACACTTGCTCCATTCCTTGATGGGCTGGACCATAGACAAGTCCCATTGTTTGAAAGGCTTCATAGCACTGACTTGCATGAAGCGTGCGATAGCTGCATTGGGCTTTGATCGCATCGAGATTATGCGTGGGTGCAGCAGTGATCGCTGCAAACACCACACTTCCTTGACTGTGTACTACCGATTCAGCCTGTTCTGCTTGCGATTCGCTGTATATTTCATAGCGAAGGTCGCCGTTATCCTCAGGATAAATGCCGATGTGTACCTGAACAGGCTTGTCTTCCACCACTATCGGTTGCGCCCATACAACATTTTTCAGCTCCATCACGTATTGCTCGTCTTCCAACGCTCCCACTGCTAGATCCGCAGCAGCTCGAGCCATCTCAAGATAAGCAACCCCTGGCAGGATTCTTTTTCCTTTTACAACATGATCCGATAAAAAGAATTCCTGACCATCAAAAGTAGAGCTGAATCTTTGCTCACTGAGATCCGAAGTATTTTGGTGCAACAAAGGATGCAGGGAAGCAGTCAGACCAAGCGTACCTTGTGTGTTAGTTGACGGCTGTGTCTTCGCTTTTGGCAGCCAGTAATGCTCTCTGGCAAAAGGATACGCAGGCAAGCTGATCCGACGAGGTTTGTTTTCGTCATAAAGCTTATTCCAGTCAAAATTCAAGCCCTTCACCCAGAAATCGAGAAGCTTAGAGAATTTTTTACGCTGTATCCATTTTTCAATCGCTTCTTGCAATTCCTCATCGCCTGCGAAGATGTCTGCTGTTTCTCTGCCGCGTTTTACCTGACCGCGATAGAGGTCGGCAATGCTGTCATCACCTGAAAGAAAGCTACGCAGCTTCTCCACAAGTTCTGAAAGCGAGCTCGTCAGCAGGGCCAGGCGTTCTTCCATTGCCTCGCGTCCCACTTGAAGCGTATACGCAATCTCTGCCAGATTTACATCTGTAAATGATTGCTCCTCAATCGACGCTAACAGTCTTTGCACTTGTTCGATGAGACGCTCCTTATTTTTTGCCGACAGGACGATGATCGCCGGATTTTGCGGACTGACCGTGATCGACGGGCGTTCCTTGACCTCTGGAATGTATTCCTCAATCACGACGTGTGCATTGGCCCCTCCTGCACCGAAAGAAGAAATCCCGGCAATTCTCGGAAATTCTCTCCTTTCCCCATTCACTTCCATTAACGGTCGCTTCCATTCAGCCAAATCCTGCTGAACGACAAAAGGCGTTTTCGAAAAAGGAATATTCGGATTCAACTCTTTCGCATGCAGACTTGGGACCAGCTGTTGATGCTTCATTTGCAGCAAAATTTTTGCCACTCCTGCTATTCCAGCCGCCGCTTCCAAGTGACCAATATTGGATTTAACGGAACCAATCGCACAGTATCCCGTATCCTGCGTATCCTTGCGGAAGGCCTGGATGAGACCCGTAATTTCAATCGGATCACCGAGCTCCGTGCCTGTTCCGTGCGCTTCTATATAGCTTACGGTTTTGGCATGAACGCCTGCCTTATCCAGTGCCTGGCGAATCAGCTCTCCTTGAGCAGTTGGATTCGGTACGGTATAGCCATTGGTTTTTCCGCCGTGATTCACGCTGGTTCCACGAATCAACCCATAGATATGGTCGCCATCCGCAATGGCTTTTGACAGTGGTTTGAGCAGTACTGTACCTACGCCTTCCCCCGGTACAAAACCGTTTCCTCCTTGCCCAAAGCTTTTGCATTGTCCATCTACGGAAAGCATATGCAACGCTGACAAAAAGACATAGCTGGATGGATGCAGATACAGGTTGACTCCGCCGGCAATCGCCAGTTCACAATCCCCGTTATATAGATGCTCGCACGCTTCATGAATCGCTGTGAGCGAAGCGGAGCACATCGTATCAATCGGCATACTCGGACCTTGGAGGTTGAGGAAATAGGAAACACGATTCGTCAGTGAGCTAAACGATGTGTGCGGGTAAATCAATTCACCCTGCTTCCATAAATCAGGTCCATACAGGCTGAAGCCGGTTTTTGTGATCCCTCCAAACACTCCGACTCGTCGATTGTACTTTTCTGCAAGCTGTTGTCTCGTATAACCTGCGTCCTCCAACACTTCCCAGCAAGACTCCATAAACAACCGTTCCTGTGGATCAAAATGCATCGCTTCCCACGGTGACATATTGAAAAAGAGGGGATCAAAGTCAGCGAATCCGTCTACAAAGCCGCCCCATTTGCCATAGCTTTTTCCTTCTGCCACAGCCTTGTCTGGATCAGGTTCGAAAAAGCCATCCAGTGACCAGCGTCCTTCCGGAATTTCTGTAATGCAATCCTTTCCAGACTTCAGATTCTCCCAGTACTCGTTCAACGATCGCGCTTTTGGATAGCGTCCGCTCATGCCGATAATCGCAATCGGCTCCCGCGCTATCTCATTTCCTGATTGCACGGCTACACTGCGAGTCGGTTCATGGCTGGCTGTTTCACGTTCGCTACGCGCCACTGGTGTTGATGATCCGCGATTGACCGCACCCTGACGATCAAGCCCCGTCCACATCATGCATTCTGACATGTAATCAGCGACGAGATAATCTACAAGGGTGTTAAGAGTCTGGTATTCATACAGGATGGTCTTGGACAATTCGCTAAAGACATCACCTAGCTTTTTATTTAGCTGGATCACCATAATCGAATCGATTCCGTATGTTTCGAACGGTTCATCGACAGCGATTTTACTTGCTCCAAGTCTCGTCTCTTGACCGAACATCACTTTTAGCTGATAGAGCGTTTTCTCTTTTAACACGCCTGCATCGACCGATAGCTTCGCATCCTGTATCGGTGTGGAATCGAACTGTGACACGGTAGGAGTACCTAACAAGTGTTCCTTGAGTGTAGGCAGATTGCCTTCGATAACCAGCATCTGCACAGAGCCGGAAGCCACCCCTTGATACAGTGCCTGCATGCCGCTTGCAGTCGGCATCGCGATCATGCCTCTGGCCTCCATGATCTTCTCTGTCGCTTCATCAATACGCATACCGCCATCTTTCCACAGCGGCCAATTGATGGAGAGTGTTTGGCCCTGGCGTTCGCCTGCTTTCACCAAACCACGGCGATACTTGGCGTATTGATCCATAAAGGCATTGGCAGTAGCATAATCGGCTTGCCCTGCATTCCCGAAGCACCCCACCCCAGAGGAGAAGAGAATAAAGAAGTCAAGCGCCATATCCTTGCTTGCCTCATCGAGATGCACCAGTCCAGAAACTTTCGGCGCCAGCACTTGTTCCAGTTCATCTGCTGTTTTTCTAATGATAAAGCTGTCACGAATGACACCCGCACCATGAATGATGCCTGTGAGGCTGCCAAACTCTTGCTTGATGGTTTGGAATAAGTCTTCTACCGCCTGCTTTTGTGTGATATCAGCTTGGCGATATTGAATATTGGCTCCTAATGCTTTCAATTCGCTGCATTTGGCTGTCTTTTCTTCATCCAAGGAAGAACGACCCGTGATAATCACTGTCGCTCCCTTCGTTCTCAGAGCGATTTCCTTGGTAAAAATCAAGCCTAATCCGCCAGCACCGCCAGTAATCAGATAAACCCCATCATCTTTCCATACATGCTCCGCTTGCCCAGAAAAATTCATTTCTGTCCAACCGCTCACCCATCGTTTGCCATCCTGATAACGAATGTGCTTACTTTTCTCATCGTTGCTGTTTTGTTGCAGCTTATGGACCAATCCCGCCGGATTGTCCTCTGCATGCACTTCAATGAGCTGTCCAATCAGCTTGGGATTCTCCAATTGAGCCGTTTTCAGTAAACCAGCGAGAGCAGAGAAGCATTGCTGTTCCTCTTTGTCAGGGACAACAAGCTGAAGCAGAACTTTTCCCTTTGGTTTATTGGCAAGGATTCGCTGGATTTCCGTGAATACCTGGACGGTGTAGGCATGGAACCGTTCTGCGATACTTTCCTGCTGTGATTGTGGTTGTAAAACCAGGCAGCGCACTCCATTCATTTCGGATTCGATACGCTCTTGGAATTTCTCTGTCCATTCACAAAGGATCACGAGATGCTCTGCAAAAGCAGGTGAACCAGCTTTTTGGTTGATCTCCTGTTCGTTCCAGCACGGTTGGAGAAGAAGCGTTTCTGTCATTGGAGTTGCTGAAGAGATTGGTGAAATCTGTACAGAAGCCGCTACCGACTCCTTGTACACATTCTCAGGAACCCCATAGGACTCCTCAGCAAATGGATAGGTAGGCAGGCTGATACGACGCGGTTTTGCATCGCTGTACAGGACTTCCCACTCGATATCTAGACCCTTGCTCCACAACTCGACTGCTTTTTCTCCATTGCCTTCTGCAAACAGCTTGGTGAATAAATCACGATTAGACCCATTCTTTTTCAATAGAGAAACTTCGTGGCTTGCTTGCCTTACGTTCCCTTTAAAGCTACCCGCTGTTTGTTCGGCACCACTCAAAAACTCATCCAGCTTTTGAATGAGTTCCCCTGTACCTTTGACAATAAAAATAGCCCTGCTCTCCATCGCTTCTCTTCCTACTTGGAGAGTATAGGCCAAATCTGCTATATGGACTCGTTCCTGATTATCTCTAAGGAAATCAACGAGTTGCTGGGCATACGCTAGAACACGATCATCGTTTTTGGCTGATAACGGCACGAAATAAACGCGATGGTTGTTATCATCACTCACGCTAACACGCTTAGCTTCTTCTGCCCCGACCTTCCATTGTTCAAAAATGGCATGAGCATTCGTCCCGCCAAGACCAAATGAACTTAACGCCGCTCTGCGGGGAACAGCCGCATCCTCCCATTTTTTGAGCGTATCAACCACATAAAACGGCGACTGATCCAAATTGATATTCGGATTCGGCTTTTCATAGTTTAGTGATGGAGGAATTTCATTATGGTATAAGCTTAGTGCTACTTTGATACAACCCGCTAACCCTGCGGCTGTATCGAGATGTCCAATATTGGTTTTCACCGATCCAAGTCCGCAGTACTGTTTATTGGTTGTGTATTTTGTATACACTTCATTGAGCGCCGCAAATTCTATCGGATCGCCTAAATAAGTACCCGTTCCATGCGCTTCGATATAGCTAATTGTTTCAGGATGAACCTTGGTGTCATCTAATACTTGCTGAATCACCTCAGCCTGACCTTTTATACTTGGCGCATAAAATCCGACTTTATCTGCCCCATCATTGTTGATGCGAATTCCCCTCATGAGGGCATAAATATGATCGCCGTCCTTGATAGCATCGGAAGCTTTTTTGAGGACAACCACGCTGACTCCTTCTCCACCGACCATGCCGTCTGCTGACGCGTCGAATGTCTTGCAGTGACCATCACTGGAAAAGTTTAAACCAGCTTGATAGACATATCCTGTATAAGTCGTAGGGAAAATAGTTGCGCCCCCTACTAAAGCCACTTTCGATTCTCCCGATTGCAGGCTACGATAAGCCAGATGCAAGCCAACCAGCGAGGAAGAGCAATTGGAATGGACGGCAAAGCTCGGCCCCTTCAGCCCCATTTTATGAGAAATCATCGTTGGAATAGTTCCACCTTGTGCTAAAACCCACGAGACATATTCATTGGGGTCTTTCATGACATTCGGTGATTCCTTGGTGAAATGCGGCAAGAGTGCTTGATAATAACTATTGCTCGCCGACATAAATACACCCGTCTGTGGAACCTGTTTCGGTGTATACCCTGCATCCTCCAATGCTTTCCATGAATGGGACAATAACAGTCGAAACTGCGGGTCCATAAATTCCGCGTCTCTGGCTGAAAGGTGAAAGAATCCTGGATCGAAGTGATCCTTTCCTTCTATGGTGGACTGCACCGGAATAAAATTCGGATTCTGTAAGTATTCATCAGGCAGGTGTAATTGATCTATTTCCTCATCAGCAAAGAAACGTACACTTTCTATGCCGTTTCGTAAATTCTCCCAAAACTCTCTATGATTTTTCGCTCCTGGGAAGTGGCAGGAGATTCCAATAATCGCGATGCTATCCTCATAGTATTCAGGATAAGTCTTCTCCACTTGTCCTTCGCTATACGCCGTTGCTTGGTTCAGATTGACAAAATCCATCTGCTCATCCGATTCATTCTCTTTCCTTGCCGCGATATATTCGCTAATTTCTCGAATATTGACGTACTTAAACAGAGTGGTCACATTTAGATCGCACTGAAACTCTTCCGTCATTTTGGCTACAACCATGGTAGCGAGAATCGAGTCTCCGCCCACATCGAAAAAGCCATCTTCTGTACTGATCCCCTCTACATTCAGGACATCCTGCCAAATTTTCAAAGTTCTTTGCTCAATATCAGATTGCGGGAGGCTCTGCTTCTTTTCCTTTGTTACCACAAGCTTTTGATTCAGCAGCTCTGTGCGATCCACTTTTCCATTAGCGGTTAACGGTATTTTATCCATGGAAACAAAAAATGCCGGGAGCATATACTCTGGCAAATTCTTTCTCAAATAATCCCGTAATTTTGACGGCTCAAGCCGTTCATGGTTCGCACCTGCTTTTGGAACATAATAAGCAACCAACCGTTTATGATCTCCCTCTTCTTTCACCAACACGACAACGCTTTGGATCTGTGGATGAGCCATTAGTTGGCTCTCGATCTCACCCAATTCAATTCGAAAGCCTCGAATTTTTACTTGATGATCGATTCGGCCTAAATACTCAATCGTTCCATCAGGGAGCCAACGTGTTAAATCACCTGTTTTGTACAGCTCGGTTCCCGGTGTAAACGGGTTATCAACAAACTTCTCTGCGGTAAGCTTTGGGCGATTCAAATACCCGCGAGCCAAGCCTTTTCCTGCAATACAAAGCTCTCCTGGAACACCAACTGGCACAGGATTCATATGGCGATCAACGATGTAAAGTTGTGTATTTGAAACAGGTTTACCAATCGGTGTATTGCTGCTGACCAGTTCATTTTCAGAGCAGGAGAACCATGCCGCATAAATAGAGGCTTCTGTTGGTCCGTAAATATTTTCGATCTTCGCCTTTTGAAAAGTGGCAACCGTCTTTTTCACCAACTCTTTTGGAAAGGCTTCGCCCGCAACCATCACATATTTTAGAGGACAATGCTGTAGAAATGGCTGATTCGCTACAACGCCGTTGACGAAGACATTCAGCATCGCTGGAACAAAATTGACATGAGTCACCCGATGCTTCACGATAGATTCCGCTAACATTTCTGGAGACTTCTCCCCATGTGGCGGAAGAATGACCAGACGTCCTTTACCAACGAACCAACCAAACAGCTCGGACAACGAAACATCAAACACATAGTTGGTTTTGAGCAGATAAACGTCGGTCTCCATAACCGGATAACGAGATTCAAGGAAAAAGAGGGTATTGATGATACTCTCATGACTCACCATGACCCCTTTGGGCTTCCCTGTGCTTCCGGATGTATAAATTACATAAGCTAGATGGGTTGGGTTTACTACCCGGTTGAGCGTTTTTTGTCGCTGGGCTGTCTGCTCAACTTCTTCCCAATCCCTGTCTAACACGATGCATTTCGTATTTTCTCCTGCGGCTGAAGATACCTTGTCCAAAAGGCGAGTCTGGGTAAGCACCAAAATGCTCTTGCTGTCTTCCACCATGTATGCCAACCGCTCTGTGGAATAGGTTGGGTCCAATGGAACATAAGCTGCCCCAGCTTTTAGAATACCTAAAATGCCGATGACCATTTCCAAGGAGCGTTCGACACAAATCCCTACTGTAGCTTCAGGACCTGCTCCCATGGCCTGCAAATAGATCGCCAGCTTGGTAATCTGTTCATCCAGTTCACGGAAGGATAACGACTGCTTTTCATAAACAACAGCCACAGCATCTGGCGTTTGTTGGACTCGCTTCTCGAACAAGTCATGGATGCATAAAGCCTGTGGAAATGCCGCTTCAGTCGCATTCCACTCAACGAGCAGCATGTTTCGTTCTTCAGCAGAAATAAGTGGTATCTCATCCAAAGCGAGGTCAGGATTTTTGATGACTTCGTTTACGATATTCTGATAATGCTCTGCCATCCGCTGTATCGTCGCTTGATCAAATACATGTGGATTGTATTTCAGATTCAATACAAACTCGGCTTCCTGCTCAAAAACCTCTAACTCAAATTCATACTCGCCCTCTTGATGAACACCCTCAATCAATTCGATGGCAAGCTTGTTTTGACATTCATCATAAAATCGCTGCAAGCTTTGCGATTGCAGAAAATTTTGGTACGTAAAGATGATATCGAATACAGGTGAATTTCCATGAAGTCGAGGAATGTTTGCCTCTCGAACCATCGCTGGGAAAGGATATACAGCGTGATCCATCCCGTCAATCAGCGTAAGCTGCAATTCCCGAATGAACTGGGAGAAAGACTTTTTCCCTGTTACCTGACTGCGAATGGGAATCATATTGACAAAATAACCGATTAGAGAATCGAATCTCTCTTCTGGACGCCCCATTGTCGGCATGCCGACAATCACATCTGTTTGTCCTGTATAGCGATACAATAAGGCTTTAAATACTCCTAACAAGAGAACAGAAGGGTTCATGCGGTAATACTTGGAGAGCTGCCTCACCTGCTGACTCAAATCTCGTGAAAATACGTGCGTAAAAACTTGTCCCTCAAAGCTTGGTGCAGAAGAACGCGGGCGATCGGCAGGAAGCTCCAGTTGTGGAAGCGTCCCTGACAATTGCTCCAGCCAGTAAGAACGATGTTCCCCACCTTCCGAGCTTGCCATCATGTCCTGTTCCCACTTTACAAAGTCAGCGTAATCGGTTGAATTCAGTGTTACTTTTGGCTGCTTTCCTTCGACCAGCTCGATATAGGTATGGACCAATGCTTGTAGTAATAGCAAGGAGGAATGTCCGTCAAATATCATATGATGAATCGTAATCAGGACAAAATGCTCTTCTTCCGAACGCGACAATAGATGAATGCGAAGCAAAGAACCCTTTTCCAATGAAAAGGGTTCTTTTACTTTTTGCCTGAGATACGGCAATACATCCTGGGACGTTAGGCGTGAGATGTCCTCCTGCTCAATGGCAAGCGATTGCTCCAGACGTTGAAGCAGATACGGAACACCCTGCTTTTCCGCAATCGAACGCTGTAAAATCGGATGCTGTTTTCGTACAAGGTGGCAAGCCTGTTTAAATAAGGCTACGTCCCATTTCTGACGGATGCAAAAGCATAACGGAACATTATAAGCACTCATCGTAGGAGACATTTTTTGCAACATCCACAATCCTTGCTGCCCGACGGACAGAGGACTTGTAAACGATGGGTTTTCCAGCTCCAGAAGCTTCTCTTTGACTTCCGCAGCAGACAGCTTACCTTCTTTGTAAGCCATGAGAATTTCCCGTCGCATCATATCATCCCTCCTTTGTCGATTAACTGTTCGATCTTTTCCAAGCTTAGCAGGCCTTCTTTGAATTTTTGCAACATATCGACTGCGGGATTCTCCGTCCGTTCACCGCTATCCTGAGACATTGTTTCTAAATCTGTAGTGGAAGCGATCTCTTTATGACTCCACTCTTTTATTTTTATCGCAAGTAGATGGGCCAAGGACTTCATCGTCGGGTTCTCCAGCACTTCTCGCCCTCTGATCTTGATGTTCCAGCGCTGCTCTAAATGACGAATCAGCTTGGTAACCATGATCGAATCCATGCCATAGTCCAAGAAATATTTGTTTAGCTTGATTTGCCCTTCCGAAAGGTGCAATTCCCGTGAGAGAAATTGTGCCATATCCCGCTGGATGTTTTCCTCTGTTGGGCTGTCCGGGTTGATAGCAATCGCTAACGTCGCTTTTTCTATAGGTGGAGTGACCGTTTCAGCGCCAAGCCAATAGCGTTCTCTGGCAAAAGGATAGGTAGGCAGAGAGAGCATGCAACGCTCTTGTGGATGCAAGGATTCCCAAGGAATTTTACCTCCCTGCGTCCAATGAAGGGCAAGCTTTTCTAGATTATTTTCTGCTAAAAGAACCTGCAATACGGTATCTCCTACCTTGCCAGAAAGAAGATTTCTCATTCCTGCATGGTCTTCTTCGAGATCTCCTGTATAGATAGGAATCGATGCAGTTGGCTCACTGCCATGTTCGACCGCTTCCAAATATGTCTGTAATCCATGAAGCAGTTCATCTCGATCTTGAACCACCATAGCCAATCTGCATTCCATGGCTTCTCGTTTCACTTGAAGCGTATAGGCAAAATCCTCCAAGGAGAACGCTTGCTGCTTGGCAAATGCAAGCATCTGCTCGGCAACGGCACGCAATCGCTCAGCATTTTTTGCCGAGAAAACAACGATCTGGGGTGAAGTGGCAGAAGAAATGGATTTCATCTCTGTCTGCGGCGGAATATATTCTTCGAGGATCAAATGAGCATTTGACCCACCTGCTCCAAACGAACTGATCGTCGCCCGGCGCGGAACCTCTCGTTCTTCTCCATTGATTCTCACCACGGGTCGATCCCACTTTTGTCGATCTTTTTGCAAATAAAAAGGCGTTTCTGCAAAATTGACATGCGGGTTCAATGGCTCCGCTTTTATAGAGGGAACCAACTCCTGATGCTGTAGCTGCAAGATCACCTTTGTCAGCTGAGAAATACCAGAAGCTGCTTCGGCGTGTCCGATATTCGATTTCACCGACCCAATTGCACAAAACTGAACATCGTCCGTCTGCTTCGAAAAGGCATTTGCTAACGCCTTCAACTCAATCGGATCTCCCAACAGCGAACCATTAGCGGCGGCTTCCACATAACTGATCGTCCGTGGATCAATGCCCGCTCTAGCAAAATTTTCTTCTATCAATTGCGCTTGTGCTTGGGGATTAGGTACAGAAAATCCATTGGTACGTCCACCATGATTGGTCGCGGCTGATTTAATAACGGCTAAGATGGAATCTCCATCTTCCATCGCTTTTGCTAAAGGCTTCAATAGTACAGCGCCTACGCCTTCTGCTGGTAAATATCCGTCTCCATCTCCAAAGCTTCTACTGTCCGCGTGGCTTCCAATCATTTGGGCCTGACTTAAGCCTAGGTATTTCTTAGGATGGATCGAAACATTCACGCCACCAGCGATAGCAAGCGAGCTTTCTCCCTTCATCAAGCTTTCGCAGGCGTGATAAATGGCAATAGCAGATGAAGAACACGCTGTATCAATCGCCATGCTTGGACCTTGCAGATTAAAGAAGTAAGAGACTCGGTTGGCAATCGAATGGTAGGAAGAGAGGGAAATGATAGCGCCCTTTTCCATATCCGTATCAAATGCGTGATACGGCTGATACATCGCCCCTACATAGACGCCGACTCTATTATCATATTGACGTTGTAATACCTCTCGCGTGTGTCCTGCCTCTTCGAGCAGATTCCACACGGTTTCCAGGAAAAGGCGCTCTTGAGGGTCCATCATTTCTGCTTCCCGCGGAGAAATATGGAAAAACTGCGGATCAAATTGATCGACGCCGTCTATGAAGCCGCCCCATTTGCTGTATGCTTTTCCTTGTCTGTTCTTATCCTCGGCAAAATACAAGCTGTGATCCCAGCGCTCTTGCGGAATCTCTGTAATACAATCCTGGCCTTCCCGCAAATTGTTCCAGAACTCTTGTATATTGGAAGCCTGTGGATAGCGACCCGAAACACCAATAATGGCAATGTCTAGGTCAGTTGTTGTTTGTTTAATTTCCTGCTCACGCGTAACAAACCGTGAGAAACGACGGCGATGGTCTGTTATGGATTCAGTAGGGGCCAGCGCGGTAGCGACATTCTCTGCTGTACTTATCTCTACGGTTTTCCCAGCCCCCATGATTTCGATGATTTTGTCTCCATGATGTGTCAAAAGATAGCCTGTCAAATCCTCTATGTTTTGGTATTCATAGAGTAACGTTTTCGACAGCGAACCGAATGCCTTCTCCAATTGATTGGTCAATTGCATCGCCATGACCGAGTCGATCCCGTATTTCTCCAACGGAGCATCCTCATCGATTTTATAAGCTGGGAGCTTGATAACAGCAGAAATTTCCTTTTTCAGATACTCCCTTACTTTTACCCGAAGCACATCTTGTTGCCCAACGGAAACAGGCTGTTCTTTCTCCAGTTTTGCAGGGGTACTTGCGCTCTCTGCTGGTTGGAACTGTTGTATGAACCGATTCTGGTATGCATCCATCAAGTGTTGCGAGACAGCAAAAAGCGTCGGGTACTCTACCAATACAGTTGAAGTAAGTTCAAGCTCATAGGCTTGGTTCAGCTTGTTTGTAAATTCGGTCAGCTTAATCTGGTCAAAGCCATACTCATGGAGCTCAGCGTGGATTTCAATATCCTCTCTATCAACCTTGAGCAAATCAGCGACCATTTTCAGCAAAGATGCTTGAACCTCGCTTTGCGTCAATGAGGTCACAGAGACCCCCATCAGCCTTTGCTTCATTCGTACAAGATCGCCTTCCATGACCATCAACTGATCTTGTCCCGAAGCTAACCCCCGATACAAGCAGTCGATACCCGAAGCCGTCTGCATAGCAACCATGCCCAGTTCGTCCCACAAGCTCTTTTCTATCTCTTCATCTACCTGCATTCCGCCCTCTTTCCACAGAGGCCAATTGATGGAGATAGTCTGCCCCTGCCGTTCGCCTAGCGCGATCTGTTCGTTGCGGTAAGCGGAGTAGTTATCCATAAAGGCGTTGGCCGTTGCATAATCTGCTTGGCCCATATTGCCCAAGCTTCCAGCCGCTGAAGAAAAGAGCACAAAGAAATCCAGATTCAGCCCCTGAGTCGCTTCGTCTAAATGAATGAGTCCCGCAACTTTTGGCGCGAGAACTGCTTGTACTTCTTCTTTAGTTTTCTTCAAGATAAAGTTGTCGCGAGTCACGCCCGCCCCGTGAATGATCCCGTGAAGATCGCCAAACTCTGCTTGAATACTATGGATCAAATCCTCTACGGCCTTTTTCTGCGTAACATCCACTTGGCGATATTCGATTCTTGTCCCGTTGTTCGCAAGCTTACGAAGTTTTGCTTGCTTCTCCTCTGTCAGCGCAGAGCGACCCGTCAGAATCAAGGTGATGCCACGGGCTTTCTCCGCCATTTCTTCGGCAAAAATAAGTCCCAAACCACCCGCTCCGCCTGTAATCAAATAAATCCCGTTGTCTTTCCACGGTATACTTACTTCATGCTGTGCGGCCGCAACTTCACTCCATCCCGCAATAAATCTTTTCCCTAATTGATAGCGAATCTGGCTGTCTGTAGGACAAAGGCTGTTTGCTCTCAACTTCTCCGCCAATTCCGCTGAATTTTCTGTTGAATCGATTTCGATCAATTGTCCGATTACTTTCGGGTTTTCGATCTGTGCGGTTTTCAACAGACCAGCTATTCCAGCAAACAGTCGTTGTTCCGTTTCGAGAGGAACAACAATCTGAATCAGCACCTTCCCCTTTGGCTTTGCTTGAAGAAGGGCTTTTATTTCTTCAAACGCCTGAACAGCATACACTTGGAATCGTTCGGCTATGCCTTGCTGATCGGATTGCAACACAAGGAATCGCGCACCGTTTATCTGAGAGGAAATGCTTTCCCAGGAAATCTTCCCTGGTTCGCAGAGCATCACCACATGCTGTTCATATTCAGGAGCTTTGGCTTCCTTAGGAATGGCTTTTTCGATCCAATCAGGCTGCATCATAAGCGTACCAATGACTTTGCCTGATTCCCCTATACCTTTGCTTTTTGCAACTCCGACAGTTTTTTCACCTTCGAGCACCCTTGTTGTGAATCCCTTCATACTTACACAAACCTTGCCTTGCTCATCACACAAATCAATGTCGAGCTTCTGTACTTTTTGGGTAACTGCATTGCCGTTACTATATCGAATCAACGCCCATGCAGCAGCTGTAGAAGCACTGTAAATGTTCAATTCCTCCAAGGCAAAAGGCAGGGACGGCTGGAGGTCGGTAGTGCCCATCATAAAACCGAGCGATGCCTGTAATGCGGCGTCCAAGATACTCGGATGGAGGACAAAATTTCCTGCTGTATCCGTAACAGAGGGAGGCAAGATCAGCTTCGCCAGCACTTGGTCTGGCCCTACAAACAGCGTCTCAATCCCTTGGTGCGATGGACCGTATGCCAGTCCTATCCCATGAAACGTTTCGTAGCACTGGCTAAAGCTATAACTACTCTCTGTACACTGTGCTTGAATGGCAGAAAGGTCGAGCGTTGGCGCTTCGATAGCTGATCGTAGTACTGCTCTTCCCTGGCTATGTACTACTAGATTCTCCTGAGCTTCCCTTGACTGGCTGTAGATTTCAAAAGCGATCTCACCATTCTCTTCCGGGTATAGTCCCGTGTGTACTTGGATCGGTGCCTCTTCCACAATAACTGGTTTCACCCACACGATATTTTTCAATTGAATCGCCGACTGGTTATCAGATCGAACACCTGCTGCCAAATCCACAGCTACTCGTGCCATCTCGAGATAAGCTACCCCAGGCAAGACCTTTTGCCCCTTCACGACATGATCTCTAAGGAAAAACTCCTGTCCTGTAAACGTCGAACTGTGCCGTTGTTCCGAAAGTGTAGACGTATTTTGATGCAGCATGGGATGAAGGGTAGCCAGCGCTCCTGCTGCGATAAGACCAGTTTCTTGTGACTCCACCTTTGGCAGCCAATAGCGCTCTCTTGCAAAAGGATAAGCAGGTAAGCTGATTCGACGAGGCTTCGTATCCCCGTAGAGTTTGTTCCAGTCAAAAATCAGTCCCTGTACCCACATCTGCAAGATCTTTGCGTATTTCCCTTTGGTGATCCATGTATCGATTGCCTGTTGTAAATCTTCATCTGCGGCGAAAACATCCATCGTTTCTTTATTCCGCTTTACCTGACCCGTGAACAGGTCTTGTCTATCATCCTCATCTTTCAGATAATACGTTAACTTCGCTTCAAGCTCGGAGATCGACTTGACGATCACAGCGAACCGCTCTTCCATCGCTTCACGTCCTACTTGGAGCGTGTAGGCCATCTCTGCTAGATCGTTGTCCGTCAGCATTTGCTCCCGAATAGCAGACAACAACCGCTGCACTTGCTCCCGGAGACGGACTTTATTCTTCGCTGACAATACGATGACAGCTGGATGTTTTGCCGAGAAGCTGATTGGTGGTCGGTGTTCCTCTTGGATGTATTCTTCAATGACGAGATGAGCATTAGCCCCTCCCGCACCAAAGGAGGATATCCCCGCGATTCTTGCATATTCTCTGGTTACTCCATTGATTTCAATGACGGGTCGCTTCCATTCTCCCAGTTCTTGCTGCACCACAAATGGAGTCTTGCTAAAATCAATGTTCGGGTTAAGTGTGCGGGAATGTAGGGACGGGACTAGCCTCTTGTATTTCATTTGCAGCAATATCTTGGTCACCCCTGCTATCCCTGCCGCACTCTCACCATGCCCGATATTTGACTTGGCCGAACCAATCGCGCAGAACTGATTCTCCTTCGTGTATTCCTGAAAGGTCTTCGTCAATCCGGCAATTTCAATGGGGTCTCCTAAAGAAGTCCCTGTACCGTGTGCCTCTATATAGCTGACAGTTCGCGGGTGAATTCCTGCTTCTTCAAAAGCTCGACGAATCACTCTTGATTGAGAATGAGGATTGGGAACCGTATAACCGTTCGTTTTTCCACCATGATTAATGGCGCTTCCTTTGATCACACCATAGATATGGTCTCCATCAGCGATTGCTCTCGCCAGAGGTTTGAGCAATACCGCTCCGACCCCTTCGCCAGGTACATATCCGTCGCCACCTTCCCCAAAGCTTTCGCATCGTCCTTTACTGGAGGCGAACTTGCCCTGCGACAAATACAGATATTTGTTTGGATGAATAGAAACATTCACACCACCTGCGATTGCAACCTCACATTCGCCGCGTTGCAAGCTGTGACACGCTAAATGAATCCCCGTCAACGAAGAAGAACACATCGTATCGATCGCCATGCTCGGACCGTGGAAATTGCAAAAATAGGAGACGCGATTAGCGATAGAAGCTGGACTTCCCGCAATCGTAAGCGCTCTGCCCAACGCCTGTTCAGCGGACGCATAGAGCTGATATTCCTCGTACATAACGCCTACGTAAACACCTACATTGCCTCCCAAGCCTTCGTGCTTGCCAAGAGCATCGCGCGTATACCCTGCATCCTCTATCGTTTCATAGACGCACTGTAAAAATAATCGCTCCTGCGGGTCCATCAGCTCTGCTTCCCGTGGGGAGATATGGAAGAACAACGGATCAAATTGATCGACACCGTCTATGAAGCCGCCCCATTTGGAATACGTCTTACCGATCTTGTCCTTCGCTTCATCAAAGTACAGACAGTGATCCCAACGGTCTTTTGGGATTTCGGTAATACAATCCTTGCCGTCACGCAGATTTTTCCAAAAGTCTTGTATATTCCAAGCTTGCGGATAGCGTCCAGAAACACCAATAATGGCGATGTCCAACGCTCCTTTTTCTCGCTGGGTTTCCATGCGCAGGGACGCGAATCGCTGAGACTTGCGTTTTTTGCTCCTGCGCTCTGTCTGTGCTGTCCTTTCGTCCACAATCGTTGCTTCTGGCTCTTGCGTGAGGGGGGCTTCCGCCTTTTCCCCCATCCCCAGGATGCGCATCAGATTTTCACGGTAGTTTTCAAGGAAATACCCTGTTAATTCTTTAATCGTTTGGTATTCAAAAAATAGCGTTTTTGGTAACGAACCAAATAGCTTTTCCAACTCCTTCGTCATCTGCATAGCCACAATGGAATCGACACCGTATTTTTCCAACGAGGCGTCCGCTTCCATTTTAGTTGCTGGCAATTTGATGACGGAGGAAAGCAGCTTTTTAAAATAATGGGTTGCCTGTTCCATCAGTGAGGAGGAATCCAAGGCCTTCTCCGCTTCGAAAGTAACGGAAGCTTTTGGCGCTTCTACGCCTGATCCAACAGATTCATTTGTGATCTTGCGCGTAGAAAAGCCCTTCATCCGCACTTGGACATTCCCGTTCTCGTCACACAAGTCGATATCAAACTTCTCCACTTTATCTCCAGCTTTACTGCCCTCACTGTAACGAATGAGTGCCCACATGGAAGCGGAGCAAGCACCTACGATCTCCAATTCTTCAAGAGCAAAGGGAAGTATGAGCGAAAAATCACTCGTTGCTATCATCAAACCAAGCGACGCCTGTAGAGCTGCATCGAGCAAACTCGGATGCAGACCAAATTGCCCTTGGGTCTTCACCACAGAAGAAGGGAGCGACAGCTTCGCCAGCACCTGCCCCTGACCGATCAAAATTTGCTCGATCCCACGATGTGCAGGCCCATAGTCGACTCCCATCTTTTTGAAAGCCTCATAGCATTGTTCCGCGCTGAGTGTGCTTATCTTGCACTGTTCCTGCAATACGGAAAGATCGAATGATGGAATATCTGGAATCGAGCACAACACGGCACTTCCCTGACTGTGTACAATCTCCGCCGTTTGATTCTGATCTTCCTTGCTATCGCTGTAAATTTCAAAAACAATCTCACCATTCGTCTCAGGATAGAGTTCGATATGTGCCTGAAAGGTTTCTGCCCCAACAGCCAAAGGTTGAGTCCAGACCACATTTTTGAAACGAAGTCCGTCCTGTTCTTGCTCCGAATCAAGACCTCCCGTCGCCAACTGTATTGCTGCCCGTGCCATCTCCAGATAAGCCGCACTTGGCAAGACACGTTGACCCTTGATGACATGGTCATTCAGGAAAAACTCCTGTCCCGTAAACGTAGAGCTAAACCGCTGCTCCATGAAATTAGATGTATTTTGGTGCAATAAAGGATGAATCGAGCCCACCCCTGCGCTACTGCTAACAGGCTTGGCTTCGATCCAATAAGATTCCTTGGCAAAAGGATACGTTGGCAAACTGATACGACTCGGTTGCTCTTCCTGATAAAGCTTGTTCCAATCGATAGGTAAGCCCTTCACCCACAGGTCGAGAAGCTTGCTGTATTTACCGCGTTCCATCCATCTCGCAATCGTTTCTTCCCATTCATCATCGGACGTCAAAATATCCAGCATTTCCTGATTTCGGTTTACCTGACCACGATACAAATCAGCAATATGCTCTTGCCCTTCTACATAAGCTGTTAGTTTTTGTTGCAACTCCTTCACAGAGCCAGCAAGGACAGCAAGACGCTCTTCCATGGCTACACGTCCAACCTGAAGCGTGTACGCCATGTCGACTAAGCTCGCATCAGACAAGGAGTGTTCTTGGATAAAGGCTAACAACTGCTGTGCTTTCTCATACAACCTCTCCGCATTCTTTGCTGACAAAACAAGAATAGCCGGGTTCTCGGGGGTGATCTTCCTACTGGATCGCTGTTGCTCTTCCGGAATATATTCTTCAATAATCACATGGGCATTGCTTCCCCCTGCACCAAACGAGGAAATCCCTGCAATTCGTGGATATTCATTGGTTGTGCCATTAATCTCAACGATCGGTCGTTTCCATTCCGCCAACTCTTGTTGAACCACAAACGGAGTCTTGGTGAAATCAATATTGGGATTGAGCGTGCTGGAATGTAAGGATGGTACTAATTGCGCGTGCTTCAGCTGCAATAATATTTTCGTTACGCCAGCAATCCCTGCCGCACTCTCACAATGTCCGATATTGGACTTGGCCGATCCCAATGCGCAGAACTGTTTGTCTTGGGTGTCTTTTTCAAAGGCGCGAGTAAGTCCAGCAACCTCGATCGGGTCGCCCAGCTCCGTTCCTGTTCCGTGTGCTTCCAGATAACTGACCGTTCTTGCATGTACCTTGGCACGTTGTAAGGCATCTGCCACCAACTGCGCCTGCGCCTGCGGATTCGGAACAGTATAGCCATTCGTTTTCCCCCCGGTATTCATCATGCTTCCTTTGATGACTCCGTAAATATGGTCACCATCGGCTATCGCCTTATCCAAAGGCTTCAAGACGATAGCGCCCACACCCTCTCCATCCACAAAGCCGTCCGCTTGGTCGCCGAAGGACTTGCATTGATTCGAAGGAGAGAGCATCGTCAAAGCTGACAATTTCATATAGTGGACAGGATCGACAATGAGATTGACTCCCCCAGCGATTGCACACTCGCTAGTACCGCTGTACAAACTTTCCAAGGCGAAATGAATCGATGTGAGAGAAGCGGAGCAAGCCGTATCCACCGCCACACTTGGACCTTGAAAGTTTAATAGATAAGAGAGTCGATTCGCGATCGACCAATAAGTGGCTCCCGTCGGATAATTGCCATTCATCACGCCGACAAAAACGCCTACTTTTCTGCTTTCACACAGAGTTGTAGGCGTATATCCAGCGTCCTCAATACTCGCATAGGCTTCTTGTAAAAATAACCGTTCTTGCGGGTCCATCTCCTCGGCTTCTTTTGGAGAGATTTGAAAAAATAAGGGATCGAATTTATCCATGTCATCGATAAATCCACCCCATTTTGTATACATAGATTCCTTTTTGCCTTTTTCTTCGTCAAAATAGTTCTTCCAATCCCAGCGATCATTAGGGATTTCAGAAATGCAGTTTTTCCCCTCTTTTAAACGATTCCAGAATTCATCCACATTTTTCGCCTGCGGATAACGCCCGGAAAGACCGATGATCGCCACATCCCGCACCACAGATGAAGGCGAAATGGATTCCTTGCTCTCTTGTTCCCGAACGGATAAAAAGCGTCTCGGTTTTCTCACAGGAAGATCGGTGTACGCCATTGAAGCAGAGACGGCCATATCCTCATTCTCTATCTCGTTCTGGTATGTTTCGTCAATTGCTTCTTGTGCTTCTAATCCTATTACGCTGATCAACGCTTCCTTTTGCGTCTCTATGAGAAACTCTACCAAGGCATCAATCGTTTGATACTCGAAAAATATCGTACTGCTCATATTCGCAAAATCTTTGCGAAGCGAATTGGTCAATTGCACAACCAGAATCGAATCAATCCCATATTGCTCTAATGGAGCTGATGATTTAATCTGTTGGGTCGGAATTCTAAGCGTTTCACCAATTAACTTTTTGATATAAGCTGTACTTTTTTCGCGAAGCAATTCCTCAGTGACTCTGCCTGACTTTTTCGCTGGTGTTGTGCGTACAGGCACTTGTTTTTTGAGTGGCTTCGCCTTCAACTTTGAAGCTTGCTTTTTTGCAGGCGAATACGCAACTGTAACCGCCGACTGCCTTGGTTGACTGCTGCGACGAATAACCCCATCACTTTCTGCAACAATAATCTGTTGGCATAAATCCAATTGCTCTTCTGCTGGCAAGAAAACAGATCGGTATCCTACCTTCTTCAACACCTTTTGCCATGTTTCAACCGTTAACAGGGGACAGCCGGGAATACGCCATTCTGGATCATCATAGCGCCACCAACCATCCAGCAAGCCAAACGTCAAGTGAGCAAACAAGGTATTGCTGGTCAACTCATTTAGAATCAGTAAGCCATTTTTCTGTAAAGTTGTTTTGGCGTGGTGTAAGGTTTGGCTAATATTTTTCGTAGCATGCAATACGTTTGTGGCAATCACCAGATCATAGGTGTCCGCAGCGATATCCTGATCCTCAAGAGGCTTTTCCACGTTAAAAATCCGATACGTGAGATAAGGGTTTTCGGCTCCGTATTCTTTTTCGGCGTGAAGTAAAAAGGCTTGCGAAATATCGGTATAACAATATTCCTCGATATGCTTCTGAAAGGGTTTTAGCCTTGGCAGTACGATCGCACTGGTTCCACCTGTACCTGCCCCGATTTCCAAAATTCGAATCCGTGCAGAAGCATCTTGCTCTGTACGCTGCTTCACATAGGTAACAATTGTATTGGCGAGCACTTCGTTAAAGTAGTCCGCAACCTCGTTGTGTTTATAAATCCCTTCCACCAATTCCATCGAAGAATTAGGGAACATGATCTCTGTAGCTGGAATCTTTCCTAGTAAAATCTCTGGCAGTACACGCATGGTTGCCTCTACCAGAATCACCTGAGCTTTACTATTCGGTTCGTTGAGCCTTGCTGTTTTTTCATTCTCCCATTTTTTCCATACTGTATCGAGATTGATAGGGGTGACATCGTTTGCGATGAGCGACTCTCCATCGTACGCAAGATATTGGTTTTGCACGAGAACGGCTATGCTTTCTTCCAGCCATTTGCCGTACCTGTCATGCAATTTGGCTTTGAGTTCTGCTATTGTCTGGTTTTTTACCGTGAACAGCCCGATTGATTGTAATTGACCATAGAGTAGTTCACTGAGAAGCTTATCCATTATATTCATTTATAAGCCTCCATTTCAGATTGTCTGCGTTGAGACGAAAACTCTAGTTTGGGCATATCATTCTTTACACGTTCGATGTGCGATACCAGTTTTTCTGGATAGATGTGAATTGATTTATCCGGATTTATCGTAAGCATGGCCTGTGATTTCGTTGTTTTCACCAACGCGACCTGATTCATCGGTCCAGCAAGCAGGTTTTCCAAGGCCGCCATCGCTTCGCGAGGTTCAATGGAGCCTAATCCTGCCTGTGCCATCCTCTCCTGATAATCCTTGGTGGCAACAATGCCTACGCTCGCCCAGTATCCCCAATTCATCACCTTCACTGCACTGAGGCTATGCAACGAAAGCTGGTGCGCGAATATATCTTTAAACGTACAACCTGATGCATAATTACTTTGTCCAGGCGACTTGGTAAATGAGTTGATCGATGAAAAGAACATGACAAAATCCAATGGCTCCCGATCAAATACTTGAGCAATCCGCACGCTTACATCTACCTTTGCCGAAAGTCCGGCACGGAAGCGCTCTTCGTCCATATTTGCGAGACTTTTATCTAACAGGACAATCGCGGAATGAATGACTCCGTTCACTTGTTTATATCGCTTTTTGATCTCTTCATAGGCAAAATACAAGGACTTGCGATTCGTCGCATCCGCCGCAATATAGACAGGAGCAGGTCCGAGCGTAGCCAGTCGGTCCACTTTGGCTTGGATCTCTGCATTCTTTTCTCGGCGGCCAATCCAGATGACTTGCGCTTGATACGTGCTGATCATGTATTCGCTCCAGACTTCGCCAATACCGCCAGCACCTCCAATCACCACATAGACTCCACCCTGTCTGTAGGAAGCCTGTTCCCATTGTGGTTGACGCAATGGAATCAATTCCTGACGATACCATTTCCCTCCACGGTAAACCGATGCATTCCCCTCAGCATCTGGCGGAAGTGTGAAAACCTCCTCCATTGGCCAAGCACGACCAGCTTCCAGATCAACAAGTCGGATACGCCAGTTTGTGTATTCTTTTGCCATCGAACCGACTAATCCGTAAAGACTGGCATGAATAGGGTTGACCACATCGATTGGATGAATCGGTTGGGTCTGGAAGGTTACGAGACTCCATCCTAGCTCCTTGGTATCGTAGCCCAGCTTAAGCAGGGCTTTTAGCAAGCGAAACACATGAAATACACCGCGCTCCTGCTCGATGATAAGGGCCTCTTCTGCCAAGTATTCTAAATCAATCCATGGCGCAATCCAGATGATATGATCAATCGAACCAACCTGCTCCAGCTTCACCGCTATTTCATCCATACTATCTGCGGGCGTAATCTCCATAACAGCTGCCCGAGGATAGCGTTGTTGAACAAGGCTTCGGTTCTCGTCATCTGCACAAACAATCAGAATCTGATCACTTGCAAGTGGCATTTCCGAACCACGGGTCAACACAACCTCTTCCCATACAGGACTGAGCAGCATGGTTCCAATCAGCGAATCACTGGAGGTCTCAACTGCCGCTTTTGTTGCTGCACGATCTGTTTGCATCTCTCTTTCCAGTACTCGAGATGTGAATCCCTTCATTCGTACACAAATCGTTCCAGTGTCGTCACATAGATCCATATCGTATCTTTCTACCTTATCCCCTGCTTGACTGCCGTCGCTGTAGCGAACGTATACCCACATCTCAGAGGTGCACGGGCTGATGATTTCAATCTCCTCTAGGGCAAAAGGCATCACGGGCTTGCGTTTTGCCATACTATCCGACGACATCACGCGGCGGGAAGAAAGCGTCAACTCCACAGAGGCCTGCAAAGCGGAATCCATCAAGCTTGGATGCAAGACATACTGATCCTCTGAGCCGGTGACCGATAACGGTAGAACCAGCTTTGCCAAGACTTGTCCAGGCCCGACATATACCTTGTCTATTCCTTTATGTCCGGGTCCATAATCAATGTGAATTGCTCTGAAGAACTCATAGAATTCCTCGGATGAAATCACCTGCTCGCTGCACTGCTCTTGCAAAACAGGCAAATCAAGCATTTTCAACTCCGCGTGCGGGGTAAGTACAGCATTTCCTTGACTGTGTACCACGATCTCGGCATCACTGCCCTCTGCCTCGCTATAGATTTGGTAGGATACCTCACCATCTTCTTCGAGAACGAGACCCGTATGTACCCGAACAGGCTGATCACCTACAACGATCGGACGAGCCCATACGACATTTTGTAGTTTAATTGCCGTATCCCCGTGGACGTTCTCTCCTACAGCGTGCTCCATAGCGGTTCTTGCCATCTCCAGATAAGCAACTCCCGGCAACACCCTCTGCCCTTTGACTACGTGATCCGCCAAGAAAAACTCTTCTCCCGTAAAGGTGGAGCTAAACCGTTGCTCGGAGAAAGTAGAAGTGTTCTGATGCAGCATGGGATGGATCACGGATGCTGTGGTGTTTTTTGCCGTTCCCCTTGCATTTGCTTTTGTTTCACTCTCCAGTACCCAATGGCGTTCCTTGGCAAAAGGATACGTGGGAAGTGAAATACGAGAATACTGATCGTTCGCAAACAGCTTGTCATAATCTAATCCATATCCCTGCACAAACAATTCTGCGATCACAGACAACTGTTCCAAATATTCACTCGCCTGACTCGTCATATGCAGATTCTCGATGCTTTGATTTCCGTAACGTTTCAATGCGGTTTGTTCCCGATGATCTTTTTCATGTAACTCGGAAACAAAAGCCTGAGATGCTTTTCCAGTTTCCAGCCACTTCTTCAAAAGCTGAACAAGCTCAGCTGTATGCTGAACGATGCAAGAGAAGCGGTGATGGAAATGCTTTCTGCCTACTAACAGCGTATAGCTGATATTTCCACAATCCGTCTCCGGTGCTTGTTCACAAAACGAAAGCAATTGGGCAGCCTGCTGGCGTAGCTGTTCAAACGTGCGCGCCGTCAACACAATCAAATAGCCCGGCTTTTTCGCATGATTCCGCTCTATCTGAGGCGCCTCTTCGATTACCATATGCGCATTTGTACCGCTGGCTCCAAAGGAACTGATCGCCGCACAACGTTTGGCTCGCGGCTCCACTGACCATTCCTTCAAGCTTGTATTGACATAAAAAGGGCTATCTGCAAACTTAATGTTGGCGTTCCCTTCTTCAAAATGCAGGGATGGCGCTATTTGTTTGTGTTTCAATGACAAAAGAATTTTGATGACCCCTGCAACGCCTGCTGCGATCTGGGTATGACCAATATTCGTCTTGATCGATCCAATCGCACAAAATTCTTTTTTATCCGTATAGGCCCGAAAAGCGCGAGTGAGCGCTTGATACTCAATCGGATCTCCCAGCTTGGTTCCTGTTCCATGAGCCTCCACCATCGTAATTTGCTCAGGATTGATGTCGAATGTATCGTAGACTTTACGTTCCAAGCGCTCCTGAGATTTTGCACTCGGCGCAGTAATCCCATTCGTCGTCCCATCCTGATTGATTCCCGAGCCTCGAATGACACCATAAATATGGTCACCGCAAGCGATCGCTTCCGAGAGACGTTTCAGTACAACGACACCAGCGCCTTCCCCCGTCGCAAAGCCATCTGCACGCTCATCAAACGTATGGCAGCGTCCTGTCGGTGACAGCATACCTGCACGCTTGGCAGACAAATAAAAGCCCGGCGTAGATTGAATGAAGACACCACCTGCCAATGCCATGTCGACCTCACCTGTCCGCAAGGCTTGGCACGCCATATGAATCGCCACCAAGGAACTGGAGCAGGCAGTATCAATCGTGACAGCAGGTCCCTGCAAGTCCAGATGATAAGCAACCCGAGCAGGCACAATGGACTCCATATTTCCCCAGAAGGCTTGGGCTGGAGGATTCTCACCCACGAGACGATCGTAATCACCTTTTGCACATCCTGCGTAGACACCGCATTGGATTCCTTGCACGCCTTGACCCGCATAGCCAGCATCCTCCAACGCCTTCCAGGATTCCTCCAAAAAGAAGCGTTGCTGCGGGTCCATATAGTCAGCTTCCAGACCGGAGATGTTGAAAAAAAGCGGATCAAACAAGTCAATATTTTCTACAAGCCCGCCGTATTGATAACCCTCTACCTCGTCCAAGCCGTACGCTGATAAATCCCAGCGTGTCACTTTCGTAAGTAAATCCGAACCGTTCACCAAGTGATCCCACAAGTCGTCAGCGTTGCCAGATGAGGCAAACGTACCGCTCATTCCAATAATCGCAATAGGTTCAGTGAGGAACGAAGCTTTTTCTGACACGCTCCCTTTTTGCTCTGAAATCCTAGGAGCTGCTTGAATGAATGGCTCGGGCTGAATAGCAGAGACGGAATCTTCCCTCTGCATGGATAGACTGATCTTCTGCCCTAACGCTTGAGCAATAACCGCTTTGTACTCAGACAAAATATAGCTTGTAAGTTGATTTACTGTACTGTAATCAAAAAGAATTGTCGTCTCAATTTCAATCACCAACGCTTGATTGATCTCTTGAACCAATCTAACGCCAAGAATCGAATCCAATCCATAATCTCTAAAAGGCTCGTCTACATCGATCGAATCGACATCGACTTCCAATGCAGTGACCAGCTTTTCAATAATCATATCCTTCACATAATCCGTCACCGTCTGCTCGGTCACCACAGACTGGCTTGGGATGTTTTGGGATGCTGGCTGCGAAGATACTTTCCCTTCTGCTTTTGCCTGCTGAACCGTCTCGCGTGCGATAGGTGAAACAGTCGTACCGACGCGAACATCAGGGTGAAGGACACCATCGCTTTTTCCAAGGACAATCTGCTGTCCCAGATCATGAGCTTCCCGAGCTGGAAAAGAGATCGAGTGGAATCCTTCATTTTCCAGTACCGTTTGCCAGCATGCCGGAGTTATGGCAGGAGAACCAGGAATACGTACATCCGTATCTTCAGACAGCCACCAGCCCTCCAAAAGACCAAAGGTCAGATGAAGGAACAAGGAATTACTACTAATCTCATTTAAAAGAACCAAACCGTTTTCTCGCAAAACAGCTTTGGTATGGCGCAAGGTCTTGCGAATATCTTTGGTGGCATGCAACACATTAGCCGCAATCACCAGATCGTAATAGCCCTCTCGAACTCCTTGCTCAGCAAAAGGCGCTTCCACATTAAAAATTTGATAGGTCAGATACGGAACGTGCGATCCATATTCCTTTTTCGCGAACATCAAAAATGCTTTGGAGATGTCGGTATAGCAATATTCTTCTATAAACTGCTGATAAGGCTTCAGCTTTTCAAAGACAAACGTGCTCGTTCCGCCCGTCCCCGCACCAATCTCTATGATGCGAATTTTTGCAGAAGGATCTTTTTTCAAGCGTTCTTCCACATAGCTTGCGACTGTTTCTGCGAGCACTTCATTGTAGTGATCTGCCACCGGGTTATTTTTATAAATATGTTGCACCAATTCCATAGAAGAGCCTGGAAACATGACATCCGTAGCAAGTTTCTTACCTGTTACAATGTGCGGCAGAGATTTCATCGTAGCTTCCAACAATTTTATCCGCACTTCCAGATTGGCATCCTCACGCCATGCCACCTTACGTCGATCCCATTCTTCCCATACATCTTCTACCTCGATCAAAGTCGGATCAACCACCAAGCATTGCTCTCCATCATAGCCATCGAGATAGCCATGACGAGTTAACATCGCCATACTTTCTTCCATCCATTTTTCATAACGGTGCTGGAAGCCTGTTTTTACCTTGAGGTCGGCGACATTCACACTCTTGTCAGTAAACCAACCGATGGACTGCAGTTGCCCCCATAACAGCTTGCAGAGAAGCTCGTCCATCTCCTTCCACAATTCGGGGTGGGTATTGGGCAAGCGACCCTGTCTCTCTGTTTTGGGCAGCCAATAGCGTTCCCCTCTAAATGGATAGGCTGGCAGAGACACTCGGGTGTATCTACCGTTTTTATATAAGGAACTCCAATCCAGCTTGTATCCTTTTACAAATAAATCGGCAAGCGTGGACAGCTTTTCTTTCCTTGCGTGGGTGGGTAGCAATCTGTTCTCTGCTACTAGTTCTGCAATTAATTTTTCTCCGAACTCTTTCAAGCTCTTTTCTAGCCGCACGGAATCGATTTCATACTGGACAAAATAATCAGCAGATGTTCCCGTTTCTTTTACTTCCGCGATTTTTTGCCGCAATTCATTTACGTCTTTGGCAATAAACATGCAACGGTGCGAAAAATGACTTCTTCCTGTGAACAAGGTATAGGAAATATCTTGTTCGTGAAAACGTCCCGCTTCTTTTGCTAACCATTGGGACATTTCATCCAGTTTTTGCGTGAGAGCTGACTCGCTCTTGGCTGAAAACGGGAACAAGTAATACGCTCCTACTTGCTGATTGCTTGATTGCGGTTGTACCGTCGGAGCTTCTTCCATAATCAGATGACAATTGGTTCCGTTCGATCCTAAAGCGCTCACACCCGCTCTTCGCGGAGTCGCCTCACTGGTATTCCATTCTATGAGCTCGGTATTGATGAAAAAGGGACTTCCGTTCAATTTGATATGCTTATTGACTTCCTTGACGCTGATCGTCGGCGCGATCTTCTTATGTTTCATCGCCATGACAACTTTAAACAAACTTGCCAATCCCGATGTCATCGTGGTATGACCGATGTTGGGCTTATGTGAGCCAATCGCGCAAAATTGTGCTTTATCCGTAAACGAACGAAATGCTTCAATCAATGCCTTCACTTCAATAGGGTCACCCAGTTGCGTTCCTGTCCCATGCGTTTCGATATAACTGATCGTCTCCGGATCAACCCCTGCAATTTCGTAGGCATCCACAATCCATTCTTTTTGGGCAAGCATGCTCGGTGCTGTAATCCCGTTTGACTTTCCTGTCTGATTCACGGTCGAGCCCTTGATGATGGCATAAATATGGTCGCCATCTTCCAATGCTTGCGCAACTGGCTTCAGTACGACCGCTCCAACTCCTTCTCCAAACACCATGCCATTTGCATCATTGTCAAAAGTGTTGCATGTCCCGTTGGGTGAGACCACTCCCATTTTGGAGGACATCACAAAAAATTCGGGGGAGCTGTGAATCGCCACTCCGCCTGCAAGAGCCATTTCGGTTTCTCCCCTGCGAAGACTGTCGCAGGCTAAATGAATGGCTACCAAAGCAGAGGAACAAGCTGTATCTACAGCAAGACTTGGTCCCTTGAGATTTAAAAAATAGGAGAGTCTTGCCCCTAGCATTGACATTTCATTACCTAGCATCGTTTGTGAAGAGACACCTTCGGCCAACATGGATTTCTCTTTGTAGTCTGAATGGCGCCCCCCAACAAACACACCTACTTTTCTCCCGGATAACTGTTCACCAGAGTATCCGCTATCTTCAAAAGCTTTATAGGATTCTTGCAGGAACAACCGTTGTTGAGGGTCCATACTTTTTGCTTCATCAGAGGAAATATTGAAAAAGGATGCATCAAATTGATCAATGTCCTTGAGAAGCCCGCCGTAATATTGATCCGCTGCCCAACCACTGCGCGATATTTCCTCGATACAACTATCGCCAGACGCAAGATGTCCCCAGAACTCTTCCACTGAATCCGAGCCAGCAAATCTGCCTGCTATTCCGATGATTGCGATATCGGAGTGGCGAATTTCGTTTCTAATATGATTCGAATGATTCCGTTCATTTTCTAAAACAGTAGGCAGGATTTGGCTGTCTTCTACTGCCATCTCTGTTGCAAATTGCAGAGAGATATATGCAGCCAGCTCCTCCACCTCTGTATAGTCAAAAATCACTTCTACGCCAAGATGAATCCCCAAGTCAGCATTGATTGCTTCTATTAATTCGACCGCCAACACAGAATTAATGCCCAGCTCGATGAAACTTTTATCGAAATTCAAGGTTTCCACAGGTGTATCCAATAGCTGAGCAATGATTTTACCTATCTTGCTCGCAATCTTTGATGAACCGTTATCGGCTTGGGTACGATCTGTTGTTGGAGCGATTTCCTGATATTTTTCGAAAATGTGCGTGGCTAGTTGCTTGGTATTCTCATGATCAAAAACGACCTCAATCCCCAAGTCAATGCCTAGCTTTTCATTCATCATCTCTACCATTTCTACAGACAAAACCGAGCTGATACCTAGTTCCACAAAGCTTTTATCGAAATCCAAGGGATTCGTCGTATCTTTTAATAAGTCGGTCATTACTTCTTTCACTATGGTTTCCACATCATGAAATGAATGAAAAAGTACCTTCATACTCGACTCCCCCCTTTCTTCTACACCGATTTCTCACCAACAGCCATATATAGCTGTCTGAGAATAGAATGACCTTCCGTATTCAGCATGTTTCGCCATGCAACAGATAGCTTGCCCAGTGCCTTGCTGGATAAATAACCATCACGCACCAACTGCACAGGAATGCCTACACCCTCCGACTTTAGAAACATTTCGTACCCGAGAAGCTCACTGTGAGCGCAAATGACTTCGAAATCTATATTTCCAAGTCCGCCTTGCTTGAGGACCGTTGGCAGTTCACGACCGATTTTCGGGTTGCCGCCTTCCGCATAGCGTGCCGCACAGTAGGCATCATACAGCTCTCGCAATTCTGGTACATGCGGGGTGGTCATGATGTGCATCTCGAAATCATTGTCGATAAATACCGCTTTGCCACCTGGTTTTAATAACCTCGCCACTTCACGAACCGCACCGACTGGGTCGGGTAAATGTTCCAATACGAGTCGCGTAATGGCAAAATCATAGGAATCGCTAGGTAAACCAGTTTCCATAATCGATCCCTCGACAATCTCAAATCGATCAGATTGCTTTTGTGTCAAATAGTTTCTGGAATAATCAACGAGAAGAGGATCAATCTCCAATCCCGTCATTCTGCCATTTGGAAACGCCTGCATGACCTTTTCCATTACGAATCCTGGCCCCGAGCCTAGCTCTATGACCGACATCCCATCTGTCAGACCAAACTCGATATAATGCTTCAGCTCTTTATCCCAAAACAACTCCACCTGAGATTTCAAACGTTCTATTTCTACCTCAACATTCGTTGCAATGTTTGCGATTTGATAAGAACCTTCCATGTTACTCCCTACCTCCGCAATTCAGATATAGATTCGCTCAAAAAAGTCAAAATGTGGCCAGCAACAGCTTCCCATTCAGGATCAAGCATCATATCATGACTGATATTTTGGAACAGAACGGGTTCGATTCCGTATGTTTTGCCAATTCGGCGAGTTGTTTTCTCAGAAATCATCCGATCCTGCTTGGAGCCGAGAACCAGCATCGGCGCTTTCCCGCTGATGGTTTTTGGGACAATTTTTCCATTCATCTCGGTTCTTGCTTTCAGTGATTCAGGCTGCAGGAGCTTCACCCACTCGTCCTTTTTTTCAATCGGCAGCTCCTTGGAAAAAAAGACATTGGCAAGCAGTGAGGCATCTCTTTTTTCGTTATATGTAAATAGTTGCATAGCTTCTTTAAAATTTCTGAACATCAGTCGAAATAAGTCGTGCATCCCGCCATGCGGAGGAATCGAGGCAACGAGAACGGTACCCGAGATTATATCTGGATGCTGGTGCAAAATCTTCTGCACAATGCCTCCGCCCATGGAGTGTCCGATCAGCACTGGCTTGTTTTTTAGACGCCCGATCACTTCAAGAACATCATCCGCGTAATCTTGTAGTGTGTAGGAATGAAGGTTTTCAAAGCCGTCACTTTCACCGTGTCCACGAAGGCTCACTGCATAGGAAGAAAAGCCTTTGTCAGCAAAATAAGGAAGGAAGTTTTTTTCCCAACACCATGCTCCGTGACATGCTCCATGCACAAAAAGAAGAGGCGCTTCGCTTGAAACGCCTTCAGGGTGGTATTCTACTAGTTCCAAATTCATTTTCGCCGTTCCTTTCTTATTTGAGAGTCTTTCCTTCTTTACTTGCTTGAACCTGTTAAGGCGTAGATACGCTGATTCAAAAGGCTGGCTGTCTCCTTGATCAGCATTTCACCGATTTGATCAACATGACGGTCTCTCCAGTTTTCAAGAGCCGTTCCCTTCACCCATTGATTAAAAGAACCTAGCGCAGGACCGCAGTAAATCTGATAATCCACTTTATAGCTTTCGGCTCCATCCAAAGCCCAGTCAAAACAGCGGTTAAAATACCATTTGAAAAGTAACGCCATCTTGTATTTAGGCGTTCGTTCCGCTCTTTTCAGTTCCTGAGGTGGGCAAGTGGTTTTCATCTGCTCATACACTTCTTCAAAGCTGCGTTTAAAATACTTTTCCTGGAGCTGCTTCTTGGTTTTCTCATCGATTTCATCAAGCGAGTTGTATTGACGATAGAGGTCGTGCAATTTGTTCGCTCTCGCTGGAAAGAATAAGCCTTTTTTCAACACCTGAATTTTGGCTCCCATTTCAAACATTTCACCGGCTGGAGCATACTCTGTGTCTTGAACATTGGCCAACTGCAACGAATCCTTCACCGACTCGCTGGTCGCCGCCTCCACTGTGCACTGGTTAATCGAACCTGTAACAATATAATCCGCCCCAAGCATGAAAGCGACCGCAGCAGCTTCAGGAGTTCCGATCCCGCCCGCTGCCCCGATTCTGATCGGGTTACCGTATCCATACTTATGCATCATGTTATCTCGTAGCCTGATCATCGCTGGCATCAAAGCAGAAGCTACACCGTGATCGGTGTTTCCTCCAGAATCGGCCTCCACCGTTAACTCATCCGCCATCGGAACTTCTCGTAACAGACTCGCTTCTTCCCTTGTAAGCTTTTGTTCTTGCAGCAATTTTTCTATCAGGTACTCAGGTGCCGGACTTAAAAAGGCTTCCGCTACCTCAGGCTGTGATACCTTGGCAAAAATTTTGTTAGCCGCCTCCACTTGCCCGTTCATCTCCCGCTTTAATCCCTTGGCTCGATAGATAATCAACGCAGGGGTAATCGCCATAAACGCAGATGCTTCAATCACCCTCACTTGATAAGCAAGATACAGCTCGACGGTTTTTTCTTCCATTGACGGGTCGCTTGGATGATGCAACAAATTCATACCATACGGCTCGCCTTGCTGTAGTTCACGTTGGATCTGTTGGATGGCACGCTCGATTCTATCCAGCTGTAAGCCACCGCTTCCGAAAAAGCCCATCATCCCGGCTTTCCCCATTTTAATGACTAGCTTTTCCGATGAGATCCCCTTGTACATCGCTCCTGCCAGGTAGGGATATTTCAGTTTGTAGTCCTGTTTAAATTGCTGATTTCCTAGCGAAGAAGCAGTAATTCCTTTTGGCTGCTCCATGCTGTTCGTAATCTCTTCCGCCTGTACAGTGATAGCAACCGGCTTTGCCTCTTGCTCCATGTTTTCTTTCTCTTCTTCCACTTCTATGATCAGCGGCTCTGCTTCATTTCGGATCGTAGTAACTAATTTGGTCAACACAGTACCAGGGCCGACTTCTTCTATTTCGTTTTCCCCCAAGGCCAGGAGATATCGAATGGTATCATTCCATTTCACTGGGTGTGTAATTTGTTCAACCAAATTTCGTTTCACATCGCTCTGTTTATAGGGTCTTGCTTGAACATTGGAAATCACAGGGATGGTCATACTGGAAAACGCAAACTGATTCAAATAGTCCTCAAAGCGTTGCTTCGCATCGCTCATGTAACGAGAATGGAATGCTCCGCTGACCTTTAGCGGTATGTATACTTTTACGCCCGCTTCCTGAAAAACAGGGTTGGCACGGTCAATATCTTCTTTCCGACCTGCAATCACAAATTGAGCGGGAGAATTGTGATTGGCAATATCGATACTGGTCAAATTATTTTCATGTAATACCCGTTCCACTTGCTCCAAAGTAAACCCGATCACAGCCGCCATCCCTCCACCGACGGCCAGACTCATCAACTCGCCTCTTTTTTTCACCAAATGCAGCCCTGTCTCAAAATCAAACGCCCCTGATGCAAAAAGCGCGTTGTACTCACCCAAGCTGTGTCCTGCTACATAATCAGGTTTTTTCCCGATTTCCTTTACTTTTTTTAGATAGCTAAGCGCATTTACCACATACAGAGCAGGCTGGGTAAATTGCGTTTTACTTAATTGTTTGTCTGGATCATGCAGACATAGTTCTTTGATGGAATAACCTAATATCTGATCAGCTTTGGCCGTTATTTCTGGAAACTCATCAAAAAGAGAGCCCCCCATTCCTTTAATTTGGGAGCCCTGCCCTGGGAAAACATATGTGGTCATTTTTCTGCCTTCCTTTCTGTTTGTATTCAAACTTTTATTTGAGAATAGCTGCTTGATGCGCTCTACATTTTCGCCATCCTTTTTAAAAGGAGTGATGATCGAGTAGCATTCTGACTGTGAATCTTGCCGCAGATTTCGCTTTGTAAAATTACTCAAATTTCCTGCTGGTCCCAAATCCAAATAGATGTAGCTTTGCTGTTTCTCCAGCTCTTGGACAGCTTTTGGAAGCTGCATTGGTTTTCTTACCACTTGCCAAAAATAATCAGTTGGCAGCTCCTTCATGATTTCGCCATGAACACACGATACAAAGGGAATCTGGGGAATTCCAAACGATTTATGTTTCAATACCTCCCGATAATGTGGTTCTGCCGGATCGATGTAAGCGGAGTGAAAAGCATATGATACGGGTAGGCGTTGACAAATAATCCCCTTGCCTTTCACATAATCCTCCATGCGTTGTAGCTGATGACTGCTCCCGGCAATGACAAAATGCGAATGAAAATTCACCGCTACCAACTCACTATTTCGATGCAAAAGCGGCTCTTGATAATAAAGATCGGGATTGTGGAGAATCGCTAGCATACTCCCTTTCTGACAATACGTTTCGTAAAGGGTGGCTTGTTCAACCACGAGTTGCAGCAATTCTTCCACGGGCATGATCCCAGACACAGCCGCCGCCGCAAACTCCCCCAAACTGCTGCCCAGACAATAGTCGGGCTTAATTCCGCTTTCCATGAGAACCTGGGCCAGAGCGTATTCCACCATAAAAATGGCGGGATGCGTATAAAGGGTGCGATCAAATATGTCGTCTCGACGCTTCGTGTCATCATATAACTGGGCCAGGACAGACTCCCCGATCAGGGAATGTACCTTTTCATCTAGCCTCAGCATCCATTTGCGAAATACCGGATTCTGATCAAAAAGGTCTTTCCCCATCTGATAGTACTGAGACCCCTGTCCAGAAAACATAAACACAACAGGCTTTTCCATGTATGATGCACCCCTTGTTTTCATAAAGGTTTTTATAAAGAAAACTCCCCACAGCCTGGTCAATTGACCGCTTGTGGGGAATTCATAAGCGATTTGTCATGGATGGTTCTATCTCCTGAATTACATCCTTTACGACAGCAACACTCCACTCTGTCTTTTTCGGGTAGGTGATCGAGCACACATAGTCACCAAGGATAAAGGATGCCGTACGGTATTGAGGAAAGTTTTCAAAAAGACTATAAACAACCCCGTCTCTTGCCTCCACTTGGCTTATTTCATAGATATGAAAAGAGGTTGTTAAGCCTGTTTTCAAAATTTTGGATAACGCTTCCTTGACTGTCCAGAAAAGAGTGAGAGTCGTTTCATAGGAATAAGGCAAGCATGAAAATAAATTGCTCTCTTTCACAGTCATTTGCGTCTCCAGAACTTTATTTCTATCAACGCTAATTCTCTCCATATCAATCCCCAACGGTAGTTCTTCCGAAAAAGCAATGGCGGCTGCAAGATCGTCACAGTGGGTGATACTCACTTGGACATGGGTTGAATTCGGTAAGTTCACGACAGGGTGATGAAAAATGCCCTGTTCAATACATATTCGATCTAAGCTGTCTTCTCCAGTCAAAACCGAAACGGCTTTTTTGGCGACATATCTCCCTGTCAGGTAACTCTTTACTCTCCGCTCAAACTCCAGACGAAAATAGTACTCGAATTCTTTTGGGTGAAGAAATCTTACCATTTTTAAAAAATCAGCGGGAACAGAAAAGTAGCCCATGCACAAACTGGCACGAAACTCTCTATCCGTACCTTTTATAACGAATTCTTTCATAGAAATCTGTGGAAACGCATGCAATCCAATCTCCGCCTTCCGTTCTCCTACTATGCCAAAGGGCAGAGCTTCCCCAGTTCGTGGGTAAATATACACACTACCGTTTCTCCGTATGACCTCCCTACGTTCCTTTAACGTGCCGAAACATCGATTAAATTCGCTAAGGGATTTTACTTTCAATAAAAAGCTTATATAGCTAACTCTTTATATTTATACAGAATGTTACAACAACCGCATTTATTGCATAACACGAAAGAATTGGATATATTTAGTATAATACCACAAATTTTGAGAATTCATCTACTCAATCATTCCTATTTTTTGGAAAGCAGTAAGCACTCCAGATACTTACGAATCCACCTCACAATGAAAGGATTGCTCACCTTGAAATGGTATGCCATCTTTGTAGAATCTGGTAAAGAAGAAGTCGTTCAAAAGTACCTCAAACTCTATTTTAATGAGCAGTCTTTAATGTCCCTTGTGCCGAAGAGATTGGTTCCTGAGAAAAAGTCAGGCATTGTGTATAATGTCATGAAGAATATTTTTCCTGGATATGTACTTATTAAGACGGAAATGACTAACGATATGTTCCATAAAATCAAAAAAATTCCTAGAAGCTTGCGTTTGGTCAATAATGGTAGTTACTATTCGCAAGATGAGGGCGCTTATTATTCGAGCATTGACGAAAAAGAAATCACCCCGATACTCCAACTCATGGGGAACAGTGAGGTTGTCGATTATTCAAAAGTCTATCTGGAAAATTCAAAGGTAATCGTAGAATCTGGTCCCCTAAAAGGACTGGAAGGTATTATCAAAAAAGTGGACAAGCACAAAAACAGGGCTAAAATATTTCTAACCTTCATGGGAGTAGAGAAAACAATTGATGTGGGAATTGAAATCCTCTCAAAACCTTTGTAAATGGGGAGCGTTGCGTACGCGCCCCTTTTCTATTTTCTTCATAACAAGCACGTATTCCACCGTAACAACATAGGCTCATGGTAAGTATCATTCGAATAGGATTGCCCTACATTCATTTTGGAGAAGCAGACAAGAGTTCGATCTATTCTTGTTCGGAAAGGAATTTGTCTACATGGTTTTCTGGGACGAAGACAACATGTTTACTAGTCAGGCTGCCATTTTCCTTGCAGCCATGAGCTATCAGACTTATCTCCTATTTTTTGAAGGGGAGCTTATCTTACCCAAAGGTTTTCAGCTTCGATTTACTATTCGGGCTTTTGCTGACGTAGAGAATCCAACTGAACATATGTATGGTTTTGTGGCAGAGTCAAAAGATGAAATCATCATTGCCTTCAGAGGGTACGCAGCATATCCAGCAGACCTTTTGGCAGCCTATGACATCCTACAAGTCCCCTATCCTTTTGCTACAGATGCAGGGAAAACCTCACGTGGATTTACATGCCTGTATCAATCAACACGGGATCGGTTAATCAGAAAAATAAATCAGTTTTCAGCATCTAAAAAGCTGTTTATTACCGGACACAACTATGGCGGCGCTCTAGCTGTGCTGGCAGCTTTAGATATTGCGGTAAACACGCATTTTAGGCAACCCATCGTTTATACCTATGGCAGTCCGCGTATTGGTGACCCCCACTTCGCTTCACGCTTCAATAAAGTCGTCGCAAATAGTCTACGCATTGTAAATGTTCACGACTCTTTTCCTACATTCCCGGATCAAAAGTATCCGCCTCCTTTTACCCAGGAAGGTATCTGTTATCAACATGTAAAAAACAAGTTTCCTCTCTCGTTTCAACTGAATAATACGCCTCGCAACGATAGTATCGCCTGCTATTTTCATAGCCTCACTCAGCTTGACCCTGATTATGCCCAAACGCTCTGTGTGGAAAATCCGGGCTTTTGTCCCGATACCTCTACGTGTATTCCGTTTCAAGGCAAATGCTAGCTTTTACAGCCTGGAAACTCAGAAAGGGAGACACATGAATGATCGATCGAATATATAACAGCGAAGATGCGATTTTACTTGCCTCCATGATCCATCAGGCCTATCAGCTTTTTGAAACAGATTCACTTGTCTTGCCAAAAGGGTATCGTCAGCGCTCTACTATTCGAGCATTGGCTGGTGTTGAGACTCCGGAGCAGGAGATATTTGGTTTTGTAGCTGAGTCACCCGACAGTATCATTGTTGCTTTTCGGGGAACACGCACGTTTAACGACAATGAGTCTGATCAAGATTTATATCAAGTCCCCTATCGTTTTGTCAGAAAGGCAGGAAAAACCCATCGCGGGTTTACTTGTATTTATCAATCAGCGAGAGATGAATTGATTCGGGAGTTGAGCAAACTATCAAGATCGAAAAGACTATTTGTTGCGGGGCACAGTTTAGGGGGAGGGTTGGCCGCACTTGCTGGTTTGGATATTGCGGTGAATACGAAGTTTACGCGACCTTTTGTGTATACGTATGGGAGTCCTCGTGTCGGAAATCCTGTTTTTGCTTCGCGGTTTAATGAGACTGTAAAGAACAGTGTTCGGATCGTGAATGTTCATGATATTATTCCGACTTTGCCGTCCAAGGTGTATCCGCCTCCGTTTACGAAGAAAGGCTTGTACTATCAGCATGTGGATCGGAAGTATTTGTTGGATTTTCAGTTGAATAGTTTAGCTGTAAGGAATCATGAAATCGTTTGTTATTTTAAGTTTCTGGCGCAGGAGGAGCCTGGGTTTACGGAGAGGTTGTGTGCGACGAATGAGGGGTTTTGTCCGGATACAGGGATGTGTGTGCCGTTTTTAGGGGGATGTTGATTCAATTGAATCACTCTCTTTTTTTATGCCTTGTTTATCACCCCGTACGAGGTAATCTAACAAATCTAACAAAAAAACTTATTGATAACCATTTTCAACGAGATTATAATGATTGTAATTTCCAAATATTTACTTTCGCTCATGGATGAGCAAAAAAGGAGGCATTACGATTATGAAAAAAGCCATTTTAGCAGGGGCATTAGGAATTGCACTACTTTCGGGTGTATCTTTGCCAGGATTGGAAGTCTCAAAAGCTAGCGCAGCAACAACGGCTTTAGACATGCAAGAGGTTACGAAATACTATTCTCTGAGTTCATACGAAGTGACGCAAAAAGAATCTTTTTCGCTTAAAAAGGGAGAAGAGCTTACGATATTTGTAACCAATTCAGGATTCCCGATTTCTTATACAGTCTTTGATGCGGATAATCAAGTGATTGGTACATACCAAGCTAATTCACCATACGGACGCGTCTTCCAAGCAGAAAAAGACGGCAATATTTCTGTACAATTTCAAGCCGGAGCGAATTCTTCCTATATGAAAAAAATGAATTTTTCAGCTAAATTCGCTCTTTCCAAGTCTCATTAAACGTTAAGAGAAAGGGGCTGTCTCAAAAAGTCGATTTTCCGACTAAAAGACAGTCCCTTTCATTACCGATTCAAAAATTAACGTTGTTGACGCCAATGAACCAGGCGCAAAAAAACAAGAAAACCCCTTGTCTACCAAGGGGTTGAGATAATTTGTAACGCTCTGAAAGAAGCAGTCTATAAGTACAATACAATCATACACGGATGTTCTGTTTATAAAGGTAGGATTTACAAAAGCGCAATGGGGCAACCAGTTTTCCCCGTTCGATGTTAAGTCGAATGAGAAATGGTCTGTGTCGTTCATTGCTCCTTATTTCTTTAATTCCTCTGGAATCTCAGGTTTCCCCACGAAACCAAAGGATGCTGTAGTTACCGCCAGTACCGCAACAAATGAAGCAATTGCAGAAACATGTTTCGCTACGAACATCATCGCTTTATTTTTCATCTTTTCCACCTCCTTTCAGTGGAATTAGCGTAAGTGATTGCACAAAGAAGGTCTTAACAAGTGTCTCGCTTTCTATGAAAAATAATAAACTGACGATGATAATTGAGATGGTCTTGAGGAGCAAAGTCTGATTTTGTTTGAATAGTCGTGATTGCATTTCCATTTCTTGCGGTGCAAAAAGTGCTACTAGGACTAATGTGATGATAATAATCGGGGTGACAAAATCATTAGGAAGGGGAACTAGAGGGATTAATACAGCTCCCACTATACTTGTCATGGTGCAGTAGACGGACGATGAGTAGTGAAATCCTCCTGAAAATTGGCGTAGTACCAGAAATCCGCCCAATGTGATTAATGTTCCTTGAAATGTCCCTATCATGAGTGAAATGGTAAGGCTGATCGTAATGATGAGCAGCATGTTGATAATAAGGATTAACCCAAATTTCATTGTAGGGACTGACTTCGTTTCATGTGGATTGATCGACTTTAGTTGTATGGCTATTCTTTCAGCGAGAGATTCAATCATATTCCCCATCCCTTTTTATAGCCAGCCATGCCAGTATCGTGATTCCGATTGCCATCCCAAAGAAAATCCACACTAAGGAAGCAATTCCATATGTACTTGCTAATTTAAACAAGACCGTTATCAATACACCTGTTACAATGATCAGTGACAAAATAACCATGTTGATTCTATGGTAAATAAAGAAAGGCGCTCCGTCTCTGACAAATGTAAATTGCAGTCTACATTTCCTAAGTCCATAGCATATTGCAAAGGTAAGGAATGCGGAGATTGTCTGGAATATGAACCCTGTGTTGATGCTTCGATCCCCTAACGATTCAATTGTCTCTAGGGTTCCTATGACGGTCAGGAAAAACACTTCCATCATCTGAATTCCCAAGTAGATTCCTGATGTGATAATAGTCATTAAGGCAGCATGTCCCCAATTAACGTTCCATACCAGGATTAATGCCCCAAAGATTATGACGACTTGGGCTATGGTTGCATAGTCTTCATATGGCGTAAATTGTCGTAGCCCAAACGAGAAAAGCATTAGTACCAAACTCACAAAGAGAATCCGGTTGATATGCACCAAAAAACCAAACCTAAATAGTGTAGTCATAAGAGCAAATATTGCGAGGTATTCTAATGTTGAAAATAGGACAAACAGCATGGAACTTTTTCACCTCAATTACTTATTGAGGGTTATATTCTACTAAAAACGACAGATTCCTGCTTGAATTTACCAATTTTGACATTTTAGAGACCATAGACATTCCGAAAATACGTTTTCAATACCTAAGACATTATCATGCTGCGCTTCTTCTTATTGAAGGTGTCAATCCTTAAGTGGTAAGTGAAAGATTAGGTCACGCAATCATCCGATTGGCTCAACGCTCTTACTCCTTCCAAATTAGTGAACCCAAAACAAAAACCGCCCGGTTATTTACCCGAGCGGTTTATTCATCGTGCGTAGCCTTAGTTAGAGCGTAAATCGACTTGCTTGCAAAAATCGTCAAAAGCGTCAGATGTGTCAGGTTTGTAAACCCTTCAAAAGCATAGTGAGCATGTTTTTCTCACTAGTAGAAGAGATTTTGTTCGCAAAGACTAATTATATTGCTATCCTACAAAAATAATATCTCCATACTCATCAATACCTAGTATCAAAGGACCATCTACTAAATCTCCATTATTGGTTCGCATCTCAAAGATAACTGACCAACATGGATATCTGTTTGGATTATTATTAATATTTACCAAGGTAAATTTAAATGTGTTAGAAGGGTTTTTAGCAATATGTTCCATGGCTATCTTTCTTACTTCATTTTCTGTTACTTCTCTTCTTAAATCACTCATTTATCGGATACCTCCAAAATTGTCGATGTACCAGTTAGCATGTCTTTGCTCAGCCTCATTCAACATGTTCCACCTTTTAGGATGTGAAAGCATATCAAATACAAATTGCTCAGGGGCATTAAATTTTGATAAATCTTCCATTGGTACTTGACCTTGAGTACGAGGCAGTTTTAAATAGCCTTCCTTACCTATCTTTCGAAATTGAATGTAATGAGATAATTCATGCCAAACTTCATATTGTGTTGGATTACTTCTTAGATAAAGTGCTCCATTTGTTGCATCAAAAGCCCCGCCTTTTCCTGCTCCTAGAAACTCATCTCCAACTTTTAGAGTCACTCCTCTTTTTTCAAGATATTTCCCTAACAGCTTAACATCTTTTTCACTATAGATTTTTCCACCAAGGCGGCCATTTTCTTCAATATAATCAATATTAGCTGTCGTTTTCTTTCCTTTTCTTGCCGCATCCACTAAATTTTTTACGTTTTTACTTCTCCCCAGCGTAAGTACACCCAAGGCAAGTCCACCAATTGCAATTCCATCCGCAAGGTCAACTTTACCATCCCGCAATGTATTTAAATCTTCTTGCATTGGTTCGATATAGCCTTCCCTCGCAAACACTTCAATACCCTTTGGTAAGTCCTCTGCTGCCTTCTTCAAACCTTTTGGCAAGTTATTTGCGGCTTTCTCCAAAGCGCTTGGCAACTCACTTGCCGCTTTCTGCATCGCAGCAGGCACATCACCCAGCATCGAGATTCCTTTGACGAAATTATCCCACATGCTAGGCTTTTCCTGCGGCTTTTCACAAGCTGGTCCTTGTCCATAACCAGCAGCAGACGGCCCGGTATTTGTTGACGACTGAATTCCTACCGTCACACCAGCCAAATCCTGCCCGTCGTCTTCAATCTTGATCAGTCCACAATGGAAACACATATTTGTCGATTTATTCAGTAGTGCTGGATGGCCACCGACCATTTTGTCCGCTTTCCCATCTATCCATGGCATTGTCGTCAGTGGTGTACACGGCATCGGTGTAAGTACACCGTTATTGGCTGCTGTGGTGGAGGCGACTACGGGATTTTTCAAGTTGCTGCACTTTCCGAATGGCATGATGTTTACGTTGGGAACAAAATCCATGATGTTCATTTGCGGCTTTCCTTTTACAAAAACACCATGGCTGAACGGCATTTTCAGCCGACTCTGTTTACTTCCGCTGCTGCAAGATAAAATGGCTCCCACAACCACGTAGCTCTTGCGTTCCGCACTTGACTGTTGGATGTTGATACCTTCAATATTGGGCATACAGTCTCCTCCTCTCTGTAAAGGATTCAATACAGATGGAAGAATCATGGTGATCAATATGTCAGATATCCAATCTATATATAAAAAGGAAATAATACCCACATTTTGAGGTATCGGATATAGAATGGTCACGAGCAATAGGTATAAAGTTGCAAATACACTTTTGTATTCAAATAGTCGCCTTATTTCAGTGTGGGGTCTGCCATGCGGTGACAAAAATGCAAAAAGAAGCTGCTGACAACTTCGAATGAAAGATGAAATAAAGACGTTCAGGATGCTTTTGTTGAATCAATGCTGTTTAAATGTTATCAAGCGACAAACTCTTGGGGTTATGTAATCAGGGTGGATGGTTGAGGGCATAAAAATGACCCTTGATTTCTCAAGGGTTTTAACAAAATGTTATTCCGAGTGGATACTCGAAAACATCCCCGTTCCTTACGTCTCATGAAATAAAATAAAAAATAGACCGTGATCGGCCTATTTTCTCTTCACCAGCCCAAACCTGTCGGTTAAAGCTTTTAATTGAAATACCCTGCTTATTTGACAGTTATTTTGATGGTCTTGAACAATACTCTGTTCTGGTCATATTGATACAGATAATCCGATCCCCTAGACAATCCTGCGACCAATTTATTCTGAAAGGAGTTTTTATCATAATCGAGGTAGACATGCTTGCCCTCCTATAATGCAAACCAGTGGCCCGGAGGCGTTTCCAAGTACATCTCTTGACCCATGCCGATTTCGATGAGCCCGATCTCCTGCTGTTCTACCATAGCTTCACCATTCTTTTCCTGTGCCAAGCTGACTCCCTGCAAGCCTAATAGTACAGAGGTTACGAGAGCTGCATGTAAAACAGGTATGAATCGTTTCATTAACCAATCCCCTCTATATGGGTTTTATTGTAAATTAAGCAAAATTATAATTCACCTATCATATATTTTCAATTCAGACTATTTGCCTGTAAAGGAATTTTTAATTAATCAGCTAAATTCCATGGGAATCGTTTCGCGAAAGCAAGCCTTAGTTTTTCACATACTTTCATCCCTTGTCGAATTAACAAGTTATCCTTTCTGAAAATACAAAAATACCGCCCGTAGGCGGCTGGTGATTAACTTTCTATGCTATTAATATACACCGGAAAAAGAGCCTCGGATCACATAGAGTCCCCAAATATATCAAAATGAATCCTTAGAACACCTTTACAAATTAAAACTCCCAAACCTTAGATTTGTCTCTCAAAAGTAATTTTCTAATTTTGAATCAGGATCGATCGGAGGTAGTGGATTTACCAGTTGCTCATAGTGATTCTCATACTGCAAACTCATTTGGAGTCTCCTCCACCAATCCAGCTTCTATACATACCACGGAGAATGTCAGACACGTATTCTGGCTACCACCTGTGTGGATTTTGCTTAATGCTTTTACATGCTCTAGGGTTAAAACCGGAACCGCCTGGAGTTGGTCGTCAATCTCTACTTTGATTGTCTCCACATAAATCACCCTTTCACGAACATTTATTCTGTATATATGCGAACAACATAAGCAAATGCAAACAGTGAACTTAGTAATAAAATACTTGTTTAATACCAATTTTATTAATAATTAAATTCGCATAAATAAATTGTAATATTCAAAAATTCATTAAAACTATTTACAAACAAGGAAAATAATGTGTATAAATATGGAAGACAATCCTTTAAAATGGTAAATGCAAAAAAAGAGGTTTGTTTAGCAATTTTTAAAAAGGGGCGTGTACATGTTTAAAATCAAAAGGCTTTCTTTATTAGCGTTACTAGCAACAACTTTAGTTTTACCAAACTTCGTTACTACATCTTCTATCCAGGCATCAAACGAATCCGTTCAAATTCAAGAAGCTATTGAAACTGACAGTGTTACAGAAGAAGTTACAGAAGATAACGTTACTCCAGAAAAAATATCGGGAGAGGCAGAACCACTTAGAAAGAAACCAAAACCAAAGCCAAAACCGAAGCCAAAAGATGCATATAAGAAAGCTAAGGAAGACGGCGATGAAACAGCTAATCATTCCACAACTACTAAGAGCCCTCCGTCAAAAGACCAAGATGCTTATTCTTCAATAGACTGGATTAAAGATGGTGAACTCTATCAGCGTCGGTATTATGATGGGGACGGAAAAGCTGAAATGGATATAGATTACACAAATCATGGCAATCCTAAAACCCACCCAAACGTTCCACACAGACACGATTGGTTTTGGCCACCAGTTGGACCTCCATCTAGAGGAGAATGGTACTAATCCAAACTAGCTAGTAGTAAACTTAAAAAGTCGATGGGGCATTATGAACGCCCATCGACTTTTTTTGAATAAGATATTAAACTAAGAAAAATCAAGCCGTGATTATAGGGGGAAGTATGGACTATACATATGAATCTTTAATGACCGATTTGAAAATTGGACGTGAAATAGAGTTTGAATATAAAGCATCAAGATACTCCATTACTCGAACTAATGGATGTTGGAACTTCACCACATTCAATCAAGAAGACTATCTACAGATAAAGAACCTTGATGATATCGGTTTAGTAAAAGTTGAGGATTGTTTACTAAAAGATCTATTTGATTTAGGAAAATATCAAGACTTAACTATTTTTTAATTTAATTTATTTCATTTGTCTGCTCAACACCCGATTAATGGGTGTTTTTTTATTGAAGTTTATGCATACACTTCTCATATTTCTTTACAAATGCGATATTACAACAGGTAATCCTTTCCTATGGAATACTTCTCGTATCTAACAATTAACCCAGTAGACACAATTATGCATACAACATAGAGAAGTCCTTCTTTATTCGAATTGTCTACTGTGTACGTCAAGCCAGATCGAACTATTTTAACTTAGATGAAAAATATGAATCGATACTTGCACGATCCTTTTTAATGCACATTGCTCAGAGGATTGAGACTAAAAAAGCCCTCCCCCGGATACAGATTGAAGTGCCCCCTGTCAAGTAGACAGTGAAAAAAAACAAAAAGCTTAGACACCAATCTGAACCTAGGTTGGTGTCTTCTTTATGCCACAGAACTTTGTAGATATTGCCTATATTCCAGGGGTGTCATACGGTTTAGCCTTTTCTGGTACCGATGATTATTGTAGTAATTTATGTATTCCGTAATGGCTCCTTCTAGCTCTTCGTATGTATTGAATTTCTGGAGATAGTACATCTCTGATTTTAACATTCCCCAGAATGATTCCATTGGACCATTGTCGATACACCTAGCTACCCTCGACATACTCTGAGTCATTCCTGTATCATCTAGTTTCTTCTTGAACATTTTGTTCGTGTATTGAAATCCTCGATCACTATGAAAAATGGGTTTCGCATTAGGATATGCCCGATGAGCAATATCAAACGTTCTAAACACAAGCTCGTTGTTATTGGAGTGCCCGATCACAAAAGAAACAATACTTTTATCCGACAAGTCCAGAATCGCGCTCAAATAAGCCTTGCTTTAAAGGCCGTACTTCATTTCCGTTACGTCTGTGAGCCACTTTGTACCGAATTCCACGGATTTGAAATCCCTGTTCAAGACATTTTCCGCCGTGATTTCAGGCGTTGTCGGAACGTAATTCTTTTTCTTTTTGCGGCATACGGATTTCAATCCTAAAATACCCATGAGTCTGTATACACGTTTATAGTTGATAGAAAGATGGAACTGCCGATTCAGTTTTATGGTCATCTGGCGATAACCAAGAATACCCTTTTTTTCTTCGTAGGCACGCGCTTAATCATAGGCAGTAACCCTTTGTTGAATTTCTCATTTTCACTTTCTTTCCTGTTTCGCCACTTATAATACGAAGTACGCGGAATTCCTGCGATTTCACAAAGCTGGCTGATTGAATAGGAATATGATTTACTGTCGTACAGATCACGAATGGCAAGATAAATGGGTTCATTGCGGACTTGGTTTATTGTCGCCCCCTTTGAATTTCGTCTAGCTTTTTTAGAAAATCGATCTCCATTTGCTTTCTGTTATTCTCAGCTTGAAGCAGTGTATTTTGTGCGCGTAGCTTCTCCACCTCGGACATCTCGTTTTCAGATTTTCGTTTCCCACGTTTGTCCTGAAGCGCATCTACGCCGAATTTGATGTATTTGTTTGTCCATGAGTAAACCTGCTGATAGGACACCTGAAATTCCTTTGCTGTTTGGGCATGATTATGCTGATGTTCTAAGCAGTATTTCACAATTTTGATTCTTTCTTCGAAAGAAGTCGCTCGTCCTTTTGTCATGATTGGTGTTCCTCCTGTTCCGGAAGATTTCAACTTTTCATGACCATTATACTTTAGAATCCAGTTACGCAGTTGGCGGGTTGATTTAATGCCATATCGCTTACATATCTCCATATGAGAAGCAACGCCAGCTAGATAATCCTCGACAGCAGACTTCTTCAGTTCAGCGGAGTAGGATATATTCTTAGATGTACTAAGGAGTCCATTTGGACCTAACGATTGATAGGTTTGAAGCCATTGTTTCATGGAGGAAAAGGCAACATCTAGCGTTCTTGCTAGATGCTTTAGAGAATCTTCTCCACGAAGATATTTTTCGATAGCGGTAACCTTTTCTGGTCCAGCTATTTTTGCTTTATGGGACATAAAAAAATGCTCCTCCTTACAG
>NZ_CATKQT010000012.1:0-76592 GCF_949767855.1 Brevibacillus sp. IT-7CA2
AGAGCCTCTTTAATGAGGCTCTTCTTTTTTTAGTTATGAATATATTTTTCAAAGACTTTACCAAAGTCTTTAACGACATACTTGTATCGGATGTCTTCCAGCCAATCGAAGGTGTATTGGTTGATGGACTTGAATTGTGAAGCTACGTCTGCTTGCTGGCCTGTTACGCGGCCGAGTGTGCTTTGGGCGACGTGGAGGCTTTCTTTTGCATGCTGGAGCGCAAGTTCGTTATCGTGCATAATCGATGCGATCTTCACAAGAGCTTTGTAGAGGTCTTTTAGCTCCTCCAAATGCTTTTTGTTGACATCGATCGAATAGTGCTCATTGCCCATGGTGAACTTGATTTCTACATCCAAATCGACGGTTCCGGCTGTTTCCAGATACACGTCAGAGATCGGGTGTGTATGGTAGGAATAGCGGCGCAGCATGCGTTTTTTGCTGGTGGCACTCGTTCCATCCAGATGAACAAGCCCCAGATTGGTGAAGCAGTACTCATCGGACTTTGATTTGATCAAAAAATAAATTTTCTCATGGTCCTCATGCATGATGTAATCATCAGCGTCCACCTTGTCGTAATCCGCTGGTTTTACCACGATTCCCACATTGCTCAAACCAAGTGCATCTGCCGCAAGCTTTCCAAACATAATGAAACAGCTCCCCTCGATATGTACGGTCTAACCTTACCCATTTATACGTGCATGGAGGGACTTAGTTGCAAACAACTACTGTGCTTCACCCAATTTTTTGAATAGGCCTGCAAGAACATTAAAATCAAATTCTTTTCCATTCCGTATTTTGATGGACTTCCGGTCAGCATGATCAGACTTCTCAAAAATGCCAGCTGGAGCATCCAAATTCGCCGCTTGAAACAGCGTCACATTAATCCAGTCCTTTGCCGGAAAATATACACATGCCTGCTTGCCCTGAATGGAATAAAAAGCTTGTTTATACTTCACCTGCTCTTCTACATTCGGGATGTTTTCATGGATGAGCTGGCGAATCCGATTGCAAACTTCTACCTGAGATTCATTGGTTATGTTTTGGATATAATCCGTTACTTGCTGATTCATCAATAGTCCTCCGCTTCCAAAAAGTGAGGGTGCTTCTAGTCTTTATGATAATCGACAGATGCAATAGGAGGCTTCTTCTGGATTGCTATTCTATCGATTACAGCCAGGTCGTCTTTTCTTCCGCTGCTACCCGACTCGTCTCAGGAGCATCTGCCTCGGGATAGCCCATGAACAGCGTACCCACAACCTTTTTATTTTCAGGCGAACCGAGAAATTGCAGCAAGCGCTCATCGCGAACCAAGCCGATTCCTCTCGTGCGCCATACCATGCCCAGTCCCAGTTCCTTCGCTGCCAGCCACATAGAGTGAATCGCGCAGCAAACCGCGTATTCGTTATCCTCTGAGGATGCTTCATCCCCTGGGATCACATCAGCAGTCGCGACAATGACGAGTGGTGTTTTTTCCAGGACGGCTAAGGAATCCTGCACGAGATTCGGCTTGGTCGGAAAACGCTCCAGCAAAAATTCCTTCGCGATTTCCTCGAACCGCAGCTTTGCCTCTCCTCTGATCACGTAAAAATGCCACGGCTGACGTAAGCGGTCATTCGGGGCTAACACTGCGCAATCTAGCAATGCTTGGATTTTTTCGGTTTCTACTTCTTTTGGAATATAGTTACGCACGGCTCTTCTGCTTTTGAGTGCCTCTAGTACGGACATGCTGGTTCCTCCTCGTTTGTACCATTTTCTTACGAATCCCAATCATTATATCGTATAGGTATCCATCAACGGGAATGAATTGCCAAATGTGCTTGGTGTTCGTCTTCTTTTGCCACGTAGATGTCGTATTGCTTATGATCTTCTTGGGGTAGCATCCCCATGTCTCCCCCTAAATGACGAAGCGCATGAGAGTGAATGCGTGTCCGAAAACGGATGCCATGAGCCTCCAGTTTATATGCCGCACGCACGTAATCTTGATGACCAATCGCAGTGTGGATCAAGCACTTGTACTTGGAAAAAAGAGTGAGAAAAAAGTTCATAAACCGCTCCACTCCCCTTCTGTTTTGTAGTATATTCCAATTATTGCGAAATGAGAGGGGCCTTCTACGTATGAATCGAAAGAAAATATTCACGGGTTCACCTTGGGAGCCTGTCGTAGGCTATTGCCGTGCAATCCGAATAGGAGACCGGATTGAAGTGGCTGGCACCACTGCTATGAAGGACGGAGAAGTCGTTGGAGTAGGCGATGCCTATGAACAAACAAGGTTTATCCTAGAGACGATTGAAAAAGCATTGCGAGAACTAGATGCTGATTTGTCTCATGTGGTCAGAACGCGGATGTTTGTAACGGATATCAGCAAGTGGGAAGAGATCGGAAAAGCACATGGGGAGTTTTTCCGCGAGATTCAGCCTGTCGCTACGATGGTTGAGGTCAAGGCATTGATTGACCCGCTTCTGCTCGTTGAAATTGAAGTGGAAGCTATTATTTAGATGTTAGTTAGTTGGAAGCGGACCGACGACTTTTTCTGTCGATCCGCTTTTTGCCTTTTCTACGATTGTTTTAGCTCCTCAGGGATATCAAGACCTGCCTTTTCCGCTTCTTCGATGTGTTTTTTCGCCAGGAGCTCGTCCGCAAATTTTGCTTCGTTCCGGTAAATCCTTGCCAGTTCGAGATGCGCATGCGGGTAGTCTCTTTCCAAAGCAGTGTGAAAATAAGTGATGGCGGCGTCGATATTTTTGGCTGTACCGTAGCCATTATAGTAGAAGATCCCCAAATTATAGGCACTGATATCGCCGCCTGCTTCGTAATCTTGGTGATAATAATGCAGCGCCTTTTCGTAGTTTCCTTTTGAATCGTGCAGATAGCCAAGCCACGCAAAAACCGGCGAACCCAATAACTCCCCCTGCTCATAATGCCAGAGGGCCTTGTCCAAATCTTGCGGCACCAGTTCTCCGTCATAATAGATGGCGCCCAGATTGTTGTGAGCCAGCGCATGACCGTGTTCTGCCGCCTTGCCCATCCAGTACATTGCCTGATCGGCATCAGGTTCCGTGCCTACCCCGTGTCGATAGCAACAGCCTAGTCCATTCATAGCATGGTGGTTGCCTGCCGCAGCCCCTAATTCATACCAGTAAAAAGCTTTATCAGCATCCTCGAATCCTTCTAGACTGTAATACATATGGGCAAGGTTATTCATGGACGGGGCATAGCCCTTTTTAGCAGCAAGCGTATCGTACAGAATGGCTTTCTCATAATCACCTGCTTCATACGCTTCCATGCCCAGATTGTACAACGTTTCTACTGGTGTGTACTGATCTACGCTGTCAACATCGGATTGCTCTCCTTTGGCATAGGCCAGCAGTCGCTTGCGAACCTCGGCATCAAAATAATAGCTGTAATAACGATCTTCTACATCCTCCAGAACGAGCGTTTTCTCTGCCCTCGACAGCCCGTACTCGCTTACTAAATAAACGTCGTGACCCTTGAAGGCATAAGCAAAACCCCCGACAAATGCCTTTTTCACCACCAAATCGAATTCAAAATCACTCCATCGCTTTTCCGGCGATAAGGCAATGCTCCATAATCCATTTTTCTTCAAAGCATACGCATCCTGATGCAGCCGAAAAATATTCTCATAATCGTCTAAGGGGAATAACCATGCTGGCTGATCGGCATCTCCATGAAAAACGCCTAGCTTTCCATCTTTTTTCGCCAGCACCTGATTGCCCTGCCTTGCCTCCGTATAAACCTGCAAGTCAATCAGTTCATCGTATTCGTACGGCAACAGAAGGCTCTCCTGCTGTTTGCCATAAGCGGCGTACTTCTTCCCCTTGCGTAGAACGAGCAGATTCGGAAAATGGGTTTGCCGATTCAGTTTATCGAAGCCGGATGCGCCGACAGTGCCGTCTTTTTTGTACAAGGTGCTGTGATTTGCATCCTTGTGCGGTTTGACGAGAAGAAGCCCTTCGTCGATCTGTTCCACCGCCGCCAGAGGGAATTCCCCGACGTATTTCCAATATTCGTTAAAGATTTTCTGATTTTTCCTGCCTTTAACCGCCGTATGGTAAAAGCCGTCCCCACACTCGAAAGCTTCTTCATGCTCAAAATCTATCGTTACTGAACCAGCTTCCCCCAGCACTCCCCATTTTCCGTCTTTCTTTGCCGTATAAAATCGTTGGTAATCGAGAGGTTCCAATTCTTCATAGTGGGTAGGGACAATTGTTTTGCCTTCGAGATTGATCAGACCATATCGATCGTTTCGTTTGACAATGGCACTAGCAGAGCCGTATTCAAAATCGTAGGCATCCTCCCACTCCAATGGAATGACAATTCTCCCGGATTTATGTACATAGCCATATTTGCCATCTCTAGAGACTACGGCGAGATCTTCGGAAGCGAAATCGTAAAAGGCATCGAACTGAGGGGCGAGCAATATATTTCCCTCTTCGTCTTTTAGACCACACAAGCCAGCTTCCTCAAAAATCTCCACGTCGGAATGCTCTTCATAAGGCTGCCAGATGTGTCCCCAGCCGTATTGGTAGTCCTCATAATTGAGCAGCTCGGCAAAAGAACGAAAGCCTGGGTTCACGTCCATCAATTCGGAGTAGTTCAGCAATGAGATGTCATCGTTGTCCATTGCCTTTGTCATGATCTCGTTGTTATGGGCAATATTGGCGCGCAAAGTTTCCGCCTGCTCGTCATGAGGAATATCATCCATATTGAATACGTCCCAGGCATCGATGTGAAAATACGGAAGCGTTCGTTTTTCCAGATAGCTGAAAAGCTGATTTCTCGCTTCTAAAAATGCTTCTTTGTTTTGGATTAACCCTTCCTGGCTCTCCAGGAAATCGTAGAATCGCTTGACGTTTTCGATGCCTGCCTGCGCGTCGTAATAGAGTCCGGAATTGTCCGGTTCGGTATGGTTGTTGTAATTGTTGCCGGCGATCGAACCACCTTCTATGAAGAGCGGTTGCAAGAGTAGTGGGACCTCATATCCCCATTCCACCATCATCGTGTCGTTGTTTTGTGCTTGAGAAGGTTCACTGACGTTATATACATAGACTCTGTGTGACATGTCTTCTCTCCCTTTGATTTCCAATTGCACTTGATCACATTGTAATCAAATCTAGTAGGACAAAACAATCCGTCTGATGGGCTATCCAATGTAAAAAAGCTGACTAGCAAAAATCATGCTGGTCAGCCCTTTCTACTTTTTAGATTACAGCTCAATGACAGGAATACTCCCACCCACACTAACCGGCTCGATCGCCTTGCCCGCTGAACGCACCAAAGTAAAATACTCATAGCAGCCAATGACGCCAAAGTCCCCATCGATCACACCCGGATAAGCGCGATTCACGGAATACTCCTGACTTAAGTGAGCCTTCAGCGCCTCTCCTTTTTGTATCCGATAGCCCGAAATATCGATCTTGCCTGTAATCGGAACCGCTGGCTTTGGACCATGATCCGGGCAATGATCGTAGTAGTGCGGGATCGAAACATAGTACAGATCAGGATATTCTGCTAGAGTCAAGCTCGCTTCCGCTTGTTCGACCGCTCGCGTCGTCGCCTCGCACGTGACGATATGATCGGGATGACCCGTTACCCCGTCCGGCGGAAACGTAACGACGACATGGGGCTTCCATTCCTCTATCGCTTTCCGAATCTTGCCCACCAGCTCATCCAGATCGGCATTTTGCAAGGAACCATCCGGGTACCGGAACAAGTCGAGACGACTGATTCCGAGCACTTCCGCTGCTGTTTTCAGCTCTAGCTCTCGATGCTTTGCCAGCTTTTCTCTGCAATCGATATCGAATGGACCGCTGCGTCCTTTGCAGCCGGAGGTAATGCACAAATAACACGTTTCATGTCCGGCGTCCTTGCACTTTGCCAACGTTCCCCCGCAGGCAAAAGACTCATCGTCCGGATGGGGAAAGACGACCATTACTTTTTTCATTACTGGCACCTCATTTGCCTCCCGATTGGCGTTCTAAATAAGCCAATCCTTTTGCTATGACACCATAAATCGGATCGTTTTGTGCATTTTCGATGACGACCTGCGAAGCGTACTCTCGGACGCGCTCTACGACGATCTCTCGCACGCGATCATCGTTTTGCAAAACGCCTCCCTGCATGATCATCTGAAACGGCTTGGCTTTCATTTGCAACGTATCTATGACAGCCCGAGCAGCATCGAAAAGCTCTTCGCCTGCGACCTGCAAAATAGCTGCTGCCACCTTATCTCCGGCAAGTGCCGCTTGACTGACCAATGGTGACAGCTCTCCTACCTTCTCTACGGAATAATGCTCACTGTACGTCCAGTTAAACAATTCATCTACGCGTCCCAGTCCAACGTGCGGGAGGAGCAGCTCCTTCAATACAGTCGGCTCGCCGCGGCCATCCGCTGCTTTTAATACAGCCATAATCGCTTGCTTGCCGATCCAGTAGCCACTGCCCTCATCACCGACCCGATGCCCCCAGCCTCCTGCTCGCGCCGTTTCCTGTTCATCGTTTACACCAAAGGCAATCGAGCCTGTGCCTGCGATGACCAGAATGCCAGGTTTGCCTCCGGTCGCACCGAGCAATGCCGCAAACCCGTCGTTTTCCACAATCAGGTGCTGGACGCGAATACCGAGCTGGTGCAGCACCTTGCTCACCATCCGCGAGATTACCTGTCGATCATACTCTGTATCCAGGCCAGCGATCCCGAACACCGCGCACTCGATTTCCCATTCGATTGGTCCATCCGGTGTCGGAGTGCCGCTCATAAAGGGGGCAACTGTTTGACGAGCGATCGCATCGTCTATAGCTTGGCTGATCGCTGCAACCAACTCACGAGCTGCCGCTTCCTCCCCGATCCCTTGATAATTGCACGAACCGGAGCGTCCTGCACCGATTTCATTTCTGGAGCGGTCCACCAGTACCGCCAGACACTTGGTGCCCCCTCCGTCCACTGCCAGAAGAGGTATTTGCACCACTGCCATTACCCCACACTCCATTCAGCTGTCATCTGATCAAGCCCTTTCATCACATTCGCAATCGCCTGCTTTTTCTCCTCTAGCCATTCTGTTTCCTGCTGGAGAACAGCTTGGCGAACGGCGATCATGCGCTTCATTTCCTCTGGATTTGGTCCACCAGGAAGCTTGCGGATCATTACGAAATGAACGGGGTCAAGCGCCAGTCTGAGCTCTTCTGCTGTGAGCGACAGCTCTCGCCCGATTACTTCTACGGCTGCACGGTTTACCAGCTCCAAGCTGATTTGGTTTGCAGCGAGTTGCTCGCTCATCGCTTCTTTTACCACACGACTCACGATGTGATGAGATTTGCGGAACGAAAGCTGATCCGTGCGCACCAATGTATCCGCCAGCTCTGTGACGGTCGCAAAGCTGCCCTTTGCCCGCTCCAAGAGGACGTCCTTGTTCACTTCCATCGTACCCACAACACTCGCCATCAAGCGATACATCTGCTCGAGTACGCCCATGCTCCGCCACGCGTATGGCTGCATGTCATCCTCGGTATCCACGATATCGCCAAAAGGCGTATTGTGCATCATCGTAAGCACTGTCGTCGCATTTCCTGCTGCACTGGACAACAGAGAGCGCATATGTTCAAAGGAAACCGGATTTCGCTTTTGTGGCATGATGGAGCTGATCTGCACGTATGGACTCGCGACTTTTAACCCCGCGAACTCTTGTGTGCACCACAACAGCATATCTTGAACCGTACGCCCCAAATTAATGGCTGCTAATTGTACGGCTGTCGCTACTTCCCCCAAATAATCCGCGCCGCAGACTGCATCATAGGAATTTTCCACCAACTCATCAAATCCGAGCAATTCGCGCATCCGCTCCCGGCTGATCGCAAAGCCAGAAGTCGTCAAGGCCGCTGCCCCCATAGGGGAGCGATTGACTGTGTGATAGGCTTGGATCAGTCGCTTGATATCACGGCTGAGCATGTCAGTAGCCGCCATGATGTAATGCGCCATTGTCGTCGGCTGTGCCTGCTGTGTGTGCGTGTAGCCAATCATGATCGTATCCACATGCTCATTTGCAAAGAGGAGCAAATGCTCTTTCAGATAGAGGGCAGAAGCCAAGGTCACCAATAATTTTTCACGCAGCACCATGCGGTATATGGTAATCCCCATGTCGTTGCGGCTGCGAGCCAGATGCAGATTTCCTGCCACATCAGGAGCCAGTTCCAGCAAACGGCTCTCTACCTGAAAGAACAAATCTTCAAACTGCCCGGTGTAATGCGATTGGCGCAGCTCTTCCATTTCGATCCCACACAGTGCACCAGCAATTCTTTTGGCCTCATCGTCTGTGAGCAATTCTTGTTCACGAAGCATGATCAAATGTGCCTTGTTGATCGCCATCATTGGATGCAGCAGATGGTGCTTCGCTTCGTTGAATGCAGGCTCCAAAACCGCCTCCACGTATGTCTTGCCAGGGAAACTGGCTCCCTCCTGTTGAAAAATCCGATCTCTGTAATTCATCTTTCTTGCATCTCCTTCCCTACCCATTCGTAAACTGCTTCTATTTTTGCGTCTGATCTTCTTTTAGGAGGGAGGCGACCGCCGAACGATCGCCTTCCCTTCTATTATGATTACTGCTGTGGGCTGATCATGTTTACAAACAATCGGATCGCACCCGGTACGAGTGACGGAATTTCGCGATACCACACGAGCGAGCTGTAGGTATACGTTCCTTTTCCATACTTGGCTGTGAGGTACGTACCCGTAAATTCCTTCTCGCCTTCGTCTCCATTGGAGATTAGCTCTGTGTATTCCTTGCCCCACTCGGATGGATTGTAAGCGGAACGATCCTGAATCCAGTTATCCCAATCTTCCTCCGTGATTTTGTTTGGCGAATGGAATAATGCATGATCAGGCGCCAGTACTGTTACTTTGGAGTTTTCGTCTGTGACACGCCATTGAATCAGCGGAGCACCGATTTTGATCGGATAAGGAGCCAGCTCCGGCTTCCATTTATCCTCTGGCTTGTGGTATTGCACGACCAGATTACCGCCGTTTTCTACGTATTTCAGTAAGCGTGCATTTGAAGGAATCAGCTCAGGTCGGAAACCATAAGCGCGAATACCCAGCACGATCGTATCGTATTGATCCAGATCGCCAGACTCGATGTCTTTTACCGACAGATTGGTCACATCGACTCCCAATTGGGACAAATACTGATCGATATTGTCAAAGCCACTGGATACGTAACCGACCTTCAAGCCTTCCGGCACCTTCAGGTCAAATGCCTGGATGGCAAGAGTTGCAGGTTGGACAAAGTAAGTCGTGCCGATATGCGGGTAACGGATGACTTGGGCTCCGTGTCGGCTCTCTTTACCACTGCCAGACGCTACTGCTGTCACCGTATACTTATCCGGTTGGACCGAAGCATCTGCTTTGACCGTAAAGGCAACCGACTTCGTTTCTCCCTTGGCCTCAAAGGCGATCGGTGCTGCTTGTGGCTCTACCCTCCAGCCTTTTGGTACATCGAGAGAGATGTTGGTTTTCGCTGCACCTGGATTGTAGTTTTTCACCGTAACCTTGACCGGGATTGGCTCCTCTGGCTTCTGCGTATTCAAAACCGTCGCATTTGGACTCAGCACCATAGAAAAAGATGGAAGAACTGCAATGGCATCTGCTGGTGTCACATGGCTATTCGCCGTCGAGCCTGCAAAGTCGTAGCTGACGTCTGCCGTAATGGCTGGAGCGGCATACGGTTGGAACAGAGCGGCATCTGAAGGAACTGTGACATCAAATGTCGTTTTCACCGTCTGATTGTAACCGAGCGATGAGAAGCTGGTGGTCGATTGCGGCTTGACTTGCCAGCCTTTTGGTACATTCAGCGCGAGATTGATTTTCCCGACTTTTGCTTGGCCGCCGTTGTAAGCCGTAACCGTTACTTTCGTTGTTTGGCCAGCTACCAGCTCAGTTGTCTCAGGCTTTACTTTGGTTACGAGCGAGAGCGCTTCGGCACTAGCTTTGTTCAGCTGAGATTTCTTCACTCCCAAACGATGGCGCAAGTCTGTTTTCGTGTCAGTTGGCAAGGAGGACGCTTCGACTACTGCCGTCGTTTTTTCCACATCCGCCAGCATTTCATGCGCTTCCTTGGCTACTGAGGCAAAGCTTGGGTACGCAGCAATAACCTCTGCGGCATCCTTTTGCAGCTTTTTCAGTTCACTCGCGACTTTTCCCCCACCAGACTGGCTGGCCACTTCCTTGGCTAAATCGTCAAACGAATAGGCAATTCCCTCAAAAAAGTCTGCTTCCATGTCTTTTGTCTCTACGATGGCTTGATCGAGCTTGTAATAATTGAAGCTTGGCCCTTCGTCATAGTGACGTCCCATACCCTGGCTCTTGTGCATAAAACGGGATTCTTCGCCTAGTTGGACGTAAGAGGCACCATAAATTTCGTCATAGTCGCCAACAGGTACCTTGACCGAGTAATCCTGTTCCTTTGCAGGCAGATACAGCTTCTTCACCTGCCAAGGAGCCAAGCCTTCCTTTGCATGCTGTGGAAAAACGTTTGGATCTGCGGCATCCTTGAATGCCCGTACTGTAATTACATTAATCGCGCGATGATGACCGTGAGTCGAAGGTTCGTTCAAAAATGCGGGAATCACGACATCTGGTCTCAGTGTCCGGATACGACGGATGAGCTTTTCGTACGCTACATCCTCGCCCCATTTTTGCAGGGTTTCATCCGGGCTTTTGGAAAAGCCGAAGTCAAAAATAGGGTCATCGATTTTTTCACTGAGGTTCTCCAGATGGATGTTCGTGATTTTGGAAGCTTCCTGCAATTCGCGGGTACGAATGATCCCCAGCGCATTACCTAGCTCGCTGCCTATCTCGTTCTGTCCTCCCTCGCCTCGGTTCGCAATGACACTGGATGTGTCCACCCCTTTGCCTAGCGACAAATACGCGAGCATCGAACTGTGCTCATCGTCCGGATGTGCTCCGGTGTTCATCGCACTGGCAATCGTGGTGAGCGGCTTGATGGCTTTCCACAGGTCGACAACCCCGCGATCTGCATGGGCGGTCTCGGGTGCTATCGGCATAATCAGACTCGTGGCTAGCACCGCTGCAGTCGTAATCGTGTACAGCTTGGCAAGTTTCCCCTTACTCAATGAACAACTCCTCCATTCCATTCAGATTGATGTCTATATCAATCATGGCGGTCTGTACGTTTGCATTTCATTGATGTAGCCATGGATCGACCCACGGTTGGCCCGGAGTGGATGGGGCATTACTGCTTCTGACTGATCATGTTGACGAACAAGCGAAAAGCGCCAGGGACTAGCTGTGGAATCTCGCGGAACCAGGCAAGCGAGCTGTAGGTGTACGTCCCTTTTCCATAGTGCGCCGTGAGGAAAATGCCGCGGAACTCTGGTTCTCCCGGATCACTTGTCGCAATCAGCTCGGTATACTCGCTCCCCCAGCGAGAAGGATTGTAGATGGAGCGCTCCTGCACCCATCCATCCCAGTCTGCTTGGGTAATCACGTTTGGCTCTTGGAACATCGGATGGTCAGGGGCCAGCATACGGACGTCTGATTGCTCATTAGTCACCCGCCAATCGATCAGCGATTCGCCGATAAAAATGGGGTAAGGTGCCAAGTGCGGCTTCCATTTGTCCTCAGGCTTGTGATATTGAACGACGAGATTTCCGCCGTTTTCTACATAGTGCAAAAGACGCTGATTGCTCTCGATTAATTCGCGGCGGAATCCGTATGCGCGAATACCAAGGACAATCGTGTCGTAGCGGGACAAATCGCCCGATTGTATTTCGTTTGCGTCGAGATTGAGGCAATTCACCCCAACCGCGCGCAAGTATTTATCCATATTGTCAAATCCGCTGGATACGTAGCCGATCCGTTGGTTTTTCGGGATGGCCAGGTCAAAGGCTTGAACAGTCAGCGTAGCGGGCCGGATGAAATACGTGCGGCCGACATGCGGGTATTCAATGACCTGCACATCTTGCGCGATCTCTGTCACACCGTCTGTTCCCGTGACCGTAGCGCTGATCTGATATTTGCCATTCGTCACTTGCGGTGTGGTATGAACAGTAAAAACGATCGTTTTCGTCTCGCTGCGGAAAGAAAACGGAACATCGACAAGGGCTGGCTCCACTGTCCAGCCTGCCGGGACAACGAGAGCAACCTTGGCTGTAGAGCTTCCCGGACGGTACTGTTTCAGTGTTACCTTAACCGGGATCGTCTCATCCGTATGCAGCGTGTTTCGCACCACATCTGACGGTGTCAAGGTCACGGCATACGGCGGAAGCACAGCTACACGGCTATCCGGCTCCACGCGAATCGTACTGGCTGTCTCGAAGGCGAAATAGAGCACCTCCACGTCGAGCACGGGCGGCTTGTAAGGATGAAACAGCTCCGTCTGTGCAGGAATCGATACCTCAAATACGGTGCACACCGTCTGATTGTAAGCAAGTCGTGGAAACGCAGTTGGCGTGAGCGGTTTCGCCGTCCATCCAGCGGGAACACGCATACGCAGCTGCACATGCTCAACCTCAAGCGAGCCGCCGTTGTAGGCCGTTACAGTAACAGTTGTCGTCTGGCCTGCCACCCACTCGCCCGTCTCCGGCTTGATTTTTACGACCAAAGACAGAGCCTCCGCACTGGCACGGTTTAGCTGCGCTTCCTTGAGTCCTAGCCGATACATCAAATCAATCTTTGTTTCTTCATCGAGTGGAGCCTTGCCTACTTCTTGTTGTGCAGTCGCAAGCAAAGCCTTCATGCGGTGAACCCTTTGTGCCACCTCAGCAAAACGCGGGTAGGCATTCAGTACATCTGTAGCCGCATCGTGCATACGGTGAAGCACTTCCGCAAGTTCTTGCCCGCCTTTTGCAGCGATACTCTGCGCCAGATCAGCAAAACTGACAGGCAGTCCTGAAAAAAAGTCGCGCTCTTTTTCCGGTGCCGGGAAAACCGATGCATCCAAGCGGTAGTAATTGTAGGTCGGGCCTTCGTCGTAATGAACACCCATGCCCTGTGTCTTATGCATAAACCTCGATCGCTCACCAAGCTGCACATAGGATGACCCGTAGATTTGGTCGTATTCCCCCACGGGTACAGCGACGTGATAATCATCGTTGTCCATGATAGGCAGATACAGTTTTTTCATTTGCCACGGCAAAAGTCCAGCTTGCCTATGCTCCGGAAAGATCTGTGGATCGGCTGCTTCGTGGAAAGCTCGCTGTGTCAGTAACGTAATCGCTCGGTGATGTCCGTGTGTCGTCGGTTCATTTTCAAAGCAAGCGATGACAACATCGGGGCGCAGCTCTCTGATTTTTCGAATCAATCGCTCGTACACGACCTCTTCGCCCCATTTGCGGAAGGTTTCTTCGGCGCATTTGGAGAACCCGAAATCATGAATGGGATCATCCAGCTCTTCGCTTAAGATGCCAAGCGTCACATTGCTAAGTGATGAGGCTTCTTCCAGCTCACGCGTGCGGATAATCCCCAGCGCGGTGCCTTGCTCGCAGCCGATTTCGTTTTGGCCGCCTTCCCCTCTCGTCGCGATCACACTCGTGGTATACACGCCTCTCCCCAGCGCCAAGTAAGCGAGCATGGCACTGTGCTCATCGTCCGGATGGGCACCTGTGTTCATGGCACTGGCAATGGTAGCGAGCGGCTTGATCGCTTTCCACAGATCGAGCAGTCCGTGTTCCCCCTGCATGGTGCGAACAGATGCGGGAATTGGCGGGCAGGGCAGTTTGGTCGGCTGTACCATCGGTGATTTCTTGTCCATCGATTCACTGACATCCACGTGAAGCCCCTCCTTTTTCACGAAGGCATCCAGCTTTACACGGCAGTTCCCGCTTTATCTCCGGTCAGTTTTCTGGAGATGAACAACACGATGATGATGACCACGATTTGCAAGACTCCATAGGCGCAAGCGGTGCCGAATTCATTACTGTACATGCGTTGGAATACCGCGACAGACAATGGTGTTGTCTTCGGTGTGAAGATCAGAATCGAAGCTACGAACTCCCCGATACACTGAACGAATGCCAAAAGCGTACCTGCGAGAATTCCACCCCAAGCCATCGGGAACACGACACGTCTGAAGCTGTACCACCAGGAAGCACCCAGATTCCGCGCAGCCTCCTCGACAGATGGGTCCATCTGCATCAAAGTCGCATTGGTAGAGCGAAACACAAGTGGTAGATGTCGGACAAAATACGCCAACGGGATAATCCAGAATGTTCCGATCAAAACCTGTCCAAAGCTGAATGCATTCGGCTCGCTAAACGCTGCAATCAGGTTGATCGCCACAACTGTCCCTGGCAATGCCCATGGCAGCATGATCAACACATCAAGAAGCGTTTTCCCACGAAATTTGAGGCGAACCATGGCATAAGCCGCAGCTACACCGAAAATGACGATCCCGATTACCGCGATAGCAGACAACTGCAAGCTGTTGAGAATCGGACGCCATGTCTTGCTATCCGTGAACAAATCCATGTAATGCGAAAGGGTATACTCCGGAGGTAATATTTGCACCGTCCAGGTACCATCCACTGAGAAGGAGATGAGTACCAATACGAGAATTGGCAGCATCAGAATGACTGTACCGATAAAAGACAGCACAATCGTGGTGTAGCGTCCCGCTTTGCTCTTGATCTCGGTACGATGCACGCTGACCCCTTTGCTCAAGTTCTGGTAGTTACGCGCGCCTTGGTACCAACGCATGATCAAAAGAAAAGCCACAGAAACAATCGAAAGAATCGTAGACTGTGTCGCAGCCATGTCCAAATCTCCATTGGTGCGAGACAGATAGATTTGCATCGTCATCGTCCGGTCAATTCCGAAAATGAGCGGTGCCGTATAAGAAGCCATCGAAATCATGAAAACCAACAGAGAAGACGCGACCATGGCTGGCGTGAGCATCGGCAAAATAATGCGCCGCCAAACGGTAAAGCGATTCGCTCCAAGACTGGCTGCCGCCTCTTCCAAGGACGGGTCGAGTCCCTTGATTGCTGCTGTCGCTGTCATGAAGAAGTAGGTGTACATCGTAAACGTATGAACAACGACCACACCCCAAATTCCTTTTAACGAGAAAGGAACCTGGGCAAGCCCAAACAGTTCTTTGATCGCTCGTGGAATAATTCCGCTCTCTCCATACAAAAAGGTAAACGAGAGAACACCAATTAGTGGAGGCAACGCCATCGGAACCAAAGCCAGCACAGAAAGTATTTTTCGTCCAGGAAAATCATAGCGTTCCAATAAAAACGCCATCGCGACGCCAACAATTCCGCACGTAATGACACTCAGAACCGATATGTAGATACTGTTCCACAACGCTTCCAGGTTGGCGGTATGCTCCAGGCTGAAGAAGCGAATGTAGTTTTTCCACGTAATTTCTTCATCGATCTTGATACTCGCAACGAACGTTTCGAACAATGGATAAACGACATAAGCCAACAATATTAAAAAGAGTGGCGATATCAGCACGTAGACGAAGGCGGGTGAAGCGGTGATGGACTTTCGTCTGGCTGCTGTCGGCGCTTGCTGCAACTCTGCTCTCAAAAGCTTCTTCCCCCTTATCCGGCAAAATAAATGCTCTCTTTCGGTATATGTAGGCCGATGGCATCGCCGCGCTGTTTAATCGGTCGTCCCAGGTTGATCGACATGCTGCGCAGGCTCTCCGTTCCTACTTCCGTGACGTAATTGACACACGCCCCTGTAAATTCAGACATGACAACAGAGCCTGTCACTACATTTTGTCCCTCGTTGCCTGTACTCTCCAGAACGGATTCAGGACGAATGGACATGGTTACTTTCTCCCCAACTGACAGCTGTGCGCGTGGAGAGGCATTTTCCTTAAATCCACTGAGCATTTGTCCAGAAGCCGTGCGAACCAGCACTTCATCGCCATCAAACCCTGTAACTGTCCCTTCCCACAGATTCGTCTCGCCGATAAAAGAAGCGACAAAACGGTTTACAGGACGATGGTAAATCTCATGCGGTGTTCCGATCTGCTGCACTTCTCCGCTCTGCATGACCATGATTCGATCTGACATCGACATCGCTTCTGCCTGATCGTGCGTGACGTAAATCGTCGTAATTCCCAGCTCCAGCTGAAGTCTCTTGATCTCAAAGCGCGTCTCTTCACGAAGCTTCGCATCCAGATTGGACAGCGGCTCATCCAACAGCAGAATCTGCGGCTCGATGACCAGCGCCCGTGCCAGTGCTACCCGTTGTTGTTGTCCCCCGGAAAGCTGATCAATGCGGCGTTCGCCATAGCCTTCCAGACGCACCAGCTTCATGATTCGTTCTACGCGCTCTTTTGCATCTGTTTTGTTCACTTTCCGAACCTGCAAGCCAAACGCGATATTTTCAAAAACAGTCATGTGCGGGAACAACGCGTAGTTTTGGAATACCATCCCCGTATTGCGCTTATGGGGAGGAAGGGATGTAACCTCCTGTGATCCAAAGCGGATATGGCCTTCCGTTGGATAATAAAATCCTGCAATCATGCGCAGGGTAGTCGTTTTGCCGCAGCCACTCGGACCGAGAAAAGTAAAAAACTCTCCTGATTCGATATGAATGTGAACATCTTCGACCCCTTTTGCCTGACCAAACCTTTTGTAAACGTGATCAAGTGTTACGCTGCTCATCGGGTTGTGTTTCCTCCTTCATCGCAAGTCATTTCAAGCTGATGACCGTTTTCAAACAACTTCTATAAGTGACTAGACGGAAAGGACAACGCCTTCCCGCCTAGCTGCTTGGAAAAAATCTTTCTTACTTCTTGCCTTTCCCCTTGATGTTTTCATCCCAATGCTGCATCCACTCTTTTTCTTTTGCAGCCATGACAGCCCAATCGAGTTCCATTGGCTTCAGCTCAAGATTTTTCATGAAGTCTGGCAGTTCGTCCTTGCTGATGTCTGTACGAGATGGGAACTGGAAGCGCTCTTTAGCCAATTGGGCAGCCATTTCAGGACTCATCAAGAATTCCATGAACTTTTTCGCTGCATCCTGGTTTTTCGCGCCTTTTACCAGAGCCACGCCGTCTACGAGAATCGGTGCTCCACTCTTCGGATAAATGAAGTCATATGGATGGTTGTTCTTTTTGCTTTGGATGAGAACGTCTTGGAGGTTCCACAAGGAGATGACGCCCTCTTGACGATCCAGCTTCAGATACAGATTTGTCGGGTCTTGCGTGTACTCTTTTGTATTAGCATCGAGCTTGGTCAGCCATTCAAAACCTTTTTCAGGAGTATCCGCCCCTTGACGGAAGATCATTGCGGAATAAATGGTACGCATCGTGCCGGATGGCAGTACGTTTCGGATCACGATCTTGTCTTTGAATTTTGGATCGATCAATTCGTCCCAATCTTGCGGTGCTTCTTCTGGCTTCAGCACCTGCGAGTTGTACATGATGACCTCTGGCAAAAGCATTTCGCCGTACCAGCGATCTTGCGGATCTTTGTACAAATCTGGCACCTTGTCTGCAAAAGTCGGCTTGTAAGGCTCCAGCAGATCTTCATTGGCTGCTGTCGCTAGAGCAGATTGGGTACCGCCCCACCAGAAGTCAGCCTGTGGGTTCGCTTTCTCTGCACGAACGCGCTCCAAAATTTGTTGGGCACCCATTTCGAGTGTTTCCACTTCAATGTTCGGGTATTTTTCTTTGAATTTTGGCAACACGATTTCAAAAATGTTTTTGTCTCGTCCGGTGTAAATCACCAGTCTTTGTGGGTCACCCGATGAATCAGCAGGTTGAGCAGCCGGTTGCGTGCCTGATTGGCCTCCGTTGTCGGCAGGCTTTGCTTCCTGTCCTCCACTGCCGCACGCAGCTACAGTCAGAGCCAAGGAGCTGACAAATACGCCCTTCATCCATGTTTTCAGCTTGCTAGTTGTCTTCTTCAAAACGAACTCCCCCTCTTGTTCTTCTCACTCTTTGTCAAGCAGTCGTATGAAAGGAAACGCTTCCAAAACACTGTGGACAGCACCAATTAAACCAGCTCGCTCCCCCAGACTCGCTTTTTCGAGATTAGGCACCTCGGGCACCCATTCTCTCAGCCATTCGTGAATTTGCTTCACCCCTTCACCATCGACGTGGACCATCTCCCCGCTCAGGATCAATATTTCCGGGTTCAAAATACTGATGATGTTCGCCATTCCGTACGCCCAATGTCGATACACATCTGCAAGAAGCTCCTTTGCGTCTGCATTTTGTTTGGCGTGCCGGATCAGCTCTTCTATGACACTCGACCCTTCCTGAAGGTCAGAGAGAAATCCCTTAGCCTGCTCTTGGATGCCCGGAATCGAATAATGCGTCTCAAACACCCCTGACGCGCCATTCGGGCGATTATGTACCGGGCCGATCATCATGAAGCCGATTTCTCCTGCTGCCTCACGACTCCCCCGATAAAACTGTCCATCCAAAATGATCCCGGCCCCAATCCCCGTTCCTACGTACATGTAGACGACGTTGGTATGGCCGACCCCTGCTCCACGAACGTACTCGCCCAGTGTCATCATATTCACGTCATTGTCGATAATGACGGGCAGTCCGAGTCGCGCTTCGATTGTCTGCTGAATCGGTGAACCCATCCACCCCGTGCTGGGGGAAAAGCTGACGGTTCCACTGCCACGCTGTGTGACCCCTTGCAAGCCGACGCCCATGCCAAGCAGGCGCTCTCGCGGGATGCCGCTTTCACGCAACAAGCGATCCAGTCCTGCTGCCAAATCTTCGATGACGGTTTCGCCATTCGCTGGTTGTGCCAGCCGTTTGCGATAGCGAGCCAAGAACTCACCTTTCATATCTGCTATGGCCATGTCCAGTGTAGATCCTTCAAAAATCGCTCCGGCAATGGCGTAGGCCTGGTAGTTGTACTCCAACAAAATCGGCTTGCGGCCGCCTTTGGAATCGCCCATTCCTACTTCTTGCAGGAGTCCTTCCTGGATCATTTCATCTACGAGGGCGGAAACACACGGACGGCTGAGCTGTGTCTGTTTAGAGATATCCGCGCGGGAAATCTGCCCGTGCTGGACGACCTGCTGCAATACTTCTTCTTTATTCAGTTTTTTCACGAGTTTACTATTACCTGTTTTTTTGGGAGCTTGCACGCTTCATCGATCACCGCCACACAGTTAGTTAACATTACTAACAAAGATAACCAAATTATAGACACGGTGACGCTCAATAGTCAAACAATTTACATTTGTCTTTCATATATTTTTTGGATTTTTTAGTATAATTATCAAAGATTAAGCAATACTAAAAACATAGTCTTCACGCTGTTGTGGTGGGGAGGAAACAGGAGAAAACGCTCAGATTCTTGTCCCACCCGCTGAGGGATTCACTGCCCGACTCCATGCAAAAAGCGAAACCGCGTCCAAAGTGGTCCATTCAGGATGTGTTTCAGAGGTGGACGCTTAAGAGCGTGTTTCGCTTTTTGCATTCCGTCTCGGTCGGTGTACCAAAGATCTTCGCTGTTTTCTCCTGTTTCCTCTACGAACTTTCCCTGCTAGACCGGACTTAAATGCCTTAAAAGATTGAAGAATCATATCTGTCACGACAGAGAAGAATATTTCCAGACGTAGCGACTTGTGGAGTCCTACCGAGCGGAGAAGGGATTAGCGGGTAAAAGAAATGCAACCGTGCACGTGCGGCGAAGCGGCTACCACTTTTGCATTTCCCTGCGAATCCCTTCGGAGCGGGCAGTCCATGCTTCCCTGAGGGACGGAGCACTGAGCCTAGTCTGGAAATATTCTTCTCCCCACCGCAGCCACCGTCTTTCAGATTTACCATGATTACCCTTTTGCGTTGTGAGAATAAAAAAGCACATCACCCTCTACAGGGGAAATGTGCTTGGAACACTACTCTTTTTTTCCTGATAACCAGACGTCCTATATTAGTCTATGTACCCAGCGATTCCTTTTTTAATCAAGTATTCCATCTCTACATCCAGGATCTTCTCGACGGTGATCTCATCCAGCTTCACATCTGACTTACCCATGATGTAATCTACGAGATCATCAAAATCAACGTCGACATCACCTTTTGCATCTGCCTTCGCACTGTTCATGTACGCTTGCTCATGCTTGAGTACGATCATGATTTTTTGCGGGTCTACTTTTGTTTTGGTAGCTAAATGCAAAACGAGTTCGGTTTCGTTTACTTGCTTACTCATTTGTTGTCATCTCCTATTTCTCTTACCTTCTGTCATTTTACTATATCATTGCCGTTCCACACAAAAACGTCTCTTCTTGTAAAATGAAAGAAATAAAAATTATATCACGCAAACAACCCTCGCTTTAGAGGTGCAAGAAGAAAATATTGTTTCCAAGAGATAATTTGCCCCTACATTCAAATCGTATAAACGTCAGACTCAGCCAATAAAAACGAAACCGTTTTTTCCAGCTTCTTTACTTTTGAGGGACTACTTAGACAGCTCCTTGTCATGACTTCTCTTCTCTTACCGATAACCAAACGTCTTTGACGAGCTCCATGAAGGTCTGGATCGCAGGCTCTTCTCTTCGGCGTTCCAAACAGACTAGCGATGTTTCTGCTTTCTTGGAAAAGCGGAACAGCTCGATCAGTTCGCCTGTTCGCAGTTCTTTTTCCACGAGAACCTTACTGAGCAAGGCTATGCCTGTTTGATTCAGGACTGATCGTTTGATGGTTTCTTCACTGCTGCATTTAATGACAGAGGGTGGGATGTAGTTTAATTCCAACAGGCATTGAGTAATAAATTCATCGAGATTGCACCCCTCCTGATAGGACAAAAAGGGGAAGGTCACAAGTGCGTCTGCCAATGTTTTTTCCCTTATCAAATCAGGAGAAGCAATCAGGGTGAATTGTTCTAAGTCTACCACGCTCGAGTGGATACCCGATTGCAAGGTGGTGCCCGCAATGATCCCAATATCTGCCTCGTGGGCCTGGATTTTCTTCAACGTCTCCTGACTGGTACAAGAAATTACCTGCAGATTTACCTGTGGGTGTGTTTCCACATACGCCTTCAGAATTTGGGGCATGTATTGGATGCAATAAAATTCTGGGGCCGCAACGACAAGCGGACCTACTGGCATGTCTAAATGATTAAGTCCCTCCGTCATGTGCTGGAGAACGTAGAAAAGCTGATCCGTATGCTGCTTCACTATTTTTCCGGCCGGTGTCAAAAACGTGCGCTTGCCTACTCGATTGAGTAAAGGATGTCCCAGCTCCCGCTCCAACGCTTGAATCTGGAGCGTAATCGTAGGCTGGCTGTATCCGAGTTGCTCTGCAGCCTTCGTCAAGTTCAAATGCTCGGCAACGACCTGAAATGTCTTCAGATTGCGTAACTCCATGATTGATTATCCACTCCCTCACCGAACGACACCCATTCTTCGTGTAAGTACGTGTTCAAAAAGACGACTTATTGAACAACCTCTGTTAGAAAAAGTGTAGCCGAGAGTGGCTCTATGTTCAACCGATACCGTATGCGTGCTTCCCTATGATCTCCGCCAGCTTGCCAGCATCTACATTACTGCCGCTCACAATCGTCAGCACCTTTTTCCCTTCCAGATCGGGCACAGTTCCCTGCATAAGCGAAGCGACACCGACCGCCCCTGAGCCTTCCACCATCAGATGATGCTCCTTTGCCAGCCAGCTCATCGCTTGGGCAACGTGTTCTTCCTCCACGAGCAGGAAGTCATCGATGATCTGCAGAGCCAAGTCCAGATTGCCTTGTGTAATTCCCCCGTGAAGACCATCTGCGAGAGAATCGCTGTATACCACCTCAGCCAACCGCTTTTCGCGGAACGAGTAGTACCATGGCGGAGATGCATATGTCTGAATCCCAATCACCTGCACATCCGGATTGATTGCCTTTGCTGCGAGCGCCACTCCGCAAATTAACCCTCCGCCGCCAGCAGGTACGAGAATGACGTCAAAATCCGGCTCTTCCAAAAGAGCCTCCAGCGCTGCCGTTCCTTGCCCTGCTATGATCTCATTGTCTTCAAAGGCGTGGACGAACGTGCGCCCTGTTTCTTTCGCCAGCTCATAGGCATGGCTTTCTGCGTCATCATAGCTGTCTCCATACACGACCAACTCCGCACCGTAGCGCTTGATGCCCGCTTTTTTGGTCTCGGGAGCTGTTTTTGGCACGACGATCAGGGCCGACGCGCCTTTTAACGAAGACGCATACGCGACACCTTGTGCATGATTTCCTGCTGAAGCGGTAATAACGCCCCGAGCCAGCTCCTCTTCCGTCAAAGATGCGATTTTGTTAAGCGCACCGCGCGCCTTGAATGATCCTGTTTTCTGATGACATTCCAGCTTCATCCATACATCAGCATCTGCGATGGCAGACAGCGCGGGTGATGAAATCAACGGGGTATGGATAACCTGCCCCTTGAGATTCTTGTGAGCTTTTACAATATCGAGAAAGGATACGGACAACGACATGAACTACTCCTCCTTGTTAAAATCTTTTTACTAATTGAATCAATAGCTCGACAGCAGTCGGAATAACATCCTCATCAATGTCAAAACGCGGATGATGGTGGGGATAGCTGCTCTTTTCTCCACGCATTCCGATAAAAATAAAACTGCCAGGCTTGCGCTCCAAATAGTAAGAAAAGTCCTCACCACCCATGACCAGCTCCACATAAGCAAGACTGCTCTTGCCAAATTGATCGGTTACGACATCAGCAACGAATCGACTCATCCGCTCATCGTTGACAACAGGTGGGGTCCCCCAATCTACCATGACTTCGGCATCTGCGCCCCATGCCGCACACAATGTCTCAATCGTCTGCTTCAGCTCGCGAGCCAAGAGTTGCCTCGTCTTTTCTGACTGTGCCCGCAGTGTTCCATATAAAACGGCCTGATTCGGGATGATGTTATAGGTAGAGCCAGCTTCCATCCGACAGATGGAAATGACCGCAGGTTCGATCGGATTGACGCTGCGCGCCACGATTCCTTGTACCGCGTTAATCACCTGGCTCGCCACATAGATCGGATCGACTGTTTCGTGCGGCATCGAGCCGTGTCCTCCACGTCCGGTTATGACGATGCGCAGGTCATCAGCAGACGCCATCATCGCACCCATACTGATTCCGATCTTTCCTTTCTCAAGAGGCTGCCATAGATGCATCCCAAAGACAGCGTCCACATCATCAATCGCACCTTGACGAACGATAGCTTGCGCTCCACTAGGGAGCATTTCTTCTGAGGATTGAAATAGAAAAAGCACATTTGGTGCTACGTCTGCGCGGTTTTCCGAAAGCCATTTGGCTGCTGCTAGCAAAATGGCCGTATGTCCATCATGACCGCATACATGAGCGACACCTTCATTTTTCGAGAGATACGGCTTCTCTCCCTCTTCAACGATCGGTAGTGCATCCATATCCGCCCTTAACGCAATGGTTTTCTTTCCATCCGTCCCCCGCAAAATGCCGACCACATTCGGCGGCTCACATGGGATCAGTTCAATTTTCCATTCCTGTAAATACTTCCGAACATAGGCCGCTGTCTGATACTCCTGACCAGACAGCTCTGGATATTGATGCAAGTATCGCCGTTCACTGATGGCCCATTGTGCAAGAGTTGGTGTGCAAAGTGCCATTCATGATCTCCTCCCGTCAATATGGTCCATAACCAATCAGATGCGCGACGACGACAGCGACTGTCGCAATCCCGTATTGCATCAGAATCAGCGGCATAATCCATTTCATCCAGCGTAACCACGGGATGCCAGCCAAAGCCAAACCAGCCATAAAATAGCCGGAGGTCGGGATAAAGATATTGGATATGCCATCTCCGAACTGATAGGCAAGAACCGCGGTTTGACGCGTAACGCCAACTAATTCTGCCAAAGGCGCCATGATCGGCATGGTCAAAGCAGCCATTCCACTGCCGGACGGAACAATAAAGCTGATCACGGTTTGGAGGACGAGCATGCCAAACGCTGTAAGTGCACTAGGCAATTGATTCAAGACACCAGCAGAATAGTAAAGAATCGTATCTAGTATGTGACCGTCATTAAGCACCACAACAACTGCCCGTGCAACTCCAATGACCAAGGCCCCGGCTATCAGGCCAGCAGCACCTTTCATGAAGTTGTCTACCATTTCGTTGATGCCGAGTCTTCCCACGATTCCGATGATGATGCCCAGCAACAGAAAGATTCCGGATAGCTCGGTGAGATACCAGCCATATTGAATGACACCAAAGACCAACACGATAAAGTTGAGAACAAAGCAAGCCAAGATTCCTTTATGTCTGGCCGTCAACTTCAAATCTTCACGCAAAAGCTCCGCCGTGCTTTTCCCTTCAAACAATCCGAAGAAGCCCTGCGAACGGTCTTGTTTGACTTTCGACGCATACCGCAGGACGAATGCAGTCGATACGAAATACATCACGACAAAAACAGCAATTCGATAACCCATTCCCGAAAAAGTGGGCAGCTCGGCGATGCCTTGGGCAACCCCCACCGTAAACGGATTCATTAGTGCAGATGTAAAACCGACCGACGCTCCTACCAGCACAATGGCAGCACCAGTCACTGCATCAAAACCAAGAGCAATTGCCAGCGGAATCATGATCGCGATGTAGGGTAACGTTTCTTCAGCCATTCCCATGAGCGAGCCGCCTGCCGCAAAAAACAGCATCATGATGGGAATCAGCCACTTCTCTTCATTCCTGAGTAGGCGCGATAGTGTGACTATGAGCGCTTCAATCGCGCCAGTAGCCGTTAAAATACCGAATGTTCCGCCAATTATCAATACAAAAAAGATAATGCCTGAGGCTTCCACCAAACCGGTATGCACGCTGTTTACCAGCCCGAGCGGTTTGACTGGAGATGATTCAATCCACTGAAACGACTGTGGATCAATTACACTCCTGCCGTTTACCTCGACTCGTCCGTATTCTCCAGCAGGCAAAATATACGTCAGGATCACCGCAATCGCAATCACGGCAAAAAGTAACGCGAACACATTGACTTCCCACAGTTTCTTCTGCTTTTTCGGCTGCAAATCTACATTAGGCTGACTCATGATATCCCCCCAGTTCGGTATCGTGATCAGAAATGCCAGAATGTAAAAATACTAGGATAAGAGTGTCTCTTTTCTTCCACCGAAGAGATACTCCCGCTTTATCCCTTATTTGCGTGACTCCAAAAACTCCGATACTTTTGATAGACCTACTTGAAGCACTTCCGTCGAGCAGGCGTACCCGATTCGTAACCACCCTTCCATGTCGAAGCAACTGCCTGGTGTCAAAAACGCCCCTGTCGTTTTAAACAGATCAATGCAAAACGCTTCCGAAGGGATATCCAGCTCGTACTTGAGCATTGCGGTTGTTCCTGCCTGCGGCTTGACGTAAGAGACCAACGGCTCCTTCGCTACCCACTCATCGAGAATCTGCAGATTGTCCCGCACGATCTTCAGGTTGCGCTCCATGATCTTGTCGCGGTTTTTTAGTGCATGGACAGCCAGCATGTCATCCAGCATCCCGCAGCTGATGGTGGTGTAATCGCGGTGCGTAAAGCAGCTCTTGATCACATCCTGAGGTGCTGCAATCCATCCCAGACGCAAGCCCGCCAATGAAAACACTTTGGACATACTGCTTGTCGCAATCCCTTTTTCGTACAAGTCGACGATAGATGGCACCACAACCTCCGGGTCTTGGTGCAAATGGCGATACACCTCGTCACACAACAGGTAGGCATCTACGGAGCGGGCAATCTCTACGATTTCTCGCAGCAACCCTTCACCCATCAAAGCTCCGGATGGATTGTTCGGATTGTTGATACAGATCAGCTTGGTCTTGTCTGTAACGAGCGAGCGCAGCTCACCCGGATCAGGCAGAAAATCATTTTCCGGCAAAAGTCTGAGCAGCTTGACCTGCGCTCCGAACGACTCCGGTACTGAATAAATTTGCTGATACGTCGGATGAACGGTAATTACTTCGTCACCAGACGTAACGAGCGAGAACAAGGTAAGAAAATTCGCTCCGATCGCCCCGTTCATCGCCAAAATGTTCTCCGGCTTCATCGTTTGATACATACTCGCGACGAGGTTGCGGAATTCCGGCGAACCCTCGATATGACCGTACGTCAGCTTCTTCTGGGCCATCTCGCGGAAAAAATCTTCCGGCTCATCGGAAAGGCGAATCAACTCTTCTACCGTCAGCGAATCGACGCATGTCTCGGCAATATTGTAAACAGCCTCCATCTCGTAGGCGTTCATCCATTCTTCCACTTTAAAAGGTGCAATTCTCATCGTCGTTCCTCTCCTTATCCTATTCTTTCACTTTTACAGATCAACTATCGTACCTACACCGCGCTTATCCGCCACTTTCAAAATGTGTGCAGCTGTCAGTAAATCTTGGAACGCGATCCCTGTGCTGTCAAAAATCGTGATTTCTCCTACATGTTGTCGTCCTTGGGCATGACCGGGGATGACATTGCCGATCTCTGTTGCGATATCGCTTTCTGTTATCAGGCCCTTTTTTACAGCTACCTTCGTCTCTCCCACGCGTACAGCCTGTCTTACATCATCAACGAAGACGCGCGCTTTTGCAAAAAGCCGTTCATCGATTTCCTGTTTTCCTTCCATATCTGCCCCTATGCAGGTAATATGCGTCCCCGGCTTTACCCAGTCCTCTTGGATCATCGGTTCACGTGAAGAGGTTGCCGTGATGATAATATCTGCTTGTCTAGTCGCTTCTTCGAGGTTGTCCACTGCAATAAACTGCACGTCACAACGGCTGGCATAACACTCGTATTCTTCTCCTGTATATTTGGAGACGAATCTGGTCAAGAGGTTTTCTTTGATTTTGGCGGCAAAGCTTTGCGCCTTTTCTGGTGATCGCGGATTACAAATGTACACCCGCTTGATCTGCTTCATCGTCATCAAGGTCGCCATGATTTGAAAAGGAGCCTGGTGCCCCGTCCCTACTATCAGCAGGTTCTCCGATTCGGGACGTGCCAAATACTTTGCACCGATTCCACCGGCAGCTCCCGTACGCATGCAAGTAATGTGCTCTCCACTCAAAATCCCCTGCGGTACGCCAGTTTGGCTGTCCAATACCATCACCGTTCCAACTAATTGTGGCAGGCCTTTCTTGTCATTGTCACCGAACCACGAGACGAGCTTGAGTCCAAATATATCGGCTTGCGGCAAATGACCGGATTTGATATCCATGTCGGCTCTACCTTCTACGAACTCATGAAAAATGAGCGGAAACAACGTCGCCTGCTGACTCGATTTCATTTGATAGGCTTGCTCGACCACTTCAATCACGCTGGCCATATCTAGCACATCTTCGGTAGTTTCCTGATTGATGACGCGAAATGGAAACATGTCTATCTCCCCTCCCCACTGTTTCTTTCACACTAACACAGTTTTTCAGGGCGAAAAAATTGAAAGATCCAATGGTTAATATTAAAAAAAGCAAACCCTCCACCAACAGATGCTGGAATGGAGGGTTTGCTTATGCTCCGCCGATTCTTGCCGAAATCGTCGTAGCTTGGCGTTTCACTTTTTCGATGAGTAGGGGCAATCGATCTTCTGTCACCCGAAAGCACGGGGCGTTGATCGAGAGCGCTCCGACGAGTTGATTTCCGTAGCCGATGATCGGAGCAGCAACAGCCATGGTGCCTTCCGTCTTCTCCTCGTAGCTGATCGCATAGCCCCTTTTCTTGGCTTCGCTCAGCTGCTCCAAAAATGACGGCTGCTTGTCTGTCGCAAGCTGGGCTGAAACGACTCTTGTAATCGCATCCTGCTTTAAATTCGCGAGAATGATTTTGCTAGGGGCGCCGATTGTGAGAGGAATCCGCTCCCCCAGGTTCTCGTCTATGCGTATTTTCAGTGGACTTTCTACTTTTTCGATCGGCATCGAATCCGCCCCCGCCAATACATTGAGGAAGATACTCTCCTCGACTTCATTCGCCAGCTCCTCCATGAAAGGTCTCGCTACAGCCCGCAGGTTCAGCTTTTCATGCAGGATAAAACCGATTTCCATCCATGTATATCCCGGCTTGTAATGCTTGGTGACTGGGTCCTGCTCAACCAATCCGAACTGGATCATGGATTCGAGAAAACGGTGGAGCGTACTGATTGGTAGACCCGTTGCGCTCGCCAGCTCCGAAATCGGCCAAGCATGTTTTTCGTCTGAAATCAGTACCCGAATAATTTTCATCGCCCGTTCGACTGATTGAACCATCCTTCTTTCGTCCTCCATGACAAAAAGTTACGCTGCCACGCTACTATTGTCTTTCGTTTGTTTTTTGGGGGCTTTTCCTGTAGCCAGCCGTGCTTCCAGCTTGTTAACAAAATACGAGAAGATCATGATCAGAACGAGATAGTACAAACCGACAACCATGTACGTCTCTAGCTGCTTGTAGTTGGAAGCTGCTTCACCGAGACCGGTTCCCCATAAATCCTGCATCCCTACGTAGGCGACCAACGATGAATCCTTCAACCCGATAATAAATTGATTGCCAAGCGATGGGATCGCCCGACGGAACGCCTGCGGCAAAATGATTCTGCGCATCGCCAACGGGTACGACATCCCGAGTGACCTGGACGCTTCCATCTGCCCACGGTCGATGGACTGGATGGAGCCTCGGAAGATTTCCGCAATATACGCACCGTTATGAACTGCCAGCGCGATGGCCCCTGCCCAAAACTGCGACAGCGTGACCATATTCGCCAAGCCGAAGTACAGAATACAAATTTGTACGATCAATGGCGTTCCGCGAATGACGGTAATGTAGGTGTGTGCGATGTAGTTCAATACTTTGGAATCCGATATCCGGAAAAAGGCGATGACAAGACCTACCACACAACCGAGCACCAGCGCAACCGCCGTCAACTGAACCGTGAGCCATGTCGCTTTTAGAAAAAGGGGATAACTGGATAGAAAAATATCAATAATCACGTTCAATCCTCCTCACATGAAGCGTTAAAAAGGGGGGCGTCCATCACGGACACCCCGTTGCCCACTCATTGTTTTTGCAGGATATTGCGGCCAAACCATTTTTGGCTGATTTTTTCATAAGTACCGTCTTTGACGATCTCGTCCAACGCCTTGTTGATCCGCTCCACTGCCTCCTGGTCACCCAAGCGCACAGCAATCGCTTGCTCGTCAAAGCTGAGGGGTTCGCCTACATCAATCACTTTTCCGCCGCCTTCTTTAATGAATCGCAAGCCAACTACCTGGTCCGTAATAACCGCATCGAGACGTCCTGTCGGCAAGTCGAGTAAAGCGGTGATATCGCTATCATATTGAGTGATTTTGTCTTCATCGGTCAGCTTTTTCGCCCAATCCAAGTAGTTGGATGCTTTCACTACGCCGATCTTTTTGCCTTTCAAATCTTCTTTGCTCTTGATTGTTGTATTGCCCTCTTGCACGAAAATTTGCGAACCGGAACGGTAGTATGGATTGGTGAACAGAACAGCTTTCTGACGTTCTGGTGTGACAGTCAAGCTCCCAATGACAGCGTCGTATTTTTTCGCGTCCAGACCAGGGATGATCGTTTCGAATGGATTGGTGATAGGCATTGCATTCATGCCCATTTTTTCTGCCAGCGCTTGTCCGATCTCTACATCAAAGCCAGTCAGTTGCCCGTTTTCCTTGAAGCTAAACGGCTTGTACACGCCACTCATGGCGTACGTAAAATCTTTCTTTCCACCGTCTCCAGAAGCTTGTCCACCTGCTGCCGGTGCACTTTCCTGTGATCCACAAGCAGAGAGCAACAACGAGCCCATTAGAACAGTAGACAACAAAATTCCGGACCATTTTGCGCGTTTTTTCATTGGTGATTCCCCCTGTTTTTCATCTCTATATTTAGTGGATGTTAACGGATGCTGCCTAAAAACTGCTTGGTACGATCATGCTGCGGATTTTCAAAGAATTCACTCGGCGGTCCCTGCTCCAGGATTTGTCCATCGTGCATGAACACCGCCCGATCTGCTACTTCACGAGCGAACCCCATTTCATGCGTCACGACGATCATCGTCATTCCTTCTTTGGCGAGCTGCTTCATGACCTGTAGCACTTCACCGACGAGCTCGGGATCGAGTGCAGAGGTCGGCTCATCAAAAAGCATGATCTTCGGTTTCATGGCAAGTGCCCGGGCGATGGCAACCCGCTGCTTTTGTCCACCGGAGAGCATGTCCGGGTAGACATCGGCCTTATCCAGCATATTCACTTTTTTCAGGAGCTCGTACGCTAATTGTTTGGCCTCTGTTGCATTCATCCCTTTGACGTGAACAGGTGCCTCGATCAAGTTTTCCAAAACAGTCTTGTGCGGAAACAGATTGAAGTGCTGAAAAACCATGCCGACCTCGGCGCGGAACTGATTCAGATTCGTCTTGTGTGGATCAATCTGCTGACCACCGATTCGAATCTCTCCACCGTCATAAAATTCCAGAAAATTCAAACATCGAAGCAAAGTACTTTTGCCTGAACCACTGGCTCCAAGCAAGACGACAACTTCCTTTTCTTCCACCGTGAGCGTAACGCCCTTCAACACGGTTAACGGGCCAAAAGATTTTACAAGCTGCTTAACCTCAATCATCCTGCTATCCCCCATTTATCTCCCGGATGAATTGCGTATTCCTTTTTCCGAATATCGGAAATGATTTCTGATTTAAATTATAATTATATATTTTCTGATATTCAAGAAAAATATGTTTTATTGAATAAATATTCACGATCGGAATATGGGATAGTTTTCCACCTTGCGTGGAATGAATAAATGGGAGTGTTTTATACATCAAGGAGGACCGTGATGAAAGTAGCAACGTACTTCTATGTAGGACTCATCATCATTTTTCTGCTCTCCGCCTGTTCGCTGCCAGGTCCACAAGCAGCACCACCACCACAGCAAGCGGCTCCATCTGACCCTGAGCCAGAAGTGAAAAGACCGACAACTGATGAGATCAAAGGTCGAACCATAAACAATCAGTTCACCGTGCCGATCCCGATCACCGAGACATTTACGTTTACCATTCCTCCCTCTTGGACGGGAAATTACATCGTGGAGGAGTTCTCCTCGACGACTAAGCGTCCCCCTCGCCAACAGCCACTGGCGGGCAAGCTGGATGTGCCTACGAAATACGAAGCGCATTTTATGTTCGCTCCCAAATCAGCGAAAGGAAGGGCAATCCTCGTTCCTCACCATTTTTGTCATGACGGTACCACATTGGAATCACCTGTCCAAAATGGAGGGACCGCCACTGGGAGATGTACTGGCAAAAACACATGGGCTGGTATACGTCGTTTCCTTGCCTCAGTCCAATCCCTATGATCCAGCAACTCCAGACGGGAAGCTATATGGGCAGATGGTTATGTCTTTGGAGCAGGTCAAAGCTGGGTTTTCTGTGCAATAAAGAAAAAAGTGGTTGAGCAGCACGATGTCTGCTCAACCACTTTTTCGTGTAAAGACAAATAGCTTCCCATCTGTGTTCAACACTTGTGTCCCTTGGGCTAACTCGATCAAGGACTGGTCCCAGGTCAGGATCATTCCATACGCCGATTCCGGCCATGTCCTAAAGCTGTACATATGAACTTGCTTTAAACAGATCGTGATTGCCAACACCCCCGGCCACTTTGAACTTTCCGGCACAGATGCTCCTTCTACCCTATTATAGAAGCTATTTTAAACGTAAGTATTTTGTAAGGAATGCGTAAGAAAAAAAGAGATTTTCATTGTGTATGATAAAAAAATAACGAGGCGTGAAAGGCGGAACAGATATGTCTTATATATGAAAAACAAACCAGTTAACTTACAGCAAGCAACCACCTATACAATATGAATAGAGGAGAGAAATGCCTTATGAAAAGACGTAGTCAAATTACATTTGCAAGTCTGGCCCTTTTAATAGCAGGAAGTTCCCTGTTATACACAACGCCAACCTCAATTGTAAAAGCAGAGCCCACTCAAAATGTATCTAGTTCGTTACAAACAAGCACTCAACGAGATCGTAATTCCGTCAAGCAAGCAATGCGGGATACATTGCAACTTGGAATCCCGGGGATACTCGCTAAAACTTCCGAGGATGGAAAAACATGGGGTTACGCCGCTGGGGTATCGAATCTGAGCACTAAGAAACCAATGGAAACAGATTTTCGCTTTCGCATTGGCAGCGTGACGAAGACGTTCACCGCAACAGTTGTACTTCAATTAGCTGGAGAGAACCGGCTGAATCTAGACGACTCCATCGAAAAATGGTTGCCTGGTGTCATTCAAGGAAACGGATATGATGGTAACCAGATTACTATCCGGCAGATATTGAACCATACAAGTGGTATCGCTGAATACTTAAGGTCAAAAGACGCTGATATGATGAATCCCAAAAAATCATATACCGCTGAAGAATTAGTAAAGATTGGGCTTTCTCTGCCTCCAGACTTTGCCCCAGGAAAGGGCTGGTCTTATTCAGACACAGGATACGTATTACTGGGTATCCTTATTGAAAAAATAACCGGAAACAGCTATGCGGAAGAGATTGAAAATCGGATTATTGAACCGCTTGAATTGTCGAATACATTCCTACCTGGCAATTCAAGCGTTATTCCAGGCACCAAGCATGCCCGTGGATATTTCCAACCAGACGGAGCAAGTGAGCTAAAAGACGTTACTTATTATAACCCAAGTATAGCTAGCTCGGCTGGAGATATGATTTCTACTGCTGACGACTTAAATAAATTCTTCTCTTACTTACTCAGTGGCAAATTACTGAAGGAACAGCAATTAAAACAAATGCTTACTACAGTTCCTACAGGAAGTGCTGAAATCAGCGGATATGGTCTTGGAATCTATGAAACTAAGCTTCCAAACGGTGTCTCGATATGGGGACATACAGGTAGCATTCCAGGGTTTATTACTCTTGTTGGGGGTACACTTGGAGGCAAGCATATGTTGACCGTCAATTTGAACAGTATGGGTAAAGCTAACTTTAAAAATATTTTACTTACAGAATTTAGCAAGTAGGCAAAAAGGAAAACCCGATAAATTTTGTCATAGTTTTTATAGTTAATACCTTTCCGGTCCAAAAACCCCTAACTTACTCTAAAGAATAAATTTGGGTGTTTTTGGAATTTCGGTGGCAACCAATGCTAGTAAGCTAATAAAACAAAATCCTCCCTAAAATGAAAAAATACGCTATTCTTTCTGAAGAATCATAGGAAAGAATGGCGTATTTGTACGTCTATTTCTGTATCTGATGAATTACAACTATTTGCTCCCCCAAAAAAAGATGGGCAACCTGCTCGACAGGCTCTTCGCCGATTTTGATAATCCTGATCACGAACGTAACTGCTCCCTGACTGCCATCAATGCAAAACCGAGTAAATTTTCTCCCCGCCACTTTTCGGGCTGTTCTGCATGCGGATGATCCTGGGCCATCCCGATTCCCCATATCCGATCATAAGGACTCGCTTCCACAATAACGCGGTCACCTGTGTCCAAGAGGTATGCTTTCAAATCAGCATGCTGGCTGAATTTTAATAGGTTTGCCTGGCGAACGATCGCTGTCTTGTTCGCATTCCACACAGCCTCGTCAAAGGAATGAACCTTTCGTCCCAATTCCTTCGCTTGTTTGGGATGGTTTTTCCTGAGTATTTCATCACGAATAGCAAGATCACCGAACAGTTCAGCCTTTTTCGCCATCATGTAATGTTCTGCGGTCAGGTACGTGATGCCATCCTCTACAAAAGCGACCGGATACCATTGGCTAAAGCAAGATTTATCGATTGTGCCTGACTCCTTCTGTGTATGTCCCCAAAAGAACAGGTATTTCACTCTGGTCCTCTGAGATTCTTTGATTAAGGTTTGTAAGTCTTGTATTGGCTCCATTTCGCTATCCCCGTCTTTCTTTTATAAACAATCCCATGTATACGAAGCCTTCGAAAAATCCCGACGAAGCAGATCCTCCCTGCGAATGAAGAAGTTGCCCACTCCGCTATCTCCCCACGACACATAGTAATCGTAGTGGTCGCCCTCCATATCCAGTTGAAGGAGCAGCTCCCAACCATCCTGATTCAAATATGCTTGGGTAAAGTAGGGATATCCACCAATCCGTGATCCGCTTGCATCAGCGAGGTCCCAATATTTCGAATAGGCCACTTGATCATCCTCGTCGGTAGGAAGCTGAAAATTCACCGCCTGTGGATCTCGATGTGGGACGTACTGCGTCTCTAGTTTTCCTGTCAGTTTGTATGGCCCACCTAGTACCGGACTGTACACGTCAGGTTCCTCTGGTTGAAAGGGGTCTATTTCCTGTGTGTCCATGACCTCTTCAAAATGAAGCACTTGAAAGGATTGGTCCATCAATCCGAACGTATCATCCTCCTTGACAAAAAAACTGGTCAATCCACAAGCAGGGTAGCCATCGAGTCGCGGCATTTGCGCCCAGTTGATTTGTGCGATAAACAAGTAGTCGTTTCCAGCTTCATCCTGTGGATATGGCATTTGTGGCGGCAGCCAAGGCTTTCCGCCCACCTTGCTATCCGTTAAGGTAGCCGCTTCTTTCGTCAGCGTGAGCTTGATGGATGACTTTGCGGATTTTTGGATGTGTTCCAAAAACTCTGGGGTCCATTGGTTATTTGCATCTAAGAAGTTCATGAAAATCACCTCGGATATTGAAACATATGGAAAATGGTTACATTCATTTTATCTGAACCATCTACCTATCCGCAAATTTCTTACATCACTTACGCAGAAGGATGCCTGCCTGTGGTAAGGCTAGCCAGAAGCCCGATACAGGCATGGCAATCACCCCGACCACGCATATGCCAAGAATCGTCCACCCGAAGGTAGTCGGCGGCTCCATTCCCTTCTTTTTCATCAGCCAATCCGCCATATATCCGAGCAACATCAACAAAAAGCCAAACATCATAAACCAGAAAGCAGCATCTCCCTCTTGCCCTACCGCATTCCAAAAGCCGTTTGCGATGATCTGCTGAAGTGGCTCCGCGTAGAAAAAGAGACCGACAACCGTATGCAGCAGTCCTGTCAGGATAAGAGTGAAACCCATTTGGCGCTTGATCCCATGTACCATTTCATTTCTCTCCTCTCAAGTTGGCCTATTCCTTGGAAATGTTAATTTTGTGAGCTCTCGGACGGTCTTGTTCATCCTGTAACGCATCGATCACGCTGTCGATAACTGACCGCGATGCGAGTAGCCATTCTTTGCAGGCATTTTTCACATGTCGCTCGGTTCCATGCTGTTCCATGTTCCCGAGAATCGTCAGCATCTTATTCAATCCAGTACGTCTCAATGCTGGGCAGCCCCTTCCCTTGCGCTAAAACGAATGATCAGCCGATCTTCCGCATATTTCGCTCCCGTAACCTGTCGTCCCATTACTACTCGTGGCAAGATGACTTTTCGCTTGTAGGCACCCGCATTTACGGTCAATTCATCCCCTGTTTGCGTTAAATCCAAGGCATCTTTATCCACAAAAGGAATCATCAGCTCCAAATGCAGCTCGCCGTCCACTTCTCGAATCAATTCCGTTCTGCCCTGATAAAGCTTGGCGGACGGGTCTTCTGTTCCAAAAACGATATCAGCCAATTCTTCTAGAATGGGCAGGCCAATCACTTCTTTTGGCATCATCGGTGCTTTCAAAATCGGCAGCGGCTGAAAGTTTTCCACGATTTCGTTCTCATACTTTCGTTGCAGCTCTCGCCAGTGGGCAAAAAATCCCTCTCCCGCTTCATCCGGAAGCACCCGATTTACGATGATGGCATCCGTATTAAACCCGAACAGATTCAGGTACGTAAACGAGCGCTTTGCTTCCGCAAGCACCATTTTTTCTGGGTTTACTACGATCCTCACTGATGTAATCTCCGGGTCCAAAACAATTCGTTGCATTTCCTCCAGCCCTCGAGCGAGCTGCTCGACACTGTCTAGCACATCATCAGAAGGAAGCTCTACTTTGTTGACGATCTTAGCCACTGGGCGAACGAGTTTGATCAGCTTGCGCTCCGTCGGAAAAATTTTCTCCAACCACCAATTCAATACGTTCGGATAACTGAGCAGACGCAGTGTTTCCCCAGTGGGGGCACAATCTACTACCAGGACGTCGAACTGCCCGCTCATGGCGTGTTCCTTGATCTGTAGCAAACTGAACAATTCCTCCATGCCAGGAAAAACGAGCATTTCCTCCGTTGTAATATCAGTCAGCTGTGCTTTGTCGAGCAGTGTTGTCAGCCATCCCTGTACTGCCCCCCAGTTGCGCTCGGTTTCCCGCAAGCTGTTTACTTCTTGGCCCCATAAATTTTCGCTGATTGATACGGGGTCTGGTCCGATCACAGTCCCCAATGAATCAGCCAAACTGTGTGCGGCATCCGTACTGAGTACGAGCGTCCTCTTTCCCTGCTTTGCCAGCTTAACAGCCGTTGCTGCTGCAACACTCGTCTTCCCAACCCCACCTTTGCCGGTGTAGATGATGATTCTCATCTCGACTCTCTCCTTCACGATCCATTTAATACGATTTCGTAGTAATTAGACAAAAAAAGAAGCAGGCTCGAACGGACTATTCTTCAATGTTGATCTTGATGGAACGAACCTTTGTTTCACGAGGCTTGACAGGGCCTCCCTCCTGAAATACCTTGGCTGCCTTAAGTAAAAGGGTAGTGAATTGCTCCATTTCTTCCGGTGTAAATGCTTCCTGAAGCCTGCCCAGCATCGTCAGCATCATTTGCTCTGATTCTTTAGCGAGCTGTTTGCCTGGTTGTGTCAGCGTGACGAGCTTCACCCGTTGATCCTCTACAGAGGTAGCCCTCGCGATGTATCCTTTGCGTTCAAGCCGTTTCGCGATGCTGGTCATCGAACTAAGCGGCGCCCCCATCTCTGCAGCCAGCTCTGACATGGTCAAATCTCCGCGGAACAGCAAAATGAGGAGTGTCGACAAATCAGAACGAGTCAGTTTTTCTTCCAGCTGCATCGTATCGGACATAAAGGCGAACGGACGCAAACCGGTTTTCAGAAAGAGGTCGTATAGTTGCTGCATACCGGTGACTCCTTTTAGTACGATTTCGTAGTAACTTCCTCTTCAATTTATTACATATTTTAGGTGATGTCAACAGGCGCAAAAAGTATACCTTGCTGGGCTGACGTACATATTAAAGCTGTTACATATGACAGGAGGAATCAAAATGAATAAACAGCGCGCGAAAGAAATCGCCGCTTCACCCGTTATGGCGAATGTTACTTGCGATGGAATACCCGTATACATCCAGCACATCGATGATGACAACGACATGGCGAGGATTTACCCGCTCAACCAGCCGGATCAGGAGATGAGTGTTCCTGTAGCCAGCTTGCGAGAGCACGGTGAGTACTGATTTTTGCCACGACAACGTATAAGGGGACCTGTAGCAAATTCACAGGTCCCCTTGTCTTCTTTTTCATTGTACAAATGGACTTACAGCAAGCCTTGGATGAACGGCTGCTCCAAATTCTCGATCATTTTTTTCTGACTCGCCGCCAATTTTGCTGCGATCTGCTCCCTACGTGCGATGGCCTCCCAGGTGCAAGAAAGAATTCGTTCCCCTAATTGTGGCTCGTCTGTTGGCACGAGGAGCTCCGGCAGATCCAGTGAATAAGCGAAGTCGATGCCCTTAACGCGATAAGCCAAGCAAACGAACGGAATACCTGCAGCGGCACTCAGCACATTGGCATGCAACTTAAAATTGATTGTCGCCTGAAAGCCTTTCATCAGCTGCAGCATTCGCGTATGATCGTGCAGCTCCAGGTCGAGGATCGTATGAGCTGGATCGTCGATTTTTTTGTACAGTCTTTTTATGGCTTCCCGATCTGGTCCCCACATGGTGAGCAAGTGGATATCGTAGCCTGCCCTGATCAGCTTCTTGGCTGCATATACCAGTGCATCCTCTACTCCATTCTCGTTTTTCCCATAAATCCGGTTATAGGACGTACCCCAGTTGATGCCAATCGTGAATCTCTTGCTTTTATCTACCACTGTTGGCAAGGATGCAGGAATAAGTAGCATCCCCGGGTCTCCGCTAATCGCTGCCCTTTCTCCCACTCCCGCTTGCTGGAGGTATTGAAGTGTAAGTGGTCCGCGTACACCAAAAAACGTGGCGTGCTCGGCGATTTTTTGCAACATGTGGCTCATTTTATCTTGGCCAGTTATTAGCTTGTTTGTCAATCTGCCGGAAGAATCCAGCACGACTTGATCTTGTGAGTCAAACCCGCTTCCCCAGACCCATAGATTTTTTTTCTGTTCAACAGCACGATAAGCTACATCCACATACCCCGGGATGAGGAGCGAACCTCCTCCCAAAACGACGGTGTCATACGCGCTTACATCCTTCAGATCAACCCCGGGCAGGGAAGGTATTACCTTGTATTGTGTAGGGTCGAGGTATTTGCATGACAAATCGTAAAAGGCATGCCACATCAGCTCGTCGCCCAAATTGTTGAACCCTAACCAGCCAACGTACAAAATTTTTTTCATACTTGTCGCCCCCCCTCCATTCTTTATTTGCGCATAAACGGTAAGCAAGGAGGCACATTTTTGCGTGATATGAAAATGGTTTTGTACCCACGCTCTTCCTTGACCTCCTATTTCCTTCAATTGACTCCGGTCGCGGCATGCTTGACGCAGAGCACTGTCGATCAACAGAGGAGACGGCTTCTGCACAGAGGAGTGGTCACCGAAGTAACAGTCCCAAGCCAACTCGTAAGACGAAGGTTCGACCAAACCGACGTAGCCATGATTACCGATCGCAAGCACAGGCTTTCCGCACGCCATCGCTTCGAGTGCGACCCTCCCTGTTCCAATCACCAAATCACTGATGGCGTAATACGGCCGGACATCGGTTTGCTCCCCCACAATGTGAATATAGGGCTGCCCTGCGGCTTTATTCAGCGCTTTTGCCAGCTCATGAACATGAACGGCCTGGGCACCCGAACCCACCACCACGATATGCAAGTTGGGGATTTCACTGCGCAACGTTTTGGTTGCCCGCAACACCATGTTGCACACCGTCGCTTTTTGCCAAGCCAGCCTGCTGACATACGTTACCACTGTGGCATCAGGCGGCAATGACGGCACATCAGCCTTACTTGCAGAGCCAGACTGGAACTCTTCCACATCAACCCCATTGGAAATGAGTGTGGTTTTTACCCCTCGCTTTTGCCAGAATAGTTGGACAGGTTTACTCACACTGATAACGGCGGAGCAGAGCTGGGCTACTTTTATCGCCTCATCCTTTGGGTAGTACGTTCCATGCAAGGTGAATACGACAGGAATGCCGAGCTCATTGGCTGCCGTAGCGGCAAGAAATCCTGAAGGGGTCTGATGCACATGGACGATGGTAATACGATGCTTCTTCATGAATGCACGGTAACACTCGGTCAGATGCTGTCTGCGTGCCTGGAGCGGCTCACGTGCGGATTCTATTGGTTCGACCAAAAAGCCTGCATCGACAAATTCTTGGTAGAGGGGGCCGTTGCCGCCTGCATAAAACAGTTGGACGCCTTTTTTTCTCAACGCTTTGCCCATGCTAAGAACATGTGTCTCAGTTCCGCCTGTTCTCAAATTGTCCAGCACCATCAATATTCGATCATTACTACTATCCAATTTTTTTACACCCCCTTTTTCCGATAATATTGGGCCGAACGCTGCTCAGAGTGGGTTCGGTAATAATACAGTGCTTCGGCGATATTATTCACGCCTGCTCTCGCATTCAAGGCTTTTGCAACAAATTCGTAGTCTTCCGCACCGTCGATCCTCCGCGTCGGGCCACCAATCTGGTCAAACAAGCGTCCCCGAAACATGCAGGTTCCGTGACAGACACAGTGTCCGCCGTTCCCATATACCTTGCGAATGTCATCACCGTACCTGATCCATGCAGCAAGCTCCTTTTTTTCCGGATGATCGGAGGGGAACGCGTAATAATTCGTACCGACCAAATCAATCTGGGGATGACTTTTTAAATATTCAACCTGCCGCGAAAGGCGCAAGACGTGAGAGAAGTCATCTGAGTCCTGATTCGCGATGAACTCACCTCTGCTCAGGTAATGCCCGACGTTAATGGCACCCGCAAAGCCAATATTGCGAGGGAGCGCATGAATCAGTACCTGATTGTCTCCTGGAAAAAATCTTTTACTCTCTTCCAACCATTCTCTGGCCACTTCTACGGAATGATCCGTCGAAGCATCATCGATCAGGACAATCTCCCAATTTTCATAGGTTTGCTGGAGGATACTGTCTAAACATTCACGTATATAAGCAGCCCTGTTGAAATTGGTAATCACGACACTTACGAGACCCTCTATTCGTTGTTTTGCCAATTTAATTCCCTCCTTCCAGTCTTCTTGTTTTCACATCGCATCCTCGCTACCGTCCTTTCGCCAGAAACTGCAAGGCTTCCACGTGGTCACCTGCAATCTGTTCGACGGCAGGGGGCATTCCGGAGCTGGCGAAGTGTTTTTCTGGACGGAGTCGGTTGGAGGTGAAGCTGTTCACCTGATGAACCAATTCCATCTTTACACCTGCCTGTGCGTATACTGCTTGTGCTTTTGGCGGGCAGAGCAGAATAGGCCACCCGAGCGGAGCAACCGCTTCCCTGCGTAAGGCAAAGGGGACGGTCACCATGGACCCGATCGCCAAATCCTTACGATTCAAAGCCAAGTTGAGGGCTTGGCGACAAGCCACAAAAACGTTGTCTGTGCAAGGCTGATTCAAAAAAGCAGAAACATCATTCAGTGCCACATCCACGCCGCACTCGCACGCCAGAACAAATGGGTACAAATCATGCGCCGTGATGATCACATCCGCATCGACAAACAGCAGGATGTCACCTTTCGATAGACTTGCCCCAATTGCTCGTCCTGTGTCAACTCCCAATTCATATGGGAACTCTACGGTCGTCGTTCCGCATTCACGGGCAAGCCGTGCTGTCTGATCAACCGAGCCATTGACAACCACGATAATTTCAACTGGCTCCAGCCGAAGAGCTTCACGGATCACTTGCTGGATCGTCGCTGCCTCGTTAAGGGCTGGAATGATTACGGATACCGTTTTCCCACCGTAAAGAGTTGTTTGTCTCAAGGGCCATTTCCCTAACTGTGTAACAGGCATACTGCTGTTTTTAGCGCTCACATTCTCAGCTATATCTCTTCGCCTGCCTCCATCGGACAGTCCGCCACGAAAAGGAAGACGCGAGACGAGATCAAGCTGTTCGGCAATCACCAGCTTTTCATACAAAGAGAGCTCTTTGAGCAACGAACCGTGAAGCTGTGGCAAAAACATCCGTTCTTCCGTCCCCATTTCAATGGTTTGAGCGGTAATGGTCAGCCCGCTCACAACCGCCCGCTTGTGCGCTTCTGCAGGCTGTGCCAACTGTTCCACTCCGATTTTGGAAAGTGCCTCTCTGGTCATCGCGTGAGGTGTGTCCAGCAAGGAAGCTTCACGCAGGTCAGAGCGACCGAAGAGGTTATTTACCAGCAAGGAAAAACTGTGGATGGGCCGTGGTTTTGTCATTCTCCTGTTCCGAATATCATGCTGGGGCAAAACGACCTGTGCATTTCCATATAAAATCGGGAACAAGAAGCGCTGCAGTCCAGACAGCGAATCGATCTGCTCTTCACCGAGAAAAAGTAGGACACTCCCTCTTGCATGCTTGGCAGCCTCTCTCCGCCATGCGAACAGATTCTCAACTGCTTCTGCAAGAATGACGCGAACACCTGAGCCAAGTTCCAGGGTCCTTTTCGAAATCACGATAATCTCCAGAGGTGCAAGCTGTTTACATACGGCAATCAGCTTTGACAGATGAGCTGTCCCATGCATGGCAGGAATTAGAATGGATAGGGGCACGAGGCCCCTTCTCCCTTGCGGCTCTGCCATTAGAGAACGCGCACATACGTGATGCGATCGAGCTGAAATACCACTGTTTGACCTCCGCCATAGCCTGGCTCACTTGCTGCAAGCACGGTTAATGTCGAATTGGTCACGCCGAGCAACTCACCGGTAATCACGTCCAATCCGGTTACGACTTGTACACTATCGCCTATAAACGTTCTCAATTTCTGTACATAGTTCATTTGTCTTCTCCTCCTTACACCTCATGAACGTAATTAATTTGCTTGAAACGAATCAGCACACGTGTACCGCCTGACTCTATGACTTCAGCATAGTCCCGGCCAACCTCATCCAGGACGCCTGTGACACTCCCTGCATCTGTTCCCAGCTCAACGGTTTCATGCAAATAGCGCAGCAGCACTTTACGAAAAGTATCACGTATCAAATCGCTGTTGTTTTCTTGCAGAAAGGCGGCGAATTCTTCTGCGTACAGCTCTTTGCGAAGCGAACAGCGAACAGCTTCTTCCTTATCAGTTTCGACTTCTTCGTCTCTTTGGTCTTTTCCCCAAATGAGACTACGCAGCCCTCGAAAATACTCTTTCAACTCTTTTTCATTCACAATTAATTTCATCTGGTCACTCTCATCTCCTTGATCCTACTCTTTTGATTTATTTTTCGCCGCTTGTACACGGTATACAAGTAAGTTCAAAAACGTACTAGGACAACGGTGCATTTTTTTGGTTTTAATGAAAAGTTCACGGAGTTTTTACCGAAAAACAAAAAAAGACTGCGAAAAGTATTCGCAGCCTTCCTTCGGTATTCTACAACTCTTTCATTGTTACGTACTGTTTTGTCTAACTCTTTGCCACCTGTGCCTTTTCGTCCCTGTTTTTGCCTAGCTCATGCTTGATGAACAAATAGCTCTCAATTTCCCGAAGGAGGTAGAAAAGCGAGGCACGCGTCTCAAATTCCTCTCGCGTTCGCGGCAAATCTGCTGCCTTGATCTCCTCTTGCATCACGCGCAGTTGGTCGATAAAGCGGTAGGCGGTATTACCCGGATGTACCGAGTCACTGATTCGCGCAAGAAAATCTGCGATCCGATGGCTCTCTGCCACCTGATTGTCCAAGGAAGAGACAATTGGCATCATGCGTTCCAATAGCTCGAACTGCTTTTGCCGCATCACAAAATACTCGTAGTACGAATCGTTACGACGGCCCAATCGATTGCCAACATCTCGTGATGCTAAACGAATCGCCGTTTCCAAGACACCTGTTGTTTCGATCAATTCTTTCCCGTCCCAATCACTTTCCCCGTGACGCAAGTAGTAGCAGAACTCCAGCAAGATTTTGCTGAACAGCTTCTCCACCTTTACTTGCATCCCTTTTAGCTCTTTATCGAGACTCGGCATGTACAGATTGACCAGCAGGGCTACGCCCACACCGATGACAAGCAAAACGACCTCATTCAGCAATAGCATCCCGTCGATTCTCTTTGAAGAATACAGATGCATAAGCACAACCATGCTGTTGACGAAGCCTTCCTGAATGCCAAAACGCACCGCGAGCGGCAAGAAAAGCAAAATGAAAAGGAGAATGGCAATCGGCGTATAGCCCATAAGGGAAAACAGGCAGACACCGATTCCCAGCCCCAATAAACTGGCCAGAATCCTATTCCACGCTGTCTGAAACGATTGCTTGACTGTTACCTGAATACACAAGATCGTAATGATCCCCGCAGAAGAAGCATACATCAAGCCTAACTGCTGGGCGATCAGAATCGAGATAGCCGTTCCAATGGCTGTTTTTAACGTACGATAACCAATTTTAAACTTGAGAAAGCCCAGTCTTGTTCCCCTCCGCTGTCAAAAATGCTTTCCTGTTTACTTTAACAAAAAGTATCGGGGAACCAAAGGAAAGAGTTCGTAAATTTTCAAAGCATCTATTCCTGTTTGTGCTTCTCTGCATAACTGTGCCACTTGCCATCTGCTTTTACGAGCCCTTTTTCTCCCACATAACGATAGACGAGGAGTGGTTGTTCAAGCATTTTCTTTCTTCCATAAATTCCATCAACTTTTGGCTGAAAGTAAGTGAGCATGAGCTTCTTGTTCTCTTTCATGACTTTTTTCGCCGTATTCAGATCGATACCAATATTTTTTTGAGAGGGACGTGGTAGTAAATATTCCTGAAGTCCGTTGTTATACATTTGCCATACTTCCCCGGTCGCAGGGTTGATATCGACGTGAAAGATGGTATCCTCTTCTGGTATGCCTTTGATCATATAGCCAAATTGGATATTATACGGTTCACCATTTTCCAAGATTTCTTTGATCCTTTTCTCATTCGGAACGTAATCGACCGCATAAATTATTCCTAACTGATCAGGGTAGAATGTTTGTAAGAACTTTTCTGCACTTTCTTGTGCTTGTGCCCAAGTAATACTCTTTTCTATTTTCTTTCTCTCTTCTAAGAACCTGCTTTTTTCATTCATACTGAATTCGACGAAATAACCACGGTTGTTAATCCCTATTTTTACAGTATCTGACTCACTTCCATCCCTTGGTTGCGAAACAAACTCAAAATTCCAGTTCTTTCTATCAAGTACTGAGCGTGACTCAAAGCTTCTACCATTCCATCGGTAAGTACTAGGTAGCTTTTTAATCTGTTGCTCTGCTATTTTTAATGCTTCGTCTTGTGTAATGATCTTTTGTTCAGTGGTAGAAGGAGGAACGGTTTTCCCTAACAGCCTTATCTTCTTTTCATTGACAGTCTGTCCGTACGAATCAAGCATTTCCCCTGTAATGGCATTGACAATTTGCGGGTCTTCACTCTTGAAATCATAAACAGGCTGGTCTATTTCAGCAGTATCCTTGTACATGGGTGACAGAATCGCCTCTTTATCCCATTTCTTTTCAGCATTCTTTATATCTATAACTTTCGAAGTATCTGGAAGTTCCTCCTCTGTCCAATGTCGCTCAAACCTGATCACTTCCCCATTGCTGCCCACTCTGAATCGAAACCCATTTTCCAGAAAAGGAATCTCGTTTTCGATACGGGTAAAGTTTATAATGGTTCCTTTGCTAGTAGAGTTATAGTTAACATATGGATCAGGATATTCATTCGGCTTGGATAAACGGCTCCGTTCTTCTTCCGTCGTTACTTGCTTAAGAAATTCGGTTGCCACTTGGATCGCCTGATCTTCCGGAAGCTTCTTTTGAATTGCGTCCAAGTCCCGCTCTTCCCCACGACGTTCATATTTCAAAATTCCCCCTGATAATGCATCTATTCGCAATTCAATACTCCCACTATTTTCTTTATTCCAACTGCTAGACCATATGGGTTTTCCCCATAGCATTTCAATACTGTCGACAAATTCGACTCTTGCCAGCTTGTACTCACCCAGAATCGTCAATTGCTTCTTGGCAAGCGCAATTGCCTCTTCCTCCGAAAGTGCCTTCTCGGCTGCATGTACGACTGGTGCCAAACTTCCGGCCCCTGCTGTAGCGAACACAGTTGTCATCAAAATGGAAAATGTCACGCCGAGTGAAAGTCCCCTCGATATAGTACGTCTCAACACGAATAACCTCTCCTCTCCATCTACAAACAACCTCATTTTACCATTTATGAGAGAAAATAGACCAAAAAAAAAGGATCCGCCGATGCGAAATCTCGCACAACAGATCTTTTGGGATGTTGATTATACGTCAAGCTTTTTCACGATCTTGCAAATCAATTCCGCTCTTGCTGCTGGTCGTAAATCAATTTCAGCAGTTCAGCGGCTTGTGCACGCGTAACTGTTGCATCCGGATCAAAATTCGTTGCTGATTTTCCCTTGAGCAAGCCATTTGCTGAGATGAGGGTAACAGCAGGAACATGCTTGCTTTGCACGTCCTGGTATGGCGACTTGAATAGTTCGGGCTTTTCCAGGAGGTCACCATAACCCAGCAGTCTTGCCACCATATCCGCTACTTCGGCGCGTGTAATCAACCGATCTGGCTCAAAGTTATTTCCTGTTTTTGGAATCAATTTGTATTCTACGTTTCTTTGAATGGCAGCGTAGTTTGGATGGGAAGAAGGTACGTCAGCAAAGTTATGAATAAGCCGTTCTTCATCGCTGTCGAAGTAAGGACGTAGATATCGGAATTCGCCCTCATCTGCCATCTGCGCCATCATCATGGCCATTTCCCCACGAGTAACCTCTTTTTCGGGTCCTAACTGGCCGTCTGCGACCGTCATCCATCCCTTACGGACCGCAAAATCAAGCACTGCCTGTTGCGGATGCTCATCGATATCACTCGGGGATTGCTTTTTTTGTGCCTCAACAAAGCTGTACCATTCTCCGGTATCTGCTTTCACAACCCCATTATCTCCAACATAACGATAGACGAGAATCGGTTCAGACGGCTTTATCGGTATCCACTCTGGCACAGGCTGGAGGTAGGCAAGCTGAAGCTTCTGCTGCTTCTTGATTACTTCTTTCGCACTTTGCCGTTCGATTTGCTTGTTATTTGGCTTGGAAAGCAGCTTCACTTCCGAGCGTGACCTTTGGTTCAATGACTCAGCCATCCCCGTCTCCGGATTGACCTCGACTCGAAAGGTTTCATCTTCGACCGGAGTACCATTGATCAGCATGCCAAATTGAATTTCATATGGTTCGCCATTATCCGCATAACTTTGGAGAGTTTCCTTCGAAGGCTCCTCTTCTATCAGATAAATTTCTCCCAGCTGATCGGACAAGAGAGTGTTTACGAGTTTCGTAGCACTATCCTCGGCCTGCTCCCAAGTGATGACCATCTTTTTGGGAGTTTCTTCAAATCGACCGTTTGGATTCACTTGATAACCGACCAATTCTCCCCGATCGTTAATATCCACTTCTACTTGCTCTGACTTTTTGCCTCCTCCATTTTGAGGGGAGAAATCAAAACTCCAATGGCGTTCAGAGATTCCACCTGGTCCTGAGCTCGAACCCCCTCCGCTGCTGCCGTCAAAACGATAGTTGCCAGGCAGTCTTTTCACATATTGTTCCGCAATTTTTTGTGCCTCTTCTTTTGTAATCAACCGCTTTTCTGACGTTTCTGAGGATATCATATTCCCCAACGGCTTGATTTTTTTCTCACTTGCTACTTTTCCAAATAAATTAATGACTTCTCCAGTCGTAGCATCGACCAGTTGCGGGTCCTCATCCTGGAACTCGTAGACCAGCTCGTAGGAGCCAGGTGCCTGCTGATATCTATTCGTCATCCCTGCCATATCCTTGTACATAAGGGACGGGCTTGCTTTCTCCTCCCATTTTTTCTCGGCTTCGGCTATCTCAATCACTTTCGTAGCTTCCGGGAGCTTGCCGTCATACCATTCCCGGTTAAAGCTGATGACGTCCCCGTTCTGGTCCACTATTATTTGAATACCATTTCCCAAAAAAGGGATTTCGCCCACCATGCGAGTAAAATTTACAACTTGTCCCTGATTTCTGAAATAGTAACCGTTCTGGTCCGCATATTCATTGGGCTTGGATAAACGACCCCGTTCCTCTTCGGTTGTCACTTTTTCCAGAAACTTCCTCGCTACTTTTATTGCCTGCTCTTCCGTAAACTCATTTTTAGTGCTTCCTAATTGATCGTCCTCCAAACGGTTAGAATATCGGGATAATGCACCAGAAACAGCGTCAATCGTCACATTAATGCGTCCAACCTTGCCTTTTTCCCAAGATATATTCCAATATGTTCGACCTGTAACATTGTATTCCTCGTCCGGATCTGTGATTCTGGCACCTCTCAGCTTGTAGTCTTCAGGAATTGTCACCCACTTCTGGGATTGTTTAATTGCCTCTTCCTGCGATAGCGTTTTCTCGGCTGCACGCACGATCAGGGTAAGACCCTCAACTCCAGCTGTAGCGAATACAGTCGTCACCAGAATAGTGGATAACACGCCGAGTGAGAGCCCCCACGACGTTGTACGTCTCAACACGGATCAACCTCTCCTCTCTATTATCAAAATACCACCTTATTTTACCATTAATGAGAGGTTATGTAGTCCAAAAAAAGATCTGCCGATACGATTTTCTCGCACAGCAGATCTTTTGGGATCATTGATTATACTTCCAGCTTTTTCGCCAGTGTTTCTACGTTCAATACGTTTCCTACGAGGAAGTTGCCGAATTCACCGAAGCGCGCACTCACTTCGTCAAAGCGCATTTCGTAGACGATATGCTTGAATTCCAGCGGATCGTTGGCAAACAAGGTAACGCCCCACTCCCAATCGTCGAAACCAACAGAGCCACCGATGATTTGCTTCACGCGGCCAGCGTAGGAGCGACCGATCAAGCCGTGGGAGCGCATCATTTCTTGGCGCTCCTGCATGGAGAGCATGTACCAGTTGTCTTGTAGATCACGCTTTTTGTTCATTGGATAGAAGCAAATGTGCTCCCATTTTGGCAGGATCGGATAGAGGCGGTCGCGCACGTGCGGATTCGCTTTTGGATCTTCACCTGGGTTATGTACATAGTTGCTCAGCTCTACTACGGATACATACGAATAAGGAGCTTCTGTATAGGCAGCAAAGCGGGTTTTATTGAACGCTGTTTTGATCTCATCTAGTTCTTGCATGGTAGGACGCAGGAACATGAACACGAGGTCTGCTTTGTGTCCGAGGATGGAGTAGACAGCCGTGCTGCCTTGGTTCTCGCCCTCATTCGCTTCCCATGTGCGGATCAATGCATTCAGCTCGTCCAACGCTTCTTGGCGTTCTGCTGCGGACGCTGCTTTCCACTTTTCCCAATTGATGGTGCGGAAATTATGATACGTATACCAACCTTCTAATGTAAGCAACGCTTCGTTTGCGCTCATTCTAAATCAGCTCCTTTGAAAAATCTGGTGACCTTCTTGCAACATTCCCAGTATAGCATAAGGAACAAGTGCGTATTCGGAACAGATTGGTGAACAAGAAAAATGAAAACCAAGCGGTGCATTAGCTGCCGCTTGGTTTGGTTCCTGCCAGTACAGAGGTTGTCAGCTTGCTCGCTGCTTCCTGATCCACAATGACAGTTACATCTCGATGCAATTGCAATAAGGAAGCTGGTACATCTGCCGTAGACTCACCCTCCAGCATCAATCGCACTGCCTCTGCCTTTGCCTCTCCACTTGCGAGAAGTACGACTTTTTTAGCGCCAAGAATCGTCTTGATCCCCATGGAAACTGCCTGAGTCGGAACCTGGTCCACACTATCAAAATAGCGGGCATTTGCTTCGATCGTACTGTCAGTGAGCTGGACCACGCGTGTCAATGAGTCGGCAGGGGAGCCAGGCTCGTTGAAGCCAATGTGGCCGTTATTGCCGATCCCCAGCACCTGGATGTCGATCCCGCCTGCCAAACGAATCGCTTCCTCATAGCGTGCACACTCTGCCAAATGATCTGTCGTATTCCCAACTGGCACATGTGTTTTCTCCGCAGGAATGTTGATGTGATTGAACAAGTTTTCTTGCATATACGAGCGATAGCTTTGCGGATGAGATGAGGCAAGTCCGACGTATTCATCCAGATTAAAGCTGCTCGCCTGCGAAAAATCGATGCTCTCCGCTTGCGACAGCTTGATCAGCTCACGGTACATCCCTACTGGCGTGCCTCCGGTTGCAAGGCCAAAGACAGTCTTCGGATTTGCTTTTACTTCGCTTACGAGCATTTCAGCAGCTTTTCTGCTGAGCTCCGTGTAATCTTTCACAATCACAAGCTTCATTTCCAACCACTCCTATTCAATATAAGATAAATTCAAAAAGTCGTCTTTTCAGCATCGAGAAAGTGGCGAGAACCTGAAGAAGGAGGAGCTGAGTGTAGGTAAACTACATGAGCACCGGACTTCGAAGGTGAACGCCAATTTCGAAGTCGAATCAGCTCCCCGGTCTACTCCATGATCAAAAGACGACTTTTTGAACTACCTCTTAGTATTTTCTCTCTAGGACAGCCTTCGCTGTTCTCTCTTTATATAAAAGGGCCTTTTCCTTGTTGCGCATCGTTATTGTCGTACTAATGACATCCAGTACATGCAGCTGTGCAATTTTTGCTGCGAGAGAGCCTCCCTGCAACGGACCTTCTTGCGCTGCGGTCAGAAGCGTAATGTCCGCTACATTCGTAATCGGTGAGCGTCGATAGTGAGTCAGGCAAATGCAAGTTGCCCCTGCCTGCTTGGCGACTTTCAATGAATCGATGGTGTCTTTCGTACTGCCTGATACAGACAAACCGATCGCGACATCCCCCGGTCCCAGAGTCGCTGCAGCCATCGCTTGCAGATGTGATTCATTAAAAGCGTCCACTCGAAGCCCGATCCGCAAGAACGTGTACTTGGCATCCTGAGCTGTTACCGCTGACGTACCTACCCCATAAAAATGGATCGTGTTTGCTTTTTGCAAAAGGTCTACACAACGCTCCAACTGTTCGATCTGAAACAGGGCCGAGGTATCCCCAATCGCCTGTTGATTGGTTGCGGTTACCTTGTGCGTGATGATGTCCAGCGAATCGTCTTCTCCTACTTCGCCATGCAAGTTTTTGACTGGATTAACCAATTCCTGCGCCAATGCCAGCTTGAATTCCTGATAGCCATGGAAGCCTATTTTCCTGCAAAATCGCAAAACGGTCGTCTCGCCCACTCCAGCCTTTTCGGCAAGGTCAATCACCGATGAATAAATCACGCTGTCTGTCTGCTGTAAGACGATATGGGCAACCTTTTGCTCCGATTTCGTAAAGGAGGGAAGGAGACTCTGAATATGCAAAAGCGTATTTGTCTTTGTGATGGTAGCTGTCAATGGATGGGACAGCTCCTCCTGCTGTTTCACCATATGGCTCGCTCCCCCTTGAATATAAGTCATGGTTTTCACAGTTGTTTTTACCCAAAACAAAATAGCTGTATTTCTACAGCTATTATATCAAAAAAGGAGTTCTCCGCCATATTTATTATTTCTAGTGGAGCAATTCTCCAAAATGTCAAAATGGGGTAAACAAAATGGTCGGACATGTTGCGACCCGAAAAGATCCGCTCATTGCTGCTGGAAGCAGAGCCAGATCGAGCGTCACGATCTCCCCTGCACCCAGCGTCACTGTCCCTCTCGCTTCTCCACTCCCCATCGCATTGGCTACAACCAAGTAGGTGCCGGGAGCAAGACCAGTCACCTTGTACCTGCCGAAGCTGTCCGTTTGGACGACCACAGTCGTTCTGTTTGGTTGATTCACCGTTTGCACATACACGGTCGCTCCAGCTACTGGCAAACCTGTCAAACCGGATCGAACCGTTCCTTGTATCGTACCCGTTTGAGAAAGGCGGATGATGATAAAGGTTGTTTGGTTCGGCAAAACGACCGCTTCTGCTTGGCCGGTACCAATGCCCGGGATGGTCCCGATAACGGTATACGTACCCGGAGCCACATTGACAAAATGGAATGTTCCATCCGGCTCAGCCAGGATATTTTGCAGGCGAATCTGGTTTGAATTGAATAGTGACAATTGAATATTGTTTCCACTGGCTTGAATTCCGTCTGGCAAGAGGACAATCCCGGATATTATTCCGACGAATGGCAATAGCTCGACTGTCGCTACGGTCGTTTGCCCGCTTGCGACTGTAACTGTACTATAATGTGTACCGAAGCCATCTGCGCTTGCGATCACATTGTACGCTCCAGCCGTCAAGCCATTCACCTGGAATTGCCCACTCTGGTTCGTAACGGTGTTGGCAACAAACAGGCCGTTGGAAAACAGCTGAATCGCAACAGCCGCCCCTGTGATCGGGAGTCCCGTCAACTGATTGGTCACCTTTCCGAAGATGTTGCCCGGTAGAAGAGACATCGTGAGAATGACTCCACTAAGTGTCTGTCCAGCAGTCACGGTGATGCTTTGCGTTGCCGCTGCGTAGTTGTCTTCACTTGCGCTTATTAAATACGTTCCTGGCGGCAGATTGCCAACAGCGAAGTTGCCCAGGTTATCCGTAATCGCACTGCCAAACAATGTCCCGTGTGAATCCTTCACCTGTATCAATGCATTGGGAACAACTACTCCACCAGATACCTGTACCTGACCTGTTACAGAAGCTGGAAAAGGGGGGAGCCCCACTTCAATCGTAGTGGTCTGTCCGGAAAAGATCGTCGCACCAACAGGCTGGGTGGTGTAGTTTTGAGCGCTAATCGCAAGTGTATAGGTTAAAGGCGCCAAGCCGTCGATTTTAAACTGACCGAGACCGTCCGTAATCGCCCGAGACAACAAGTTATTTGTGCCAGGGAAATAGATCAATACTTCCGCCCCTACCAGTGGCGTGCCATCAAGCGCATCCCTGACAGTGCCCTGCAAAACACCAGGATTCGGGTCCAGTGGGATATTGACTGTAACTGTTCCCCCAGGAGCTACATCAAAGGAGACACTCTCCCTCTGATAGCTTTCGTTCCTTGCCAAAATGGTGTAATTTCCAGCCACAAATCCATCAATGAAGTATATCCCCTGAGCGTCTGTCTGGGTAGAAAAGAGAATCGTGTTATTGTTGCCCAGCAAGCGAACGAGCGTATTCGGCAATGGCGTAGCGAGAATGGCGTCACTAATTTCTCCTGTGACACTTGCAGGCAGATTCTGCAAAGAAAAATCAAGACCGGTAGTCGCTCCCAATTCGACCATAACTGTTGAAGCCTCAGCAGCGAATCCCGTAGCACTTGCGATCAGTGTATAGCTCCCAGGGGACAGTCCACTCACCATATACTGACCCTGCGCATTCGTCAGGACAATAGCCAGTATCGTTCCAGACGGACTTCCCTGTCGAACAGTAATGACCGCACCGGCAATCGGTGAGGCCGTACCTTCCTGTCGCACTGTACCAGCTATCCCACCGGGCAATTCGTTTAACGCAAAGCTTAATACGGACGCCGCCCCTGCTTGTATCTGTGCGCCAGCTACATCGCTTGCATATCCAGTTGCATTGACATTGACCGTGTACCCTCCGGGAGCCAGCCTATCAAGCGAAAAGTTTCCAGTTGCATCGGTCAGTACGGAGCCTACAGCAGCACGGGTGCTGTCGTAGACGATTACCGTTGCGCCAATGATCGGCAAGCCCGTCTCCAGGTCAGTCACAACGCCGGATAGACTGCCGGGATTGGGAACTAATGCCTGCTGAAAGTTGGTGGTAATGCCCCCTTGCAAAATAACCGCCTGCGAGACGGATACAAAATTCAGCGCAGAAACAGTTACATTTACGACACCCGGCGGAAGCTTCTCTGCCAAAAAATTGCCTTGATCGTCTGTCAATAATTGAGCAAGCACAACACCATGGTCATCCGTAATGAGCACGGTGCTTCCCGGAATCCCAAATCCCGTCATCTGATTGGTCACCACACCCGAGATAGCCGCAGGCAAGTCAGGTAACGTGACGGTCGTTGAAGTTGCGGTATTGGCCGTCACGATTACGCCGATACTTCCTACGGCATAGCCAGGCGCCGACGCGATAACGGTATAAACGCCGGGAGAGACACTCCCAATGAAAAATACACCCGATTCATTCGCGAGCAAGCTCTGTTTGACGGCTTGATTGCTATCCATCAGCTTGACGCTGATTTCGCTTCCCGTAACAGGTACACCCAAGCTGTTTATGACACTTCCCACGATGGACCCAGGCATTGGCAAGAGCACCACACTAGCCCCCGTCGTTTCTCCACTGACTACATTGGCCCCTACTGATTGATCAGCATAGCTAGGCGCACTTACCGTGACGGTATAAGCACCCGGCAACAGATGTTGAATCAAATAGCTACCCGTCTGGTCGGTACTTGCTGTAGCCACTACATTTCCGTTACTTATGGAACGAATCAGTACAACGGCGCCTGTAATGAATACCGCGGGATTCGTTGCATCCGTCACCTGTCCACTAATCCCGCCTGCATTCGCCTCAAGAGTAAAGTCTACTCCGGTCTTATTTTCACCAGGTCCAAGTGTAACACCAACCGAGCCTGTAACATATTCAGGGGCACTTGCCACCACGACAAATGATCCAGCAGGCAGGTTGCCAATTGTATAGGCCCCGTTTGAATCCGTATAGCCAAAGCCTATTGTCGTCTCATTCAAGTCCAGAATACGGACAACGGCATTGACAATCGGCTGCATCCCCGTGTCTAGCACGGTTCCAGAAATACTGGCCGGATTCGGGATAAGCGTAAAGGATACGTTGGCTGTCTGCCCAGGCTGTACGATCGTCCCAACAGATTGAACAGCGTAGCCAGGAGCGGTAGCTGTAAGAATATAAGAGCCTGGTGCGACCCCTGAAAATGAAAATGCCCCATTCCCATCTGCGACGACAGTACCGATCAACAGGTTATTGATATCAAACAATTGAATGGTGGTTCCCGGTACGACAGGTGCTACTGTACCGCTAATAAAACCAAAATCCTGATTGAGCTGAAGCTGGACAGGAGTAGTTGTATTCGCGAACACAATGGCTCCGACATGATTGGACTGAAAGCCATCCGCTAAAGCCCTGATGACGTATTGACCTTGCGCCAAGCCCGTGATAACAAAGCTTCCTTGATTATCGCTGTATACCGAATGCACGACGGAGCCATTGAAATCGAGTGCATTTACTTGCGCACCGGCAATCGGCTGTAACGTCCCTGCAGCGAGCACCTGCCCTTGGATTTCACCCGGACTCGCAAACAACGATACGCTGACAGGCGTATTCGTATTCGCAAGTACAGTGGCGGAAGCACTGTTCGTTTCATAATTGGTTGCACGGGCGGTAATGGTATAAACTCCGGGTGCAAGTCCTGTGATCTCGTAACCGCCAGACAGATCGCTATTTGCATGGGCGACAATTGCCCCTGCTTGGTTCAACACGCTAACCTCTATCAATGCACCTATGATCGGCAGACCCGAGGTAGCATCAAAAATCGAACCTGAAATGCTTCCCGGCAAGTCTGCCAGCTGTACATTCACCGTTGTTGTCGTCAATGAGGTGACGATTGCCCCTGTGATCACTGTCGTTTTATCTGGAGCAGATACGATGACGACGTACGCCTGCGGTAGCAGATTAGGTACCACATACTGTCCGCTCCCATCAGTCAATACAGTAGCAACAACAGCACCTGCTGCCGTATTTTCCCTAATGATGACAGTGGCACCCTGAATCGGCTGATTACCGCTGTCGACCACCTGTCCTGCGATTGATCCCGGAGAGGCTTGCAGGACAAAAGCAAGGGACGATATTTCCTGAGGCTGCACAGTTGCCCCTAACACAACAGTGGAATAACCAGAAGCCGAAGCGGTTATGGTATACGTGCCTGGGGCCAAGTGCGGGAAGGAAAAGGTGCCAGCGCTGTCGGTAATGGTCTGCGCGACAGGAACAATTCCTTTCATAACAATGACAGTGGCATTACCCAGCGGATTGCTCCCTGTGTCCGAGACAGTCCCATTCAATACTCCTGCCAGTTTTTCCAATTGGAGGTCAACCGGTGTAGTAGCTCCAGCAATGATTTCTATCCCCACTGTTTGGCCCGCATACCCCTCTGCAGCAGCCGTAAGGATATAGGTTTGGGGACCTAGCAAGGATAAGGAGTAGTCTCCATTCGCGTCGGTTAATGTCTCTCCCACAGCTATTCCCGACTGAGTTACCACCTTGATGCTCGCATTTGGGATTCCCTCACCCGTTTGCGCATCGGAAATAGTTCCACTTACCGTTCCAAATGCAGTCGTCAAAGAAAAATTAAGTACTTTGGCATCGCCCGCTTGCAGACTGATTCCAGCTAACTGTGTGGAAAAGCCTGCGGCACTGACACGGATTTGATAACCACCTTCTGCGAGCTTGGTCAGTAGATACGTACCAGCTCCATCTGTTGTCGTTTCCGTCAGCGTAATACCCGTCTGGCTCAGCACTTCCACCAATGCCCCGGCATTCGGTATGCCGCCAGGACCTGTTACCAGTCCGGAGAGCTGGGCAACTGATGTTTGGAGCGCTACATTTTGTGTAGTCGTCTGGGCTCGAATGACATTGATTGCAACGGTTGCTGGCTGGAATGTATCCGCACTGACTGCAAGGGTGTAGGCACCCGGCACAATATTGGTAAACTGATAGGTCCCCCCTACCCCTGTCACTGTCTGGTTTACAGTCACGCCTGTCGTATTAATGAGCTTTATCACTGCCCCTGATATGGGTGCCAATCCGGTATCTGTTATCGTCCCATTCACCTGACCCGGACTCGGAGGAAGCAAAATGTCTGATCTTGTAGTTTGCCCTGCTAAAACGCTCACGAACTGGATTTTGGGGTCATAAGTCGGCGCGGTCACCGACACAGAATACAGACCAGGAGCCAATCCAGTAAACGAATAGGCACCATCCGTGTCCGATGTCGTCGTTCCGATTAGTACGGGAATCGAATCATACAGCTCGACCTGCGCACCTGCCACAGGCAAGTTCGTGGACTGGTCAAGCAATACGCCAGCAACACTTCCAGCCAAGTTAACCGTGATGACAATATTATCTTGCACAGGAGAAAGCGTCCCACCAGAAAAGCTGTCAACGCCAGTGACTGTCGCTGTGTTTAACCGCCGCGTTCCGCCTGGAGAGACCGCGAAAATCCCATTGACCGTAAATGACAAGCTGGCAGTAGAACCAGCGGCCAAATTGCCGATCTTCCAGCTGAGCACCTTCGTGAGGGGATTGTAGATGACAGAGCCGATACTAGTTGCGTTTACCGTAAAAGCCGTTACCTGATCCAGCTCGATCAGATCGTTGACAACGACTGTCGTTGCCTGGCTCTTCCCGGTATTGGTGACAGTGATCGATCCCGTCCATTGCGATAGTTGTCCTGTGGTAACGACGACTGGTCCTGCTGTTACCTGCTTGTCGATGGCAAGGCTAGCCCGAACGTCTCCTGTCGCTACCGTAGTCGTATTGCTCAAGGAATTTTCAAAGCTAAAGCCTTCACTGATTCGTAGAGAGTCTTTGTTGTAATTGTTGTCATTCGTAGAAGTAAAGGGGAGGAAGCGAATGGAAGTAAGGGAGGTAACACCGATCGTTGAAAAAAAAGTAGCAGCCGGTATTACGAGATCGATGAAGTAATCAGGATTGCCGCTAAAATTTGAGCCATCATTCGTTAGCCGCACGCGAGCCGTGTCAAAATTGATAATCGGCGCTTGCCAGTTGGGCGCTCCACTGCCGCTTGTGCCCTCTGCCGGATCGTTCCAGGAGTTAAATTCAACAACGGTGTTTTGAATCAAGGCAATGCGGTTACGCAAGCCTTGCACGCCCAACATCCATTGGTAGGTGCCAGCCACTCCCGTTGCATTGATCAAATATCCCCAAGCAAAGTTTTGTAACCCTGTTTTTTGCGAATTTCTTGGATCTTCATTGACTCTCATCCGAAAGTAGAGATACGTTCCATCGTACGCCAAAAAGGCAACGGGAAACGTAGCGTTTCCTACCATGTCAACAGAGCCGGGACTTTCGTCGTTCGGGACGTCTACGAATGGACTTCCCCCGAGCATAAACGGGATGAATTGACTGTCAGAAGGATAGGCCATTATTCTTCCTCACCTCTCCCCTCTAACATATGTACATAGAGTAATATGGCCCCGGCCCTCCCTTTGCTAATTGGCTTGTCCGTGCCCGTCCCTACAAAACGGTCATGACCGTTTTGTTGACCGCAAGCGGTCGCATCCACTTTTATGAAAAACGTCGAGACGTTTTTCACAGAAAAAAGGGCTTTCGCCCGCAAATATTTCTTGCGAGGAAACCCTCTTCCTTCCCGTATTGCCTATCTTACAAATACGCGATAGCCAAGCAGAATAACCAGCACCAAAACGACAATACAGCCGATGAAGAAGCCGATGCTACCTTCTTGTCGCTTTGCTTTGCCCAAGGACATTTCCATCAAACCGAAGGCGATAACCGCGATAACGCCCTTCACGTAGTAATAGAAATCTGTTGCGTGACCCACGAAAAGCATCCAAGCTCCCGATACAAGAATGATGACCATCATAAGTCTGAGCAGCATATGTACGATCTTGCCTGCTTTTGCTTTACCCACGCGATACAGGATGTAGGCAACGATCAAGAGCACGAATGCGACTTCCCAGCTACCCACATGCGCCTCAATTAACGCTTTGTACGGCAAAAAATTCAACCCCTTTACTCCTAAATTCAATCTTGTCCATTATACCAGAAGAAGGGGAAAAATGCTGATGTCCCAATGCGTGGCAGTATTGTGACCAGGCTTTATCGGGGATGAAAAAGAGGCTGCCTATGATCGGCAACCTCTTTTTTCTAGCAAACGATCCTATCGCAATAAAAATCCGTCTTTCAGCGGGTCCGTAGGGTCAACGACAAATTGATGCAGACCCGTAATGAACGCCTTGCCTTCTATGCTCGGAATGACAGCCGGATAACTGCCCACCTGTGTGGTTGCTACCACCTTGCCGATAAACTGGCTCCCAACAATTCCTTCATGGACAAACGATTCTCCAGCAGCCAGCTTGCCTCGCGCATGTAAGGTGGCTACACGAGCCGCCGTACCTGTACCGCATGGGGAGCGATCGATCTGCTTGTCGGCGAAAATCGTCACGTTGCGCAGGTCTGATCCTTCCACTCTCGGCTTATCCGAGATTATCACCCCGTAAATTCCTTTGAGCTCAGACTCCAACGGATGAACGATCTCCATTTTCGCCTCGATTTGTTCCTTGATTCGCCTTCCCCACTCTTGCAGCTCGGCCAATTGCTCAATTTCTACCTGAACCCCGATATCTTCCGCCTGTACGACTGCATAGAATGCTCCGCCAAAAGAAACGTCCACTGAAAAAGTACGTCCTCCCCACTCAATGGGAACGTCTTGTGCCAAAACAAAGGAGGGGACATTTTCAAAAGAGACGGAATGGACCAGCGATTCTTCTACAGTGGCGTGTGCAATGATTCTTCCTGCCGGACTGTCAATCACAATCCGCTCTGTTGGATCTCCCAGCCGAAGTATTCCAGTCTCAATGGCAGCCGTCACTACCGCAATGATTCCATGCCCGCACATTGTACTGTAGCCCTCGTTATGCATGAACAGCACGCCAAATGCCGCATCTGGGCTGACGGGCTCTGTCATGACACAACCGTACATACCATGATGCCCACGCGGTTCATACATAAGTACCCGCCGGATATGGTCCAGCTCCTCCCGAAAGTATCGTCGCTTCTCCAGAATCGTCTCGCCCGCGAGCGGTGGGATCCCGCCTGTTATGATGCGGAGCGGCTCCCCTCCGGTATGGGCCTCGATCGTCGTAAACAACTGATTGATGTGCATGACATCCTCACCTTTTTATGCGATTGGAGAAAAGCTTGATGGATCACCACGCGTATTTGATCGCGCATGTTTTCGTCGTACTGTAGAAATCAAGCGCCGCCTGACCCTGCTCCCGTGTATGTGAGCTGGACAGCTTCATGCCACCAAATGGAGCCTGGTATTCCACACCTGCCGTCTCCTGATTGACCCGAACCATCCCCGCCTGCGCCACATCCAAGAAGAGATGGGCACTCGCCAAATCTCGGGTGAACAGCGAAGCACTCAGTCCGTACACAGACTGGTTGCACAGCTCCACAGCCTCGTCAAATCCGTCTGCTGTCAAAAGCACAGCCAATGGTCCGAACACTTCCTCCTGAACGAGGCGATGATTGGCAGCGACACCCTCGACAATTTGGGGACGGATATAATAGCCTTGCTCCTCTTTTGCATATGATGGGCTTTGGGCAATGACTGTTGCTTCAGCGTTAGCCAATGCGATGTATTGTCCAACCGTCTCATACTGTGCAGCCGAGGCAACAGGACCCAAATACGCTTCCAGATCACTGGCATCTCCTACTCGGCACGTCTCCATAGCCGATTGCAATCGCTCGACCAGTGGCTGGTAGATCGCTATTTCTACAATGATCCTGCTGGTAGCGGTACATTTTTGACCAGCCGATCGAAACGCGCCGCTGAGCAAAATCGGAACCGTTTTGTCCAGATCAGCATCAGCCAAAACGACTGCCACATTTTTTCCGCCCATTTCGGTTTGATATTTAATATTGCGACCCGCGCACGCGATGGCAATCTGTCTGCCTGTTTCCGATGAGCCAGTAAAGCTAACTGCATCGATTTCAGCTTCATTCGTGAGTGTATTACCGATCTCTCTGCCCTTGCCAATCACCAGATTCAGCACACCCACTGGCAGCTTTGTTTCCGCAAATATTTCAGCTAGTCGTGTCGCTGTGAGCGAACCATTTTCCGCTGGCTTCCAGATGACTGTGTTCCCGCAAATGAGTGCGGGGGCGATCTTCCAGATGGGGATCGCAACGGGGAAGTTCCAAGGTGTGATGACGGCCACGACTCCGAGCGGTACGCGACGGCTGTATTGCAGGACATTCGTATCTGAAGAAGGGATCAGGTTGCCGTTGGAACGCATCCCTTCTCCGGCATAATAGCGCAACAGACTGACCCCGCGCGCTACTTCTCCGCGCATCTCGCCAAGCTGCTTGCCCATTTCTCGGCTTGCCAGCTGTGCCAAGCTGTCTGCATTTGCCTCTAATGCGGCCGCCATTTGAAAAAGGATTTCGCCACGAGCCGCACCCGTTTGTTTTGCCCAGCTAATCTGTGCCGCACGGGCTGCCTGTTCAGCGGCAAAAACATGTGACCGATCTGACAGATGTAGAACGCCGACTTCTTCTGTGATACGCGACGGGTTTTTGACCGTTAGTTCCTTCCCTGACGGCGTCATCCATTCGCCGCCAATCCAGTTTTTGCTGTGCATCCTGCCCGTCCCCCCTATCGTCCACTAGTAGCGCCGACAGCGTAGTCAAACGCCTTTTTAATTCCTGCGTAGTACTCTTCAGATAGTGGCAAACGCGGCGGACGAGTCGGTCCTACTGGGAAATTCGCCAGCTCCATCATGTATTTGATCGACTGTACCAATTGTGGACTCGCATCGTAGTGGAACAGTGGCAACAAGCGGCGATAAAGCGCTTGTGCTTCGCTGAGCTTGCCTGCCCGTGCCAGACGGAACAGCTCCACTCCTTCTTTTGGCAGCGCATTCGGCACACCCGAAATCCAACCTGTCGCCCCGATCAAGCCGCCCTCCATGACGAGATCGTCTACACCGACCATAACTTCCAAGTCCGTCTGCGCGAGAATGTCCTGCATGCGGCGTACGTCACCGGAGAATTCTTTCACAGCGACGATATTTTCGAACTTCGCCAGTCTTGCCAAAATGTCCGGTGTCAGGTCGATTTTGTAGTCGTGAGGATTGTTATAGGCAATAATCGGCAGCCCGACAGTGTTCAGAGCTTCGTAGTGGGCAAACACTTCATTTTCCAATGGCTTGTAGTTAATTGGAGGCAAGGCCATCACGCCTGCTGCTCCCGCATCCTTGGAGAATTGCACCCATTCCACTGCTTGACGGGTAGACGGAGCAGCAGAGCCTACGACCACCGGAACTCGACCTTTTGCGGCAGCGATCACGGTTTGAATGACTTTGGCCCGCTCTTCTCCTGTCATTGTCGCGTATTCTCCCAGTGAACCCGACGGAACCAGTCCGTCTACGCCCTCCTGAATCAACCAGTCACACAATTCTGCCAAACGTTTGTAATCCACCTCATAATCGTTTGTAAACGGCGTGACAATCGCCACGTACACTCCTTCAAATCTTCCCATCTTCATTCTCCTCTCACATTTGGGTTTTGTTTTAATGATCAGTTGCGGCTGGTATGAGCAAAAAGCCATTCGCCAGCTCGTCTTCCGGATTGTAAAAAATCGTATGCTTGCCCATCAGCCAGGCCGCCCCCGCAATTCGGGTGATAACAGCGGGTAGCCCCCCTTCCTCCGTCACCTGCAGCACTCTTCCTGTAAACAAAGAACCGACGATGCTCTCATGCACAAACGGTTCGTCTATCCCGATCTCCCCTTTGGCAAACAAGGCTGCCAGCTTGGCGGAAGTGCCTGTTCCACATGGCGATCGGTCGATTCCGCCCGGTGGTACGACGACGGTATTTTTCACATCCGCTCCCGGATTGTCTGGGGCCGTATAGAACTCCACATGGGTCAGTCCGCGAATAAACGGCTTCTCTGGATGAACGATCTCCATGGCCTGATTAATCGCTTTTCGAATCGTGACGGCCGTATCGACAATGGTGGAGGCATGGGCTGGCGTCAGTTCGAGATTGAGCTTGCGTGCATCCGTGATGGCATAAAAGTTTCCACCGTACGCAATATCGCAGGTCACCGCTCCAATCCCTTCTACATTTACAGTCACATCTTGCTGATAGAGGAAGGCTGGAATGTTCACAAACGATACTTCCTTGGCTTTCCCTCCCTCTACCTGTATGGCTACCTCGACCAGTCCTGCTGGCGTATCGAGCGTAAGCTTTGTCACCGGCTCGGTCACGGGGATCATGCCTGTCTCCACCAGCGCGGTACATAGTCCGATCGTATCGTGGCCGCACATCGGCAAGTATCCGCCTGTCTCGATATAGATCACTCCTATATCCGCATCCGGATGGCATGGATCAACGATCAAGGCCCCGGACATCACATCATGCCCGCGCGGCTCGTACATCAAAAACGTGCGAATCCAGTCGTACTCGGCCTTCATCTGGAGCATTTTTTCTCCCATCGTGGCTCCGGTAAGCTTTGGCAGACCACTGATTACCGTGCGGGTAGGGTTTCCCCCGGTATGCGTGTCAATGGTGGTAAACACCCTCGTTGCTTTCATGGATGCAACACTCCTTTTTTCGTAAACCGTTCCAAGCACAGCGGCTCTGTCGGAATGATGGTGTCTGTCTGATCGACTAGCATCTCGGACACCAGCTTGCCTGTGACGGCAGCCAGACTGATTCCATCTCCTTCATGACCAGCCGCGATAAAGTAACCAGGCACTTCTTCTACGCGAGAAATAATCGGCAAGTGATCCTCTGTCCACGGGCGCAAACCGCAATACGTGCGGATGATGGCGAAGTCGGCGATCTTCGGATAAAAGCGCAGCGCTCTTCTCGCCATGCACCTGACGACATTCAGATCAATCCGCGTATCGAAGCCTACGAACTGACGACTGGAGCCAATCAAGAAGTTCTGGCTCTCTGTCGGTTCAAATACGAGCGCGACTCCATACTTCTCTGTCTCTTCGTCTACTTGTCGCACTCCACCAAACTTCGAGATGAGATAGCCGAACTCCATCACCTTTCGCACGCCGACCGGCATCTGCCGCGAGGCGACGATCAAGTGCCCTTTGCGCGGAACGATTGGAATATCCACCCCGACCATTTTGCCAATGACTGGCGCCCACACCCCTGCGGCGTTAACGACCTGCTTGGCTGTCATGCTGCCGGTACCAAGCCCGATGTGAAACGTTCCCGTCGCCTGATCACGTCTGAGAGACCTGACCTCTGTACGGCGCATGATCCTCGCTCCATGCTTTTTCGCTCCTTCAAACAGGGCAAAGGTCAGCATGTACGGATTGACGGTAGAATCGGTGGCGCATTCCAAGCCTCCCAGCAAGTCGTCGGCAAAGTAAGGCGACTCCTGCCGAATATCCGCTCGGTCCAACATCCGAAACGGCAGTCCAGCTTCTTTTTGCCGTCTCACCCATTCATGGGCGGCCTCCATCTCGGCCTCTGATTCGCAGACGAGAACGCTCCCCGGTGCCCGATATTCAAACGTCTGGTCCAGCTCCAGGCTTAGCTGATCAACGAGCATCTGGCTTTTCAGGGACATCTGACTGTCAAAGCCGGGGTCCTTGTCGATCGCCAAAATATTCCCGTCACAGCGCGAGGACGTCCCTGATGCCAGCTCACCTTTTTCCAGGACAACGACATCCAATCCAGCCTTCGCAGCGTAATACGCAATCGCCGCACCGATTATGCCACCGCCGATTACCGCAATCTGCGCATGAGTTTGTACTGTCATGCTGATTCTCCTCAAATGCGTATTCTGCTACTCTCTTACTTTTTGCAAAAGCCATGCCAATCGTTCCAAGCGCGATTTCCAAAATATTTCGTCTAAATTCTTTGACAACTGAAAGAGCGAATGTATAATAAATGAGAAAATGTTCAAAATTTTATACACTTGAACTACCTCTTTTAAAAGGGATGATCGAGTTGAATCACAAACTTCCTGCCTTAACCGAGTTGATACAGACAAACATGCGGATTTTCAACGATCAAGAGCTTCTCCCTCCTCCGTTGGACGAAACCATTCCTGTATTTGCCCAGCGTCAAACCAGCTGGTATGTCGCCGATTCCTCCCATTTAACCGTCAACTTGACGATCGATTGCACACAAGCCCCTTGGGAACCAGCTGCTGTGACAACACTGGATTCAACATTGGCCGACGCCATCCACCTGCTAGCTACTCACAACTATCTCCTGATCGAAAAACAGCCCGGAGTCCCTGTCGGCTACCTTCATCGAGGTGCAGTCATACAAGCCATTTTTTCCTCGTACGAGATCATGGAAGCATATTTCGAGACGATGATTAAGACCATGGATGCATCCATATCCGTCATCGATGAAAAAGCACGTGTGATGGTTTGGACAGAAGGCGCTGAACGAATCTTTTCCTTGAAAGCAAAAGAAACGATAGGTCGCCCGATCACCGAATTTTTCCCGCTCGAAATGCTCGAAACACTCAAATCTCTGCAAAGTGGACAGTCTCTCTACCGTCATCAGCATCAGCCGAGAGAGGATCTCGTCGTGCTCATCAATACCAATCCGATCTATTTGCATGACAAAATCATCGGTGCTGTCGCGGCGGAAACCGATATCACGAGCCAAGTCCGACTGAACCAGGAGCTGTTGAACGCCAATAAAAAAGTGAATCATTTGCAGCAGGAAATGGCAAAGCTCAGTCCGACCCCTGATCCATTTGCACAGATCAAAGGAACGAGTCTTCCTATTCGGCATATCAAGTCCATGATCCAAAAGCTCAGCGCTACACAAGCAACCGTCTTGATCACAGGGGAAAGTGGTGTCGGCAAGGAGCTTTTCGCCAAAGCCGTGCATGATGTGCGGGAAGGCTCTAATGCGCCCTTTATCGCCATCAACTGCGGTGCGATTTCGCCTACTTTGTTTGAAAGCGAGCTGTTCGGGTACGAGAAAGGTGCCTTCTCTGGTGCGGATCAAAAAGGGAAAAAAGGAATGATTGAGCTGGCACGTGGAGGAACGCTGTTTCTCGACGAGGTAGGAGAAATGCCGCTCGATATGCAAGTGAAGCTGCTTCGCGTGCTTCAAGAGAAAAAGTATTATTCGGTCGGAGGGACCAAGCAGATTGAGGCGGACTTCCGCGTAGTTGCCGCCACGAATAAAAATTTGGAGGAGTTAGTGAAGGAAGGGAAGTTTCGCCAAGACCTGTTCTATCGGCTCAATGTCGTGACGCTGAAAATTCCTCCGCTTCGAGAACGCATTGAAGATACGATTGAGCTCGCCCACTTTTTTCTCTATGAATTCTCTTTACGTTACAACCGTCCCATTCATGCCATCTCGCAAAATGTGATGCAAAACCTGCTCCAATACGACTGGCCAGGAAACATTCGCGAGCTGCGAAATGCCATTGAACGATTGGTGGTATTTGCAACGGACGGTATTATCAAAGAAGAGGATTTGCCGTATTCCTTACAAGGTCAGACGAAACAGGTACCGATTGAGCTCCCTCCCGATCTCTTTTCCCTGCAAGAAGAAATCGAAGCGCATGAGCGCCGTGTCATTTTGCGAGCCATCGAGCTGGAAAACGGTAACAAGCAGGCTGCTGCGAAAAGACTTGGCATATCGCGGGCCACGCTCTATAACAAATTGGGGAAGTAAAAAAACGTTGTCCTTCAACGGTTGTGCATGGGGAAGCCCTGCCACATGTTTTCCAGTCGCCTGTATCCTCTCTACGTTCGGGCGGTCTCCTTCCAAACATGTGACAGGGCTTTCGAGCTGTTAGGTGTTCTTCCAGCTTTTCAAACCGTTTTTGGGTCAGTTCAAGGTAGATCCTTTGTACTAGCGATCATCTTGAGTTATCCAATCACGACTGTGAAATATTTGTGGTTCATTTTGAAGTTTAATGCTCGCGTCTATTCCTTCTTGGTCGACTTGCAATCATTTTTCAGCAAAGCCGCGTAAGAAGAAGCGGATTTCCAGTCCAAGCGCCTCTGGAGCCCACCTCAGCGTAGGAAAAAATGGCGGGGAATTTCAGCTTCACTCATGAAACCCTTCATCGAAACTTCTACGTTTGAAGCGCTCCCGCCATTGTAGGCCGAAGCGTAGACTGGAAATACGCTTCTTCCCTCCACTACAGCTGCTTTTTACACCAAAAAAACGCACGCCAACACGAACAAAAATCAGGAAACCTTCGCCCCTCTTTGGGAGGCAACACCTCAGACAAAATACGGATCAATTCCATGGTTGATTCCTCCTTTGTCGTCGGGCACGTGACCTACGCGCCCAAATACGCCTTGACGATCGAATCATCGGCCCTGAGAACGTCTGCCTTATTTTCCATGACGATGCGCCCTGTCTCCATTACATAGCCGCGATGAGCAAGCTTCAACGCTACCTTGGCATTTTGTTCGATCAAAAGAATCGTCGTGCCTTGCCTGTTTATTTCTCTGATTATATTCATGATCTCAACCACAATAATCGGGGCAAGCCCCATCGACGGTTCATCTAGCATCAAGAGCTTTGGACGTGCCATGAGACCGCGGCAGATTGCGAGCATTTGCTGCTCGCCTCCGCTCAGCGTTCCTCCCATTTGTTCACTCCGCTCCTTCAATCGAGGGAACAGCGCGAATGCCTGCTCAATCCCCTCTGCGATGGCCGCCTTCTCTTTTCTCTGTGTAAAACCGCCTAGCTCCAGATTTTCACGCACAGTCAAGCCAGCAAAAATCCGCCTGCCCTCTGGTACATGGATGATGCCAGCCTCGACAATTTGGTGAGGAGCCCAGCCTACGAGACTCTGTCCGTGAAGCAAGACATCTCCACTGTTTGGTCGAACGATTCCAGAAATCGTTTTGAGTATCGTGCTCTTGCCAGCACCATTGCTGCCTAGCAGTGCGACAATCTCTCCTTCATGCACGTGCAGGTCGATGCCTTTAAGCGCTTCAATTTTTCCGTAAAACGAATGAATGCCGCTGATTGTCAAAAGTGGTGTCATATTGCCTCCTCCTCCTTTCCGAGGTAGGCTTCTACGACTCGCGGATTGCTGAGCACATCCTCGGGAGTTCCCTCTGCGATCTTCTGTCCGTAGTCGAGGACGATTACTTTTTCCGATATTTTTTTGATCAAACCCATATCGTGCTCGATGATCAGCACTGTCAACTCGTAATGGGTGCGGATTCGCTTGATCAAAGCAATCAGGTCTTCCTTCTCCTCATAATTCAGCCCCGCAGCAGGCTCATCGAGGAGCAACACTCGCGGCTTGGTAGCTAAGGCCCGCGCGATTTCCAAATAACGCTGAGCGCCATACGGCAAGTTTTTGGCAATGCGCCAGCAACTGTCTTCTATCCCCACGAAGCGAAGGCAGTCCCTTGCCATATCCTCGATCAACTGTTCCTCACGGCGCTGTGCCCTAGTCTGCCATAGTGCTCCCCAGACAGTTTGGCTCGTGCGGCTGTGCATGCCTGATTTGACATTATCCAAGACCGTCAAATTCGGAAACAGCCGCAAGTTTTGAAACGTTCGCGCCATGCCGAGGCGTGTGATTTGGCTTGGCTTTTTTCCCACGAGCTGGTTGCCTTCAAGGATGATCTGCCCCGCAGTCGGACGGTAAAATCCGGTGATCATGTTGAAGACGGATGTTTTCCCGGCTCCATTCGGGCCAATGATACTGCTGATCGAACCTGGGCTGATAGCAAAAGACAAATCGTTTACCGCAGTCAGACCGCCGAATTTAAGCGTTACATTTTTCACTGTCAAGCTTGACGTCATTACCGCTGCCCCCTTCCGTAGCCTCCTCGGTCTCGCCATGTCTAGCGCCTCGTTTCATCTCATAGCGGGCAGGCCACAGTCCTTGGGGGCGAAACAGCATCATCGCGACCAGTGCGGCGCCGAAGATCAAATATCGCCAATCTTCCACTGAGCGCAGCAGTTCCGGCAAGGCAATGACCAGCACGGCGCCCAAGACGACGCCAGGAATGCTGCCCAAGCCTCCCAATACCACTGCCAAAAGTATCATGATGGACTGGGTAAAGCTAAAGCTGAGCGGCGCAATCGCACTCATTTTGACAGCAAAAACAGAACCAGCCAAACTCCCGATGACAGCTCCGATCGAATACGCCAGCAGCTTCATATTGATCCGGTTAATGCCCATCGCCTCGGCTGCATCCTCGTCCTCGCGGATATACATCCACGCCCTGCCGATGCGGGATGTGCCCAACCGTTTTACAGCCACGACCGCCAAAACAGCAATGATCAAGATCAAATAGTAAAAGTCGATCTGGCCTCCAAGAACATAGCCCCCAATAGAAGGACGCGGGATTCCGTAAATGCCTGAAGCTGATCCGGTAATAGTAAGATTAATCGCTAAAATACGAATGATTTCCCCAAAGCCGAGGGTGACGATTGCCAGGTAGTCACTGCGTAACCGAAGTGTCGGCGCCCCGATAATCACACCCACAATAGCCGCAAATACCATGGCCACAGGCAAGGTCATCCAAAACGACCATTGATAGACCGTCATTAGAATGCCTGTCGTATAAGCTCCTACCGCAAAAAAGGCGGCGTACCCCAAGTCGAGTAATCCAGCAAAGCCGACTACCACATTCAGCCCCTGGGCCAAGACAACGTAGAACAAGGCGAGTGTCGCAACATCCAGCCAGTAGTTATTGGACAGAAACGGCAGTACACACGCGACGGCGAGCAACAGGACAACAGCGATTTTTTTTCGAGATGGATTCATCCGCTACATCCTCTCTGTCACTTTCTCACCCATGATGCCCGTTGGCTTTAATACCAGAATCAAGATCAACAGGGAAAACGCCACGACGTCCTTCCATGAACCACCGAAAATAAATGTTCCGGCTGTCTCCATCATCCCGAGCAGCAGCCCGCCCAGCATCGCTCCCTGAATGCTGCCAATTCCGCCCAAAACCGCCGCCGTAAACGCCTTGAGTCCAATGATAAAGCCCATCATGAAATTGACGGTTCCGTAATAAGCACCTGCCATCGTGCCTGCACCTGCTGCCAACGAAGCACCGATGAAAAAGGTCAAGCCAATGACTTTATGCACATGGATGCCCATTAAATGACAAGCCGTCTGGTCGAGCGCAATCGCCCGCATAGCCTTGCCGTACAGCGAGCGATTGATGAATAGATGCAAGCTCAGCATTAAAAGTGCCGAAATGACGACAAGCCCGATTTGGACATACGTAATTTTGGCCCCTAGCAGGCTAATGCCGTCGTGAGAAAGCTGCAAGGGATACACTTGATACTGCGCCCCCCAAACAATCATCGAGCCGTTTTCCAAAAAGAGAGAGACACCAATTGCCGTAATCAGGATCGAGAGTCGTGGAGCCAACAGGAGCGGCCGATAAGCCACCCTCTCAATCCCCATCCCGATGACGCCGACAATCACCATCGTCAGTAATAAAACAATCAATATTCCCATCAAGCCTGCCCCAGAAGAATCTCCGCCGAGCACGCTGAGCAAGGTATAGCCGACAAATGCACCGAGCATGTACAAATCGCCATGCGCGAAGTTGAGCAGCTTGATAATGCCAAAAACCATCGTGTAGCCCAAAGCGATCAAACTGTAAAAAGCACCGATGACCAGTCCGTCCGCCAGTGTTTGGACGAAAATATCCATTCCTCCACCATCCTTACTTGAGGCAATGATTGACGTATGCCCTACTTCGCTAACGTGAACTTGCCACCCGTCACTTTCAAAACGGCGAAGTTGGAGGTATCCAGCGTATTTTGGGCGTTGAACGAGATCGTTTGTCCGAGCGCCTTGAAATCCTTTGTTTCTTTGATCGCTTTTTTGATGGCGTCACGATCAGTCGAGTTCGCCCGCCCGATCGCATCTGCCAGCAGATTGACCGCATTGTAGCTCAGAGCTGAGAAAGGCCCCGGTGCCAAGTTGTTGTACGCCTGCTTGTACTCAGAAGTGAACGCTTCTGCCCCCTCGATGAATTCCGCTGTAGGTGTCGCGGTAATCAAAAGTCCTTCCGCATTGTCTGCTCCAGCAATCTTGATGACGTCCTCACTGAATGAGCCATCGCCTGCGAAGAACAGACCGGAAACGCCTTTTTGCTTGAACTGTTTGACCATGAGTCCGCCAGCCGCATAATAGCCGGTAAAATACGTCGCATCAGGCTGGAGGCCTTTTATTTTTGTGACCAGCGCACTGAAATCCTTTTCTTCGGGGTTGATCGCTTCGTACGCAATGACGGTTCCGCCGGATTTCTCAACGGACGCTTTGGAAAAATCGGCCAGGTCTTTAGCGTAGGCAGAATTGTCATGGATGAGCACGACTTTTTTCGCCTGGTTTGCTGCCATGTAATCTGCTGCGGTCTGTGCTTGATCTGGGGTTAGGCCATTGATCAAAAAGAGGGTGTCATAGCCCTGAGCGGGTAATTTGGCTGAGTTGGCTGCGGGAACGATCATGGGAATGTTGGCATTTTTGAATACACCCGATGAGGGTAGTGTCGCACCTGAGCAGTAACCGCCGACGACAGCTACTACGTTTTGAGAGACCAGCTTATTGGCTGCTGTCGTCGCCATTTGTGGATCACAACCATCATCAGCTACTTCGATCTTCAATTTTTTTCCAACAACTCCGCCGCTGTCGTTTATTTTTTTGACAGCCATTTCGATGGCGTTTTGCATGTCTTTTCCATCCGTTGCGTTATTACCCGTTACTGGTAAAATAACACCAACGAGTATCTCGCTAGCGTCTGCACCTCCAGTAGAAGCTCCTTGATTGGCACATCCCGCTACAGCAAGCGTTAGAGTCAACATCGTTGCGACTATCACGCTTCCCCACTTTTTCATAGCCCATCCCCCATTCGAATATTATTCGATTGATGCCCATTTCCAGTCGATTGCGCCTAGACCATCCTGGAAGATTCCTTTTACCTTGTCATTCTTCACCCATGTATGCGTATAGAAGTAAATCGGCATAATCGGCATTTCATCCATCATGATTTGCTCGGCTTCACGCAGAATCGCCTTGCGCTTTTCCGAATCACTCTCGGTGGCGGACTGATTCAGCAGCTCTTTGAATCTCGGATTCTCCCAGCGCGTGTCATTGTTTCCTCCGTCCTTTTCCTTGAACAGCTCCAGGAAGTTGATCGGATCGTTGAAGTCACCCGACCAGCCGAGACGCCCGACCTGATAGTTGCCCTCGTGCATGGTCTCGAGGTACACCTTCCATTCCTGATTTTCCAGCTTCACTTCTGCACCAAGGTTTTGACGCCATTGGTCCTGAATCGCTTCTGCGATCTTTTTATGCCCTTCCGACGTGTTGTAGCTGAGCTTGATCGGCGGCAGCTTGGAGATGCCCAGCTCTTTCATTCCTTCTTCTAACAGCTTGTTGGCCGTTTCTTGATCATTATCTTTGAAATAGCCGCCCGTATTGAGTCCCATTGTCGGAGGAACTGCTGCCATCGCTGGCTGCTGATTCGCTTGGAGTACGTTGTCGATCAAGATTTGACGGTTAATGGCGTAGGCAAAAGCTTTACGAATCTTCACGTTATTGAACGGAGGTTTCTCTGTATTGAACTTGTACCAGTAGGTAGCACCGACCGGCTTCACTTGAAGCTTTCCGCTGTCTTTAAGCGCTGGCATCGCATCTGTTGGCAGCGAGCTTAACGGACTACCTGCCCAGTCAATCTCGCCATTTTCGAACATGGACAGCTCTGTGTTTTCATCCTCCACCATCGAGAACTCGATCTTGTCCAGCTTGACACTATTTTTGTCCCAGTAGTTTTCGTTTTTCACGAGTACCATTTTGCTTTTGTGTTCCCAAGACTCCATTTTGAATGGGCCATTTCCTACGTGTGTTTTGGCTTCTCCAGACCATTTTTCATCTGCCTCGGCTACCTTTTTATTTACCGGGAAATAAGTTTGGAAGGCGGTTAGCTCCAGAAAAAACGGGGTTGGATTCGTCAACTCTACTTGGAGGGTCTTGTCATCCAATGCTTTTACGCCGACATCCTCCAAGCTGCCAGTCCCTTTGTTGGCCTTCTCCGCATTCTTGATGTAATAGAGCTGGTAGGCGTAATTGGACGCTGTCTTCGGATCGAGAGCTCGCTTCCACGCGTATTCGAAATCGTGCGCTGTTACTGGTTCTCCGTTGCTCCACTTGGAGTCTCTCAGTTTGAATGTGTATGTTTTCATATCACTCGATACTTCAATCTTCTCCGCTACTGCTTCCTCTGGCTTGCCCGAAGGTCCGATGCGTGTCAGTCCATCAAATACTGCTTTGACGATGGCAGCAGAAGTCGTGTCTTCCGCAAGTCCAGGATCACCTGTAGGTGGTTCGGAGTGAAGATTCCAGCGTAGGACTTGGGCTTTTGCTGGTTCTTTAGCCGTGGTGGCAGGTGCTGGCTGCGTGCTCGACTGACCACTCTGTGATGCTTGCTCGGCTGGCTTTGCTGCTGGCTGTCCTCCTCCACATCCTGCTAACGCTAATCCCATGACTGCTAGGCTACTCATTACTGCGAACATACTTTTTTTCATTTGATCAACCCCCATTGTTCAGTCGTTATGTGTTGGTTTTCAGAATTATCAGAATGCAAGAGATGTGCCAAAAATGAAGGCGGCAGTGGCTTCGTTCTAGAGTTGGTCGCTGTAAATTTTTTTGTACACTGTAATGCTTGTTGTGTTTCAAATCTTAGACACCGCTGGTAAACAAAAAAAGCCTCAGCCCACTTACTCGGCCAAGGCTTTTTTCTCTCGATTTATAAAATGATCAATTCGCGCGGTGAATGTGTCAGCACCTCATTGCCACTCTCTGTGACAACCAAATCGTCTTCGATACGGATCCCACCAAGCTCTGGGATATAAATCCCCGGCTCCACGGTCAAAATCATGCCTTCTTGGAGTACAGCGGTGCAACGTGTGGACATAAATGGCTCCTCATGAATATCCAGGCCCACTCCATGCCCCATCCCATGTCCAAATCGCTCGCCATAGCCGTGCTCCGTGATGTAGTCCCGTGCGAAGGCGTCTGCTTCTTTCCCGGTAATACCAGGACGAATCCCTGCAACAGCCCGATTGCGTGCTTCCAAAACGATCTCGTAGATGGCTTTGAGTTGCTCATCAGGAGTGCCAACAGCAACCGTACGGGTAATATCAGAGCGATACCCTTGGTACAATGCGCCAAAGTCCAACGTGACCATATCTCCGGCTTCAATCATTTTTTCACTCGCTACGCCATGAGGAAGTGCGGAACGATAACCAGAAGCAACAATGATGTCAAAAGCAGAGCCCGACGCCCCTTCTTTTCGCATGAACATTTCCAATTCGTTAGACACCGCAAGCTCTGTGATACCAGGACGCAGGAAGGAAGTAATATGAGAGAATGCCGCATCGGCGATTTGGGCAGCCGTTCGGATGATCGCCAGTTCTTCCTTTGTCTTAATCATCCGCAATCCCTCAATGACACCTGACGTCGGAATGAATGCTGTTTGGACGGCCTCGGTGTATTTGCGATGCAAAGCAAATGAGACATTCTCCTCCTCAAAGCCGAGATGGTTGATCCCCATCGCTTCCGCCTGGCGCGCCACTTCACTGTATACGGATTCTTTTGTTGGCAAATAAACGATCTCAAAGCCTGTTGCTTGTGCTTGCGCTTGGGCTGTGTAACGGAAATCTGTGAAGAGCTTGGCCTGGTCCCTGGAAATGAGGACAACTCCGTATGTACCTGTAAAGTTTGTGAGGTATCGGCGGTTTTGTCCATTGGTGATCAAAATCCCGTCAATCCCAAGTGGATCGAATTGCTCACGCAGTCTTGTTACTTTTTCCATTTCTGTCATCCCTCTTTTGTTTGTCGTGATTGGGCTCGTTCTTTGAGAATATTCAGCAAGTATTGTGCCAGCCAGGACGATTCTCTCTCGCCTTCCCATGGCACGACACTTGCATTTTTCATCAAATAAGAATGAAAGGAGGCTTCATCATGGAATCGCATCCATTGATTATCTGCCGTTGTGAAGAAGTAACTCTCGCTGAATTGGTAGAGACCGCCCAAACCTATCAATGTACCGCACGCGAGCTGAAGCTACGGACCAGAGCAGGCATGGGCTGCTGCGGTGGGAGAACCTGCCGTACATTGATTGATCAGGTCATTCAGCAAGTAACTGGCCAAGCGCCTTCTCATACTGTACCTCTTGGATACCAACCGCCTATCCGTCCTGTCTCATTTCAAACGCTTGGGGGGCAACGGACATGAGTCAACGAATTGATCACCATCCGGTCCTCGGTTCACTCGGTGACAGAAAGCAGCTTCCTTTTTATTATAACGGCTCTGTCTATACAGCTTACGAAGGCGAGACGATTGCAGGAGCCCTATTGGCCGTAGGGGTCCGTACGCTTCGGGTTCATGAGGAAAAAGGAACACCGCGAGGAATTTACTGCAATATCGGTCACTGCTACGAATGTCGCGTCCATGTAGATGGTGTTCCTACCGTGCGTGCTTGTATGACGCTTGTGCAGGAAGGCATGCAAGTGACTGCGGGTTCTCTCCTTCCTACTCCCTTGAAAAAAGGAGGGCATGGTGCATGATCGACCTTCTCATCATCGGGGCTGGACCTGCAGGCTTATCTGCAGCAATTGCAAGTGCTAGGCAGGGATTGGCTGTTCGTGTAGTCGATGAGTTCTATCGCCCTGGGGGCCGCTTGCTTGGACAGCTTCACGAAGAGCCGGACGGTGTGTGGTGGAATGGACTGGATGAGGCAGCCCGGCTCACGGAGGAAGCGAAACATCTCGGTGTAGAGATCTGCTGCGGCGTCTCCGTCTTTCATTTGACGCAATCCCAGAATGGCTGGGTCGTCTCTACGACACAGGGGGAAATGACTGTCCCATTGCTCCTGATCGCAACGGGTGCTTCTGAAGCAGCCGTACCCGTGCCAGGGTGGACGTTACCTGGCGTGATGTCCATCGGAGCTGCTCAAGTCATGACAAATGTGCAGCGCGTGCGAGTAGGACAACGCGGGGTAGTCATTGGAATCAATGTCTTATCAGTGGCGATATCCCGGGAATTGCAGTTGGCTGGAATTACGGTGGATCGAATGATACTCCCACCATGTACGACTGTCAGTGGCACTGCGGGGCAACCACAAGCAGTGATGCAATCCTTATTGCGGGTCGCCCATCTTGCACCTTCTCTGATGATTCGGCTGGGGAGCAAACTGATGGGAAGTTCATGGATGCAAAAGCTGGCAGTGTCCCTCTACCCCTCAAACGGGTTTTCTATGTGGGACATCCCAATTCAACTACGAACAGCAGTAGTGGAGATCGTCGGAACGTCTCAAGTCGAGGGTGTCCGTATCGCCCGAGTTGCAACCGATGGTTCACCCATAGTTGGAACCGAACAAGTCATTCCAGCTGATTTCGTCTGTATCGCAGGCGGATTAAGTCCACTCGCCGAATTGGCAGCGATTGCCGGGTGCCCATTTGCCTATGTTCCCTCCTTGGGCGGGCATGTCCCCTTACACAATGAAAGCATGCGAACGCCAGCCCCTGGACTCTATGTTGCCGGCAATATCACGGGAATTGAAAGTGCCAAAGTGGCAATGGCTCAAGGCACGGTCGCGGGACTTTCTATCGCAAAAGCTCGGGGGAAGCTGACGAATGAACAGCCATTATTGGATGCCATTCAACAGGTGAAAATCGTCCGGCAAAATGCAACGATCCAGTTCCATCCAGACATTGTAGCTGGTCGTGCACTGGTGGGACAAATGACAGCAGAATGGATCGCGCACTAATTCATTCTTTCAATAGGAAAAGGCAGCCTGTTATTCTTTCACGGCAGGCTGCCTTTGTTTTTCTGAGTCCAGAGTAAGTGTACCCTGTATTTCCTCTGCCTGTTCTCGATAGTAAGCAATGAGTTCAGGATACTCCGCGATTTCTCTCTCTCCTATCGGAGTGATCGCATACAGCCCGCGTTGCACACGGGTAAACCACCCATAATGATTTTGGATAAGAATCGACGAGGTTTTCTCCCCCGCCCCTTTACTCTTGAGTAATTTAGGAGATAACGGCCCATACTGCTGAAGCAACGTCGCGATTTGAATGCAGCTCTGCTTGTAGGCCGTCATGAGCTTGGTTTGATAGCTGCCACCAACATTGTAATCGCCGTATCTTCCCCGCATCTCTTCAATGATACGGTTTCGCTTTTTTTGATTGAATTGCTTGCTTTTTACCCGATCAAACGGTCCCGGTGAAATATTCACTTCCATGGCTGCGAGCCCTCTTTTTGGAAAGGACACGAGAATGAGACCAAGCTCGAGACGTCTAACCAAGTAGCATATATCTTGCCATTTTTTCGAAAACAATTTGTATTTGGGCTTCGGAATTGCTATATAAACAAAATCGGTATAGCGCTGTCGTTTGGTTGCCTGTATGAGCAATTCCACACTTAGGTTGCGCTTGAACTCAACAATGATCAGTTCCTCGCCTTTGATGGCCGTTAAATCGCAATGCTTGACCTCGCCAAAAACGTCATATCCTTGTGCGACAAAATAATTCCGAATCGGTTCGTACATGTCAGCTTCATATTTCTTCTCTGCTTTTGGTTCCATGTGCTCCCCTTCTCTTATAGGAAAAAGAGCCAATCCAGTGGATTGACTCCTCTCTTCGTT
>NZ_CATKQT010000013.1:0-68353 GCF_949767855.1 Brevibacillus sp. IT-7CA2
TCGTGTCCTCGGGTTTTTTGTTTTGCCTTTTCTTTGGTATAGATTAGTGGGCCCATTCGCGGAGTGTCTTGTCTTTCGGCAGGAAAAAGCCCATAAACCCGATCAACGGGAGGAACGAACATAACAGAATGACAAAGCTCAGACTGTAGAGATCGGCGAGATAGCCGAATACGAGTGCGCCCATGCCTCCCATTCCAAAGGCAAGCCCGATAATCAGCCCGGATACGGTACCGATTTTGCCAGGCAATAACTCCTGCGCGTATACGACTGTGACGGAGAAGCTGGAAAGCATGATAAAGCCACTGATTACCAGCAATGGAAAGGCCATAAAGCCTGAGACGTAAGGCGTCAGCAATGTCAGTGGAAGTGAACCAAGTGTGGAAATGATGAGCAAGTTCCTTTTTCCGAATCGGTCAGACAGCGGTCCGCCAAAAAATGTCCCAATCGCTCCTGCGAAAAGAAAACCAAAAATGACGAGCTGTGCATTGGCGTAATCCATATCTTTCACATACATCAAATAAAACTGGTAAAAGCTTTGGTAGCCAGCATTCATCCAGGAACGCACACTGACGATGACAATCAGGAGGCCGAGGGCAATCAGCCGCTTGTTCCGGTTCGTATACGTGACAGGTGCGGCAGTAGCCTTTTTCAAACGCTGTTGTCCACGATACCAGAGAGCAACATAGAGCAAGATGCCGCTAGCTAATAGCGCAGGAAGCAGAAACCAGGCAGCCCCAGTCTGTCCCAGGTTCGCAAAGACCAGGATAGTCATCAAGGGAGCGAGTGCTTGCCCAGCATTTCCACCAACTTGAAAAATGGATTGTCCTAGCCCTCTGCGAGGACCGGATGCCAAGTGGGCGAAGCGTGAGGCTTCTGGGTGGAAGACGGCTGAACCAATTCCAACACAGGCGACTGCTACGAGAACGAAATAGTAACTGCCGGAGAAAGCGAGTGCCAGCATCCCTAATCCCGATACGATCAAAGCCAGTGGTGGCAATAAAGGGATCGATTTGCGATCGGAGAAGTAACCGACGAATGGTTGCAAAACGGATGAGGTAAGATTCATGACGAGTAAAATCATCCCGACTTGTGTAAACGTTAATGCCAGATTCTTCTCTACAACAGGAAGCAATGCAGGGATGACCGCTTGCAAGCTGTCGTTTAACAGATGCGCAATGCTAATGGCAAAGAGCATGCGATAGACAGTCGGTGCCGCAGTCCCTGCGGGTGTAGAGTGAATGGGTGTCGATGAGGCACTCATGTCAGTTCATCCCCAACCTTTCTTTCGTAACTTACTTTTTCATTTTTTTCAATGTAGCACGGATTCTATAGGACGTCATCCATAAATGATGGCGATATGATGGTCGTAAATAAAGAATTTGATCTGTCAGGAAGTTTTTAAAAAGGTAGGTAAATGGGGAGATGCTGTCGAAAAAGAGAGGAGCACAATGGACTAGACCATGAGCAGAAGGCTAGGGGGAATGCTGGAATGCTGGAAGGTATAACAGAATACTGGCTATGCGTGGGAGGAGCCAATGTTGACGTGCAGGGAGTCACTTCTGCCAGACTGTTACCTGGAACAAGTAATCCGGGTGAAGTGCATCAAGCAGCAGGCGGCGTAGCACGAAACGTGGCGGAAAATCTCGGATGGCTAGGAGAAGAAGTGCAGTTGTTTGCTCTGGTGGGAGAAGATGCAGACGGCGAGTGGTTAAGACAGGTCACAGCAAATAGTGGAGTGGCTACCCATGGCATGTTGCGAATCGCAGGGAAATCGACGGGGCGCTACTTGGCTATTCGTGATCGTGATGGTGAATTGTACACGGCTGTTGCAGATATGGAACTAAATGAAGAGTGGCCAGCGGAGATTGTCCAGCAAGGCCTCAAGCGGTTGCTTCAGGCCACAGGCTTGTTTCTGGATGCAAATCTTCCCGTCGAGGTTATGCGGGCATTTTTAGCGGAAGCCAGAAGACTCGACAAAAAGATCATCGTAGACCCTGTTTCTGTGAAAAAAGCAGAAAAATGGAAAGGGTTGCTTGAAGGCGTTCATATACTTGTCGCGAGCATTGATGAACTGGAAGTGTTAGGTGGCCAATCGCTTCATTCCTATAATGATGTGGAAATATGCGCGAAAAAATTGGTGGCAGAAGGTATCCATCAGGTCATGGTCATTTGTGGGGAAGCAGGGCTGTGGCTGTGCAGCGCACATGAGGAAAAATGGCTTGCTGCACCGATTATGCCGATTCGAGAGTCCGCGGGAGATGCGTTTGCCGCGGGTATCATTTATGCGCAAAACAAAGCGTTGTCCCTTACAGAACAAGCAGCTTTCGGCGTTGCTCTTGCCGAGATGAGAACAAAGGGAAATGACCGATACGATATCGATGCCCTTTTGGCACGAAAAGATTACTATGCCGCAAAAGAAAGACAGATCCTCGACAGAGAATGAAAATACATAGCTTGACGTACACTACCCGTTAGTTGGTACAGAGGAGGAGTGTATATCATGGAAAAGAAATCGAATGATGTGAACGGTAAACAAGAGAGCCATGTTCGGCAGGGCGGAGATTCACACCGCTCCAAAAACAAGCGTCCTGAGGGTCCTGTACAAGGGTTTAGTCAGGCACCACGAGGCTTGCAATAAGCTGAAAATTATATGTGAAACTAAAGTCCCCTTATCGACAAAAAGATGGGGGACTTTTCGTTTAAAGGAACATTTTTCTACAAATGCAGACAACGATATGATACAATACCTGAATCAGAGTATTGCCAACTGAAGAAAAAAGTGGTGCATATTGTCGAGTGGCACAATTCAAAATCGTGCCTCCCTTTACTTTGTCAAAAAGCGTGCGCGAACAAGGAGACTGATTCATATGCCAGATACTGTTGTGAAAACACGCGCTTCAGCTTCTCGAAAGAAACAGCCGAGCCGTAATCGAAAAATACGTAAACTCGTGGTATCCTTCACATTGATCACCTTGCTGCTGGTTGGCGGTGTGGCTGGAGCAATTTATTGGAAAATTGAAGACACTCTGACGGAAGTAACGAGCCCTGCAAACAGCGGATTTACTTCGCCAGTATCCCAAAATGTCGATCCTGTATACTATTCGGATAAGCCAATGTCGTTCGTATTGCTTGGTTCTGATACTCGTCCTGAAACAGGTTCCATGAATACAGACGTAATGATCGTGGCAGTTGCCAACCCAAAGACGAAGAAAGTTACCATGGTATCAATTCCACGGGACACACGCGTCAAGATCCCAGGCTATCGCGACTACCATAAGATCAATTCTGTCTATGCCAATGGTGAAGCAGAACGCAGACAAGCAGAGCGCAACAACCAGACGGTTACCGAAGATGGTATTTCCTTAACGAAGAAAACGTTGAATGAAATACTGGGTATTCCGATTGAACATTTTGTAGCCATTGACTTCGATGGTTTCAAAGCGGTCATTGACGAATTAGGTGGTGTGGAAGTCAATGTGGATCGCAGACTGGTATACGATGATCCAACTGACGATACACACATCGATCTCCAGCCAGGACTTCAAAAATTGAATGGCGAGCAAGCACTTGGTTATGTACGACATCGTCATGACAACCGTGGAACGAAGTACTACTCCAGTGACTTCGACCGTAACCGTCGCCAACAAGAGGTCATCAAGGCTGTCGTGGACAAAACAGCTTCTCTTGAAGGACTGACTAAGATATTTAACGTCATGGACGTAGGTGCCAAGAATATACATACCGATCTTTCCAAGGATCAGATCAAAGGCTTGGCCTACGATTTCAAAGGATTTAATTCCTCTACGGTCAGTGCATTGGATAATGGGGCATATTGGCAGGGAGGATACACGTATCTTGAAAAAGAAAAGCTTGAGACTGTTCGCGATTCCTTGCAATCAGAGATGGGATTGAGTGAGAGCGTCGTAGCGTCGCTCAATAATTCGCCGATACTCGGTTCCGGTGAAGCGGTAGCGACAAGCAACAAGAAGAGCGTCAAAAAGAAAACGACAGAATCAGCTGCGTCAACACCGGCGAAACAAAAAACGGCGGCTCCGAAAGAACAAGAGCCGACGGATTCACCAGACAATCAGGACGGTACGGCAAATGAAGGCACAATGCCGCCACCTGATGTCGTAAACCAAGAAGAGCAAGGCCAGTCGACAGATCAAGGTCAGGGAGCACAGACGCCTGCGACTGATGCAACACAATCTCCTGGGAATGTACCGGCAGGTAATAACGGAAACAACTCTACTCCACCGCCGGATATTATCCCACCGTCGAGTCAGGATGCAGGTCCTCCTACAGGAGGTTCGAACACGAACTCTTAACGAGTACGAAAAACACCCGTTCATCACGAGCGGGTGTTTTTATTTGTCGATTCGTTAAAAATTTTTAAAAATTCGTTTATGGAAAAGGTTTAGAAAACACCAATTTCATGGTACAATAATAATATGCTGATAAGACAGATTAATCAGATAATTATTACTGACTGGAGGGATTTCTATGACGATTTTCTTGGTGAACCTGTTCCTGGTGATTGCCTTTGTGTACCTGATCAGCCGCCAACAAAACGAAGAGTTTGTGTACGATGAAGATTTTTTCCTCCAGAACCCTTCAGCTTTGGAAGAATATCAGCAGATGCCGATTGATTTCCAGCATGCCTTTTTCCGCAAGCATAAAGAGTGGATTAAGGAAAAATATATGCGCGGAGAAAGCTACATTTTAGGTTACTGTCCAAACAAAGAAGTACGTCGTGCGTGGCTGTCAGAATTCATGAATCAAAAAAATATGAACAATACACCGACCCCTTCCTCGTGAAGGGGTTTTTCGCATCTGTAGAACTCGTGCTATACTGCTACGAGAGGATATCGTGAAACAGGAGGAAAGAAGTACGTGCTACAATTTATGGTGGAAAAACTAAATCAACAGTTACATACGCATGGAATGATTTCGGATATCGTCTTGCGCTCCGAGCATTCGTTGTTGGAAGAATCGGAAGGGCAAGAGGTTCTGATCACGTTTTCCGAGGCGGAGGATGAGAAGCAACCAACGGCTTCTATCCATCTGTTTTTGCTTGCGGAAGAGGACAGCTGTGAAATTGAGGTGGAAATTGACTATCCTTATAGCTTGCAAGATGAGGAGATCCAACAATTATGGACGCAAGCAAAAAGCTTGGTAGCTGAGTGCTCGCTGACAGAAAAGCGTCGCTTTGTGGAGCCTGGCAAGCAGGCAGAAGCGCATGTCGTGCTGGATTATCACTTTGTCGTGCAGATGCCGCGAACAGAAGCTGAGGAAATCGCATTTACAGAAACCATCGAAAGATTTTCCACAGACTTGGGGATGCTCATCAAACTCGGCAGATAAAACATAGGCTGTACATAAGGAAAGCTCAGGCGTAATGTCCTGAGCTTTTTGCATAAAAGGTGAGGAAGGAGGAATATGAGGAGAAGAGGGAGAATCGTATAGATAATGAAAATGAATGAGCATTCACTCGTTAGGGGGCGTTTAACGTGGAACTTTCAAAAGTATGGGAACCGATTCAAATTGGTTCGATGACGTTGCCAAATCGGATTATGATGGGGTCCATGCACGTCGGATTTGAAAAGCTTCAGAATGGTGTAGCGCGGCTTGCTACCTTTTACGCAGAGCGTGCCAATGGAGAGGCAGGTCTGATCGTGACAGGAGGGGCTGCCGTACATCTAGAAGGCGGCATGGGCGACGAGTATTGCAATGTATACCAAGACGAGGATATCGAGAAATTGCGACTAATCACGAAAGAGGTTCATCAAGTCAATGGGAGAATTGCGTTGCAGCTGTTCCATGCTGGCCGTTATGCGTACAAGGAAGCAACAGGATTAGACCCGGTAGCGCCATCGCCATTGCAGGCGCCGATTAACCGTTGGAAGCCGAGAGAGTTAAGCGTAGAGGAGATCGAAGCAACGATCCAATGCTTTGCTGATGGCGCCGTCCGTGCTAAAAAAGCTGGCTTTGATGCCGTAGAAATTATGGGTTCGGAAGGATACTTGATCAATCAATTTTTGTCCCCTGTGACCAATAAGCGAGAAGATGAGTGGGGTGGGGACTTTTTACGTAGAGCCCATTTTGGTATTGAGGTGGCTAACCGTGTCCGACAAGCAGTGGGACCGGATTATCCGATCATCTATCGGATGTCGGGATTGGACTTGATGCCAGATAGTACGACGATGGAAGAGACATTGCAATTTGCCAAAATGCTGGAGGAGGCAGGAGCTGATGCTCTCAATATCGGAATTGGCTGGCATGAATCACAAGTACCGACGATTGGCATGATGGTGCCGCGTGGAGCATATGTATGGGTGGCGCAGCAAGTCAAGCAGGTCGTGAACATCCCAGTTATCGCCAGCAATCGAATTAACGACATGCGCCAGGCAGAAAAGATTTTGTATGAAGAATGCAGTGATATGGTTTCAATGGCTCGTCCATTTTTAGCGGACCCGTATATCGTTCAAAAAAGTAAAGAAGGACGCTTTGATGAAGTAAACACATGTATTGCTTGCAATCAAGCCTGTCTCGACCATATTTTTGATGGGAAGGTAGCCTCCTGTCTGGTCAATCCTCTCGTGGGCAGAGAAGCAGAGTGGCAGTTGGTTCCGGCGGAAAACTGCAAGAAGGTGGCTGTAATCGGTGCGGGGCCTGCCGGCTTGGAGGCAGCTCGTGTACTGGCAGAACGAGGGCATCAGGTGGTCATCATGGAGGCCAAAAAACAGATCGGTGGACAATTAAACTACGCCAGACAGGTGCCAGGTAAAGAGGAATTTAATGAAACACTTCGCTATTATCGGACAGAACTTGCACGTCTTGGTGTCGAAATCAGGCTGGGAACACTGGCAGAGGCAGAGGCCCTGATCGAAGAAGGCTTTGCAGAAGTTGTGGTCGCAACGGGAGTCATTCCTCGGCGTCCAGAGATTCCAGGTGTGGAGCTCGGACATGTGAAGGGATATGATGCGGTATTTGAAAAGCGTGGCAAGGTCGGTAGACAGGTAGTCATCGTCGGAGCGGGGGGAATCGCATGTGATTTGTCCCATTTGCTGATGCACGACGAAACGATTTCACCGAAGGCAGCGGAATACTTGCAGGAGTTTCGGATTCTGGATGGAAGAGCTGTACAGCAATTGCAACAGCGAAAACGAAAAATCAGCATGCTGCGGCGTGGGAAGCATGTCGGATCGGGCTTGGGTAAAACGACGCGCTGGGCAGTTCTCGCCAACCTGAAGCGACGTGGCGTAGAGATGCTGACACAAATTGAATACAGCCGGATTGCAGAAGAAGGGGTGTATTTCATTCAGAACGGGGAGGAACGCATGATACCTGCTGATACGGTCATTGTAGCGGCTGGAGCGACCTCCAACAATTCGCTATACCACGCATTGCTGGATCGGCTGCCTGTGCACCTCATAGGCGGGGCGAAAGAAGCGGGAGAGCTCGATGCCAAGCGAGCCATTTTGGAGGGTGCGACCGTAGGGAGAGCGATTTAAGGCGCTGAAAAGATTTTCTATTTCGAAATCTAGGGTAATCGGATATGATTAAGAAAAGTATGTCGTCTTTTTAGAAGTTTTGTCGAATCGCTTTTCATCCTCCGCTAATTCTTGCAAAATGAAGTTATACTGTTCAAATTCATTTGATTGGGGGCTCTCGCCTTGATGAACCATAATGGCATTCTCTTAGGGAAACGTTACTTCCTGTACTCGTTAGCACCGCTAATAGAGGTGGAGGGATGGACGTTTACGATAGCCCCGGGGTTTAAGATGATCGCAGGCGGGAGTGCCAATCCATTACAGACATTAATCAGCGTTTACCGAGAGAATGAAAAGGTAGCGCAACTCGTGCTTCATCATAGACGAAGTGATTCAGATGTCACTGTGCAGGCAGTATCGAGTGATCTCCTGTTAGAAATCGCCCCGGCGACTAGAACTGTAAGTGTATCAGAAAAGCTGTAAGGCACCCTGAACGGGGTGCTTTTCGCTTTCGATCTTCAATCATCAATCATCAATCCGAGCAATCGAGGAGGCGACAGGATCATGGTAGGGAACGAATGGCAGATAGGTCAGTTTCAATTGTCTTGGCTGAGAGGTGGACTCACGAAGCTGGATGGGGGCGCAATGTTTGGTGTGGTGCCCAAGCCACTTTGGAGCAAACGATACCCATCGAATGATCTCAATCAAATCCCTTTGCGTGCTGACCCGATCCTGGTAAAAGCTCATGGCAAGCATATTTTGATTGAATCGGGTATGGGAAATGATCGGCTAACGGAAAAACAGAAGCGCAATTTTGGCTTGGAAGAAGAGTCTCAAGTGGTGGATTCCCTCGCAGCAAAAGGGTTGACTCCTGCCGATATTGATATCGTCATCATGACGCATATGCACTACGATCATGCCAACGGACTTGTCTCTCTTCGTGATGGACAACTTGTCTCTACGTTTTCACAAGCTGTCATCTACGTGCAGGAGCAGGAATGGGCGGAGATGAGAGAGCCAAATGTTCGCTCGAAGAATACATATTGGGAAGAAAACTGGCGTCCGATTGAGAATCAGGTGAAGACGTACGGAGCTTCGCACGAAGTTGTGCCAGGAATCACGCTTCATCATACAGGCGGTCACAGCCAGGGACATGCTATCGTCCGGATGGAGACAGAGGGGCAGCTGCTTTTGCATCTAGCGGACATCATGCCTACACACGCTCATCAAAATCCATTATGGGTGATGGCCTACGACGACTATCCGATGACATCCATCTATGCAAAAGAAGAATGGATCAACAACGGGATCAAGCAAGGAGCTTGGTTCACGTTTTACCACGATAGCGTTTACCGTGCGGTGAAATGGAACGAGCAGGGAGAAATGGTTGATCGTATAGAAGTTGTTTTGTAAAAAGCGATAGGCTAAGACCGTCAGCGTTTTCTGGCGGTCTTTTGCGTTGTCTAGGGTTACTGTGTCCAACCCTATCGAAATTTTGATTACTCTCATAGAAATGTTTCATAATCAAAAAATTTTGAATGCTCATTGACGAACGACCATTGCCTCTCTACAATGGGAACATCACAGAGCATCTGTTCTGGCAGCGAGGGAAAAGCATAACAGTGGTGAGGAGAGAGAGAAAATGAGCTGGATCAAGATGCGTTTGCAGGAGTTTCACCCGATCGTCTGGTCATTAGTCGTCGGGACCGTGTTCGTCCGGGCCGCCAGCTCGATGAGCATGCCGTTTTTGTTTTTATACTTGTCCAATCAAACAGATATGAGCTTGGCAATGATCGGGTTGACAATTGGAGCAGGACCGCTCGCGGGTACAATCGGAGGCTTTATTGCGGGGGCATGGTCAGACAGGATCGGGCGCAGGCGAGTCATGCTAGGGGCGTTGTATGTATGGACTTTCGTGTTCGTCGGGTTTGCGCTTAGTAAAGACCCGTGGATTCTGCTTTTGCTCAATATAGCAGGGGGACTCTGTCGATCCTTCTACGAACCCGTTTCACAGGCACTGATGGCAGATGTAACGCCGCAAGAGAAGCGGCTTCGTGTGTTCGGTATTCGCTACATGGCAATTAACGTGGGGGTAGCAGTTGGGCCTATCGCAGGGGTAGTGCTGGCGAAAAGCTCAGTAGCCCTACCATTCCTGATGACTGCACTGATTTATCTTATCTATGTGATTAGCTTGCAAGGGTTATTGAACAAGTTCGGCATTAAACAAATTGAAGGCCAAAAGAAAGAAGTCGTTACATTCAGCCGTGCATTCAGCGTAGTCGTGAAGGACAAGGCGTTTCGCTTGTACATGCTCGCCGGTGTTTTAGGAGCGATTGGCTACTCGCAGATGTCTTCTACGCTGGCCAAATTCGCAGAAATGACGGTCGTGAATGGAACTGAGCTGTTTGCCATCCTGATGACAGTCAATGCGATTGTCGTCGTTGTGATGCAGCTTCCGTTGACGACTTGGGCAGAAAAAAAGACGCCTCTCACCGCAATTTTGGTGGGAAACGCCATGTATGCGGTTGGTGACGTGGGTTATGCCTTTGCCAATTCATGGCTGATATTCATTGTGGCGATGGTATTTTTCACGATTGGCGAAATCCTTACGTTTACCGCAGGGGACGTCCTCATCGACCGAATGGCCCCAGAGAGTATGCGAGGCAGCTATTACGGTGCGAAAAGCTTCAGCAACCTCGGCCAGTTCATCGGTCCGTGGATGGGCGGATTGCTGTTGGCACACTACGGAGGTACGACCTTGTTCTTGGTGGTAGCAGCTACCTCGATGATGAGCAGTGCCTTCCAATGGGCGGGTGCTCGCGCCTTTGAGGCAACCCGTGGGAAGACCTTGAATGAGGCGAGGATTGAATCACTCTAACGCTTGCAAGATACGATCCGCCATCCGTTTATAGCCATCAGAATTCGGGTGAAAGTGGTCTGTATACAAGTAGTTTTGTTCTTTACGTAAGAACAAGTCGTAGGTCGGCACCACGAGTACCTGCGGGTACCGTGAGGCGATTTGGGACGCCTGATTGTTCCAGTCGAGCACGGGCCCAATGGTGTCGACGGCTGCTTCGGTATTGCCAAAAGGATTATACAGGGAAGTATATACGATCGTCGCCGTCTTGTTGACGCTGCGAATCTGTTTGAGAATCTCTTCATAGTTGACCGCAAGCTGATTAAGAGCTGTGGTCACTTTTTCTTTTTCAATGGTATACAGCCCGCCTGTCTGCCTGAACAAGTCATTGCCGCCGATGGTAAAAAGAATCAGATCGGCTTCAGCGAGCAGCTTCTTCACTTGCTCCTGGGACATTTGTTTGAGCAGCTCAGATGATTCCTGTCCATTAATCGCGAGGTTTGTGAACGTAATAGACTGGCCAGATTTTTTCTCCAATGCTTGGCGAACGAGTCCGACATAGCCTTGGCCGTTTGCGTCTCCGGCACCGCGCGTGAGGGAATCCCCTAGTGCGACTACTTTGTGAACACCCTTTTCTGGTAAAGGAGAGGGTGGCTGCTCTTTTTGCGCAGGTGGGGTTGCTGTGGACGGTGCCAACTGCTGCGGATTCATCGCGAGGACAAACCCTGTCGCAAATAAGAGAAATGAGAGTAAAGACAAGAGACCTGCCGTGCGCCAAAGAAATTGGCCGGATGTGCGCATCGGGTATCCTCCTATTCGTTTTAAAGTGTATGGTCATGGTATAATGTGGATGGACATCTTATGACAGTGTACCATAAACAGAACGCCATCGTCAGTTGATGAGGCGTGACCCAGATAGGAGGGCGCACATTGGCCGAAACGGTCCTCTCAGTAAAAGGATTGCAAAAAGCGATTGGCAAAAAGCCGATCATTCATGATATTACGTTTGACGTTTTCGCCGGAGAGGTATTTGGATTTCTCGGGCCGAATGGCGCAGGCAAAACCACGACGATCCGCATGCTCGTTGGATTGGCAAAAGCGGATGGGGGAGATATTCGCATCGGAGGCATTTCCCTTCAGGAACAGTTTCCGCAAGCGATTGCGCAGGTTGGTTGTATCGTCGAAAACCCGGAGCTGTACAAGTTTTTGACGGGCAGAGAGAATCTGGAGCAGTTTGCGAGAATGAGCGGCGGTATTACTCCTGAGCGAATTAAGGAAATCGTTCGCTTCGTTGATTTGGAGCGGGCGATTGATGATAAGGTAAAAACGTACTCGCTCGGAATGAGGCAGCGACTGGGGATCGCGCAGGCACTTTTGCACCGGCCGAAAATATTGATTCTGGACGAACCGACGAACGGTTTGGACCCGGCGGGAATTCGTGAATTGCGCCAGTTTATTCGCAAGCTTGCTGAGGAAGAAGGACTCGCTGTCTTCATTTCGAGTCATCTTCTCAGTGAAATCGAGATGATGTGCGACCGGGTGGCGATTATCAGTCAAGGGAAGGTCATTTCGGTTGGATTAGTCAAAGAACTGATGGAACAGTTTGCTGATCAGGTCGATTGGACAATCCCGTCTTCCCATATACAAAAGGCCGAGGAAGTCCTGCGAAAACTACCAGCAGTGACAGATGTGTGGGTGGTCAGTGAAGAGCGCCTGAAAACACGCATGGATATAGAAAAAGTGAGCGAGGCTAACCAAGCGTTGGTCAATGGCGGCATACCTGTGATGGGGATTGCAACGAAGACGGTTACACTGGAAGACCTGTTCCTTACATTGACGGGAGGAGGGGGAAGTCATGGAGCAGAGCATGGTGGGGCTCGTACAGAATGAAACCATAAAATTGCTGCGTCGTCGCCGTTTTCTCGTCGTTGTGCTGATCTTGGCGATTCTCATCCCGATTTTTACGTACGCGCAGTATCGTTCGGTTGTCACTGCACAAGAACGAATGGGGACGACCGACTGGCGACCACTATTAACCCAACAAATCGTCGATATGCAAAACAGGCTGGCATCAAGCCGTCTTCCTGAAGAGTGGCGGGATTTTATCAAGGTCAGGATCGCACAGCAGCAATATTATTTGGATCACGACATTAACCCGATGGCACCGGGTGGACCTACATTCGCCCGTGGTTTTATGGACCAAGCCATTTCGATGTTTTTACCCATGATAATCGTCGTACTTGCGGTTGACCTCGTATCTTCTGAGTTTAGCGAGGGGACGGTCAAGCTGCTATTAACGCGACCCGTACGGCGTTGGAAGGTACTGACCAGCAAATACATCACCCTGTTGCTGTTTACCTCTCTCACGGTTCTCACGACACTGATTCTTGCTTATTTGCTCTCTGGGGTCGTGTTTGGCTATTCAGGTTGGGACCTGCCCATTTTGACTGGCTTTGAAGTAGCGGGAGGAGAGCTCGAGACATCTGGCGCTTTCATGCTGCCACAGTGGCAATTTTTGCTGATGCAGTACGGGCTAGGCTGGTTCGTCTGTGTCGTGGTTGCAACGGTAACACTTATGGTCTCTGTTTTGGTTCGGAGTGCTGCTGCGGGGATGGGGATTATGATGGCAGCGCTAATCAGCGGAACAATCCTGACGCAGATGGCATCCTCTTGGGAATCGTCCAAATACTTGTTCGTGGTAAATTTGCAGCTTACGGATTACCTCAATGGAACACTACCTCCGATTAAGGGGATGACGTTGCCGTTCTCGTTGACCGTGTTGAGTGTATGGGCGATCGTAGCGCTGATCATTGCGTACGCGACCTTTATCCGTAGGGATGTCACATCCTAATTTGACATTTTTTCGTTACTTTATTACATGTCTGCTCGTCTTTACCATGACGAATGAAAAAGACAGCGAGAGGAGAAAGGCGAAACAGAATGGATGTATTATGGAAAGCAGGCTCGGTGACATTATCTGGCATGTTTGAGCTGTGGGCAGCGATCCCTGTAGGTTTTATGTTGCAGCTACCACCGGTTCTGATCGGAATATTTAGTGCGGTGGGTGCGATTATCAGCGCAGGTATCGTCATTTTTCTGGGAGGTTCCTTACGCGCCTGGCTTTTAAAGCGTGTAGAGAAACGGAGCAAGCGTCAGGGGCGTATGTGGCAGATATGGGATAAATACGGAGTGGTCGGCCTTGGTCTCGCTTCTCCGCTTTTAACGGGAGCCCCACTGGGAGCTGCTATTGGTATCTCGCTGGGAGCCCCTACGAAAAAGCTCATGTTGTGGATGTCGGTGGGCATCATTATCTGGAGTGTGTTATTGACGGCAGGAGTGGCGTTTGGTCTTTTGCAATTCATGGTACCAGAAACGAAATAGCTATATGCATCAAAACCGCCAATTTCTGGCGGTTTTTGTTCATGCTCTTCATAACGTGAGCCTGTAGACAATCTCTCCATCGTATACGTCGCCAGTTTCTTCAAAACCGGCTTGACTGTATAAATGCCTTGCGCCTGCATTGTCCGGGCATACAGTCAGGTTGACAAATCGGCTTTGCGGGAAATGGTTCCGTACCGTATCTACGATCGCTGCGAGAGCCGCTCTGCCATATCCTTTGCCTTGGTGCTGGTGATCGATCAAAAAACCGTTGAACCAGAAACACCAATCTGTTGAGGCGTCATAGGTAATCATGACAAACCCAACCATTTCATCAGCGTCATACAAACAGAATGGTTCATATGCGCAGTTGTCACCATCAGGACGGATATGGACCTTCGCCAATGAAACGGCAACTGACGGGACAAAGTGCTGCAGCTCATCTTGTACCTGCAAGCGTAATGCATCTTGCCAGTTATCTCTGGTTGTTGGAACCAATCGAATACGAATGTCTTTGATAAGTCTTCACCTCGATCATTTTGATAGTTTAAGCGTAACCGATCCCACCTGAAAAATCTTCCTTTTCCACGTGGGCTTTTTTTCGTAAAATAAACCAAGGATACAAATAGAAAAGTTCCCGAAAGTGAGGTAGCTGACATGGACGAGAAAAAAGAAGCGTTGGTCCCTGAACTGGAGGATCTAGTTCATAAATTTACAGAGCTGTTGACAGGAGAAGCGACTCCTGAGCGCGTAGAAATGGTAAAAGTATGGTGCCTGTACACGACAATGGCAAAAGCGATGCCGCCGCTGATTCAGCATTGGGGAAGCGAGCCTGAGCATATGGAAGCACGGAATCAAATTCGGGAAATCATCGAGCAAATCAAGCAGTGGAATCAGGAGAAAAATCAAAAGCATTAAAGATAGAAAAAAACGCTGTCTCTTTGCGAAAGAGAACAGCGTTTTTTACTTCAATTGAATCTCTAACCGGCGTAGAGGCATCAGCTCTCCTCGGTACTGTTGCAGTTCCTGCTACAGATTTTGTTTGCGGAAAACGGATCGGAGTGTACCGTGTCTTTTTCGATTGTAGGGATCTTTCTACGGATTCCACGTGATATGTTTGGCAGCATCCATTAATTCATTTAAGGTGACTCCATGTGCCGTTATGACTACATACAAAGATTGGTTGTCGGATTGTGCGTTAAAATGAGCCGCGTGCTGGGCCGTTGATCCTTTTGAGTCAGTTTGATCAAATGAAACAGCGATGGCTTGTTCTCCGTTGACCGCGAACAACTGAGTAGCGGAGAAAGTACCTGGGATAGAGAGACTGCGCTTGCCTTCTGTATTGCGCACAACATCTATGCGAATCCAGTCGTTGTTCTTCTTGTAATCTGCAGTTAAGCGAGTCACCTTCTGACTGGTTTCGGATTCATATTGGACCGATACCGTACTCATCGAGAACCCATTCGGTGCTTGCGAGAGGGCAGGCACGGGCATATCTGATGCTTGTACAGCGGTGTTCAAATCCGAGAAGGAAGAGAGCGTAATGGGTTGCTTCGCTGCCGTCGGCAACGTTGGACCCACTAATGCATTCTCAGTCGTACCGCCATCAGCATTGTCTGGTTCCAATTGGGAAGCGATCCCAAAGGTCGTAGGATTCTCAGCAGCAGCGCCATTGGCTTCCTTAGCGGCTATATGGTTACCAGTTTTTGCTGACTCGGCTGGAACTTCCGATTTCGCTTTTGCCGCTTGATCAGCTGAGTTCCCCTGTAATCCGCGAGATGCCACGCTGTTCTGCCCGTCTTTATTGATTGTACGTGGCTCTGGTGTGGCTACTTTTTCCTGTGGTTTCACCATCGCAATTGCATTGTTCGATTGGGTAGGTGATGCAGGAGGTGTATCTTTTGTAGATGCAGTCGGAGCGACCTGCGATTGTGTAGCAGCGGACTGTGGATTGCTTTCTGCTTTTTTCATCGTCGGACTATCAGCAGCTGCTGGTACGGAAGCGATAGCAGGTGCTTGCGGTGCCGATTTTGATACCGTATCGTTGAATGCAAAAGTGTTCTGGTTGTCGTGCGTCCCGCTTTCTTGTATGGCAGCCATTTGAGTACTACTCGGTGCCAGCTGTTGGTAGCCGACGAAACCAACTGCGAGCAAGACAGCCGCTGCGCTAACCCAGGCGTATGAAGGGAAGCCTTTGGTCCAACGCTTGTTTGGCTTTGAAATCACTGTGCTCGTTTGTTGTTCTGAAGATGCAGTAGCGGCGTGAGGGGGTACACCTTTTCCGGCGGTCTGGTAGATTGCTTGCATGATTCTGTCTTCCAGGTTCGCTTGAGGTAGTGGAACCTCCTTCAAGAACTGCACCTCCTCTTCTGTTGTCATTTGCGTTTCTATCCAAGCAATGCATTCGTCACAGGTTTCAATATGTGAGTGTGAATCGCTATTTGTGTCATCTAGCCATGCTTTTCTAAATGCCTGGCAGTTCATGTACGAGCCCCCCTTCCTTGCGGGATAACAATTTTGCGAGTTCCTGACGAGCACGCAAGTAACGGACGCGAGCTGTAGATTCGGCGATGCCGAGGAGTGTAGCTATTTTTTCAAACGGATATTCGTGCGTACAGCGAAGGACAATCACTTCTCGATAAGAATCCGACAGTAAAGCAAAGGCCTCCTGAATTTCTCGACGTTGCTCTTTTGTCATGAGCGATTCCTGAGGGGATTCATCTCGTGTATTAGATGGCACATAGGCCAATTGTTCATCCGAGTCATGATACTTTCGGCGACGCAAGAAGTCGATGCTCTTATTTCGGGCAAGCGTATGTAACCAAGAAGAAAATTGGCTGTCCCCGCGGAATGTGGACAATTTTTCATACGCTTTTACAAATACTTCCTGAGTGAGATCCTCTGCATCAGAGCGATTGTTTACCATTTTGTAAATGAAAACGTAGATCATATGCTGATATCGCTGGATGAGGTCGCGATACGCTTCGATGTCGCCTTGAAGAATCCGCTGAATGATTTCGGCGTCGGATTGCATTGAATCTTTGGCCTCCCTTCCCTCTATGAGACGCTGGTTATTCGTAAACGTTTCAGACCAGCGTTTCGCTTTCTATAATATCGTATGGATAGCCTTGTTCGACCAGAAAAAGCTGGCGATGGAGCGAAAACTCCTGTTCTCGCGTGTCTCGTGTTACCAATGTATAAAAATGGGCGGTGTTGTCGTCTGTTTTGGGCCTTAAGATACGTCCCAGGCGCTGTGCCTCTTCTTGTCTGGAACCATACGTCCCGGAAATTTGGATCGCGACGTTGGCATCGGGCAAATCAACCGCAAAGTTAGCTACCTTGGATACGATCAGGCGTGTAATTTCCCCTTTTTTAAACTGCGTGTACAAAAGCTCACGTTCTTTGTCCGGTACTTTTCCTGTAATGAGTGGCAGTTGGAGGGCTGATGCCATCTGCTCAAGCTGATCGATATATTGCCCGATGATCAAAACACGATCGTGGGCGTGCCTCTCCAATAGCTCGCGGACGACCTCCAGTTTTTTTGGATTTTCCGCCGCAATGCGAAACTTTTGACGAGCGGTTGCATGTGCATAAGCCTCTCGCCACTTCGGCTCAAAGGGGAGTCGAATTTCTCGGCAATGCGCCTCTGCGATCCAGCCTTGCTCTTCCATGACTTTCCACGGAACCTCGTACTTTTTTGGACCAATCAACGTGAATACATCTTCCTCCCGCCCGTCTTCCCGAACAAGAGTAGCAGTCAGCCCAAGTCTGCGAGTGGCTTGAATCCCAGAAGTAACACGAAAGATGGGTGCGGGCAACAAATGCACCTCATCGTAAATAATAAGCCCCCAATCGCGCTCTGAAAAGAGTTTCAGATGAGGAAAATCATCTTCGGCGGTGGGGCGGTATGTAAGAATTTGATAAGTCGCCACAGTTATTGGCTTGACTTCTTTGTTGTCACCAGTGTATTCGCCGACCATATTTGGATCAAGTCCTGTTTTGTCCAAGAGCTCTGCGATCCATTGACGAACCGATGTCGTATTTGTGGTCAAAATGAGTGTGGCTGTTTGCAGCTGGCAAATGGCACCAAGCCCAATGACTGTTTTTCCAGCACCACAGGGCAGAACGAGTACGCCGCTTCCCCCAGTCACAGCTCCACCAGAATAGAAGGCATCGACAGCTTCTTTTTGATAAGAACGCAAAGAGAATGCTCTGCCTCGGGATGTCGTTTCCCGCAAGCTAACTGCACAGGATTCGCCTTCTGTATAGCCTGCCAAATCTTGAACAGGAAACCCGAGCTTAAACAGCTCTTGTTTGATCAGACCGCGCGCATAGCTTTTGATAACGAATTCATTCTCAAAAAGAGCAGCGATTGATTTATAACTAGTCACCTCTGCTAAAAGAAGTGGGTCATCACTCATTAATACGAGATGATCGCCAATGCGTTCCAAACGAAACAAGCCGTATTTTCGCATCGTATCTACTATTTCTTTGACGATGGTAGGCGGGACACCGTACTTGCTGTAGCTGCCAAGCACGTCTGTTACCTCTTGAGATGTAAGACCAGAAGCAGCCGCATTCCAAAGCGATAAAGGGGTGATCCGATAGGTATGGATGTATTCTGGGTTCTTGATTAGCTCGGTAAAACCACTGATAGCTTGTCTCGCCTCGGGAAATAAAGGATGCTGTGTTTCCAACAATATCGTCCGATCGCTTTGAACGATCAAGGGCAGGTCTGGACGGTACGACAATAGACTCACCTCGTTACAAAAGGCATAGGAATCAGCACTATGGTATCACAATCTCAAAAAGAAAGAAAAACGAACAGGTAACATTTTGGCGAGGATGGGAAACAATATCCCAAAGCATGGACGGAAAGGGCGGCGGGGAGCATGGCAATTTGGGGAAGCTTGTTTAATTTGATCTTGGTCATGATCCTCGTACTACTAAACGGGTTCTTTGTTGCGACCGAATTCGCGATCGTCAAAGTAAGGGAATCGCGCATTGCCCAGCTCGCAGCGGAAGGAAACAAGCGCGCTGTTGACGTCGAGAGGGTCTTGCACAATTTGGATGCCTATCTCTCCGCGTGCCAACTCGGGATTACGCTCGCTTCATTAGGACTCGGTTGGTTGGGAGAGCCTGCCGTCGCGCATCTCCTGCATCCAGTTTTTCGATACTTCCATTTAAATGATACGGTTGTTACCAGTATTTCCTTTATTATCGCTTTTTCGCTGATTACGTTTTTGCATATCGTGCTGGGGGAGCTGGCTCCTAAGACACTGGCTATTCAATACTCCGAAAAGGTGGTACTTGCGGTAGCCAAGCCAATCCAACTCTTTTACAAAATCATGTATCCCTTTATTCAAATGCTGAACTGGGCAGCGAGCCGTTTTCTTGCGCTTTTTCATATATCCTTGGAACCGCATCAGGAAGCACATACAGAAGAAGAGATTCGCATTCTTGTCAATGAAAGTCATAAAAGCGGCTTGATTGATCAAACCGAACTGATGCTGGTTGATAATATTTTTGATTTCTCGGAGACGATGGCAAGAGAAATCATGGTTCCGCGTACGGATATGGTTGTCTTGAACCTGCGCGATCCCTTTGACGAAAACGTCAAGCATGTCCAAAACGGACGGTTTACCCGCTATCCAGTCGTGGATGGTGACAAGGATCATGTAGTAGGTAGCTTGCACATCAAGGATATGCTGACAGGGCTATTAGAAGGAGAAAGCCATGACCTTCAGACCTTCATGCGTCCGATTTTGACTGTACCGGAGACGATCTCGATCAGCCGGTTGTTGACCATGCTGCAAAAGCAACGAGGGCAAATGGCAATTATCATAGACGAGTATGGGGGCACTGCGGGGCTGGTGACCCTTGAAGATATAATGGAAGAAATTGTTGGAGACATTCAAGACGAGTTCGACGACGAGCGTCCGGAGGTGGAGCGCAGTGACGGGATGCTGTCATTGGATGGGCGTATGCTACTGGAGGAAGTGGGCGATTATCTGGACATCGAATTGGAGTCAAGCGATGTAGATACGCTAGCAGGTTGGATTTACATGCAAATCGACCATCCGCCACGCGTGGGGGATCGAGTAAAAGAGGGGAAGTACGAATTTGTCGTGGGAGAAGTCGACCATTACAGAATCACTAGGGTATATGTAAAGAAAATCGGCAAAGCAGAGGAAGAGGTCAGTTCCACGTAAGTGAGGAAAGGGGGCTTCTCAATGCGTCATATAATTGCTATAATGGGACACAAGTTGCATAGATGGCAATGAGCCTAATTGCTTAGGGTGATTAGGAGCAGCGAAAGAGTAGAGACTAGAGGAGGAAGTACAGATGAGACGAGCAGTCAGTATGGTACTGACCGCATTGCTGGCGTTTTCTTTGGCAGCATGTGGCAACGAAACAGGTGGGAAAACAGAGACAGCAGCAACGACAGGCCAAGGGCAAACAGTGAAGCTGGGGTTGACACAATTCGTGGAGCACCCTGCGCTGGATGCTATTCATAAAGGAATTTTGGATGGTCTGAAGGATGCTGGCTACGAAGAGGGCAAGAACTTGGAGGTAGACTCCCAGAACGCCCATGGTGACATGAACAATACGGTCTCGATCGCACAGAAGTATGCCGGAGATAAAAAGGATCTTGTCGTAGCGATTGCGACGCCATCCGCTCAGGCTGCAGCCAAGGCGATTGCTGACAAACCTGTTGTTTTCAGTTCCGTAACAGACCCGATCTCGGCTCAACTGGTTGGCAGTCTGGAGAAGCCAGACAAAAATGTGACCGGGACGTCCGATAAAGTATCGATGGAACAACAATTGAAGCTGGTGAAAGCCTTCCTGCCTGAGCTGAAAAAGCTGGGTGTGATCTATACGACCTCCGAAATTAACTCAGAGGTACAGGTCAAGGAATTGGAAGACGCAGCGCAAAAAGAAGGCGTAGAAATCGTCAAGGCAGGCATTTCGCAGCTATCCGAAGTGCAGCTGGCAGCTCAAGGGCTTGCTAGTAAAGCAGATGCGATTATTATCCCAATTGACAACACCGTCGTATCTTCGTTTGAAGCGGTACTCGGAGCAGCAGAGGGAAACAAAATCCCTGTATTTGCTTCTGACACCGATACAGTGAAACGTGGAGCGGTTGCTACGTATGGGATTGATTACTACCAAATCGGTAAACAAACAGGCGATATGGCTGCCCGTATCTTAAAAGGGCAAAGTGTTGCTGATACTCCTGTAGAGATTTCGAAACAAGCTGATTTGTATATCAATGAAACAGCTGCTGCAAAGTTTGGGCTCACTATTTCTGAGGCACTCAAACAACAGGCGAAAGAAATCATCAAGTAAAAAGAGAGCGTCATGCTCTCTTTTTATTCTTTTAAAACCGTTTTATCCATGTTAAAATTGTAGAAAAAAATTCACGAGGGGGAATTCACTAAATGTTCAAACAAAAGAAGAGTATTAAAATTTTTCAGAGTTTTTTATTTCCTTTATTGCTTTTGTCTGTTACCGCTTGTGGACAGCAAAGCGCTACCCCTGCAAACAATTCTACACCAGCTCCTGCAACCACGACGGCACCTGCACCGTCTACTGAAACCAAGCAGCTGACAATTGGAATTGCCCAATTCGTTGAACACCCTGCTTTGGATGCAGCAAGAGAGGGCTTTATCAGCCAACTGGCTAAAAACGGCTACGAAAAAGACAAGCAAGTAAAAATTGATGTGCAATCCGCTCAGGCGAGCATGGATACAGCCATTCAGATTGCCCAAAAATTCGAGGCTGACAAAGTAGATTTGGTGTTGGCCATTGCGACTCCAACGGCACAGGCTGCCGCACAAACTAGTAAAGAAATTCCGATCCTGTTTACTGCGGTAACAGATCCGGTAGAAGCTGGTCTGGTTGCAGCGATGGACAAGCCAGGAGCGAACGTAACCGGTACATCGGATATGAACCCTGTCGAAGAGCAATTGAAGCTGATCAAAGAAATGAAAGCTGATGCGAAATCTGTTGGAATCATTTATAGCTCAGGTGAAGTCAACTCCAAAGTACAGGTGGATGCGGCAAAAGCTGTAGCCGGCAAGCTTGGTTTAGAAATCAAAGAAGCAGCAATTACGAGCGCGACAGAAGTGAAGCAAGCAGCTGAGTCCATGGTGGGCAAAGTAGATGCTTTCTATGTACCGACTGACAACATGGTCGTATCTTCGATTGCAGCTGTTATCGGTGTAGCGGAAGCACAAAAAATTCCGGTCATCGCTGGTGAAGAAAACTCTGTGAATAGCGGAGCGATTGCCACTTACGGGATTGACTACACGAAGCTGGGCGAGCAAACAGCTGATATGGCAGCAAAAATCCTGAAGGGTGAAGCGAAGCCAGCTGATATGGCTGTTGAAGTGCAAGCAGACATGAAGCTCGTATTGAATAAGAAAGCAGCGGAAAAAATGGGTGTGACGATTCCGCAAGCCATGCTCGACCGTGCTGGACAAGTGATCGAGTAATAAATGCAGTAATTGGAGGATTTCTTCTATGAATCAACTGGCAGTAATGGGAGCCATTGAGCAAGGTTTACTATTTGGTATTTTGGCTCTCGGTGTATATCTGACCTTCCGAGTCCTAAACGTTCCTGACTTGACTGTAGATGGTAGTTTTGCCTTGGGAGGCGCAATCGCAGCCAAGTTCATTATCGATGGAACCAATCCGTTTTTGGCTACTCTGCTGGCTTTCATCGTAGGTGGTTTGGCAGGAGCTTTTACGGGCGTCTTGCATACCAAAGGAAAGATTAACGCACTTTTGGCGGGGATCTTAACGATGATCGCCCTGTACTCGATCAATTTGCGTGTCATGGGGAAAGCGAATCTGCCTCTTTTGCGGGAGGATACCCTGTTCACTTATGTGAAGGATATGGGCATTCCGAATCTGGCAGTAGGTGGAGTTACCTTGCTGTCTGGTGTAGCAATCGTCTTTATCGTAGGTGTTATGGTGTTGAAGCTCATCATTGACTGGTTCCTGCATACGGATATGGGTCTGGATTTGCGTGCGACAGGTGACAACTCGAAGATGATCCGCAGCTTTGGGGTAAACACAGATTCGACAACGATCATCGGTTTGGCTCTCTCCAATGGCTTGGTAGCTTTAGCTGGTGCGTGGGTAGCCCAATACCAAGGCTTTGCGGATGTAGGAATGGGGATCGGGATGATCGTTATCGGTCTCGCTTCCGTTATTGTCGGGGAAGTTTTGTTTGGCAGCTCTTCGATTTTCCGAGTGACGCTTGCTGTCATTCTCGGCTCGATTGTGTACCGCTTAGTCATTGCACTGGCTCTGGATGCAGGACTCAATCCTTCTGACATGAAGCTGATTACTGCCCTGATTGTTATCTTTGCCCTGACTGTTCCAACTGTGGCAAAAGGCATTTGGAAAAAGCAAGCGGGACGCACGGCAAGGGGAGGAAGCAGCGATGCTTAAAATTACAAACGTCAACAAAGTATTCAACGAAGGAACTGTGAATGAAAAGATCGCGCTTCGAAACGTCAATCTGCACGTTAAGAAGGGAGAGTTCATCACCGTTATCGGTAGTAATGGTGCCGGTAAATCGACGATGATGAACATGATCTCCGGTGGAATGACGCCAGATAACGGAAGCATTACAATTGACGGTAAAGATGTCACGCGCTTAGCGGAGCACCAACGCGCAGGTCTGATCGGCCGTGTGTTTCAGGACCCAATGGCAGGTACAGCGCCGAACATGACGATTGAGGAAAATCTGGCAATCGCTTTGGGGCGGGGAAAACGTCGTACACTTGGATTTGGGGTGAATAACCAGAAGCGAGAGCTGTTCCGTGAGCAGCTCAAGCAGCTGGATCAAGGGCTGGAGAACCGTTTGAAGACCAAAGTTGGTTTTCTCTCAGGAGGACAGCGTCAAGCGCTTAGCCTGTTGATGGCTACCTTCACAGAGCCGAAGATTTTGCTCCTCGATGAGCATACAGCAGCGCTTGACCCAAAACGGGCGCAGTTGATTGTAGAATTAACGGAAAAAATCGTGGAGCGCTATAAACTGACGACAATCATGGTCACGCATAATATGGAACAAGCGTTGAACATGGGTAATCGCCTGTTGATGCTCCACGATGGGGGAATCATTCTCGACATTCCGGATGAGAAAAAACGGACGATGAAACCGCAGGATCTGCTTCGAGCATTCGAAACAGCCCGCGGTGGAGAAAGCTTCAGTGAAGATCGCTTCTTATTAACCTAACGGATCGAATCAGCCTTCCTGTTCAAGCGGGGAGGCTTTTTCGTTGTTGGAAAGATACACGTACATGAATCCGGCACCGATCAAGAGGATGCCTGCGACAATGGTGAAAAGTATCGTGCCACCATAATGCAGCAAGACAAGGCTGCCCAAGTACGGTCCGCACATGCGGGAAATATCCCAGTGTGTTCCTGTGATGGCGAAGTACCGCCCGCGCATCGTGACAGGTGATATCCGTGTAACAAAGGCCATCAACTGAGTCAGACCAATACTCTCTCCGATGACGAGGAACACTTGCAAAGCGAGAAGGACAGGTACGTTGTCGATGAAGGCGTAGCCCAAGGATACGATGAGAAAACAAATGTACGAGCCGCTAATCAACAGGCGAGTCGACAAGTGCTGGGTCCATTTGACGAGCAAATACTCGAAAAGGAGCAGCAAGACTCCTTTTACAGCAATGAGCAAGGCGAGTGTTTGCAAATAGTCTGGTAGCGTGTATTTCAGATGAAGCTGGAGGTTCGTTTCGGTTTGCGCGTAAAACAGACTGATCGGCAAAGACAGCATCATAATCGCAAGGGCTGGTCGATAAACATGCCAGGAGCCGCGTGAACGTACGTTTGCTGCTTCTTCGACGGGAGCCTCTGGCAGTGGTGTTTGCGGGATTTTCCACCAGACGGCAAGAGCATAGATCAATAGAGAGATCGCAGTAAACAAAAATGCCATAGCAGGATCGTACTTATAAATGATGACGCCGACTAAAGGGCCCAATGCGGCCCCGATACTGCTAGAAGTATTGAGAAGGGCAAAAGCACCGGCCATTTGTGCGGAGGAAATCGTATCAGCGAGATGCGCGCGGCTGGCAGGGATAAACAGGGATCGGCCAGCACCGTTGATGATGTACAGGATCGCAAAGCCTAGCATAGAGTCTGCCCAAGCCATTCCCAACATGGCGAAGCCTTGCAGAAACAAGGCGAGTAGCATGATCGTTTTTCGGCGATAGCGGTCCGTGATGCCACCAGCAAATAGCGTCAGCAAAATCTCGGAGAAGGGTTGCAAACCAATTACGAGCATGGTCATGGTAACAGAGCCGCCGATGTTCTCGCTCAAGTACAAAACGAGAAACGGGGCGATCATGGCGCTGGATAAAGAGGTGAGCGTTTCGCCGAACAAACGGATCCAGAGGAGTGTCGGATACGTAGCAAAGAATCGACTGAGTGCATTAGGGATGTGTGACATAAGAAAGTCCTTTCTCCGGCTTTTCCGGTTAGTTGGTGTTTTTAGAATTGTAAGGTGGCAAAGACCGGAGAAAAAGCGTACGATTAGGCGAATAGCTTTTTCATGTTTTATGAGGAAATTGGTGGTGGCAAGATGCAACTCGTTGAACAATACATGCGTTTGTGTGCGGGTCGACCTACTGAAGCGATTGGGCATCCGCTTGACATATCGTTAGCTGAAGTTGCTTCGCTTTTATTTTGTACATTGCGGAATGCGACCTTGACCTTGAAAAAAATGCAAAGCCAGGGATGGGTAGTCTGGCAGCCGGGGAGAGGGCGAGGAAATCGATCTGTATTGACATGCTTGCTTGCGCCCGAAGACCTGATTATGAGCGTAGCCAAGGAACTCGTGCAAAAAGGGGAGATTCGTGCTGCACGGGATATGATTGACGAGTATGGAGTAAATTTGCCTGTTTTGGGTGAAAAATTTTCACGATGGATGAATAGTCAGTTTGGACATCGTGTGAAGCGGGAAAAGGGAAGTAAGGGCAGAGTCGATACCTTGCGATTGTTTTACAGTCGACCATTCGCAGGGCTTGATCCGATTCATATTCTTCTGCGCTCCGAGTCACATATGGTCAAGCAGCTATTTGATTCTCTTGTCCAGTTTGATCCAGTCACGAGACGGATTGAAGCCGCTATCGCTTTTTATTGGGAAGCTAGTGAAGAAGGAAAGCAGTGGACTTTTTACTTGCGGAAAGGTGTCTTATTCCATCATGGCCGTTCACTTGTTGCTGAAGATGTGCGCTTTTCCTTGCTTCGTTTGATAGAGCATTCCTATAAACATCGCTGGCTAGCCACTTCAATCGAATCGATTACCGTCAAAGATGACTACGTATTGACGATCTCTTTGCATATGCCGGATGAATTGTTTTTACAGGCACTGAGCAAGGAATATATGGCGATTGTCCCCTGTGATTACGTTCTGGAGATGGGGGAGCAATTTGCGCAAATGCCAGTAGGAACGGGGCCGTTTCGAGTAGTCCGCAACGACGATTCCATGCTCGTACTGGAAGCGTTCACGCCTTATTTTGGGGGGAGGCCGTTCTTGGACAGAATCGAAATCTGGTGTGTACCTGGAATGGCAGCAGAAGCACAGGGAGATGAGAGCTTGTTATCCGTAACGGCTTTGGATGATCATCGTGATACGAGCTTTCTGGCATGGAGTGACGTTTGCAGATTGGAAGATTGTTTTCAATACGTGAGCTTGAATGGAGCAAAAAATGGCCCGCTGTCACATAGCGAGTTTCGGAGTCTCATGGTGGCTATCATTTGTGGACAAGCCTTGAGACAAGAACTACAGGGAACGAGAGAGCATGCAGTCATCTGGGGTGGAACTGAGTCGTTCCAAGAAAAAAGAGAGGTGCCTGATTCACAGGAGTTGGTTCGTATTTTCAAAGAGAGCGGGTATCAGGGAGAGACACTGTGGCTCTATACGTATCCAGATTCCGATCATATAGAAGATGCCCAGTGGATTCAGAAAACGTGCAAGGAATACGGAATTGCCATAGAGATCAGGTATGCATCCCCGGAGGAGCTTGCCTTGCCTTCGTTATTACAAGAGGCAGATTTGGTTGTGGATAGTGCGAATGTAGATGAAAGGGCGGAGCTGTCTTTACGAGAATTTCTATACGCTGGTGCGTTGAGTATTTCTCATCATTTAGATCTGCTTGGAAAGGAAGAGATCGCGTATTGGATGAACCGCATGTCGTGCGTCCAAACACCACAAGACCGACAAGCTTGCGTGGACAGTATCATGCATACACTTGCGGCTTACAGTACGTTTGTCCCACTGTATTCGAATCGGGTAGAAATGCTTGCACATCCGCGGTTATCTGGTGTAAGTCTGGATGCCTATGGCTGGATTGATTTCAGACGCATTTTTGTTAGGGAATAGCATAAATTTGTCACATAATAATGTGAAACCGCTTTCGTTTTTCATCGTATTATCATATGTAGTTATATATTATGCTCATAAAGTTCTTTGAGGAGGAACTATGCCGGTGTATACCAAAATCGAAAAGGACAAACACATTTTGTTTGCGTCTATTCGCTTGATGATCTGCGTCGGGCACGCCGACGGTTATATAGGAAATAAAGAAATGGATCGTATTCATGAAATCGTGAATTCGGAGCATTTTACATTGAAAGAACGACAAATTTTAATGGATGACATGGATTATCCGAAGCGTCCGGAGGTCATCGTGGAAGATCTGGTAGCCATGACGCAGGCTGAAAAGCTCGTTATGATGCGCAAGCTTTACCACATGGCATTGATCGATCGGAAGCTATCACCGTCGGAGACAAAAGAGATTGCCCGTATCGCATGCCTGATCGGAATCTCGGAGGAAAAGCAGCGTCAAGTAGAAGAGTGGATTCGCGAAGGGATTGTTTGGCGCGAACGCTGGAAGGATATTGTAGGCGAATAGCCGGGGCCCCAATATGATTGGGGTCCTTTCGTTTTAGGTGGAAGCGTGGCGCAGCCTCGTTATCTACAGTACAATAAGAAAAATAACGTCTCAGCGAGTGGCAACGCTATGGATGAAGGAGGAGACCCTATTTTGCGGATCTTGGTTACGAATGATGATGGCATCGATGCTCTTGGTATCAAGCGGTTGGTAGAAGCTTTGCTCACTTTGGAGGAAACGGAAGTCTATATAGTGGCACCGGTTGAAGAGAAAAGCGGGGTCGGACATGGAATCACTTATCGCAGTGCACTCGCGCCTGAACAGCGTGATTTTTACGGAATGCCGGTGAAAGCGTGGGCGGTCAATGGAAACCCTGCAGACTGTGTAAAAGCTGCTTACCACCTCCTGTTTGAACATGGGAAAAAACCGGATATCGTATTCTCGGGGATTAACGTCGGGACGAATCTCGGACGTGATATTTATTACTCCGGTACGTGCAGCGGTGCCAGGGAGGCGGTAATCTTGGGTGTTCCCGGTGTTGCCCTTTCCTATGATAACTGGTTCGATCAAGACAACTACGGCGATGTAGTGGAGATGATTCGTCCGATTGTAAAAGAATTCAGCAATCGTGCGGTTAAAGGAGAACTGGCGTCAGAGGTATTCTGGAATATTAATATCCCGCATGTACCGCTTGCTGAGGTGAAAGGAATGGTTCCGGCCACCTTGTCCATGAACCACTATGAAGACAAATATAGCGAAGAAGCAGAAGGCTATTATTTGGCACGCGAGTACCCTCAAGTCATGCCACTGGCGGAGCCGCTGGACTATGATTTGCTCAAGCATGGCTATATTGCGATTACCCCTGTCCACATTGACGCGACAGATCGGACTCTCTTAAAACAAATGGACAATTGGGCATTGCTAAAAGCTTGGGGAAAACAGGAGGACTAACGCATGAATGAGGAATTTTTCCCTCCGCTAACCCCCGATGACACCCTGTGTTCTCCAGACGAGTCAACACAGGGAGAGGTTCTCGATCCCGTGGTTTATCACGATTTGTACAAGCTGGCAGAAGAAGAGGGGCTTCCTTACTTTGTCCGTCTAAGTGGAACGGGCGAAGTGGAGCTGTATTTGGTGTTCGAATCGGTGGATGCTTTCAGTGAGCAGACGAGAGATGCCGTTTCGCTCGAGTTCAAGACATATCAAAATAAACTACTAGCTGTTATTTGGACACTGTCGGACCCGCTGAATCCACTTGGTTTTCCCTTGACGTTTGACATAGCGCGTGCTGATGAGCGAAGCATGGCCTTGAAAATGATCGAGCAGCCGTATACCTCTTTGCACTACTTGGCTTACACGGATCGAGAGCTTATCCACATCTATTCCGAATCAATCTCTTTTTCCCCAGCGGAAGTGGCTCGTACGCATGAGATGATTCAGGCGCTCTATGAGGGAACACCCGATACACTTCCAGAAGAGGTGCAGGTGCGTGAGGAAGAGACCGAAAGCATCTCAGCGATGAGCTTGCCTGGGTCTGTTTTTACAGAATCGGGGATGGCCTTCGTATTGCGCTACAAGCACATGAGAGATGTCCATGGTGAAGAAGGAGCCCAGCATTTATTGATGAGTACTGTGCAGCAAGCAGTGTGGGTTATGCGCAGGCACGCCCGTAGCGAGGTCCGGGATACGTCCTTTACCGTATGGGCTGCGGAAGCGGACGATTACGCGATGATCGTGTTGACGCCAAGTCTCTCGCATTTATTCGAGGTCGTTCATATGTCAGAGGATGAAGCAAATCCGTTCTCGCGCTTTTTGATGACCTTGCCGGAGTACGTGCAGACGCAGGACGCTTCTCCCTTGCAGTTGGGCGCCTATCCACTATTGCGTTATGAGAGCGGTTGCCTCTATCATTTGGAGCTGGATGAAGATGTACAGAAGCATCTCGCGCAGGTGTTTGCGAAAGCGTTTCCAGGAATGTCTGTCCCTTACCTGTAATTGTTGAGAGATTGTGAAAAAAGACTCACGCGGGAATCTTTTGGTCTTCGATGAAATATGGGTAAATAAGTCATTTTTCAACAAAGGATATGACAAGCGGGAGTTCGAATTAGGTAAGATAGACAATCCATTGGGGAGAGGTGACGACGATGTACGCTGTTGAACCCAATTTGTTCCAGGCTGTTTCTGAATGCGCCCACCGTTTTCAAGGGGAGATTGAGCTACTGGCACAACGTCATGCGCTTACGATCGAAGGAGGGCTTCCTGCCTTGGAGCTGCAGGTACATCCGCAGTTTCAGGCTTTACTCGAGTACAATCTATGGGGAGAAGCCGGCTTAGTAGTTATCCATGGGAAATTACATAAGCGCGATCACGTTTGGACAGATTCGTTTTCTGTCATGATGAAGTTTTCCTTGACGCATGATCCGAGTATCGATATCGAGGGAAAGAAGCAGCGCATTGAAGAGTATTTATACGGGGAAGCAGAGTACTTCTGGAATATCCCTCCTGCTGGTCATGTCGGTCATAGTGAGCTGACCTTGCGTTTTACCTACCAGCCTGGATCGAACCTTCTTGCGGAATATGTCAGGAGTGTTTTGGGAATCGTAACCGGAAAGATGATGGCTGCCTAACGCGGCATGAAAGATAAATGGCTCTCCGTCACAGGAGGGCTATTTTTTTCGAAGGAGGACAGAAATGCGCTTATTCATAGCACTGGATATTCCAGCTGAGGCTGCCGCTTATATTGCCGATGTTCAAAAACGGTTGAAGCAAGATGTGACTGCGGACAGGTGGCAGTCTCTTGCTAATTTGCATTTGACTCTGCATTTTCTTGGGGAGGTGGATGAGTCACTCGTACCCGCTATCTGTGAGGATATGGATATCGTCAGCGCGATCATCCAGCCATTTACCCTGCGTGTTGGTAGCTTTGGGGTTTTTCCGAATGCCCTGCATCCACGTGTGCTCTGGCTGGGACTGCGCGGCCAACTTTCTCCTCTCCAGCAGCTCCATTTATTGTTGGGCAGACGGTTCGAATTGCACGAAGGCTTGTCCCACGATCGGAAACAGTATCGGCCGCATATTACGCTGGCCCGCGGTCCGCATCGCAACGGAGATGAGTTGGCCCTCCAGGATTGGAATGAACGTTATTTAGCGCAGGAGCCGCCACAATGGAAGGCACGGCATTTCCATTTGTATCGTTCCGAGTTGTTGCCGGAGGGCGCCGTACATACGATGATCCACACGAGCACGTTTGATAAAGATCACAGCAAAAAACAAGCGTTGCCTGAATAGACTAAGAAGAAAGGATCAGGGAAGCCTTCCAGAAAGCGGTGGAAAGCGGATGGGTGAGTTCACGACCGGCATTCTTTATCCACGCAAATACGAACCGAAAGTACTGATTGCCTTATCCAAGACAGAGCAGCCACACTTCCACAGAAACGTCAACAGCGACTGGAATGCATTTTTCCTGCAGGATGAGTGGCTGGAAACCTCCACGACGCTTGATTTTTTGCTGAGACTGTCCAAGCAATTCGTACCCCTCCTCTGGTTTCATGACGCTGAGGACAATGGCTGGGGCTTTCGCTTGTTCGATGCAGGCTTCGAGGTTGCGTCAGCGACAATCAGCTACTCGCTCGATGTAGAAATGGCGGAAGCCGAGTTTGGCAGGCTTTATCCAGAGATTGACCTGCAGGAAGGAATCGTAGACAGCGAGGACGTTCGGCAAAAGTATGAAGACATACTGGAGAGGGTAGTGCGTTCGGAGTTGTATCGGCGCGAGGTAGGTAAAGGAATCACACGTATCAAGCCGCAGTCGTTTGGTCGGATCGTGGGTCCGAAGCAGATTCAGCAGTTACGTTCCCTTTTTGATTTGCAGTTGTTGACGAATGTCGATGACGACACAGGAGCTTCACTGTTATACGACTCGGTTGACCTGTTCAAAGAAATTTTGGGAATCGAAGAGATGGTGTGGGTGAATTATGCGTATTTAGCAAGCGGAGGAAGAGAGTAGCCCAGTGCATCATCGCACTGGGCTTTACACTGCCACTTACTTCTTTTTCCACTGTCCAAAAATTTCATCCACATCGAGCAGCATGATCAGCTTGTCGTTCATACGGGCAATGCCGTGCAAATACTTGCCCTCTACACCAGCGATAATGGGTGGGGCAGGCTCGATCAAGCTTTGCGGAATATTCATGACCTCAGAGACCGCATCCACGATAATCCCGATGTTCAACCCATCCATCTGTAAATCGACAAAGCGAGTGTCATCCGTTTCTTCCAAAGGTTCCAGATCAAACATTTTTCGCAAGTTGATTATCGGTAAGATCCGCCCACGCAGATCAATGACTCCTTCGACATATGGTGGAGATTTTGGAAAACGTGTAATGGGCAGCGGCTTGATAATCTCACGTACGAGTGAAATCGACAGTCCGTAATATTCATTCCCCATTTTAAACAAAATCTGTTGGTCAACAGCTGCTTCTGTCTCCCAATCCGAACCGTTGCTTCTTTTCGTCATTTCCATGTGCACTATTCCTCCCCGAACCGCTTTCCATGTCTTTACCCATATTGTACCATGGACAAACCTACTCAGGACGTTTTTTTGTGAGGGCAAAGACTTATGAACTAGTTTCAGGGGATAATCTGCAAGGAAGCGAGAACAACAATGGTCATGCTGACTCCAAAGTAACAAAAAGAACAGACCGACAAGCGTCAGGCTCGTCGGTCTGTTTTCTTGATTATGGTTCACGAAGGTCGTTCAATGAGATTCCTTGCTCGAGCGCGAAATCAAAATCATCCACATCGTAAAATTGAACAGGCACGATATATTCCAATATCCGATCCTGATAATCAGGCTGGTCTGTGAGAAGTGGCGCCTCAAATTTCATAGCTGTCAACAATAGCTGTGTCTCTACGGGATCAAATATCTCCCCCCACATGGCGTTGTCCTCCACTTTTACGACCGTCAGGGTCACACCGTTCGGAAAAGAAAAGGGAACCTTGGACCATGGTGCTATCAGTCCTTTTTCCATTCGCTTGCGATTGAATGGGTCGGCAAAAAATTGGCTCATTTCTTTCATAATCCGCCGGACATACTGATCATCAGTAGAGTAGGGCATGATAGGTTCAGGACTCTGGATAAATTCGTCCAATTCATAGATTGTCGACGCGGGTATCAGATATTCTACTGGTTGCGATGGGACCATCAACTCCCCGTAGATAGCCAACATGATCGCTTCTATAACGAATTGTTTCGACATTTCGACAACCCTCCTCGTTACCATCATACAAAAAATTAGGGGCACCGTACAAGGGTGACGAGTAGGGCTCAAAAAGTTCAGGGAGGTTGCATCCTTTGTTTGAATCTGCCTTTTTTTCGTCACTGCTACTCATCATTACCATCAACATCGTATTAAGTGGAGATAATGCCGTGGTCATTGCCATCGCTTGTCGGAAGCTTCCTATCGAACAACGAAAACGAGCCATATTGTGGGGGACGTTTCTTGCTATCATCGTACGCGTGATCGCTACGATTCTTGCTGTTTATTTGCTGAAAATCCCGTATCTATACATGATCGGCGGAGTTATCCTACTATGGATCAGCTACAACCTGTTACGCGAGGACGAGCGAGAGGAAGCGATCAGCTCGAGTGAAGACTTGGTTCAAGCGGTCAAGACGATTGTCGTAGCAGATGTGATGATGGGACTGGATAACGTACTCGCCATTGCAGGGGCAGCACAAGGAGATATCGTCCTCATCGTGTTGGGTCTTTTGATTAGTGTGCCTCTCATGATTTTTGGCAGCCAGCTCATTCTAAAAGCAATGGAGCGCTTTGTATGGCTTGTTTATGTTGGTTCAGGTGTCCTAGCTGTGACAGCGGTGAATATGATTCTAATGGAAGATACGATGCATGAGTGGATCGCCGGGAGGCTTTGGCTTGAATATGCAATCAGAATTGGGGTGGTTGCTCTCGTGTTAGTTGCGGGATATTTGCAACGTACGAAAACAACACGTACCCACGCATGAAAAAACTGAGATGAATAATGAATCTCAGCTTTGTCCTGGGCCTATAAGGTTTTGACGATCGTCACGCTCATCCATTCTTTATCGTAGAGATCGATTTCATAGGTGCTGGCTACTTCAGAGCCATCTTCATTGGTAAGAATCCGGATTGTAGGTCGATTCACTGCCAATGGATTCACTTTGGAAACGACCCCCGTATGCCCTGTACTCAGCAATACAGTTGAAGCAATTGGATAAATAGCGACGTGCTGCAGGAATAGCTTGAGCAGGTCGAGGTCGAAATAGGTGTTTCCTGTAGCGAACAAGTACTCGGTAGCATCACTCGGCGAATAGCTTTGCCGAAATGGACGCGGGGAAACTAAGGCATCGTAAACATCAGCGATTGCCACGATGCGTGCATACTCGTGAATGTTTTTCTCACACAGCTGACGGGGATATCCTGTTCCGTTGTATCTCTCGTGGTGCTGTAGCGCACAGTGTGCGGAGACGACTGAGATGTTATGCTGATTCCGCAAAATATTGAAGCCTTCTTCGGTATGGTATTGGACACGTTGGCGTTCTTCTGCACTTAACTCGGTACGCATGGTCCAGAGCTCCTTGGGAACCTGTGTCATGCCGATGTCGAACAAAAGCGCACCAATGCCCAACTCCATCATCTGCTGCTGGTTGTAGCCTTTGGCCATCCCTACCACACCAGACAGAATGGCGACATTGACAGCGTGATGAAAAAGGTAACCGTCCAACACGTGAAGACTGGACAGGTTGACCAAGATATCTTTGCGACTGCTCAAATCTTGAAAGATTTCCCGAAACACCTTTTGAAAACTGCTCCCGAAATCAGGTGCGGACGTACGGCGCTTGATCTGCGGCTGATCCATGAGGGTAGTCATCGTTTTGTACACGGCATCCACGGCTTCTTTACGCGTCTCATCGCGGATTACATCTTCCGGCATGATATCTTCTGTGTGCTTGTCTTGAATGTAAAGGGTATCAATTCCCAATTGAACAAGCCGTTCAATGTAACGGGGGGTTAGTTGTACCCCGATCCCCAACAGAACGTTCCCATTTTCTTGGAACACGCTCTTGGCGATAATATCGCCCGGCTTTACCGAAGTAATATGCAATTTTCTCACAACGAAAGCCCCAGTCCTTTTTTTGTGGAATGTAAATAGTCCTGATTTTCAGTCAGTTCATGTAGTGCCATTTTATCACAGTAGAACATGGGGAGACTACCGCTGTTGAGGTACTTCTCTCAATTGTCATTTTTTCCCTTATCGAAAAACACGATTATTGCTCGGCTGCGCGATCTGAACGTGTAAACCAGCGGAAAGGGTTGAGTGACCAGCGAGGTTCGTAGCGGGCATAGCGCTCCTTGCGACGAGTCAAGCGCTGCTGCATAAGATCCAGTTCAAAAGTAACACGACGCATTTCCAAGCGAAGGGACTCTTGCATTTCTTCGATATCCGCAATCTTTTGCAGAATGGTCGATTGCATATGATTCATAGAAGAGAGCTGTGTGAGCTCTTGCTGAAATTGGACGAGTGTCTCGTGAACCGTCAATTCCACTTCTCGCATGCCCGTTCCCAGCTTGTTTGTGGCGCTGATCGTAACGGCGGTTTCTTCCGCGCCTGCGAGTTCTTCTTCCATGAGCATTTCCTCAGACAGGCGCCCTTCTTCTATTAATTGGCGCTGAATATCTTTTAACGAGCTGCTGCCGTTGTCTTTTCTTTCCTTTACTTCCTTGAGCAGTTCAAAGCCTGCTTCGCTGATCAAATAGTGACCCTGCGGATTTTTCAGACGTTCCTGTGCGGGTACGAACAAGTCCAGCCAGTTACGCAGTGTACGAACATGCACATCAAGGCGATCAGCTACCTCTTTTGAAGCCATCCAAACTTGTACATCCATCCCGAATCACTCCTTTTTTTCCTCTCGGTATTCCCGGTGGACTCATTATAGCACCAAAATTTTCCGGGTAAGAGAGAATCGACAAAGGTTCTAAAAACTAGTGATCTTTCGTCCGATTCGGACAGATCGTCGCATTTTGTCAAATTTGGTTGTCTGCTCATAATGACCGGGACAGGCGCGTACATATGGAAGGAGTAAGCATGTTTTTGCTCGTTGGGTGAGGAGAGGACCGGATGATGCAATCTGTTTTCTGGATTGTCCTTTTGACTGCTGCCTTGGCGAGCAGTATCGGGGGACTGCTGTTATGTCTGCGTGCCTGGTCAACCGAGGCTTTGTTTGCGATGATCAGTGCAGGGGCTGGGCTACTGCTGGCGATTACGCTGCTAGATTTGATGCCACATGTCTTTTCTGACAAAAGCCTGTGGTTGATGCCATTTGTGCTCGTTGGCTTTGTGACGCTTTTTGCTCTGGAATTAATTAGCAAGTCGAGCGGAGAGTTTGGCTCCACGGGAATTATTGGGGTCATGACAGGTTTTTTATTGCATGCATTTGTCGAAGGGGTCTCATTAGTCGCTAGCCTGCGGATGGATTCAGAAGTAGGGGTATCCGTATTGGTGGCGATGCTGCTGCACAAAATCCCGGATGGCGTAACCATTGCCTCTCTTTTGCTGGCAGCGACCAATTCGAGAAAGAAAGCATTTTGGGGGGCGACATCCCTTGGAATCGCGACGATTGCGGGAGCTCTCAGCTTTGGTTTTGCCGAGCAAATGTTTCCACCGAATTGGTCTGGCATTATGTTGGCCATGACGACCGGTATATTTCTGTATGTATCCGCCAGCCATCTCGTCCCTTATATCGGACAAACCAAAAAGGCACAGTACGGAGTTTATTTTGTTGGTGCCATGGCCGTGTATCTGATTTTGTCTGCCTATTTGCACGCGAACCACTTGCATGCATAAAAGGTCCCATTCCTAGCCAGTCTAGACTGGAGGAAGGGAGTGTGGACTGACAGTATGAACCATCAAGAGCAAATGCAAACAGACGATCTTTTGCAGTCACTGACTGAATTCCCGGTTATGGGGACATCGTTGAATCCATTGCAGGAATCGTGGGCTTCCTCTGACGTTCTAACTGCGCTAATCGATCAGGCAGGAAGTACTGATTAAATGTTTTTGTACCGCCCCTCTCGTTTATCCCCTCGTATCCATGGACAAGATCGGTTATAATGCAGGGGAATAAGTTGGGAAAGGGGCAGATACATAATGAATACATTGTTGCAAGGAAAGAACATCGTCATCATGGGCGTAGCAAACCACCGCAGCATTGCCTGGGGAATTGCGCAATCCTTACATAATGCTGGAGCGAATCTGATTTTTACCTACCAAGGGGAGCGTCTGCGTGAAAACGTGGCGGCACTCACGGAAAAAATGGGAGTAGAGTCGCTGTTGGTAAATTGCGATGTCACGAAGGATGAGGATGTCGAAGCGGCTTTTGCTGTGATCAAAGAAAAAGTGGGCGTTATTCACGGTCTAGCGCACTGCATCGCGTTTGCGAAAACGGAAGAGCTCGAAGGCGAGTATGTTAACACATCCCGCGAAGGATACGCACTGGCACAAGACATTAGCGCATTCTCCCTGGTAGCAGTTGCTCGTGCTGCTCGTCCTTTGATGACCGAGGGCGGTAGCATCGTGACCTTGACTTACCTTGGCGGTGAGCGCGTGATTCAAAACTACAACGTAATGGGTGTAGCCAAAGCTGCGCTTGATGCATCTGTTCGTTATTTGGCAAACGACTTGGGTAAAGAGAACATTCGTATCAATGCGATCTCTGCTGGTCCAATCCGTACGCTTGCTGCAAAAGGAATCCGCAATTTCAACACCGTACTGAAGGAAATTGAGGAAAAAGCTCCATTACGCCGCACGATTGACCAATCGGAAGTAGGCGACACCGCTCTTTTCTTGTTCAGCAATCTTTCCCGAGGAATCACGGGTGAAATTTTGCACGTTGATGCTGGCTACAGCATTATGGGCGGTTAACCAGAAGTAAATTTCCCGAAAAAGAATAACAGGCCCCGCTTTCTCGCATACTATACCCAAAATGCGTGAAAGGGGGCCTGTTTTTTATGTTTCCATTGATTACGAATATGGAAGAATTCTTGATTTATATGGGTGGCGGCTTTCAGTACTTACCTGCCCATCTCGGCGATGAAGCGGGAGGTGCGGGTCTTTCGTCCGAATCGCTCCCGGGGGATACCGATGCACAAGCTGTGACGGGCCCGGGTAATCGCGACGTATAAGAGACGACGTTCTTCTTCAAGCGCACCGGAGCCGCCTTTTCGCAGCTCATCCAATGTGTACTCATGAGGAAGGGCACCTTCTACCAGATCGGGCAAGAAGACGTGGTCGTATTCGAGACCTTTTGCCCGATGAATGCTTAAAACATGAACAGCTTCGTCCGGGAGTGGTCGCATATTGCGCCACTCTTTTTCTTGTCGCGCCATTTGATCGATATAAGCCAAAAAATCGCTGATTGTCGCATGGCGCTTAGAAGCTGCCAGTATTTGCTGCAGCTCATCGCTCCAACGTTCCCGGCCATCTTCCCGGTCTTTCGCTCGTTTTTTTAGATAGTCGCGCAGTTTGCCATCCTCATAGATGAGCTCCAACGCCTGAGCAGGTGAAATATCCTTGCACGCGGTGAGAATCTCATTGATTTGCTGCATGTGCTTGCGCTGATACGGTTTGAGCTGTGTCAAATGAGGAAGAACGTGCAGAATCGGCTTGTCCTCGATGATTGCTTGGCTGCGCAAGGTATTCCACATTTCAGCTGAGATGTAGAGGGTCGACAATATTTCTTTAAGTGCATCGGTGTCATCCGGGTTTAACGCGAGTCGCAAATAATTCAGCGTCCAGCGAACCGTCTGGCGTTGGTAAAAGGAATCTTCCTCTTGCGTGTAATGAAAAGGAATCCCTGCTTCGCTCAGACGCTCCAAAATGGGGCGTGCAGATTCAGTGGTGCGGTACAAGATCGCGCATTCACCCAAAATGGCCCCATGCTCACGACGATGGATAATTTCATCGACGATTCGGGAAGCTTGTTCTTCTTCGTCTTCCGGCTCGAATAAATACGTGTCGCCTTCCTCGCGATGAAAGGACTGACATTCCTTTGCCCACCGCTCTCGGTTGTGACCGATCAGTGAGTAGCCAAGACTGACAATCGAGGAATGGGAACGGTAGTTGACCTCGAGTGTAAATGTCGACGCCTGCGGGAAGTCTTTGGTGAAGCCCAAGATGTACTGCGGATCACTGCCGCGAAAGCCGTAAATCGACTGGTCGTCATCCCCGATGACACACAAATTGTTTTGTGGAGCGGCTAATAGCTTGACCGTCTCGTACTGAATGCGATTGATATCCTGAAACTCATCGACCATCACATAGGTAATGCGTTCCTGATAACGGCGTAGGAGTCCTGGATCATCGCGCAGCATTTCGTAGCAGCCAATGAGCATGTCGTCAAAGTCAAACCATTGATGCTTTTTCTTCGTGGCCTCATACAGAGGATAAAGCTGGATCGCCCGTTTTTCTGCATCGCTCGTTGCTTCCCGATACGCGACCTCCTGGGGGCGGATGTATTCGTTTTTCCAGCGACTGATGATGCCGAGTGCTTCGGTGATCTCGGTTTCTTTTAACGTGGCAAGGTCGTCATGACCGAGCAGTGCGCCGGTCTCGCGCATCAACCGCCATTTTTGCCAATCCTTTTTCAAGAGGCGCTGCTGATCCCAGCGTTCTGGCTGGTGATGCAGGAGCATTCGGTAAAAGATGCTGTGGAACGTACCGGCAATCAGCTCACGTGCTTGTCCAGCGGGTAGTTGCCGGGCAATGCGCTGACGGATTTCATCGGCGGCTTTGGTCGTAAAGGTCACGACCATGATTTGATTCGGCTTTACGCCCAAATCTGAGATCAAGTGAGTCGTGCGTGCAGTCATGACGCGCGTCTTGCCACTTCCGGCTCCCGCGAGGATGAGAAAAGGCCCCTCGGTAGCGTGCACCGCTTGCTGTTGTCCCGGGTGCAGCGATTGATCACGCATTTGCTCAGCCATGTGAGAAATGGTCTTCTTCGGCATCAAGCGTTTGCGGAAAACCGGTGGCTTCGGAGCTGGCGGGGGAGGCGTCGTGCTCGTGCCAATCGTTCTCTTTTTCGGAAGGCGAAAGGAGCCGATGGTCGGTGTATTTTCTTCGTCTATGGATGCCTCGCTGTTCTCCTTGGTTGAGAATGCGAGTGGTTCTTTCGTGTTATCGACGCTGTGATCCTTTTCGACCGTAGCAGCCAAGACAGCCTGAAAGGCAGTGGCAGCCGTCTCATTAATCGCTTGTAGCGAATCGAGAGGAGCAGGACCATTTTCCGTCAGAAGCGGGCACTCTGCTCCTTCAGGATGGAAGAAATGCGGCTCAAAGCTGATGCCAGCATGAAGACGAAGCGCCGATGCACAGGCTGGACAGCGTACCTTGTCCTGCCGGGCAGCCATGCGCCAAAACGGTATGCGGTTGTAGTTCTCTGGTAGCAACAGGATGGGTTTGTTGTCTAGTAAAGCGTAGTTCATCAGGACACCTCGGAAACAAGAAGTGCCCCCTGTCGGCAGGGGACACTTGCCATTTTGGTTGTTCTTTTCGATTAGGAGTGCAGCGACACGATATCCTTAGGAAGAGGGGACGAATCTTCTGCTCCCAAATATGTGATGCTCACCCGTGTAATGCGATGGTTTTCCAGTTCACTGATCGTAAAAAGATAGCCTTGGAATGTAACGGTTTTGCCTTTCGCGACCTCTTCATTTAACTGGCTGTAGAGCCATCCGGCAATGGTGTCGACTTCGTCGGAAACGACTTCAATCGATATGTAATCATTCAGTTCTGTCAAGAGAGTTTTGCCGGAAACCGAGAGCGTATTGCTGGAGCTTTCTTCAATTTCAGGGCGCTCATTTTCATCGAACTCATCCTGAATATCTCCGACGATTTCCTCCAAAATGTCCTCCATTGTTAACAACCCTGCTGTACCGCCATATTCATCAATCACGATGGCGAGTTGGGAACGGCGTTTTTGCATTAAGCGCAAGACGTGGCTAATTTCCATGGATTCCGGCACCGTCAATAATGGACGGAGAAAATCAGTTAACTCTGCTTTCCCTGTCGTTAGTGCAGAAAGGTAAAAATCAGAAGTGTGCACAAAGCCAATCAGCCTGTCCTTATCCTCATGAGCAACGGGAAATCGTGAATGGCGAGACTCTCTCATAATTTCGAGGTTTTCATCAAACGTGTTGTCGTCGTAGAGGCAAATCATTTCAATCCGTGGGATCATAATTTCCCGGGCAAGACGTTCGGAAAACACGAAGACATTGTCGACGAGAGCCATCTCGGTCTGGTCAATGTGACCACTTTTATGACTCTGGTTCATGAGCAGGCGGATTTCTTCTTCTGTATGAGCAGATTCGTTTTCGGTGGCAGGCTCGACTCCAAGGCGTCTGATCAGTAAATTGGCTGCTCCGTTTAAAAACCAGATGAGCGGGTAGCTCAGCTTGTAAAAAAACATGAGCGGTGCGGCAGTCCATAGGGAAGTGGCCTCCGCTTTTTGAATTGCCAAAGACTTAGGCGCAAGCTCTCCGAAGACGATATGTAAAAATGTGATGATAGCAAAGGCAACCGCAAGTGAGGTCGGACCGACCAAGTAAGATGGGAAATGAAAAAATGCCATGACGGGCGCGACGTAATGGGCGACGGCAGGTTCACCGACCCAGCCTAATCCCAGCGAAGCCAGCGTAATTCCGAGCTGGCAGGCGGACAGATAGGCGTCGAGCTCTCGTGTGACTTTTTGCGCGTAGCGGGCACTTTTGTTATTGCCTTCACTGACGAGCTGGGTCAGACGAGTTTGGCGAACTTTTACCAACGAGAATTCTGCTGCGACGAAGAAGCCGTTCAGAAGAACCAAAAATACCACGAGCAGCAGATTCAGCGTAATCTCCCCTATCGGACTCTCCAAGCACACCTCCGCCTCCCGCAGTGCGAAAGGTGGAGAATTCACCTCCGATACGATAATGGTATTTTACATGTACGACCAAAAACGGATAAATATTCGATCTAAAACCTGCAATGGATATGCTTTTCATGAGCCATGCTACAGGTTTACTTGTTACTCGTAAGTATACCAATAGGTCAACCGAACAGTCAAAACGTTCCGATTTGAACGAGCGCATTCTTAGGTAATACTTGGACATACCTGCTTCTTTCCGATCATAAACATAAACGAGCACGGTCCAAGGGGGAGAGCGACGTGTACTGGCTGCAAAAAAGTCTAGCGATTCTCACAGGAAGCGTGCTTCTAGGGGTAGGAGTCAATCTGTTTTTGGTTCCACATCGCCTGATGGACGGGGGCATGATCGGGATCGGTTTGTTGGCGACGTATTACATGCAGATGCCGCCGGGGCTCGTGATGATTTTGGTAAGTATCCCTGTGTATGTCATCGTCTTTTTTTATGATCGCCGATTGTTTTTTCACAGCTTTCACGGCATGCTGATTTCTGCTTTCTTTATAGACATTCTCTCGGATATGCGTGGTTGGAATCTATGGTCAACATCCTTTTCCGCTGTAACTGGCGGCGTGTTAATCGGAATGGGGATTGGCTTGATGCTTGCCTACGAGACGAATACGGGTGGGACAGACCTGCTCGCGCAATTTCTTGCCAGGCGATACAAGCTGCGGGTTGCTTTGCTAATTTTTCTAATTGATGGGTTGATCGTACTCTGCTCGATTCAAACGATCGGGATGGAGAGATTGATTTTCTCTTTGCTGACAATCGTTGCGGTTGCGGCGACTACGCATATGTTCAGTGGACTCGGACGACCTCTGCCACCGTATACGATCATTGGCCCGCTTTTTTCGCGTAAAATGGATGGTCGCTCGTCGCGGCTCTATGTAAACACGTACACGAGATATAGGAATAGGGAAGGGGAAGGCGATATTTTGGAGAAAATAAATAGGAAAAGGATGAAATGAGGGACTATTTTGTCTGGACAAGCATTTCAAATGATAACGGAGCGTGTTGGATATTTTCCCGGTCATGTTAACATAGGCCTTGTTATTGGTGAGCATGGAGCGATCTTGATTGATTCTGGTCTGGATACCCAGAACGCAAAAAAAATCAAGAAAGGACTGGACGCTATCGCCCAGCCCTTGTGTGCAATCATTCAAACACACTCTCATGCCGACCATTTCGGTGGCAACGCCTACTTGTTCGGATGCTGGCCCGAAGCAAGGGTCTATGCGCCACCGCTGGAAGAGGCGATCATTCGGAATCCGATACTTGAGCCCATTTACTTGAACATGGGTGCAGCACCACTTGAGGATCTCAAAAACAAGTTTTTGTTGGCGCAACCTTCTCGGGTGGACCACCTCCTTCCACTGGATGAAGGGATCGAAATTGCTGGCGTACCTTTCTATATCCTTTCTCTGCCGGGGCATAGCTGGCAACAGGTTGGCGTCGTCTGTGACGAGATTTGCTTCGCTGCCGACAGTTATTTAGGCGAAGAGGTTTTGGAAAAGCACAAGCTGCCGTTTCTTGTGGATGCGCATGAGACCCTACTTAGTCTACATAAGCTGCTTGCAACCAACTACAAGGGATACTTGCCTGGGCACGGAGCATATACCACCACCTCTCATGATGCCGTGAACAAAAATATTGCTTGGCATGAGCGGATTTTCTCGGTGATCTGCGACATTTTAGTAGAGGAGAGAACACCAGAAGAAGCGTTAACTCTCCTGTGTGAGCGTTTACACATTTCCATAGAGAATGCTTCGAGCTACGTCCTGTTTCGGACGGCGTTTATGGGTTACTTGGTCGGGCTTCAGAAAACAAAGAGGGTGGCATACCGGTTTGAACATAATCGGTGGTTGTGGAGAACAGTTCAGGATGGAGCGGAGGGAGCAGACAGGTAATCGGCGATTTCTGCTAGCTTATGCTCTGCAGCTTCGCGGACGGCCTTGGGAATGAAAAAAACTTCTTCGGATGTGGTGTTCATATAGAACTTTGCTTCTAAATACGGATGACCCAGTTTGACATTCAGTTCCCCTTTTCCGGTTGTTGTGTTGGTGTAGTTCGTAGGGATGCGCAAAAAATACGCGCTGCTGCTGGCGGAATCGTACATGACGACATCGTACGTGAGCATACTGTCCCCGCCTGATCGATGAAAGCCTTGTTGCCGCAGCATTTTGTCAACATAAGAGAGTGGCTGAACGACACCGGTAAGGGTCTTGTTTTTTAACCGCATGGACATCCTCCTCGGTTCAACCATTGAGAAATCAAGCTTACTCCATTACTATGTACGGCAATACCAATTCAGACTTGTAGAAAAAGAAAAGAAGGAGTGGACGAGGATGGAATTTATAGCAGATTTGCACACACATACAAAAGCGTCAGACGGTACCTGCGAGCCAGCGGAAAACGTACGTTTGGCGAAGGAGGCGGGACTTGCTGCACTGGCGATCACGGATCACGACACGGTAGCAGGGATTCCAGAAGCAATGGAGGCTGCCCGCGCACTCGACGTGGAAATCATTCCGGGAGTTGAAGTGAGCTCCGTAGGGAAGGGGCAGGATATTCACGTTCTCGGCTATTTTGTCCCGTATGAAGATCCAGCTTTTGAAGAGCGTCTCTTTCGTTTGCGAGAGACAAGGCATGAGCGTAACCAACTGCTGATAGCACGGTTGCAGGAGCTCGGTATCGACATTTCATTGGAAAAGGTATACCGCCGCAAGCAGGGCACGGACAAAAACATCGGGCGACCGCATATTGCCGAAGAACTGATAGAGCTGGGCGTCGTTTCTACGATTGCGGAGGCCTTCGATAAGTACTTGGGCAAAGGGGGAGCGGCTTATGTCAATCCTCCACGCATTACCCCGCAGGAAGCAATCACGCTAATCAAAGAGGCTGGCGGAGTGGCGGTGCTGGCTCATCCGGGTCTGTATGACGATGATGAGTTGGTCCAGGAGTTGATCGTATTCGGATTGGACGGGATTGAAGTCAATCACCCGGACAACGATGAGGTACAAAAAATGCGCTACAGCAAGTGGGCAGCACAATACGGACTTGTTGTAACGGGCGGTTCTGATTTCCATGGCTGGCGTGGAGAGGAGCCGTTTCATGCGATGCTCGGCTCCCATACCGCAGCGATGGATGCTGTTGAACAGCTACGTGCGATTTCGGCGAAGCGGAAGGCGTAATTCATCCATACGTAATGGAAGCGACCCTCTTCTCTTTTATGGGAAGAGGGTTTTTTTGTGATCTTAAAACAATGCGAGTAGAAATGATATCCCTAACCACAAGCATAGAGGAATGAACAATGCCGTATCTTGACGGGCAAACTTCGTATTTTTTACTTTTTTGAAAAAGCCAATGTAGTTGAAGTCTCCCACAGCCCGCAGGACAAATACAGCGGCACAGACAATGCATCCCCATTGAATCAAAGAAGGGGCTATTACGGGCGGGAGATAACCGCTCTGGGCAAGCAAAAGGTAAGCGGCACAAGTCAACAAGCAGGCAACGACGATCGTACCACCTTTCCGAGGGGAAAAAGTTCGACGTGAATGATCAGCAGTTGTGGGAATGACGGAATCTGTCCCCCATTTTCCTCCGAAGGCCCAATAAAAATGCAGCAAGGACACGATGACTAAGAAGATAGCAGATGAGATAGGGAAAACATGCGTCATGGGAATGCCTCCTAATGATTCGTAAGGTTTTTGTAGAAGATACGCATCCGTATGTTTTGGGTGAAAAAATCCCTGTGCAAGACAATCTGTCAGGCAGGAAGGGGGTAATCAAATCCAAGTCATAAAATGATGCAAGGGTGTAGACATATCAAAAGGCGCTTCTAGCTCTCTGCGCACGAGCCAACCAATATAGAGGAGGTACGCGAGTTGAGCGCGTGCCTTTGCATCAGCGGGAGCCAGCCCTTTTTTCTCATACAAAGAGGCAACGAAGCCGATCCTGCGCTTCTCGATTTCCACGAGACGTTTGGAAAGGGCAGGATGCTGTTTCGCCCAGTTGTAGATGGCGGCTTCGATTTTCCGTTCGCTACTAAAAACGCTCGACAACAGCTGTTCCAACGACATGTTGTCTGAGTGTGGCGCTCGAATAATCCGCTCGGTCGCATGCTCCTCCCAATAATCGATCATGGAGTCCAGTAACGCTTGACGATCTGTAAAGTGATGATAAAAGCTCCCCTTGCTGATCTTTAGTTTTCTGGCGAGAGGTTCCACACGGACAGCGTCAATGCCTGCTTCAGCCAACATATCGAGCCCTGCTCGAATCCAATCTTCACGTACGTATTGCATGGCTCACCTCAAAAGATACGATATCGTATGTTTCTGATTCCATGTTATTCCACCGAGTGAGAAGTGTCAAGAAGCGTTGAATTTTGTATTGACATTCACACTAGTGTAAAGCTTTAGAATCGCAATCAAGAGCGATAGACCTTGCATGTAGCGCTGGTTCATCTCGCTTGCAAAAAAATGAAAGGAGTGTCAAACAATGAAATCAACATCAATTCCTGCGTCTGTATCAGTTATTGGCCTTGGTAATATGGGAGTAGCACTCGCGGATGCTTTTCTAAAAGGCGGTCATCCAACCACTGTCTGGAACCGTTCAGCAGATAGAGCCAAAGGTCTAGTCGAGAAGGGGGCAGTGCTGGCGGGCAGTGTAGCAGAGGGCTAGGGTGCTGACTCTTTTGAGCGCGTGATTGAGGCAATTCGGAAACCGCTGGTGATTTGATTTTTTTGGTTGAAATTTAAAACAACCTCGCTTCGCATGATGATCATAGCGAAAACGAGGTTGTTTTCCGACTAAGGGGATTGAGCTGCACGCAGCTTTTGTTATTCGCGAATGGATTTGACCATCGCAATATGCTCGATACCCGCATCGTCAAATAAGTCGCCAAAAGGTTCATAGCCGAGCTTTTCGTAAAACCGTTGGGCTTGCGTCTGTGCGTTCAGCTTCAGGCTGTCATACTCGTGTTGTTTGGCTAGCTCTTCCATCGCGAGCATGATTTGGCGGCCCAGCCCGGTACCGCGTTCTGTTTTAGCAACCGCCACCCGTTCAATTTTTCCCACCCCAGGTGCGTACGTACGGAGACGGTTTGCGCCCACTGGCTTTCCATCGCGGTAGGCCACAAAATGAATCGTCCCGCCATCCAATGTGTCATGCTCATCTATTTCCAACTCTTCCGGTACTTCCTGTTCCTCGATGAAAACGACGCGGCGTACGGACAGGGCATCCGCCAATTCTTGTTCAGTGGTGACTCTTTGGATCTGGTAGGTTTGCAGGTTCATCGATATTCGTCCTTTGTTAGAAAATATCCCTCCCTGCGATGGATACGCAGTGAGGGTTGGTGATTGAGGAAAGGGTGTTTATTTTTTGAGAAGGAAAGTCTGGTAAACGCTCCAGATGCCATCCTCGAGCTGATAAATCAAGTGGAAGCGATCAATCTCGCTGTTCAGGTCAATTTTTGCCATGCTTAGTTGGCCGGTTACATCTCGCAGCTCATCGTCGGACAGGTCGCGCCCGATGGTCAGATGCGGTACGTATGCATAGGTTTCTTTTTCATTCACACACTGATTGGCAATCTTTTGATGCAGCTCATTAAATGGTTCTTTGTTTTGCACAGCCAAATAGATCACGTTGTTGGTAGGGTGGAAAGAAGATACTCGATGGAAATGAGCCGAAAAGCTGTCGGTAGAGGAGGCAACCTGCTCCAGATGGCTCACCAGCTCAGGCAGCTTGGCTTCGTCCAGCTCAAAGGCTTCCTTCAAACGGATATACGGAGGAACCAAAGCATAGCCCGGGTCATAACGTTTCCGGTAAGAGTTGGCAACTTCTTGCACCTTGCTAGATGGGAATATTACGATACTGTACATCATCAGGACCACTCCTCCTTACTATCTATCATGCTCTACAAGATATTATTTTAACAGAAAATTCTTCATTTGTGTAATGTTAAGCGTGGGTCCGTATATTCCTTGCGCCTAAGGAAAGACTGTGTAGTGCAAGGAGGTGCCGCACTGCATGTATACGGCTATGATGATCACATTCATTTTTCTCGTTCTGCTTCTACTGTCTGTGCTGACCTTCACCATCTTGACTGCGATACGAAAAGGAGAATTCGAAGAGGCACTCGTATCCACTATCAAGGATGAAGGTCCACAAGAAGAACAGCCACGGTAAGTTTACCCGTAAAGCGTCTTAAGCATACGCGGTAGATTGCGCTGCCAGTGGCCCCACGTATGGTCACCCTCAAACGTTTCATAAACGAGGGTGGCTTTTTTCGTGCCCAAAATCTCGCGCAGTTCTTCATTGGCCGCAAGAAGATTCAATGTGCCGCGCCCCGTGCTTACTGCCGTTTCCTCCGTCCCAATTTCCAAATAAATGGTTTGTGGTACGGAAAAGTCAGCGTCAGCTACCAAACGATTTAGGTTTGCGTCCATGGCTATCGACTGGCAGGCAACTTGTCCAAACGTATGTGGATAGTTAAGAGCAGTGAACAGAGAGACAACCCCGCCCAAAGATTCGCCAAGAAGTGTTCGTGCGTTCCCCAAAGGATGTGTGGAGTAATGCGTATCGACATAGCTCACGACTTCTTCGGCGAGGAAGCGTCGGTAGGCCATGTGCTCCTTGCCATCCGGATGATAACGGTCGTTCCGTTTGCTTTTCTCGACAGGGAGAAAGACAGCGATGATATCAGGCAGTTCTTTGTCCTGATTCAATTGATCCAACAAAGTAGCCATCCGGCCCATTGCCAAGTAATCTTCTCCATCCTGTACGTAGAGGACTGGATACGAGTAGAGTGGCGAGTAGCGTTGGGGTGTGTAGACAACCAGCTTTTCCGGCGTCCCCAAATGCCGGCTTTTCAAGACGATTTCCTCAAGGGCCACTGCGGTGTCCTCCTTATTGGGATATTCTGTTCATTATTATACAGGAGGGAGCGGGCATGCCCAATAGTTTGGGTGCAGGGTCAGGCATTGGGCGAAAGATTGTCGCAATTTGGTCAGCGTGTGATACTATGGTAGGAAACGACTTCACTCGATTTGTGGAAGGGGTTGTCTCTTATATGAAGAAGCAAGTACACAGCATCGAAGTCAGAAACGCTGCTCTCGCACGTTTGGCAGAACGCGGAGTGACGTTGGATGATATCGCAGAGATCGTCTATCTCATGCAGTCGCCCTACCATCCAGATCTCACAATGGCGCAGTGCATCGAGAGCGTGAAAGCGGTCTTGGAAAAAAGGGAAATGCAGCACGCCATCCTGGTTGGCGTTGAGTTGGATACGTTAGCAGAAAAGGGCCTCTTGTCCGAGCCGCTCCAATCCATCATCGCGTCAGATGAAGGACTGTTCGGATGCGACGAAACATTGGCACTAGGCTCCGTATTTGGATATGGAAGTATCGCGGTGACCACCTTTGGACATTTGGATAAACACAAGGTCGGGGTGATTAAAAGACTGGATACCAAGTCGGCAGAGGGACGTGTTCACACATTTTTGGACGACCTCGTGGCGAGTGTGGCAGCCAATGCATCTAGCCGCATGGCCCATCGGATGAGAGATGAGCAGGAGGCGGAATTGGCACGAAGTGAGGCGTTGAAGCAACAGGAAGCGGAGCTGCGTGTTGAGGAGAAAGGGAAAGGGACGGAGCAGGCTGGGTAGGTTAGGTATGGGATGAGGGAGTTTGTTTCGATCGTTACCTAATTATCTTGTTTGTTTTCATCTCTATTGAATAGTTTTCAGCTTAGCAGGAGACCAATTCTTCACCGGTGTAGCTCATATGCTTGATGCGTCATGTATGATGTGATGCCATCTTGTAGGAAATCCCCATGTTTTGTAGGGGGATGTGGGCAGCAGCGGTGGGGAATGGCTTTTTACAAGGAAAAAACAAGCCTGATTTCACTGGGTTTTTTAGTGTTCTTTTGGTACGAGTGAAAATTTTTACAAGAAATTATTCATTTCCTCTTGAAATCCATTTTACGATACTGTATAGTAATAAATGTGATCGACGTCCGATACGATTCGGGCCCTTAGCTCAGTTGGTCAGAGCGGTCGGCTCATAACCGATTGGTCGTAGGTTCGAGTCCTACAGGGCCCACCATTAAACGATCACACACATATCCCATGATCCGGTAGCTCAGTTGGGAGAGCACCATCTTGACAGGGTGGGGGTCGCTGGTTCGAACCCAGTCCGGATCACCATAGAACGAATGCTGAAACCCTTGGTAATCAAGGGTTTTTCTTATTTTTGTAGCGACCCCGCTTGTTCCCCTTTTGTGCGAACAAAAGCAAATTGGTGCCGAAATGGTGCCCTTTATTCGACTAAAGATTTTTTGGTGCCATTTGGTGCCGAAAAGAACATCTCCCCGAAAGCATCCGCTGTTTCCTTTTGCATGTGTGGAGTAACGTGCGAGTAGCGATCCAGCATCTTCACGCTCGACCATCCCATACGCTCAGCAATTCGCTTGTTGTTCTCTCTCATTTTTAAAAGCATAACAACATGAGTATGACGTAAATCGTGGAAACGAATTCTTTTCAATCCCGCTTTTTCAGTTAGGCGATAGAAAGTGCGATTGATGTTTCGTGGTGAAACTGGAGTGCCTAACTGTGTGCATATCATCAGGTCGTTATCCTCGTATATATTTCGATTTGCCATCTTTTCTTCTTTAGTGCGGTAGCGTAGTTTTTCTAACTCAATTGCTGTTACCTTATCGATGCCAATGGAGCGGATACCTGATGCCGTTTTTGCTCCTGGCTCCAGAGTTTTTCCGTCATGGTTAAGAATTTGGCAAACGGAAAGGGTACAGATCCGTACTCCACGTAGAGTACAGTCAAACTTTTTCCATCATTAGAGCGCGAAGCCTAAAGAAAATCTTTAAAGAAAATATTAAAGAAATATACTCGCGATATGTCACTCGTATTTAGAGTGGCATTTTTTATTGCAGTGAAAGGAGGGAGATACCAATAGTCTATTAGAGGAATGAGAGTTTGATATCATCTATGAGATTGCTTTGAAACATGATTGATTATGTGGAAGAGTACAGAGATACCTAGACTGATAAGAAAGGAGCTAAATCGTGTCTATCTAATCACGAAATATGGCTCAGAATCGACGTTAGGAAAAGGAACGGGTCCTTCTGGAGAGGTAGAAGCATGCGGGTCGTGCGAGCCCCGAAATTCAGATAGACTTAAATTTAAAAAGTCACTTCCTATTCACAGAGCATTGCTATTACTGAAAAAACGCTTCATCTACTGTCCCGAATTACCTTGGGTCAAGAATAGGAAGCGATTTATTTTTTACTTCCGAAAGAAAAGGGGTGAGCCAACTACCCTTTGACGAGCCGCGCTAACGTTACTAATGGCAATGGTTACGTAACTACTGAATCGAATGGGAACGTTACTAAAATAACGTAGCTCTCCACAAGGGTACAAGTATACCTAGGGACAGCCCTTTCTTTTAAATCTCTAAAATTGAATCTTAATTAGCTATTATTCTCGCAATAAAAAAAGAAACGATAAGAAGCAGAACAAAACTTATTAAAGAAATGTTCCGTAAGGTGTTGTATATAATGAAATTTTTCTGCGTTACATATTTAATAGATTCCAACAACGAAAAAATAAAAGAAAATCCCCAAAAAACCAGTAAAATAATTAAAAAAAGTATCATGGGCACTCTCCTTTTCAGTATAGTAAAGCCCCCTCAAGCTGTTAAAGAGGGGGCTTTAGGAATTACTACCATTCAAATTCTCGTGCCTACTGCTCTCCAAAGGGCGGTATCCAGAATTCCTTCCCTTCGTGTTCGATGAGCTTATCCAGCCATTCTGTAAATGTCAGGTCAATGTCAATCGGGTTATCGGGGTCCATTGATTCAATCCATGTGAGGTAGCCGTTTCCGCTGTCGATTCTGTCTTGATCTACGCATATACAACCTAGCGAGTGGCTACTCCATGCGATAGGATAGTAAGGATGATCTATACTGTATCCTTTCCAATACTGAATGACGAGTTGGGGGCTCAAAATACTGCAACCACCGCCATATCCCAACCCTTGAAATAAGACGGCACTATCGAATTTATGTAAAAATTCTACATAGTCTTCAGGGAGATCAAACGATTTCAAATGCGCCTCTATACTGGTATTTGGATCGTTTGCTTTGTAAAAAATGAACTCATTTTTTCCATTTATAATATGCAAGTTCCCATCCCGCTCTGTTCGACTTCCTCGGATCATACGGATGCTTCCGTCAAACGAATTACTCATGTCTACACACCCTTTCAATAAAAGTATGGACTGCCACCTAAATGACAGTCCGTTTTTTTAATTTTTTCGGTAACTTCTCCACCAGTCATTTACTTCATCATGTACCAGGATGTAATCGTTTTTGTAACCTTTTTTGAGAAGGGGGATCAGGTTGTCGAAATCGTTTTTTCCATAGTATTCTAACGGAATCATATGATGGATTTCAACTTCGTTCCAACTGAAATATTGAGAGGGGCCGAAGTAACCCTCGTAACGTTTCTTGTAGGCCTCTCTATCCACCGCTCGTTCCCTCTTCTGAGGCACCATGTCAGCGTCCGGTTTAATTAACTGGATGTTCGACTGTGGATCGACATAATCAGGGTAGATTTCGCCTTTATTGTTAGTCAGGATCTTTTCTACCTCCTTCAAATGGGCGATAGGTGAGGAGCCTCCTCCCAGGTACCTAACAGTTCCTTCCAATTTCCCTGACCACCAGTAAGTCTCCGCATTAGCGCGTACCCTATGCGTAGATAGGTTCGCGTAAGGAGGCTTAAAATCCAAATTTCCATTTCTTTCTACGTTATACTTCCCGTCCTCTGATGCCGAACGGATAATAGTGTGAGTAGCGTCCACAGAGGCTACTCTGCCTACCACGGCGATTACTTTAACCGTCGAGTATACGTCACCACCAGCCCAGTCGGACGTCATCTGGTGATCAAAGAACACTCCATCAACGGTAGGAAGCCAACTCCTTGGCTCAATAGCTCCAACCTCATCAGTGTCAGATTCAGCAACCTCGACAGCTTTGTCAGCACTGTTGTAAGAGAAGGCACCGAAGTCAAACTTAGAGTCGTCTTCTTTTTCAACTGGGGCTGCATTGGGGCTATACACCATTTGGCGCACTCCGACGACTTCATCCGTTGCGCTGCTCTCCATAATAGTTACGTTTTTGCTTTCGAGTATGCCAGGCTCGTCCATGGCTTCCGCCAATTCCTCTAGGGTTACCCCCTCCGCCAGTTGTATGGGAAGGTTTTCGAAATCAACGACTTCTTCTGTCTCCGCGACTTCCTCTATACTTTCGCTGTTTTCCTCTTCTGTCTCGGCAATTTCTTTTGGACTTTCAACGACTTCTTCTGTACTTTCCGCAGATGCAGGGGTTGATACTGATACGGGAACTAGTAACAATGAGAACGTGACCAAAGGAACTAACATTTGTTTGAATCTTTTCATGGACTTCCACCCCTTTTCGTTTTCTAAATCCTTGTGTTGCTGTCCTAGCGTTTTATACATTTATTCTTTTTCCATCATTTTTGATTGAATTACTAGAATGTATTGATCCAATAGCTGACTTAATTCTACGCATCATCCAATAAATCATTCTTCTCTAAAAACAGTAAAGATACACTCGATAGCAGGCTTAAAGATAAAAATGCTGCCAGAACTGCCTTTTTCATCACAATACCCCCTAAATTGTTAATCAGATTACTCTTCGACTTTTACTGGTGATGCTCTCTTTGCCAGACACTTCATCTTGCATTCTACGTTGATGCTCCACTAAGTAATCATCAAGCTCTTGACTCACCCTTACCACAGCACAGTCAGTTAGACTTCCCTTCTGTTTGAAAATTTCGTTCAGTTGGAATTGAAGGGTATCAATCTTCTGTAATAAGTCTTCGTTCCTCATTTCATGCCTTCTCATTATTTAACTCACCCCCATTACATCACCTCGCTTCTTCCAAAGAATACCAGTTGTTGCGTAATAACGAGTATTTTTCCATTTATGCAACGTTCGACACAAAATAATTTTAAAAGCCATAAATTGTCGAAACAGATCGAATACTTGCATTTGATAGTTCTAACTCCTATTGATATAATGCTTTTCGTAAATGTAATAAAATGGTAAAGGAGTGAATTAAGTGAACAATGTGGAAGACCATATTGGCGAAACAATATTACGGTACAGAACCCAAAATAACCTCACTCTTTCTGAACTAGAAGAAAAGTCAAGTGTCAGTAAAAGCTCTATTTCAAGAATAGAAAATGGAGAAACAAAGCGACCAGAACTAATAACCTTGTTACGCATCTTTGAAGCCTTAGATGTACAATATGAGGAGATAATCGAACTTTACATCTCTAATGAGACACGACACAATAGCTTACACGATTTGTTGCTCGAAGCTATTCAACTCCCAAATGAAGACCTAACTATAAAAATAGTTTCCCGTATACTCGAAAATCCAAAAGAAAAAACTGAGGACTCAGTAGAGATCCTGTACAATACTGCCCTCAATGTTGAAGACACAGAAATTAAGCTAGTGCTCTTTAACCAACTTGCTCAATATTGTCGGATTCGCGGAATTCAACCATACATGTCTAAAGCTTTATTTCATAGATACCGTATCGAAAGAAATAACCCACACCGCCTCGAAGAAACCTTTCGTCACGGGGAAGAAGTATTGTATTACATAGAGTTTTTGAGTCATGAAGAGAGAATTAACCTTTGCTACTTAATGGCATTTGATGCACATGACTTGAAAAAATATGAGCAGTGTATTGAACTTGGAAAAATGGGACATGCCGAGGATTCTACAAGCAATGAAATAAAGGAACGCATTGCCTTGGCTATTTGTAATTCCTATATGCGAATGGGCAAATTTGAAGACATGGAATCCCATATAGAAATGTACGAAAAGTTAGGCTATCGTTTTATCATGGAACGCTCCAAGTATCTACGTGCAATTATCTTGTCAAAGACTGGTCATTATCAGGAAGCAATACCATTGCTCAGGGAGTGTGTAGGGGAAGCGACAAAGAACAATCTAATCCATAGAGTCAACGACCTAATAGAAGCATTACTTTACGTTAATGACGTAAACTCCATCGAACAAGTTATCAACACAGAGGAACATAACTTCTCTTTTGATTTTAATAATGCTTACAACTTTTCAGGAATGGGTAATTATTACAAAAACAAAGGAGCCTTCCTTGTTAGTCGCGGTCATTTCAATGAGGGCATGGATGCTTATCTACAAAGTATTGTGTATTACGGAAAAATCAATCGAATCGAAGAAATAATGTCTTGCGCTGTTGAGATAAACATGCATCATTGTGAATTAAAAAAAGATATGGATTTGGAACTTCTGAAAAAATTGAATGAAGTATATAATATGATTAAATTCGGGAAAAGAAATGAGGGGTAACATATGAGGAAGTTTTTAGCTGTCCTTTCAAGAGTTTCACTGGTAATAGCTTGCTTTCTAGTTGTTGTTTCCACTGGTGCAAATAGCATGTCGTTACCTAAAAAACCTCCTATTATTATGTATAGCGATAACCCACAAGGATAACTGTAACAAGATACGATAAACACAATAAAGCTCATAACAATTCCTACCAATCAGCAGACCTCATGTGTCTGTTTTCTTTTTGTTTACAAAGAAAAAAGACAAATCTTAACGACTGTCTTCTCCCCTTGTTCTGAGGTATCCCCCCACATGATAACTATCCGGATCGCATTTCTGTAGACCGACTCCGACAGCCTTTTCCAATAGTGTGAATCTCCCAAAACTTTTTTTGCTGGCATACTCCGTTCAACGTTGAATAAAGGAGCGTCAAATTTGACACTCCCCTCAATTTTAAGGGCAGCAGCGAGGGATTCCTTTACACAGTCACCTTGTTAAGAAAAGTTAAGGTTCACGTGCGTATTAGCAGTTGTTAGTATTCACGTGTGTATAACCGTGTGGATGCCCAAATAAGTGAGGCGCAATTAAACTTCCGATGCTTGGGAGGTTGCGGCTGTGGGTCCTTCTGACAGGGTAGGCCCTATGCGGGTCGAGCGAGCCCCGAAATCCCGCTAGATTTTAATTTTGAAATTTACTTTCGCTTTTGCTTGCGGATAGACTAATTTAACACTTTTTTAATTTCGGCTTCATCTAATGCGTAAAAAATAAACAATGGTGATTTTTAGCTAAAAACGAAAGTGAGGTGATGAAATTGGCGAAACCAAAGGCGAAAATTGATCAGCTACAACATAGGGAAATATCTACATCAGAATTAGCTTTAATAGTCGGTAAATCCCTTCAATGGATACGCTAATTGACCAAGGAAAACGTTCTTGATTAGGTAGAACGGGGGGAAATATTTGCTAGGGGAGGCATCTTGTGTATAAAGGATATGACTTTTAACAAACCATTACAAATGGACTGTCGATTTTACTGGAAGTACAGATAGAGAGCGTACTAGTATTTTGCTATAGTTAATAGGATTGAATAGGGAGGGGATTTAAATTATGGAAAAAACCGCTTTTGAAATTTCATTACCTGTTCTCGGGACGATTGCGGGTAGTATCCTGGGTGTTATCGGTACACTTCTTGTGAATGGGCAGCGTTCAAAAATAGAATATAAACAAGCAGAATTAAAGAGAAACTGGGATATTGCGGATGCTGAGAAGAAAAATTCTGAGGAAAAGCAAGAACAAAAGTATGAGGTTTACAACAAAATACTTAAGGCTGCTGGGGAAGTGCAAGTAACTAGTCATATCGGTGGTAGTTACACAGATTTTAATATCAAAGATTATGAAGAGTATATCCGCCCCGAGATATTTGACGGTTTGCATAAACTCGATCCAGATGTATTTGATTTAGTAATGGAGTTAGAAGATGAGATTGATAGAGCTCATCATTTCGAAGAAGCGGAACCAGATCAGGTGAATCGTATGGCTGACCTGTATTGGAAAATAACATCGAAAATCAAGGAGTACTATAAAAAAAGGTAAGTTTCCTTTTAGAGGGAGCTTGGTTTTTTTATGTGCTTATTCCTGTTGTTAGTAAATATGAGCATATTATACGAACGTATGTACATATTTTGTCGGTTGAGTTGTGATATCGTACAGAATGTCCTCTAAGTAATCGGCAAATAATCAGATAGCAAACGGGGTACATCATGTTTTATGCTCGTGCAATATGAACTAGAGCCCTTCCATGTATAGATTTGAAAGCGCTGGTAGGGGGATCATTTTTCTGACAACTTAGTCTTATCCTAGTAAGAGTGAGTATGAATCACCTTGCGGGGAGGTGTGAAGTGAAGTGGGTTGATCAACAAGGATGCGGTTACTTGGCGAATGATAGGCAGATCCATTGCGTCGTGATAGTAATATTTCAATAGTGAACGCATAATTACCCAATAAATCCTAAAGGAAATATGTTACAATTATGGCATTCGTGTATGATTGGTGGTAATAGAGTGAAAGAAAACAATATTCTAGAAGAAACAAAAATGTTCTGGGATGATCATTTTCCAGATCAATGCCCTCCTATAGATGCACGCTGCGAGGAAATGATTGTATACAGATTAACAAAGCAAAAACAACCTGGGAAAGAAGATTTTTTGAGCCACAAGATGAGGTATCCTAGCCGTGATTTTTCACCATTAGATTGTCAAGCATGCGGATTATCGGTTCATACAGATTATGAGGATGTTTTAAAATTGAAGAATAGGCTGCCTGCACTAAGGAAATTCCACATTTCAATCGGCAGAATATTTAAAGATTCAGGGGTCGTAAAAGAGACGCCGTCCAAGAACGAGAAATCTCATGTCACATGGTGGGTTCGTACGGGGTACCAAGGTATACAACACCACTTTTCCGATTACAATGCATAATTAAGAGGGATGTACAATGGACGCTGTTTTTAAAACTCCGATTGGAGTAATGAAGATAATAGAGATATATGATTATTATGATAGACCTGTCTTGTATTCATGTGAGAGCAATTCAGGGCAGAAGTTCGTAGTAATACTTATCGATATTTCTGATTCGTGGGATAAGTGGTTTTTTATACCTGTAAGTGAAATACGACTGAGAGCAGTACGGTCCGGAAAGATTTCGTTAAGAGAAACGACATTATTGGCAGAAGACGGATGGGTTTGGGAGATTATTCAATCTGAAAACGAACAGTATCAAAAAAAGAAGATCAGAACTGTGGACTCCCTTGTAGAGGAAGAATTACCTGGAGAGGACTCCTATTTGAATATAGATCACCAATCTTTACCTGAAAGAACGGAGACGGTTGAATTACTTTCTGAAAAAACAGGCAGAGATGTCGTGGACCTATCATTAGAAATTGAAGGAACACATTCTCAAGAAGTTGATGCAGATATTTTAGGCGCTGTGCTACTACGTTTTCAAAACCTCACGAATAATGTTGCTATTAAAGCTTCTTCTTCTCGTGGACCAGTACCAAAAAGTATTAAAGAAGCAAATAAATTAAAAGTAGTAGGGTTCTATGCCGCATCATTCGGAGTTAGATTACAGTCAGATTCTGGAAAAAATCTCTTTGGGGAAACAGCAGTATCCTCTTCTTTAAAGAAGGTTATGACACTAATTGATGCTGCTTCTGACGAATCCAAATTAAAGGGATTAATTGGAGGTGTTCATAAGCGCACTCTAATTTCATATCGGTCTTTTTTAGAAAAATTAGCTGATTCGAAAATAGAGTTGAATGTAGAGTGGGCTTCTCCCGATAACATTAAAATTACATCAAGACTAGGTTACACTCAGATAATCCGAACGCTGCAAGTTTTAAACAACGATAGGGAGGATGAGAGTTTGAAGTTTGAAATTTTTGGTTCATTAGTCGGTGTCAATACAGACCGTAATAGATTTAACTTCAAATCTTCTGAAGGAGAAAAATATAGTGGATCAATAGGTAAATTATTGCGGGATAGAAAATTTGAAGTTCCATCAGATGGTATAGCAACACTGGAAGAAACCACAGAAACGAATCCAATTACCAGTGAAGAACAATGTACTTATACACTTATTGATTTCAAACCTCATTAAGCAAACCCGTCTCAGATTAGAGCAGAGGCGGGTTTCGCCTGTTGCGCCTTCCTCGGTGTGTAACTGGCTTTTGAACAATGTAAAAATCTCCTATTTCTGCAGGAGCTGTTCGGTTTCTCAGCCGGTTAAATATGATGCTCTTTAACCTAGTTCCATCTAGCTGTTAAGGTACGGAGTCAGTAGTTCATAAGATCTTTATATTCAATTAATTCAATTCCCAATCCTTTAGCGTACTATTGCATTTTCAATTAAGGGGCTTCTTGTTGCAACAAATCCTCCAACCGCATTTGGCTGGATCATTTGAAAGTGGATGATAGCCTTTGGCTCGAAACGTGTGAGAAAGTGGAAAATGTCTGGGCAATGTGGTTTATGTAAAACAAGGTCTAGGTGTCCGTGATCGACCTAACATCTGTCGTGCTACGACTCCGATTAAATGAAACAAGTTATAAGACTGAATACTAGCAGAACAAACTATATGACTACCTGTATAACCAATAGAATAGAAGAACCAACGAACGGATTTTCCCGTTGGTTTCTGAACGAAAATGTCCGTGCAATGTATATTATTCAATTACAAGCCGCCTACGGGCGGTTCTTTTAGTTGGAGGGGATAAAATTGACCTAGTGATGGTATGTGGCTGTTTGTTCTGCAATCATAGCAAGGAAATCGATACTGAATGGACAAAAAGTGTACTTGTTATCAAAATAGTAAAAAAAGGGGGCTGATGTATGAATACAGAGTTTCAGATTCTTAGATGGGGAATACCAGGGTGGATCTTCCTTGCTACTTTCTTAATGTTCAAATTAGCTGCGGTTAACTTTCAAATAGAAATCCTCATTCAACCTTTTAATTCAAATTTTGCAGCTATTGCAGGCATTGCAGCGTTTTTCGCTGCATTGGGTGTTCCCATCGGATACGTGCTATATCAGATGTATTTTTGCTATAAATGGACGTTTGGAGGGAAGAGATCATATCTAGCAGCCAAAGGCGTTCCCGGCCTAGAAGGTGTGGTTACCGGCAATACAAGGGATGATTGGAGAACCATTGAGAGGCATATGGACAAAATGATGACATTAGTTGTTCCAAAAAAGAAGATTAATTACGAAGACTTACAGAGAAGATACGAATGGTATTCTAATCGAACATCAAGAACACATGGGCTTGGTGCTTCTGCTGTAGCAATGATCCTTGGGTTGATAACATTCATTGCTCTTAATCATTGGGGTTATGCTTCAATTTACTATTTGGGAATTGTGTTTATTATGTACATCGTTGCAATCGTATCAATAATCATTAATTACAAATCAATGGATGAAGGGACCTTTTTACAACTGAAATCTATGATGATGGATATACACGAGGCTGATAATGAACACCTAAATGGTGGTGAAGTTGGGAATACATAGTGACTATTATATTGTGTTTCAAGATTGTACGTCCGTAAAGATGAGGAAACAGGTGGTGAATTATGAATCACAACTTCTTATCAGACAAACAAATTTCAGAGATCGTAGAACGTTTAAAATCCATGCAAAAGTTGATGATGATGGATGTGGATGCACTAATTAAAGAGGTGCAGACATATCGCAAGCTTTTAGGAGAATACGAGCATGAAGAAGCAAAAGCAGAGCTTAGCAAAGAATTAGGCCTACCAGAAGTAGATGAAGATGTGCTGAAAAATTATAAGGATATCCTGACTCCGAAAGATATTCAAAAGATACTGGGGATAAGCCTGAATCATGCTTACGGATTAGTACACTCGGGTCAGTTTCAGGTTATAAAGATAGGCCAAAGATACAGGATTCTAAAAAGTGTTTTTGTGGAGTGGTTAAAGGGAAAATCATAGATGGAAAATTGGTGCCGAAACTGGTGCCTAAACGTAAAAAAGGGCACCAATGAGGGGCAAAAGATAACAAAAATACAAACCACTAAAATGCTGTAATATCAAGGCTTGCTCTACTTCAACAAAATGCAACAAAAAAAGTCTGGCGTCTTGACAGGGTGGGGGTCGCTGGTTCGAACCCAGTCCGGATCACCATAATTGATATATCAAGGGTTTGAGCGTGATTATAACACTTCTTAAGTTAAGTGGTCGCACTCAGACACGTCTTCAAATATGAAGCACACTTTTTTTCAGAATCAAAATCTGAAAAGGGAGTGTGCTTTTTTGTGTTACTTAAGTTTGCCATTAAAGATTTTAAGGATGATCGTGAGTATAAAAACTTATCCCCTAAAACCATCGAATCCTACATGTCCGCTCTAAGCGAATTTCAAACCTTCTGCTCTAACAATGAAATAGTTGATGTGAATGATGTGACTGCAAACACAGTGAAAAACTATCTTATGTACTGTCACAAAGATAGGAACAACAATGTAACCACACGAAACAGTAAACTTCACGTTCTAAAAATCTTCTTTAACTACCTTGAAGAAAATGAAATCATCAATTCGAAACAAAATCCTACAAAGAGAATTGGTTACGGTAAAGAGGACATAAAAATTGAGGCCAATATGACAATGACTGAGGAAGGGTTCTTAAAGACGGTCGACGATGAACAGTTTTAATAAGTGGGAGCCCACTGACGATTTTAGACACATTGCCAGTATGGTATTGGCAACCAAGACCGCACAGGATTTGATTGATATGTATGAAGCCGCTAGAGATAAAGCGGTAAAAGGTGATGAGAAATCGGTCAAATTGTTGCTTACACTTCAGTAAGAAATTGACCATCATAAACAGCAAGCGTTAAAAGCATTTGGAGAATATTCTGGAGAAATAGAGTAAGAAGAAGATGAGCTTGTTGTATAATATTACTAACAAATAATTCTTAATGATTGGGTTGTTTAAAATGGAAGATATAAAACCAGTGCAAGTTTTGATGCCTTTACTAGGAGTAATCGTTGGTTTCCTCTTAGGAATACTACGAGATTGGTTATTGAATAAACCGAAAGTGAAGGCGGAAATTAACACAGGTGAATTTGGTTATTATTATTCTAATTATAACGATGTTGGTCAATATAGTAAAAAGCAAACAAGTAACAATAATGCAAACATACTAGAAATATCTTTATTATTAAAAATATACAACGTAGGAAAAAGTGGAACTGCTATTAAACGAATTATTCTCTGTGTTCATAACAGGAATAATAATTTTAAAAGATATTATGAACCAGAATACAAGGATAATCAAAGTGGTTCTTTTAATTTGAACACTGGAACAATCGAAATTAGGCACTTAAACCTAAAAATAAAGAAAGAACATGAAGAGGTTCTTCTGTTTGAAGATATCATTCTTGATCCAGACAATGAAAAAAGCGTCAATATTACCGTGATCATCGAAGATATCTTTGGTAAAGACGTTAATGTACTAGTAGTGCCGTTCTCTATTTTAACTGCATATGAAGATGTAGAAGTGTTACTTACTGAATAAGGCAAACTAAAAGTTTGCCTGTTTTTTTTAGGTGGTGTTTTGTTTGAGTGAAGTAATTTGGAAAGAAAGAAAAGAAAAGAAAAGTAAGAAACAGAAGTTAGAACTTATAATGACCGATTTTAAGTTATTTGCTAAGAACTTCATTAAGATTATTGATAATAATGGTGACTTGGTTTCATTCGTTTTGAACAAGGAACAATCTGAATACATAGAATCAAAGAAAAATTTAATATCATACTAAAGGGTAGGCAGATAGGATTCACTACACTTTCATTGGCGTATATGCTTTAATCTGCTATTACTAAATCAGATACAAGTTATATGATTATGACCCATCATAATAGCGTGAGTAAGAGTTTGTTCGTTAAAGTTAAGGAAATGTTTAAGAATCTTCCTCACGACAAGTATCCAGAATTGGTCCCAAAAATTAGTTTAAACAATAGGGATGAACTTTTCCTAACAAATGGATCGAGGATTATCACTCTCTACTGCTGGTGGAGATGATGCTATCCCAGCACTAGCAAAGAACGATTCGGCAATGATTTGGATTGAATCAACTGGTATGGGCTATAACTATTTCGCTGAGTTGTTTCCCAAGTCATAACGTGGCAAGGAAAGTGTATGGAATGCCAAGTTTTATTCTTGGCTTGCAGATGCTTACCATAAACAGTTTAAAGTGGTTTTTGATGAAGCGGAGGCGTGGCATAAATTTCATAATAAAGGTAACAGATTGAGGGAAAAGGACTTAGAATACGATGAGCAGATTCTATTTGAGAAATACGGTGCTTCATTAAGGAAACTGATGTTTAGGCGGTACTACATTGCAACAAATTCTACAGACAAGTGGAATCGTGAGTTTCCTACAACACCAGATCAAGCATTCCAGACAAGTAATGAATCAGTGTTCTCAACAGATAAGATAATTAAACGATTGCAAAATGTGATGGAGCCATTACTAAATATTGAAATAAGCGATTTGCCAGAGGTGTTAAAATCTTTTTTTGGCAAGTCGCTTTTTATTTGGCATTTACCTGTTCAAGGCAAAAGGTATTATGCAGGGGGTGATACGGCAAGTGGTGGAGGGAAAAACGCTGACTTCTCAACTATCAGTATTTTTGATGCTGATGGACAACAAGTTGCCTGTTTCTATAACAATGAAGTGCCATTATACAAATTTGCAGATGTAGTTGAATCATTGGCACATTATTTCAACTACAGTTTCCTTGTCATTGAGTCCAACACTAAATGAGCGGATCAGGAAAGAGAAAAATTATCTGCTGTACAAACATAAGACGTTTGACCTAAAAGGGAAGAAAAGATTAAAAGTCGGTTAGCAGATGACAAAAGCCAACAAAGAAATTCTCATCTCTGACTTCAAGGAACAATTTGAGGTTGGAATGATCAATATGGAGTGTAAGCAGACACTTGAGCAAATGAAAATTTTCGTTGATCAAGATGGAAAACTTGGAAACAAGCGTGGTACCGGTGACAGTTATCATGATGACTTGGTAATTGCTGCTTCTCTTGCAATTCAAGGAATGAAAGCAGGGAAATGGTATGTAGACACATTTTCATGATTATACATTTATTACAAAAAGCATCAAATTTTGATAAGCTATTACTATAAGCTTATGGAAAAGGAGATGAGATTCTTATGAAAGACGGAGCCCGCGCTAGTGTAGCATTTATTGCAGGGGTAATTATATCTGGGGAGAATGTAGATTCAGTTTATGATTATTCAAGGTCAAAATACGTTAATATTAGTGGTAAAGCTAATGGAGAAAAAGTTGATATTTACGATTACGATGAAAAGTGCCATATTTCGGGAGATGGTAGGCAAGGAAAATATAACCTTTACCACTATGGTAATAGAAATCACATAGAATTAATAATAACAGAAAATAAGTTTGAAGGTTATGATTATGATACTAGGAAGCATTATAGTGGAGAAGTTCGAGATAAATCTATTTCTTTCTATGATTATGAATCAAGTAAGTATTACGATTTCAGTATTTAATTTTTTACAGCCATTCGGGTAATAAACTCGAATGGTTTTTTATTTTGAAAATAGAGGTCATCAGATGAATATAGATCAATATATCCTAGAACACCATGATGGTAATCCTGAATGGTTTATTGAGGAATGATACAGTCGCCTATATGCAGTGTATTAACAAAATAGTTGATACTAAAGAGTATTTGAGTGGGAATCATGCCATTCTTCAAGCACCATCGTATATTTACAATGGCAAAGAATTTAAGCCAAGAAAGATCGTTTTGCAATATGCTAAGAAGATCTTAAATTTCAGTACATCATTTACTTACCCATCCGGTTACATTGACTAGACAAGATAGTATAGTCGAGGAATAGAAGAAGGTTTACAAAAAGGGGAAGTATGATCGAGTTGATTTAAGAGAATATGTCCACTGGCCCACACATGTTACTCATTCTGATGTCAAATGAATCAAACAAAAATAGAAAGGCATAGGAATGTATTTTTTTGAATTTTGCGTTACTACTGTTGTCTATTGTTGATCGATTCAGTTTGATTGAGAAATCTTAGTATCTTGACCACTAACTCCTAGAGATTGTGGTCTATTTTTTACCTGTTTTGTGGTCAGGTGGATATTAGTGAAGTAATATTCGGATAAATTTTAGGTAATGTTCGGAAATAGACCAGTTAAAATCAAGTGTTCATTGGAATTGTTTGATACCCCTAATGGCTTAAAAGGTGCTATATCAGCTATTTGCACATACCCAGAGAAAATCTAATTATCCAGTTGAAGTTTACACCCTTTCTCAATAGTTTGATGGTATTATTAGGGTATTAATGTTGTTTTTAGGAGGTCATTATATGGGTGTGAAAGTTGTAGTAACATGTGATAATTGTGGTCTTGTATCAGAATTTAAGCCAGTAACAGTCGGAAATCATGCTTACATAAGCAAAGAATTTAACAAAAAAGCGTATTTTACAGTTTCAGATGTGTCAATCGAATCAGATGTTTCTGTGAGTTTAGATGATGATTATGTTAGTAAATTAGTAGAAAGTGATAGTGTAGAAGAAATAACTAGATTATTGGATTATGAGATTGCAGATAACATTTCAATTGACTCTAAATTAAATGAAGTAAGAATTGATTGTAAGCAATGTGGCGAGTATATTACATTAACTGATTTTTAATATTCAACGACTACTGACCACAAACTAGAGTTTTTTCCAAGAACAAACAAATAATTCATTTGGTATGGTAAAATCCTCCTATAAAATATTGGGAGGGTTTTGTCTTGAATAAATATATTTTTTTTATATTAACTGTATTTTTATTATCAGGTTGTTCAGGTAGTAATACTATTGAAACCCCAAAAATAACAACAGCGAAAGTTAAAGACGTAAATAAAAAGATTGATGTTTCTCTTAAATCAAGTATTACAAAAAGTGTGAATAAAGTTAGAGTTAGTGGTCAAACAAATCTTCCTGATCAAACTGACCTTATGATTAGTGTAAAGGGAGATAATGGGTATTTTGCACAAAATACAAAAAAAGTTAGCAACGGTGAATTCCAGAGTGATGAGTTTTCTGAAGAGGGGGGATCGCTAAAATCTGGAAACTATACTATAGAAATTTCAACACCGACAGTCAATGTTCAACCTCTTTCTGTTCAAGAATTGTTTGGAGAGAATGGGGAGAACTTGGCTGGAACATTAGTGGTCGATGACTCTACGTTTGGTAAAAAAGTAAGGGTTACAGATAGTTTTAAGATTGAAAAAACTCAAAGTCAACAACCTTCTACATCATATACAAATGAAATAAATAAACCTGTATACACTGAATCACAATTAAAGGCAGACCCAAAAGCACCATCAACCAATCCAAACGACTATGATCAAAGCGGTCAATATGTTCCGCATGATGGAGTTTCAAAAAATCCAGCAGATTATAGTATTAATGGAGAATATAAACCTGTTGAATCTATGACTCAAGAGGAAATTCAAGCAGAATTAGAGCAAATGTTAAATGAGTCGTTAGGACAATAGAAATCCAACTGCCTAGTGTGGCAGTTTTTTTATTTCAAAGGAGGAATCACACATGACTAATCAAGAACGCCTACTTATGGAAACCAAGGGCATCACACTTTCACCTGATGAGATAGCCGTCTATATAACCGAAAATGGATAAAATGCTTCTGATACATACAATGTAACAGACAAAGCCAACACTCGCAAAATATACGAAACGGCATTATCTATCCTAGAGTCAATTGCAAATCAACCGCAATTGATGTAGAACTATACTTCTGATGACCAAACAGTATCCCAATTCCATGAAAATCTAATGGCTAGGATAGACCAACTGGAAAACAAAATCAGGAAAATGAAGAGTGAAGAATCTAAAGCAGCCAATTAAAATGGCTCTTTTTTTATGTTTTCCGGTTAACCAGCATTAAGATTTAGAATGGAGAGATGTGGTAGAATATAGTGAAAAGGGACACGGGGGATTTTTTGATGGATTATACTAAGGTTGCGACACCAGTATTAACAAAAATATTTGATTTACTTGATATGGATATAACAGAAATTGAAAAAATAGAAAATCAATATAAATTGAGTAGAAAGAGGACTGCTATAATCTGGTTAATTCTCTTGTCTATATTTTCATTGATTTGTGGAATTTCTTTTTATCTATATCAAATGCTTGGTAGCACAGTCGCTTCAATTGTTGGGTTAGTTGTAATGCTAATACCAATAATATCGATAATGAAATTCTGTTCTAAAGAAACAGAAAAAGAATATGTTCCTTTTTTTATATCATTATTAGGAGTGTTTGTTGTTTCTCTCCAACTAATCACCCTTTATTACTTAGAGTTCAAATTGGTTTATTTTTTTATTGCCGTAATATTGTTTTTTGGATTAAGCATTATGTATATGGCAATATTTAATTTGTTACGTAGTAAAATTTTGTATAAACAAGATCATAAATTTCAATTCGTTTTAGTAAATGGGGAAATACTTGATGTTAAATTATTGTCAATCACTAAATATGATGATTACATAGTTGAAGTTCTAAATAATTATAATTTTAAAAATTTCCAGATTAAAATTAACCGTTTAGAAATCCAACAAATCAGATATCAAAAAACGGATAACGAAACGAAAAATAGCGATAACCAAGACACCTGTATGTAGGTGTCTTTTTTAGTTTAGGAGGTAAAAAATGATAAACCTTTTTGTATCAAACAAAGAAGATTTTCAATTTATTCTTGATCATCTTGGTAAGGACGTCCTGATCAATAACCAACCTGTTAAAGCGGCCATTTCTAACTCCCCACTTTCAACTGATGTAGACGACAAAATAATAAGCACTCTTGCAGCCATTTCTAGGGGTGATATAGTCCATTACAATAATGAAGATTGGATTATACTGTCAGAAGTAAATGGACAGCGTTATGGCCGGTATAGAGCGTATATACGTATGTGAGATTATTGCGCGAAATTGGTGCGAATGGGTTTTTACTTTGCCTCTTTCTTTTGAAAGAACATCTTCCCGAAAATATCAGCCGTCTCTTTCTGCATATTCGGTAAAACATGTTGATAACGATCAATCATTTTTGTATCTGACCATCCCATTTTCTCAGCTACAATCTTTGAATTAACGTTGGCTTTAGAAGCATCGTTGCGTGAGTATGGCGAAGATCATAGAATCTAATTTTATTTACTTCAGCTTTTTCTATTAATCGATAAAAGGATCGCATAAGGTTACGTGGAGTAACGGGAGTGCCAACAGTGGTTCAGATCACGAGGCCATGGTCATTATAAAGTCCAGGTCCGTTTCAAGTTTTTCAGAAGCACATCTTTTGGTAAGCTTTCGTAATTCTTGTGTCGTCTCGCTATCAATTGCAACTGTCCTAGGAACTGCCCGGTTATACAGTGGGTGTGTATGGCTCTTATGCAGTGGTTGATGAAATGGAGAAGCGAGGAGCCTAGATAAAGAATCAGCTGAAAAAGTGATTGGTGTCCTTGGTGCGTTATGGACGGCAAATGCCGATTCAAAAGTAAGGGATGCAGCCCATTATGCAGCAGATGCATTGCGCGATGCTGTTGGTATCCCTATGTAATAGTGAAGCCCTCCTTCGGATCTGATATGCTCCCCTTCAGGTAGACAGTTAAAATAATAAAACTGTCTACCTG